>CALUTJ010000044.1 GCA_944323685.1 Candidatus Gastranaerophilales bacterium | reverse complement strand
TTCGGCTGAACTGTGGTGAAGCCTGAAAAATGGCTTCACTATGTGAACAATGTGACACACCCAAAATTCGTTCACGTAGCTTTGCTCCTTATCACGAATTTTTCTCGGACAAATTAGCGTCAAAGCCCAGTTTGTGCATCAGGTTAACTTTTATCGGGTGTTTCAGGTTTTCAAAGTTAAGTTCTTCGTTTTTTGTATCTGCAACACTTGCTATACGCACACGGGGTGCCGTCATTACGGAAGCGTATTTGTCCGGAAAATCCATACCGTGTGCCTTATAAAAACCAACGGAATCCGTCGGGCCTTTAATTACGGGCTCAAGTGAAATTTTTTCTAATTTCTTGCGTTTAGCAAGATTCAAAAATGCGGTAAAAAGGCTACTTCCCGCTTTTTTAACTTTCTGTTCAACTGCTGTCGGCCAGGTTGCAAAAGTTATTACCTGCCCTTTTTTCATATTGTGAGTTGCCAGAAGCATGCCGCAGGGTTTGTTATCCTGCACGGCCAGAAATACTTTAGGACGGCTTAAAAAGCCTATATACTCACCCGTGGAATCTATTAATTGCTGCCATATACTAAAATTAGGAGCTTTAACTTTAGAAGGGAAAAGTTTTGAAAGATTAACGCTGTCTGATATCTCTTTGACAATATTTTGTTCTTTTTTAGAAAGCCTGTATATTTCTATTTCTTTGACAACCCCGTCAACAATCGGACGGGCAACAGCAATTTTGCGTGCTTTAAAAGAAATCGGAGTCTTTTGTTTTTGTGTATTCAGTGCTTCAATCATAATTATTCAATACCTCAAAATATCACAATTTGCCTTTAAAATGTCAAATATTAAGTTTTTGTGATAATATTAAACCAATTAATGCATTACGGAGTTATATTTTATTATGAAAATTCTCTGCAAATCGGTTTTAGCTTTTGCGCTTGTGCTATCTTTGCAAAACTCTGCCGCCTTCTGTGCTGATATTGCCGCACATCAAAAAGCGCTTAAAGATGCTCAAAGTTCTATTAATACGTTGAAAAAAGAAGTAACCGCATCAAAATGGTACCCTCAATACCACATTGCATCTTTTGCCGGTGCAATGAATCATCCTAACGCGCTGGCTTATTTCAACGGCGAATACCACCTGTTTTACGAACAGGAAGCAAAAAATGCAGAGAAAAACTCTATGCCTTTTTGGGCGCACCTCAGCAGTAAAAATCTTGTCAACTGGAAAAAACAGCCGCTTGCTCTTGCCCCTAATGAGGACTACGATAAAGACGGCGTGTATGCAGGCAGTGTAGTTTATGACAACGGTCTTGTGAATCTTTTTTACACAGCTTACAGTGAAAAAAAAGAAAATGACAAAATACAAAAGACCGAAACGCCTTGTCTTGCAACAAGCAAAGACGGTTTGTACTTTGGCAAATCCGCAAATAATCCGTTGATTAAAACCCCGCCAAAATATCTGGAGACTGATATTTTTTCCGCTGAATTTTTCCGCGATCCTTATGTGTGGAAACAGGGGGATAAATATTTTGCCCTCATCGGAACCCGGTACGAAAAAACAAAAGACGGAGCAGTTTTGTTGTACAAAAGTTCTGATTTAAGAAACTGGGAGTTTGTTGATATAACTGCAATAGGTGCCAAAGGAGAAATGGGCAGCACATGGGATTGTCCGAACTTTTTGCATCTCACAAACGAAGATTTGCTTATCATAAACCCGACAGGTATAAAACCACAGGGCAAAATGTTTTTGAATAAGTATATTTCCGGTGCTTTTATCGGAAAACTCGATTATAATACCGGCAAATTTAAACAAAAAGGGCCGTTTGCTCTGCTGGATTACGGGTTTGACTTTTATGCACCGCAGGCTGTCAAAGCATCTGACGGAAGAATTATAGTTATCGGCTGGCTCGGCATGCCTGATTCTGCATTGCATGAAGCTTCCGAAAACTGGTCAGGGATGATGACTCTGCCAAGAGAACTAAAAATCGTTAACGGAAAACTCTCTGTTTTGCCTGTTGAGGAATTAAAACAGCTCAGAGAAGAACCAATTTCGCACAGCGAGGTTAAATTTAACGGTTCGAAAGACTTTTTCAACATAAAAGGCGATGCTTATGAAATTGAAACTGTTGTTGATTTGACAAACTCTTCAAAATTTGAAATAAAGTTAAGAGAGTCTAAAATTCAAGATACAACAATTGTTTACGACAAAACAGCACAGATGTTAAAGCTCAATCGTGACCGCTCGGGACATGCTCTTAGGGGGGAGAGAGAGGTTAAATTGCCGCTTGAAAATAATTTGTTAAAACTTAGAATTTTTGTTGACCGCTCAAGTGTCGAGGTTTTTGCAAACGGTGTTGCTATGACTGCAAGAGTATACCCTGACAAAGCGTCTTCCGGTATCAAGTTTGTTTCTGCCGGAGATGCTGTCATAAAAAAACTTGATTTTTACAGGTTGAAATCTGTTTATGATTAGATTTTAATAGATGTATAATTGTTTTTTAATAAATTATGGTAGAGCTTGCTCTACCGCATAGGACAATTAAATAAGCAAAGTAAGCCGGTGTAGCCCCCAGTGGAACGGAGTGAAACGGTTTAAGAATTATGGTAGAGCCTGCTCTACCACATAGGACAATTAAATAAGCAAAGTAAGCCGGTGTAGCCCCCAGTGGAACGGAGTGAAACGGTTTAAGAATTATGGT
>CALUTJ010000043.1 GCA_944323685.1 Candidatus Gastranaerophilales bacterium | reverse complement strand
CAGCCGAAAAAGAAGGCAAAGGTGAGCAGTGACGGCTCGAAGGCTCGAGGCGGCAACTGCGACACTAGATTAGATAAGTTTGGTTAGGTTATTCAAATGTTACAATTAGGCAAAGTAATAAATTACGCAAAAAATTATGCTGATGATGTTATCAGGCTTACACAATCGTCAAACAGTCAGCCTGTTACTTGTGTTATTGAAAAATTGCCCAAATCTGTCAAATTAATAAACAATCTTGCAACAGATTGTTTTCAGCGCAGTGACGTTTTGTCTTTTTTACGTTCGGGAACCCCCGCCAAAAAACTTATAAAATTCAAACATGAAGGCTTCTTAAATTTTTCGCGCTTATCTGACGATTTTGCCGCATCCTGTGATGAAATGACAATGGCGCTCAGTGACTTAAAAAATAAGGATTTAGCAAAAAGAATCCGCGAATCAGGCGACCTGTTTTCTTTTGATGAAATTGTTAATATGGATAATTGTCTGGATATGGGAATGGCGGCTGATGATATATTCAGATGCCGCGGAGACCATTCTCTTCTGTCGATTTTAAAAGGCGAGGTAAAATTGCTCTCACCCGAAAAAATCAAACATTATATACAAGAATACGTAAACAAGCTTGAAGTGTTTAAAAAAAATGATTCCGCGTCAAATTTTGAATACACCAAAATAATAAATAAATTTATCAAATCATCGAATGATACTACTATTGGTGTTGATACTTTATACAGGGGCGAACAAAGCAATACACAAATCAAGCGTCTGGTGAAATTACTTACCGAAAAAAATATGCACCCTGAAAAAGTTATAAAATATACGCCGGATCACCTGTATTCAACAACTGATGATTTATCCGTATTAACCGACAAATATGAGTATGCCGATAAATGTTTTGTAAAAATTACCGGTGTAAAAGGAAAATGCAAGGGTATTGACGTAAATAAGGTACTCGGCAGTAATAACAAATTTTTTAACCAGAAAGAAACTTTGCTCCCGAGTACAAGCGAGTTTGAAGTTGTTGAAGGTCACTTTGAAAACGGCAGACTAATGGTAACTCTTAGATTTATTAGTAATTAAAATCATGTAAATCGTTTCTTAAATTTTTCAATATGTTTATAAACTCATTTTCGGTCAGTAAAGTTCGTTTTTCATCTTTACAACCGAGGCTGTGGCCTAGATCATAATTTTTTGTATAATACAGCGCAAATCTAAAATTACTGTCGTTTTTAAAACGAGCATTATAAACAGCCTTGAGCAAATCCTGATAATCTTTGCTTAAACGGTCTATTTTTTTGCCCTGCCAGTATAAATTTTTAAAATCATAATTTCTTTGTTTATTTAACTTTTTCCCCATTCCTTTAGCTCTTAAGCCGTCCAGCGCACAGATTTTTCTTTGTTGTTGCGGATCTTTTTCTTTTAATGATTGCAAAAAACCTTCTATTGATTTTATTTCTACTCCGTCAAAAACAAAATCAGTATCGGCAAAATTGCTTAACACATTCACCGGATATTCCGAGTGAGAGGTTATTTCTAATTTTATGGCAGGAAGAGGTGCCTTTGTGTATTTTAAAATGCGATTTATTTTATTTACAGTACTTGCATCATCATAGAGAAAATTACCGGCTCTTTTACAAAAAAGCTCGGAATTTACATATTTTGCAATGTCAGAATCCGGCTGGATTGCTGCGGATAGCAGTGATATCTGGTTTTCAAAAGTTTCTTTGTCCTGATATTTGTCAAATGCAATATTATTTAACAGTGTTTGTACTGTTTTTATGTAATCCTCATCCGTACAATTTCTTAATACCAGACTGTAATTTTGCGCCAGCTTTTTAAAATATTTGCTTTTTAAATCATTATCTTTGGTTGAAAAGGCTTTTTCTAGCTCATTACTGAGCAATGTTTTTTTGCTCTCTTTGCCTTTAAAGTTTACATAATACACCGGCATATTATTCAAATTAATGGGTTTAGCGCTATATTGCTCAGACGCTGTGGATACCTGCCTGTTTTCAGACTGATGTTTTTGAAATCGTAACGGAGATTTGTTATTAATTGTATAATTATTAAAATCAATATGCATTGTTATTTCCTATGTAAAAAAATTTACCTCACCATACTTATGACTAATTCTACAAAACAGAAGAACAAAAAAAATTGCCATGTGATACATATTTTTTAACAAGTTGCCTATAAAGACACAAAACTTTAGTATGTAATAAAACATATAATAAAAAAAGAAAAACATAATGGCAATTATTCCTGCTTTTATAAATACGACAAACGAAGATATCAGCGATATTCTCCGGCAGGAGCTGGCAAAAGAAAACAGCAGCCCTGTATATGAAACACACCCGCAACCGGTTCAAGAATCTGCGAAAGAAATTGAAACCGGCGCTGAACCTGAAGAGTCCGCATCTTTTGAAAACATATTTTTAGGTAATATTTTTACAAAATCGGAGCGCTTGCGATACTTATAGGGCTGATAATTCTTATAAAAATTGTTTCTCCTTATTTGATATTTACACCCATTATGAAAATCTCTCCGGGTTATCTTGCCGGTGCAATAATGTTGTTTGCCGCATTCAAGCTTCTTCCCTTTCTGCTCTTTAACCTCAATATTTTTATATACAGGGCTTGAAACAAATACCGCAATAACAAAACCTTATTTGAATACAAATATTTCCGCAGGGTTTATCAACTGCATGGTAAACTCCGTTCTCGGCTTTGCTTATGCAATATCTTTGAGATATTTAAACAAAACTATCAACTCGAAAGCGGTTATTCCGTTGATTTCTGTCATTTGCGGACTCCGGACAACTATGTTTATGCTGCTTGCAGGCTACGGTTAACCTGTCAGTGCTTTTGTGCCGGTACTCAATATAAGAACAGCCGCATTGGCTTTCTGTATTGCAACATTTCTTGTTTATAACAGTTGGTTTGAAAATGTGGATATTTTGTACAAATTGATTGCCTTTTTAACCCTCGGGGTAATTTTGATGGCAATTTCTTATTTATACAACAAACTTGCTCCTAACAAATAATTTGTCCGAGAAAAATTCGTGATAAGTAGCAAAGCGATGTGAACGAATTTTTGGAGTGTCACATTGTTCACATAGTGAAGCCATTTTTCAGACTTCACCACAGTTCAGCCGAAAAAGAAGGCAAAGGTGAGCAGTGACTGTTCTAAAGTTCGAGGCGGCAACTGCGACACCAGATTAGATTTAAAGAATACAAAAAAGGCGCACCGCACAGGTACGCCTTTTTTATGCTTATTTTTTATTTTGCCTAATATCTTTCACTTGATTCCGTAAGATTTTTCAATATCGAATAAGTTGCAGCCCAGCCGCTTACGCCGCCTGTTGTTTTATATTTTTCAATATTTTGTGCTCTTAATGCTTTATTCTTTTTTTGTTCATTGTTGAATTTTTCTAATTTTTTAGGGTTAGAATTTCTTTCCTGCGCAATAGGCTCTGCATAAGCAAGGAAAGCTCTGTATTCCTGACAGCCGTAACCTGCTTTGACTTTTGAAGGATAGTTGTATGACAGGTAATCAAAAACATTCATTGCCCTTTCTGTATTGGCGGGTTTGCCGCGTAATGCTTCCCAGACACTGCCCGGCATTTTTGTTATTACAACAATCATTGCCAGAGGGTTGTAACCTGTGTTTACCATTAAATCGACGCCTGTTATATCTGCGTCTTTTTCATCGTTTAAGCTTGTTTTGTTTGCAAGAAATTCGCTGTTTGCTGCCGTAGAAATTATGTTGTCGGGGCTTAAGTTGCCTGTCAAAGCTTCTTTAGCTGCATTTCTCATTTTGTTTTTGGAATATGTACCGTTTATTATATGTCCCATTTCGTTTGCGATTACGGCGGCAACCTCACTGTCATTGCCGGTGTAAGCCAGATCAGTGCTTGAAACTTGTATAACGTTTGTTATTGCGGTGTTTGAGTTGTCAGCCTCGCCGTTAACAACTTTAAACGTGGTTTTGGCAGGCAGATTGTTTTTGGAAATCAAAGTCTTGCCCACCTCTGCAACCCTGTCTGCGGCAACCCACGTTGCTGCATAAGAGCTGCCCGCCATGAGCATAAATGTGAACATTAAAGCAATAAATTTTTTCATATAACCTCCTTAATTTATATTCCTGACAATATGTTTAATGTGAATGATTGCACATATACAATGATTCGTCAATATTTTGTGAACTCTATGCTCAAAGTTTTTATGTGTAAAAATAAGCTCTCAGGATATGCTAAAGTAAAATAAACATTACAAACAAGCTATTCAAAATCTAAATCTTTAATATTTTCAATGTCTATAGCACTGCCCCAGTCATTTTCATACAAACCTTGTTTTACAAATTTATGAAAAGATGAATACTGCCAGTCTTTTACATTGTTAACAAGTCCGTGTTTAACAGGGTTGTAGTGAATGTAGTTAATTTGATTGTTTAATTCTTTTTCATCTTTAATTGTATGTTCCCAGTAACGTCTTTGAAAAATTCCTTTTTCTCGTTTATTTTTATACCCGATTTTCAAATCGTCGGTTGGGCATACTTGCCCGACATTTCTTGAAAAGTAATGTTTTACTGAAGATAATATTTTAGGATAATTATTAATATTTTCAGGATGCAAAATTAAATGAATATGGTCAGGTAAAACACAAATTGCAATAATTTCAAATTTATACAGTTTTCGAACATTTCTAAACGCAGTTCTTAATATTTCAATGTTATCAATGAATACAGATTTTCTTTCATAAGAAGTTATTATAATATGTACATATCCTTTTGGAACAAATACTCTGCGGTAATTCATAATTTGATATGGCTCTGTCACAACAAATGGTTGATTTTTGACGAGAAATAGCGTATAATAATAGTAAGAAACAGTACCACCGA
>CALUTJ010000042.1 GCA_944323685.1 Candidatus Gastranaerophilales bacterium | reverse complement strand
TCGCTCACTTTTTCGGCGCTACTTCGAGTTACACTCTACACAAAATCCGCCAGCCGTTATCACTAACCATTGCTTTTGTCTGTTTTACCCGATAGACTTGAGCGTTCTGCGAGAAAGTGAGTATATTACTCAACATTGCTCAAAGTGTTAATATATATAAATTAAATATTGTGTATATATTTCTTAACATTTAAAAATAAATTAAGCAATTTTTTTTCTCAAAATCACTTTATAGATGTATAGAGTTTTAGAGGAATAGAAAATATGCAAGAACATGAATTAAATACAATAATGGACGTAGTTTCAGACCCGATAAAAAATGTTTACGATATTTCTTCAAGAAAAAATTTAGCAGAAATTCAACGTATAATAAGAATTTTTAAAATAAACGAAGAACAAAACATGCAGACAAAAGTGTTTGCTATCAAAAATCTTGCAGCTTTTAAACTTGTTACAAGCAACAATTAATATACAAAATAACTACATAAAAGCAGAAACATTCTATTCGTCATAGTTATCGTCATCATCAATATATTCGGTAATTATGGCGATATTTTTTTCTATTTTTTTAAGCTGCTTTTCCATATTTAATATTTTTTGAGTCAGCTGTTCGTTTTCTATCATTTTTTCGTTTGTAATGCTTACCTGTGAAGCAACAAACTCCAGCAGTGATTTCAATTCCTGATTGAGTTCTTGAGATTCTGTCTGTTGTTGAATAATACTGTTAATCAAGTTTTGCTGTTCTTCAAGCTTTTGATTGACTGCATTAATCTCAATATTAAGCCTTTCTGTAAAGTTTTCTTCATCAGAAAGCAGTGTCTTTTTGATTTTAGACACATCGCTTTGCAGATTATCAAAAGAATCACTCGCTGTGTCAATCCACTCACCCATATATACAAAGGCTTCATTAATGGCATTATTAGATTGCACTATTGCCTCTGTACCTCTGGTGATTGTATCAACTTTTTTGTTTATATCTTTTAAAAATGCAGAGTTATAAAAAGCTTTGCTCTGTTTGTCAAATGTGTTTATCAGGTTTGTAAACGCGCTAATATTTGAAAGCAGCTTTTTAGTAACCTCGTCTGAAGAGATAATAAGCTTGTTTGTTCTTTTACTGATGCTTGCAATATCCTCACTCAACCCCGTAAACATTTCCTGCATTTCGCTAACCTGATGTGTTATCGGGCTGTCTTGCATTTTTTGCACAGCCGCCTTAAGGTCGTTCAGCCTTGTTGCAATATCAATACTGTGGTCTTCTGTAAGGCTGTCAGGGTTAATCAAAATTCTTTGTAAATTACTCAAATCAACACGGATTTTGGCAATGTCAGACTCAACATCCGGCATTGTATATGAAAAATCATTGTCTTCACGGAATCCGTTTGTCAAAAGTTTAATTTTAGAAGCCAGATTGCTTATTTCGTCGGAAACATTAGCCTTTAAGGTTTCATCAAGTTTGTTTATACTGCTTACAACATCTTTATTATCGGCTTCGGTTTGAGTTTGGAGTTTTTCCAAATTATTTTTCAGAGTACTCAAATCCTCAGTAATACCGGTTACTGCTTCTGACAATTCTTCTTTTATTTCGTCAGATACAAGCGTTACATTGTCATTGATATCGTCAGCCTGCTCATCAAAAGATATATTATCCGCAATTTGTACAAGCTGTGTAACAAACTTGGTCTGCAAATTTTGCAGCGCAATTTCTATTTGCTGTCCCTGCTCATTTAAAATAAGATTGTTTAAATCGGTCTTAAGACTTTCAAGCGAAGCACCGAGCTGTTTTATTTGTTGCGCCGACGCAACACTTTCGCCTGAAATGAGATAGGTTATATCTTCTTTAAGATTGTCTATTTGTTTTACTACATTTTTTATCTGGTCTGAGGTTGCAGTGCTTTCTTCCGTTATTTTGCCTGTTAAATCTTCCTTTAATTCCTTAACCTGATTCGACGCAGCTGCACTTTCTTCTGATATTTTGTCTGTTAAAACTTCTTTTAATTCATTAACAAGATTTGTAGCAGCAACACTTTCTTCTGATATTACATCGATAATATCATCTTTTACTCCTTGAATACTCTTGTCAAAAACATCAGACTTAACAACGGTCTCATCAATATTTTTGACTGTATCCTTAACAGACCATATTTCTTCTTTTAAAACTTCCGTCCCCTGGAAGAAGATTTTTTCCGCATAATTTTTTATATCGGTTATGTCTGCAACATTGAGCTTGTCAAAAATATTTGCTTCAAGCTGTGTTATCAAATCAAGGGAATTTTTTTTGATTTCATCTTTGTTTTGCGAAGCATTTTTTATAAAATCTTCTTTTGTTGCAAGCTCTTTTAATGTAGCGGATATTAACTCGGATTTTTTGAAAATATCCGCTACATCTGTTTTAAGCTCCTCAAAAGCCTCATCATCATATATGTTAGCAACAACTTCAACCAGTGTGTTAAGGTTGTTATTCAAAACTTCAAGACTTGCATCAGACTCTTGCAATTTTGTTATCAGAGAATCAACTCTGTCTGCAACACAAGTTTTCACATCATCTCTATTGTCTTTAGAAAGCTCTGTTAGTACTTTTATATTAAATATTATTGAACTTATTTCCTCAAGAAGTTTTTTGTTGTTGATTTCAACCTCTTTGTTAAACTGCTGAAGCTCATCAAGCTGATTTTTGAGGGTAGTATTTTGCTCGTTTAAAATAGCAAAATCATTAACAATAATTTCGTTAGTATCTTGAAGTGTACCGAAATTTTCGATATGCGAAATAAGAGCGTTATAATTTTCTTTTTGTAATTCCTGTCCTTCTGTCAGATAGTGAATCTGGTTGTGGATTTTGTTGAATGCAGCGAGCAGCTCAGGTGTCTTTAATGATTCAAACAAGAGTTTATTGAGGTTATCGAATTCTGCTTTGATAGCAATGAATTTAGCATCAAGAATTTCCTGTCTGCTTTGAAGCAGCTGTCCAATTTCCTGACTCAGAGTTTTAATTTCCTCAGATGTATCATCGTTGGAGAACAAATCCATTTTTGTATTAATTTTCTCAAGAATTTGCGCATAAGTAATACGAAAATCCTCGTCAGTTTGCTCTTTTTGTATGATTTTATCGACTAAAGTATCAAGTCTGTTTTGTATAACTTCAAAATAAGTATTATTTTCTGACATAAAAGACTACTCTCTCTTTAAAGCTCTTTATTAATTGTATCAAACACAAAATTACATGTATAAAATGTAACTTTCTGTTACATGCCGTATTTTATAAACCCGTAATAAAAAATTACAAGGACAGTTTTCTTTGTAATACAGCTGCTGATTCTTCGTATCCTGCTCTCCCCATAAGAGCATATGTATAGTTTTTGGCCTGCTCAACACCGGGCTGGTCAAAAGCATTTATATGATACAGAGCACCTGTAATGGCTGTTTGAACCTCCAGCATATAAAGCAGCTGCCCGATATTATAAGGTGAAATATTATCCAGTGTGATAGTAACATTCGGTCGCTGGTAATCAACAAGAGTAACACGCGTTGCATCTGCTTCGGCATTAAGAAGCTCGTTGATTGTTTTTCCGCCCAAATATCCAATACCTGTGTATTCAAAAATTTTAGGTATTTCTATTGATGAATCAAATTCTTTCACCCTTATAAATGTAATCAATTTGTTATTAGGGCCTTCGTTATACAGTTGAATCTGCGAATGCTGATCAGTAGCGCCGACTGCTTTTATAGGTGTAGGCCCCACACAAACAGGCTCACCGTCAAGATTTTTATTTTTGCCAAGACTCTCGGCCCAGATTTGCACAAACCAATCGGATATATATTTTAATCTGCTTGAATACGGCATCATTACTGCCAGATTTTTTCCTTTTCGGGTATCCATTAAATAATGAATAAGCGCATTTTGTGCTGCAATATTATGTCTAATGTCTGTATTTTTGAGAGCAAGATCCATATCTTTGACGCCCTGCATAAGCTCTTCTATATCAATACCGACAAGCGCAAAAGGAAGAAGACCGACCGCAGAAAAGACGGAAAAACGTCCGCCGACATCATCAGGAATAACAAAGGTTTTATAACCTTCTTCATTTGATATTTGTCTTAAAATACCTGTTGTCTGATCAGTTGTGGCAACTATATGTTTCCGGTAATCATCGCCGAGTTCGGCTTCAAGCCTGTTCTTTAAAACCATAAACTGAGACATGGTTTCAGCAGTTGAACCTGATTTTGTAATTACGTTAACAAGAGTCTTTTTTAAATCTAAGACCTCTAAAAGCCCGTTCATCTGATCAGGGTCAATATTATCAAGAAAGAAAATTCTTGGCAGATTATTTCTCTGTTCATTGGATAAAAGATTCCAGTAAGGTTTTAAAAGAGCTTCACAGACAGCCATTCCGCCCAGAGCGGAACCGCCGATACCAAGAACAAGCACATTTTCAAAACGTCCCTGTGTCATTGCGGCGTATTCTTTAACAAACCAGACAGTTTCTTCGCTGTAACCGAGATTCATCCACTGAAGCCATTGCCCGGGTTTGTCCTTTTTAGAGTTCAAATCGCTTATAATTTTGGCGATTTTATCATTATATTTGTTGAATTCTTCTTCAAGATTTAATCCGTTGCCTTCGCCCAAACGTTCGGCACTGACATTCTTGCAGTTAAATTCTAACATCTGCGTCTCCTCTAAAAAACATTACATATTATATAAAAAATTTATACACTATATCTATTCTACTTGCTGACAATGAAATGAACAGAGTATGTATAGTTACTTGTGTAACATTTCTTAATAAACAACAATTTTTCAGGCAATTTTTACAAACTGATTGTTTTTATAAATGTAAGGTTAGAAATTAAACAGGTTGGAGTTTAGGTTATGGCAATGAATTTTGACACATACAGCACAAGTTTTCAAAGCTTAATGAAACCAATGTATAATTTAAATGCTAATTATACACTCGGTATGGGCGGTTATCCCGGAGCAGGTGCAGGTATGTACGGTGCAGGCTTTATGAATCCTGCAATGATGGGTATGTATGCAATGGGTCCTATGGCAAACGTAGGTATCGGTCAATTCAGAGCTGATTATCTTCTTCAAGGCGAAGATCAAATGAACAACTACTACGCAAGACCTGTTCCTGTTCATAAAAAAGAAAATGAAACAGGTACAATATTGGGCATCATCGGTACAGCTTTAGGTACGGCTGCGTTACTAGCCGCTTTAGCTAAAGGCAAGTTCAGAGGTGTACGAGTACCCCGTCCAACCAGACCAACAGGCGGTGTAAACAATCCTCCGATAGGTCCAAAACCCACAACAGGCACAACAACACCGGGTCCTACAACACCGGGTCCTACAACACCGGGACCTAAAACGCCTCCGGCACCAACAGACAATATAGTTATTGGCCCTAGAGGCGGAAATACACAAAATCCTCCTCTCGGCCTTCCGGCACCAAAAGGCGGAAATACACAAAATCCTCCTCT
>CALUTJ010000041.1 GCA_944323685.1 Candidatus Gastranaerophilales bacterium | reverse complement strand
CCCTTGCCAGCCATAAAAACTCCTAGATTAATTAACATCATATTTATAATATCACAAATATACTTTTATAATTAGCCCCAAAGTAGAAGTTTTAAAGCTTATAAGTGGCTTCTTATAAAATTAACTTTTACTATATTTATAAATAAAAATTTATATAGCTTTCGTCGATTGTGTCTTGTTCGATGCCGATGTAGCGAAGCGTTACTGATGGCGAAGAGTGGTTAAAGATTTTTTGCAGGAGTACTATATCATTATATTTTTTATAATGATGATACCCAAATGTCTTTCTTAGCGTATGCGTTCCAATTCTTTCCTTTACCCCAACAGCTTGTGCTGCCTTATTCAAAATTCTATATGCCTGTGCTCTATCAAGCCTGCAATGTTTTTGAGTATAAAAAAGCGGTTGTTCACTCGGCAAACCTTCTACAAATAAATCAATCTCCTCTTTCAAAAACCTATTAAGCGGAAATTTCTTATACTTATTCGTCTTTTTCTCTCTAATTTCAATATAATCCCTGCCTTTTACATCCCCAACATCAAGCGATAATATATCAGATATTCTGAGTCCCGTATTTATCCCAAAACTAAAAAGCAGTGCATCTCTTGGCTTCTTTGCCAAATATTTTTTAATCTTTTGAATATCTTCTATCTTTTTTATAGGTTGTACTACATTCATTTTAAACTCGCTTAATCACTCACAATGATTGCTTCTTTCCTGTAAAAAGTAAAGTCGAATGACACAAAATTTAAACACTATTTAAACGGTATTTAAACAGCGTTCAAAAAGTGTTCAAAAATTTCGGCAATGTTCAAAATATACTTCCACCTGCAAAAAATTCATTCACCCCTACCAACATATATTTACCCTAAAAATACAACACAACTTCATTTTGTTGTATTTCTCTGTATATAATATTAGATAATATATTATCTAGACGTTGACTTTTTAGCAAATTTGGTATAGTATATTATCTATGAACAATTCTATATTTAATCCTAAAACTCCTAATGATATAGCAAGAGAACTGGTTGGGAAAATTAAGCAGCACAGGAAAAAGCTTAAGATTTCTCAAACTCAACTTGCAACTAAATCAGGTGTTAGTCTTGGTTCTATTAAAAGGTTTGAGTCTAAGTATGAAATTTCTCTCAATTCTTTTATAAAAATCCTAATCGCTCTTAATTTAGAGCATGATTTAGAAAATTTATTTTTGCAAAAAAGCTACAACTCAATTGATGAGGTTATAAATGGATAACTATAAATATTTAAAAGTTTTTTATAACGATATTTTAGTTGGAACTCTTGCCAAAACACCAGAAAGAGTTGTTGCTTTTGAATATGACTCAGATTGGTTAAATAATGGATTTAGCATTTCACCTTTTAGTTTACCACTCATCAAAAAAGTTTTTATTCCAAAATACGAGCCGTTTGGAGGTTTATTCGGAGTTTTTAACGACAGTTTGCCTGATGGTTGGGGGCGGTTACTTGTTGACAGATTATTTTTGAAAAACAAAATTAACCCTGCTGAAATTGATAATCTTAACAGACTTGCTGTTGTTCAGGAAAGCGGTATGGGCGCTTTGACTTATAAACCGGAACATAGATTTGAATCAGAAAATAACATTTCTGATTATGATATTCTTGCTCAAGAGTGTTCGAAAATATTAGAATCACAAAATTCAGAAAATTTAGATGAGATTTTTAATTTAGGCGGTTCATCTGGTGGAGCAAGACCCAAAATTTTAACGTCTATTGACAATGAGGATTGGATTATTAAGTTTCCATCATCATCTGACCCTAAAAATATTGGCGAAAAAGAGTATCAATATTCATTATGCGCAAAAGATTGCGGAATAGATATGCCAGAAACAAGGCTTTTTTCATCAAAAATTTGTTCGGGGTATTTTGGGGTAAAAAGGTTTGACCGTAAAAACGGCAGAAAAATTCATATGGTATCAGCAAGCGGACTGTTAGAAACAAGTCACAGACTTCCTAATCTTGATTATAATACATTGATGAAATTAACACTTGAATTAACAAGAAATTATCTGGACATTGAACAATTATTCAGGCTAATGTGCTTTAACGTGTTTGCTCACAATCGAGATGACCATTCAAAGAATTTTTCTTTCCTTTTTGATGACACAAAAAAAGAATGGCATTTATCTCCTGCATACGATTTGACTTATAGCTTTTCATTTAATGGAGAACACGCGACAACAATTAATGGCGAGGGTAAAAATCCGACTTTAGAAGATATATTAGCCGTTGCAAAAAATATAGGGCTCAAGGAAAAATTTGCAAAAGATATTGCGTTAGATATACAAGAAAAATGTTCAAAATTATTTAATTAATCTCATTTTTTTGAGCATTTAATCTTTATATAGATGTTTTATCGGCAATAGGTACGATTTTGTATAAGCAATACAAGGATCCTGCCAGGGCTATAACTCCTCCAATGTATCCCAAATAAGAAATTGATAAATGAGTTGTTATAAATCCTCCCAGCCATGAGCCGGTACCTATACCTAAATTGTAAAGTCCTGAATATATCGACATTGCAACTGCCGCGGTTCCTGCAGGAGCTGCATTAATTATAGAGGCCTGACCTGATACATTATAAGCTGTTACAACTATTCCCCAAAATGCGAATGTCAATATTACTAATATCCGGTGTGATGAAACCGGTGTCAATAAAAATAAAATTATTGCCATAGAACAGATAGTAGTAAGGAAAAAATACTTTTCGTATTTGTTATAAAATAGTGAGAAAATTAGACTCCCGAAAATTCCGGAAGCTCCAAATATAATGAGTGCTATGGTTATCATATTTTCATTAAACTTCGCTATCTGAAAAAGAAACGGTTCAATATAGCTGTAAGAACTGTAATATGCTGTTACCACAACAAGTGTGACTATATACAGTCCTTGCAGCAACGGTTTTTTTAATAATAACGGAAGCCGATGAAATGAGAGTTTTCTTCCGCCGGATATTTTAGGGAAATAAAACAGGATATAGAAAAATAGAATAAATGATATTATAGCTAAGGAAAGAAACGTCATTCTCCAGCCAAAGTGCAGTCCTATGATTCTTCCAAGAGGAAGACCTGCTACCATTGCAATTGACGTTCCCGCTACAACCATACTCATTGCAAGCGAGCGAAATTCGTCAGGAACTAATTTGACGGCAATGGGAGTTGCAATTGACCAGAATACAGAATGTGCACATGCAACTCCGATACGTGATAACAATAAAATTATAAAAGTTGGAGATATTGCAGACAAAATATGGGATATCCCAAAAAATACCATACAGTTTAGTAAAAGCTTTTTATAACTAAATTTGCTAACGAGCATCATAAGAGGCAGGGATAATAACATAACAACCAGAGCATATATAGTGATTATCATGCCGGCCTGCGCTTCTGTCATATTAAAATCTTTAGAAATATCAATAAGTAATCCTATTGGCATAAATTCCGAGGTATTAAAAATAAATGCCGAAATTGTCATACCAACTAGCGTAATCCAATGTTTTAGCGTTAATGCTTTCTCCATACTATTCCTTATATATAAATTCTATAAATGTCAGGGAAATGCTCACGATAATAAATTTTTAACATGTGGTAAAAATAATTGCAATAAAAAGCAATAAAAATTAAAAATTTTATATAACTTTATAGTACGGTCAAATTTAGTGTATCAAAATTTATTAATTATTCATTTGTGATATACGACAAATCTATTACTCTGTCACAGAAGGTTTTATATGGAACGGTGTATTCTTTACCCGAATCCCAGGGATTTGTATATGAAACGGATATAATTTCTCCTGAAGAGTTTTTGTTCACATTAGTTATTGTGTAAGCATGGTTTGTGGATTGTTCACCCTCACTTGTGGTCTTGAATGTTTTTTGAAACCAGCTTCGTTCTTTAAATCCGCAGGTCATACTTACATTTGACGGATTATCGGCAAAGGTGTTCAAAGCGTCAAGAAGATTGTCGTCTGTCATTTTGCTATAAATATTGGCGTTTTCGGGCAAAATATCAACTTTTGTAATCCCCTGACCGGTTCTTCCGGTAAGTAAATAGTTTGTTGAATACACACCTGTCCCGATGTTTCCTTCCATAGGGTCATTAATATTTCTATCAAGCCTGCCTGCTTCAATTTCCTCTTGGAAATATTTATTTACTGCAGCTTCAAGCAGGTTCATATCAATATCGCCGGAGGAGTATTTTTTATCGTCTAACCCGTAGTTTTCTATATCTTCATTTGTAACTTGAATGGATTTTTTATTCCCTTCTGAATCGTAAAGCGTTACAGTGTAAGGATCCTCTGCGGTTCCGGCATGGTTCCCGTCTATTGCTTCACTGATAGCTTCTTTGCCCCAGTCTGTCTGAGCAAGTCCATTTACGCCGCCCAGAAGCCAACAGTCACCGACATCACCCTGTTTTGTGGGTTGAATCTCACCGTCTGAAACAATACCTAACGACTGTCCAAGCTCATAAAGCGTTTGATTGGTGAATGTTTCATCAGCAAGTGAGCCGTTATTATTTGTGTCATATTTTTTGTAGTCAGCCCAAACACTGGACTTTGAATCCAGTTCCGAAAGTTTTGTATTAATCTGGTTAAGAGTATCGCCCGACAACTGTGGGGTTGCTGTTTGGGTCTGTTGTACACTGTTTATATCTAAATCTGCCAATATAAAGCCCTCTTATCTTATATAACGTTTTTCAGGGTATTATAATTTCAGATATTTTTTATTTGTTACAATTGTTTATATAAACCCATTGCGCAAAATCTAAATCTTCGGGATACGTAATTTTACGGTTTTTTGAATTTCCTTTTACAATATAAATATCAGCGAGTTTATTTGCTAAGAGCAATCCGCAATCATCTGTAACGGATTGTTGTTGTGTGCGTGCAAGTTCGTGGGCATGTTTTATTAAATCAAGTTTAAAGCATTGTGGTGTCTGCGCGCAGCGTAAGAATTTTCGCTGCGGAACGGAAATAATTTTCCCGCTTTCATCGACTTCTAATATTGTGTCAGGGGTTTCTGTAGCCGCGCAGACCGCAGCGTGTTTTTTCAGACCTTCAATGCAGGAAGTAATTATTTCTTCTGTGACAAAAGCTCTGACGGCATCGTGGATAAGAACATTGTCAGAATTTTCTATTGCAAAAACGCCTATATATGAACTTTCCTGACGGGTTTTGCCGCCGGCGATTACCAGTGAAACTTTTTTGAAACTATGCGTTAGCGCTGTAGTTTTATCTAAAAAGTCAGGGTGCGAAACGACAATAATATCATCAATCAGCGGATGAACATCAAAAGCTTGAATTGAATGTTCAAGCAGAGTTTTGCCGCCGACTGTGAAAAATTGTTTAGGCTGATTAAGCCCGCTTCTTTCACCTGTTCCTGATGCCAGAATTAGTGCTGTATTTTTCATAGCTTTTATTTTACTACAAACGTGAAAATTTTCGTATTTCATTAACGCGTTTTTTGTAGTTATCGCGTTTTTCCTGATAATGTTTTTTCTTTTTGCCGAAAGTCAGGAATGAAAGTAGTTTTGCGCGATAATAGTTGTA
>CALUTJ010000040.1 GCA_944323685.1 Candidatus Gastranaerophilales bacterium | reverse complement strand
CACTATGTGAACAATGTGACACTCCAAAAATTCGTTCACGTCGCTTTGCTCCTTATCACGAATTTTTCTCGGACAGTCTTTAATTAACTGATTATATTACATTGATTTACATTTGTAAAATATTTGTCCTGCTTGAAAATATAATATATTCTTGTATTGTGGATGACAGTGTATTTTTGTACGCTGTATTTCTCAAATTGAGTATCATATGACATTTTACAGGGCAGACAGGCTTTATGGATAAATATAAGTCAAAGAGAATAATAGTTGTCGACGACGAAGCAATGATGCTTTCGACCTTAAAAATGCTTTTAGACATAGAAGGTTTTGAAAACGTACAATTTTTTGAATCACCGCAAAAAGCACTTTGTGATATAAAACAAACTACACCCGAGCTTATCATTTCCGATTTTATGATGCCTGATATGAACGGCATTGAATTTTTAAGCGAGGCAAAAAAAATATGCCCAGATGTAAGCATGATTCTTTTAACCGGTTATGCGGATAAAGAAAATGCAATAAAAGCAATCAACGAGGTCGGGATATATAAATATATAGAAAAGCCTTGGGATAACGAAGATTTGCTTTTAAATATCAGAAACGGACTTGAGAGAAGCGGGCTTATTAATCAGCTTAATCAAAAAATATCGGAGCTTTCCGAGGCTAAAGCCCAGCTGGAAAAATACTCGCACTCTCTTGAGGAGATAGTTCTTCAAAAAACAGCAGATCTTGTTGAGTCTAACACAAAGCTTAGCGCGATAATTAATTACTGCGCTGACGGAATTGTTATAACAACCGGTGACGGTGATATTGTGCAGGTTAACCCTGCTTTTGAAAACCTAACGGGGCTTGATAAAAAATTGTTGCAGGATAAAAACCTAAAAGACTTAATTGTTGCCGCGGAAAATAAAATACAAAAAATCACAAACGAACAACGCGAGGTTCTTTTACGTGATGCAGCAATAAAAAACTGTATAAATGATAAAAATGTTCCGGTGGAAATAAACTTTGCCCCGATACTTTCTGATGAAAACAACAACGACCTGCGCTATGTCGGTGTTGTAAGAAATGTAAGCCTGCAAAAAGAAATGGAACGTTTAAGAGACGATTTTATTGCAACCCTGACACACGATTTAAGGACTCCGCTTCTGGCTGCAATCCAGACGTTGCAGTTCTTTTTAGACGGCTCGCTGGGTGAAATCTCAGACAAACAAAAAACTCTGCTTGATACAATGAAAAAGAGCAATGAAGATATGCTCGGGCTTGTGAACGCACTGTTAGAGGTTTATAAGTATGAATCAGGCAAGCTCAATTTGTGTAAAACAAAATTTTCGCTTAAAGATTTTATAGACGAGTGCCTTTCTCAGCTCAAACCGCTCGCTGATAAGAAGGAAATTGAAATAGAAACGGTCTATGAAGACGCTCAGGATGCAGATATTACGGCTGACAGAAATGAATTGAGAAGAGTTTTGCTCAACCTTTGCGGCAACGCCTTAAACCATACACCAAAAGGCGGACATATAGAGGTTATATCTTCAAATAAAGACGGTGACCTGATTTTGAGTGTAAAAGATAACGGCATAGGCATCCCGAAGAACGATTTGTCAAAATTGTTCAAAAGATTTTCTCAGGGCACTTCTCAAAAGCGCTCTGCCGGTACGGGGCTTGGGCTTTATCTTTCAAGACAGATTGTCGAAGCTCACGAGGGCAAAATATGGGCGGAAAGCGAACTTAACAAAGGGAGCGTTTTCTCTCTTTTAATACCGAAATCATTAAATATTAAGGAAACAGTATAAAAACCATGAGCACAAACACAGATATAAAAGTACTTTTAATAGAAGACCACACAATGGCAAGAATGGGCACAGCTCTTGTTATAGAAAAAAGTGACGGAATGACAGTTGCAGGCGAAGCGTCTAACGGAACCGAAGGTGTAGAGACGGCAAAAAATATTTTGCCAGATGTAATCCTTATGGACATTGGTTTGCCGGATATAGACGGTATTGAGGCAACAAGAAGAATAAAAGAGTTGAACTTAAAATCAAAAATACTTATGTTCACTTCCCGTGACAGTGAAGACGATGTTTTTGCCGCACTCGCCGCTGGTGCTGACGGCTATGTTATGAAAGGTGCCAGCCCCGAACAGCTTACTGCCGCCATAGCTGCCGTAAATGACGGCACCGGCTGGCTTGACCCCGCTATTGCAAGGCTGGTGCTTTCTAATGTACAGCGTCAGAAAACTGAAAGCAACGCAACCAATGATATTAACTACAAGGCCGGAAAAAATTCTTTCGGCTTAACGGAAAGAGAAATGGAAGTGCTTGCTCTTATTGTTGACGGCAAAAAGAATCCCGAAATTGCAAAAAAACTGTTTATTACAAGGGCAACCGCAAAAGCGCATGTCCACAGTATTCTGCAAAAACTTTACGTAAATGACAGAACACAGGCTGCTGTTATAGCAATGAGAGAAGGGCTTGTTTAAATGAAAAATGCAAAACTCTTTGCGGCAATTTTTTGCGCGGTAATATTTTTATACTCGGGCGCTGCCGTATATGCATTTGATTTTGAACGTGATGTTTCTTCAAAATTTTTCTGGACAAAAGCCTATAAAAAGAAACACCCCGCCCCGACAAACCGTATGCCAAAAACTGTAGAAGAATACTATCAAGAGGTCAATAAAGCTTCTGACAAAGCAAAAGAAATTCCCTCACCAAAATTTGAAAAAGATTCAAAACTTGTCGACTTGCCCGACCCTTCAATTCTGGTCATAAAATACAACGACCCGCCCGGAAAAGTAGAAATAAACCTTAACGACTTGAAAAAGAAACGCAAAATAAATTCCATCGGCGTTGTCTCTCCGCAGTATGACAGGCTTGTGTATTCTGCGGTCTATTATTACCCGTCAACAAAAACAGCGGGAAGCGAGCTGTATTTGATAAATCTTGATACCTCTAAAACCGTGCAAACCAGAATAGAAGACGCACACGTAAACCACGGACGCAAAGTGCTGTTTAAAACGGAAATGGACTCTCTTGATTTGGATATACAAAAGACCCTTACAGTTGTTGACTGGTCGGTTGACGGCAAAAGGCTTGCGTTTAAAGAAAAAATATCATACAGTCCCGACGGCCTCTGGAAAACTAACCTGTACGTTTATGATTTTGAAACGGGAAAAGTTAAAGAGCTAAGCGAGGTTAGAGATGCGATATTGTATTACTGGCGCAAAAACTACAACCTCAGATTCAAAGATTTGAGGTGGGATATTTACCCCGTAGGGTGGGATGCGCTTAACCCCGAACGTATAATAGTATTTGCCTATGCTGCTACGGGAGAAAATCCAAAATTTCTCGGGGCGTGGTCTGTTGACTACAAAGGACACAGGGCAATGCTGCTTTCACCCGTGAGTACACAATTTGATATTACACAAAACGGCTCGTGTTTGAAGTCGGAGTATTTAAACTGAGGAGAAAAATTGTATAAATATTACAAAAAATATGTACCGTATCTGTTTTTACTGCCTGCGGCAGTGATACTTATACTGTTCTTTTTTATTCCTTTTTTCGAAACAATTCTGCTGAGTTTTTACGATTATAACTCAAATATCTACCACCCGCAGTTTGTTTCGCTGGCAAATTATACAGCGCTTTTAAAAAGCCCCGTATTTTATAAAGTTATGTGGAATACGTTTTTGTATTTAATAGTTGCCGTACCATTTCTGGTTGTTTTTCCTCTTATTATAGCGATTATGATTAATCAGAAAATAAAGGGCATAACTCTTTATAAAATACTCATTTACCTGCCGGTAATTGTTTCAATTGTAGTTGCCGCAATTGCTTTTAAATGGCTGTATGCCCAGCAGGGGATTTTAAACTATGTAATGGGGCTGTTTAATATACCTGCCGCAGGCTGGCTGACAGATCCGAATGTCGCTTTGTACTCGGTTATTCTTGTTACCGTGTGGAAAGGGATAGGTTATTATATGATGATTTATCTTTCGGCACTTATGGGCGTGCCTAAAGACCTGTATGAAGCGTGCGACGTTGACGGAGCCAATCCTCTGACAAAACATCTTACGGTTACTTTGCCGCACTTAATGCCTACTATCGGGCTTGTCACAATGATTTCTTCCATTTCCGCAATGAAAGTTTTTGTCGAAATATATGTAATGACAAAAGGCGGCCCGTTGGATTCCAGCAAAACAATCGTTTATTACATATACGAACGTGCTTTTGAAAACCTTGATTTAGGTATAGCCTCGGCAGCATCAGTTATACTGCTTTTGATTGTACTTGTCCTTTCAATTTTGAACTTCACACTGTTTGAGAACAAGCAATACCAGCTGTAGGAGAATTCAATGAAAATTATTAATAAACTTAACCCGAAATTCAGCAGAGGATTTTTTATACACCTGACACTTATAACAGTGTCGCTGCTTTCAATTTTCCCTTTTTTGTGGCTGTTGTCAACAGCGCTGAAAGGCAGTGAAGAAAATATATTCCAATACCCGCCTGTGTTTTTTCCGCAGCAGCCGACGTGGGATAATTTTAAAGGTGTGTGGAACCAGATACCTTTTATGCTTTACTTTTTAAACAGCATGATAGTAGCCGGCGCTACGGTTGTATTAAATCTTATATTGAGTGCACTTGCAGCGTACCCGCTTGCAAGAATGGAGTTTAGGGGCAAAAAAACTATTTTTTACGCAACACTTGCAACAATAATGATTCCGTTTCAGGCGATAATGCTGCCTGTATATTTGATTGTGCTAAAGCTTCACATGGTGGATTCCGTAAACACTGTTATGGGCTATATCGGCTTGATACTTCCTTTTGCTGTTAATGCTTTCGGCATATTCCTTATGAGACAGGCTTTTCTTGCAATTCCGAAGGAAATGGAAGAAGCTGCTTTTGTTGACGGCTGCAGCGTTTTTCAAATCTGGTGGAAAATCCTTCTGCCTATGGTCAAACCTACACTTGCGGTGCTTGCAATATTTACGTTTATAGGCTCGTGGGGTGAATTTTTGTGGCCGAGCATTGTTTTGACAAAAAAAGCATTGTACACACTGCCTGTAGGGGTAAATGATTTGCAGGGCATGTTCAGCGCAAACTGGCGTTATATCGCTGCCGGTTCGATTATTTCCACAATACCGATACTGGTATTTTTTATAGCAATGCAAAGATACTTCATTTCAGGCGAAAATGAAGGCGCCGTAAAGGGATAAAAGTTTTATCAGGCGCAGGCTAACTGTAAATAATCCATGACAGCGGATGCGAGTTCAGGATGACAACTCATTTTATTACTTTTCCCGTCATTCTGAAGCATCTGTCTTTGAATCTTTGCGATAATTGTGTGTATTCGGAATCTGACCGGCCGGGCGTGTAATCGCCAGATTGGTAAGATCCTGAAATAAATTCAGGATGACATTTTTAGTTATTCCGCAAGTCCCGTCCGTAAATCTGCCGGAATGACAGGTGATTCTTTTTTATGCCCTAAATCACAGTTTTACCACATCCAACCTGCGTACAAATATTGTAAAACCGCTTTGTTTTTTGTAGGATTTAAATTAAGAAACGCAGAAATGAGGAAAATAAATTGTTACGAGCAGGGATTGTAGGGCTGCCTAATGTAGGCAAATCAACATTATTTAACGCATTAACTTCAACGGCAAACGCACAGAGTGCAAATTATCCGTTTTGTACAATTGAGCCGAATGTCGGTGTTGTAAGCGTGCCGGATGAAAGGCTTTCTGTTTTGCAGCCTATGGTTAAAGCTGCAAAGATTGTCCCGACGGCAATTGAGTTTGTTGATATCGCAGGGCTTGTTAAGGGTGCCAGCAAAGGTGAAGGGCTTGGCAACCAGTTTCTTGCAAATATAAGAGAAACAGATGCGATAATTGAAGTCGTCAGATGTTTTGATGACCCCAACACAATACACGTCACTGGCAAAGTTGACCCTATTGACGATATTGAAACAATTAATACAGAACTTGCTCTTGCTGATATGGCAAGCCTTGAAAAACGTCAGCAAAGATTGTCAAAAGTTGCAAAAACCGGTGACAAAGATGCTGTTGCCGAGCTTGCTGTTGTTGAAAAGCTTTTAAAACTGCTTGAAGACGGAAAGTTTATAAACGTCAAAGACCACTTTAACGAGGATGAGCAGCCGTTTATAAAGCTTATGCACCTTATGACCACAAAGCCGGTTATCTATGCGGCTAACGTGTCGGAAACAGACCTTGCAACAGGTAATGATTATGTGGAAAAAGTTAAAGCTTACGCAAAAACTCACAATGCCGATGTGGTTGTTATTTCTGCAAAAATAGAAGCTGAACTTTCAGAACTCGGCGAGGAAGAGAAAAAAGCTTATCTTTCTGAATTAGGGGTCGAAGATTCCGGCATTGAACGTATGATTAAATCAGTTTATCACCTTCTGGATTTAAGAACCTTCCTCACTGCGGGAGAAATGGAAGTCCGTGCCTGGACGATACCGGCAGGGGCAAAAGCACCTCAAGCAGCAGGGGTTATACATACGGATTTTGAAAAAGGCTTTATCAGAGCAGAAGTAACAGGCTACGATGATTTTGTTGCCTGCGGCTCTTATGCTGCTGCTAAAGAAAAGGGCCTCACACGCCTTGAAGGTAAAGATTACGTTGTACAAGACGGTGATATTGTCCACTTTAGATTTGCTGTTTAGTATGTATAAAAAGCTTTTAGTTTCTTTATTTTTAATCTTTCTTACACTTTTTACCGCCGGTTTTTCTGATATAAAACAACGGCAGGATTACACCTGCGGCCCTGTAAGTGCTGCAAATTGTATTGTTAACTACGGTTTGTTCAATAACGACCAAACCTACAATGTCCCTGATGAGGAATCGCTTATCAACTATTTTATAAAAGAAGCAAAAACAACCGCAAAAGGTACAAAAGCCAATGAGCTTTGCAAAGCGCTTAAAAATTATTTCAAAAAACATAACCGTATAGCGATAATTAAATACGATGGCATCAGGCGGGTCGATAAAAAGTTTAAGGCCGAAAAACCTATTGATGTTAAGGAAGAATTGCTAAACGGAAAATCAATTATTTTAAATATCGGGGTTTACAAAACAGACAACACAACTTACAAAAGACAATACGGGCATTATGTAAATATTGTTGATATTAACGAAAAGGGGCAGTTTTTGGTCTGCGATCCTTACCACAAGGGGTCTCCCTATTATGTTGATATTAACTACAAGCCGCCCGTTAACAAACTTCACAACAAAAACGACAACGAACTTGTTTTAAAAAATGATTTTGAATATCAGGAGATAACCGGTATCCCTTATCTTGAAAAAGATGAAACAGCACTTTTAAACGGGATAATTACTATTAATCTCTTAGTTTTTTAAAACCTGAAAAAGTGCATTGTGATTGTTTTTTTAAAAATAATTGTAAATTTATGTAAAATATATACCCAATATATGTTATTTATATAAAAATTTGGGTATTATATTAATGTAGCCAATTCTCTTTATACTTTCTCTTCCACTCCTTTTCTCCATGATGAAAACTTTGCCGCCTCGATATTCAGGCGGCATCTCTTTTTCTTCTTTTTATATAGGGTTTCGATATCTCGGCAGACGTTGGTTTATCGTTGTTGTGTGTTTAGCGGCGCAGCCGTTCTCACAAATCATTGCTCTTATAAGTTTTACCCGATAGGGTTTCGATATC
>CALUTJ010000039.1 GCA_944323685.1 Candidatus Gastranaerophilales bacterium | reverse complement strand
ATTACGGACGCAGGTGAGGGTCGACAATACACATTACCAGCCAAGTAATTCCACGCCCAGCCGGTAAGATTCTGAACGTACACAATCATCGCAACCCCTCAAAGATTGGCGCTTCAGAATGACAGCAAGTTTCTGGCTTGCATGTCACGAAGACATTTTTAATACTAGCAGGCAAAGCGAATTTGCCCAGCCTACATTGTTGTTCTTACTTACACTACACACACTCATACAATAATTGACACAATTGACCTTACTTTTAATTTCGGTCAAATTATATAAAATCTTTAGGAAACAACAAACTTATTTACAAAGTAAATACTTATTAGAAACTAAGACAGGTTGTATTTTGTGTTATAATTTCAGTACGTATAGATTTTTGCCTTATAAATCGTGTTTTTGCGCTGTACAGGCGCGGGCATTGTCGGACAATTCATATGAACAATATTACAGATACTGCGGCTTCAAAATTGTTAGGGAAAAAAATAGAGGGCTGTGACACTTACAATCCATCCTTTCTGGTTGCTGTGCCAAGGACAGAAAACCGCATAAGGTATAATATTGACGAAAATAATATGCCTTTTGACGGATTTGATGTATGGCACGCTTACGAATTTTCTTCTATGACGCAAAACGGCCTGCCCTACACAAGGGTGTTAAAACTAAAATATTCTTGCTGTAGCGAATTTATTGTAGAATCAAAATCCCTGAAGCTTTATTTGAACTCTTTTAACATGAGCCGTTACGGAAAAAATATAAAAGAAAGCCTGAACATCTGCGCAAAAGTTATACAAAAAGACCTGTCAGAACTGTTAAAAACAGAGGTTGTGCTGTTTTTTCTTGATGTTGATACTGAACATACTAAAATCTTTGACGGGTTTAAAAACGTGCTGGATTTTGTTGATTCCGACAATCTTATGATAGAAAATTTTAAAGAATCTCCGGAACTGTTAGAGGTTGAAGAAACACGGGAGATTAAAGAATATTTTCTAAACTTCGACTCTTTGCGCTCTAATTGCAGGGTTACACACCAGCCTGATTTTGGCAGTGCCTTTATTTATTACAAGTCGAAACAGCATATTAAAGAAAGTTCTCTTATCAGATATTTATGCTCCTTCAGATGCGAATATCATTTCCACGAGGAATGCTGTGAAATGGTTTATAAAAGACTGTTTGATTTGCTTGATGATGAAAATGATGAGCTTATGGTCTGCATATTGTACACAAGACGCGGCGGAATTGATATTTGCCCGATAAGATACAGCAAAAATTGTCAAATCCTTCCAGTGTTTAAAGATTTGTCCGACGTTACAAAATACGCAATAAACAGTATTAACCGGTAGCCAAAAATATAATAGAATTAATTTGTTACAAACGGGCGGAGTTTTTATGTTGAAAAAAGTATTGGCAGTATTTTTTGTTATTGTTATTATTGCGGGTGGTTTTTGCTTTTACCTTGTTAACCCTTTTGACCCGCAGTATAAATCTTTTTACACCGAAATGCGGGCTTATCAAGCTTATCAAAAAGGTGACATTGATACATTTATAAAGTATATGTCAACACCGGTTACGCTGAAATATCATGCTCCTGTCGTTTTGTATTTGACACTTGCAAACAAGGGCAGATATGATGAGGCAATTGCGGCGATTAATGCTTTTCAAAGATACAGAGATTACAGCGTCTGTGCACAGTACAAACCGGCAATGCGCATGTTTTGCCGGTTGAGTGATATTTTCTTCCCCGTACAACCACCGAAATTTGACAAAAACTACTGGCTCTCAAAAATATATTTTGATAAAGGCGATTACAAAACCGCTGTTGATTACCTCGACAAAAGCACCATGCGTCCGCCGTGCTACAGCGCAAAACTATATGCTGCCGCTGAAAATTTTGAACTGGCCGACAAAGAAATAAAACTCTGTGAGGCGCAATATGCCCCTAAAAAGTACAAATATGCACTGTACTCGACAAAAGGGTATTATTATTTAAGGCAGAAAAAATATGATGTTGCACTCGATTACCTCACAAAGGCTGTGATTAAGGTTGCGCCTAAATATAAAAACTACAGGGGCAATAATACAACTTACCTGCTTCTCGCGCAGCTTTATAAAGAACAAAATAAACTTGATAAAGCGCGTTATTATTATGAACTTGTTATAAAAACCGACCCCGATAACTACAGGGCGCAAAAAGGGCTCGGGCTTATTCTGCACAAATAATAAATAAATATACATCAATGTATTCTTGTAATATTGCACAAAAAATAGTAAAATAACTATACTTGTCTGAAATATAGTCTTATATAAGAGAGGATTTGATATATGAAATTACATATGCAGATTTTAATTGCACTCGGTCTGGGCATAAAACGTAACGGCCACATATTTTTGGGCTTGATTGCCGGTATAATACTCGGTATTGCGATGCATGCTTACAACGCTACCCATGAACCAACGGCAATTTATAATGCAATATACGCTGTTTTGAACTTTATCGGGCAAGCGTTTATAAGATTAATTCAGATGGTTATTATCCCGTTAATCTTCAGTGCTATCGTAATCGGTATATCAAGCATCGGTGATAACAAACAGTTGAGCGCCTTCGGGATAAAAATGGTGTTTTATTACGCACTCATTTCAATTGCGGCTGTTATAATCGGTACTACGCTCGCTCTTGGCCTGCATCCGGGCGATGGTGTACAATCCTTTATCAGTGCGGAATCAGCAGCTGAAACCCAAAAAATTGTCAGTGATGCAATTGCGCAGCAGCAGGGACACCTCGGGGAAATGTTTATAAACCTTATACCCGCTAACCCTATGGAAGCAATATCAAAGGGCGAAACAATACCTATAATCATTTTTGTTGTTGTGTTTGCAATTGCACTTGCTAAGGTAGGCGAAATCAACAGACCGGTTGTTTCGTTCTTCGAATCTATCTTTGCTGCGACAATGAAAGTCACCGACGGTATTATGTATCTTGCCGCCCCCGGTATTTTTGCTTTAATGGCTACTGCTATATCTTCTTTCGGTATTTCCGTATTCTCGAGTATTTCAAAATACTTTATAGCGATATTTATAGGGTTTGCTATACAGTTGTTTGTTATTTACCCGATTTTAATGAAGGTATTTTCAAAAGTTCCGGTGCGTCTGTTCTTTGCGGCAATCGCAGAGGCCATGATGGTGGGCTTCGGTACGGCAAGCAGTTCTGCTACTTTGCCGCTTGTAATAGCCTGCTGCGAAAAAAGAGGTATTTCTCACAAAGTTTGCAGCTTTGTTCTCCCTCTGGGTGTTACGCTGAACTTTGACGCAACTGCGATGTTTCAGGTTATTGCTGTATTGTTCTTAACTCAAGCTTACGGCATAAGCGTTGACCCGCTTCAGATTATACAAATTGCTGTTCTTGCAATTGTTGCTTCAAGTACCTGTGCTGGTATCCCCGGCGGCGGAATTATCACAATTGCGCTTGTATTAAACGGTCTTGGTTTGACCCCTACGCAGATGGTAGAAGGTTTTGCCTTCCTGTTTGCGGTTGACAGAATTGTTGATATGTTCAGAACCATGCTCAATATCACTTCTGATGCAGTTGTTACTGCTGTTATCGCAGACAATGAAAACGAGCTTAACTACGATATGCTCACAAGCGAAGAATCTTATAAAGACATAATATAAGCCGAAACTACACTTATGAACATAATTTCAGAAAAATCAAAAGGACTGCGCGGAAGTGTAACTATTCCGTCAGACAAGTCAATCAGCCACAGAAGCGCAATGTTTGCCGCATTAACAGGCGGTGTATGCGAGATAGAAAATTATTCGCTAGGGGCGGATTGTATAAGCACGTTGAATATAATTAAAGAACTCGGAGCACAGGTGGATTTTATCGGCGAAAAACACCTGAAAATAAATGCCGTAGACGTCTTTAAAAAAGACCGCTACAAACTTGACTGCGGAAACTCAGGAACCTCTATGCGGTTGTTCTCGGGAATAATGGCTTCCCGAGAGGCTGAATCTACACTCTTTGGGGATGAAAGCCTCAGCAAACGTCCGATGAAAAGGGTCATACTCCCTCTTGAGCTTATGGGGGCAAAATTTAAACACAATGATTATAAAGCACCGTTGATTATTCAAGGCGGTGAGCTTTTTCCGATTGATTATAAAACACCGATGGCGTCAGCGCAGGTAAAATCCTGCATACTGCTTGCGGGTCTTAATACCGCGGGCGAAACAAAAGTAACGGAACCATATGTGTCGCGCGACCATACTGAGAGAATGCTTAAATACCTTGATGCTGATATTGTAACGGACGGCAATGTTACTAAAATCAGAAAGTCAAAACTTACGCCTAAAAACCTTAAGGTCTGCGGCGATATTTCTTCTGCGGCATTTTTTATGGTTGCGGGGGCTGTTGTGCCTGATTCCGATATTATAATCCAAAATGTCGGCTTGAACCCTACAAGAACAGGTATTCTTGAAATTATGCTTCGTATGGGCGCTGATATTGAAATTCTCGACAAACGCCTTGAGTGCAACGAGGAGGTTGGAGATATAAGAGTAAAAACCTCGGAGCTTAAAGCCGTAACGATTGAGGGGGCAGTTATTCCTCGTTTGATTGATGAGCTTCCCGTTATTGCCGTGCTGGCTACACAGGCTGAAGGTACAACAATTGTCAAAGACGCACAGGATTTGAGAAACAAAGAATCTGACAGGATAAAATGTCTTGTGACAGAACTCAGAAAAATCGGGGTTGATATAGAAGAAACTCAAGACGGGTTTGCGATTGAAGGCAAACAGAACCTCAAAGGCGCAGCTGAGGTTGAATGTTACCACGACCACAGGCTTGCTATGAGTCTTTATGTAGCGGGGCTAATCTGCGAAAAACCGGTTTGTATCAATGAGTTTCAGTGGGTAGATATATCTTTTCCGGAATTTTTGCCGCTTATGCAGGCTGTAAGTGTCAAATTAAATTAACAGTCTTTTGTGATTAAGGAAAATATTATGTTCTTATGGAATCTTCAAGTATTGTTTGTTTAGAAGCGACACCAAGACCTATACCTGCAAGTATATATGTCGACAGTGCAAGCAAATAGTTTTTCTTTAATATATTTAATCCTGATGGATTGTTTAAAACTTTTTTAGCGGCTTTAATTCCTCTGAACGAAGCCAGACCCTCTTCAATAATGGTCGGCAGGAATGCGGCAAAGCCCAAAACTCCCGCATTGCGTTCAATAAATGATTTTTTACCGTCATTTTTATCTGAGAACAAACTGTTGGCAATAAGCAGTGCAGTAGGTGCATAAGGTGCGTAGCGTCTGGTGTTTTGCAAAAATCTTGTGAATACATTTTTGGCGTTTATGGCATGCCCGAGCTCATGCAAAATCAAAGAAGGCTTACGCTCCGGAGCTACAGCAAGCTTCAATTTGTCCGTAAAGAATGCGTTTTGTCCGCGAGCAACTTCTTCGAGCTGGTTTCCTAAATTGTAATGCTGTGCATATGCGTACTTGTTCACATCGTTTATATAACCGACATGTACATTCAGGTTATTTTTGCGCACCATCTCATCGGCTACATGATGTACATTTGCGGCGGACGTAAACTCTTTGCCTGCGGCAAGTTTAGTTGAAAACCATCCGGAGGCTTTTTGCAATCCCATAGCAATAAGCTGAAGTATACCGGCCATAGTAGCCGTTTTTGCCGCATCAGTATTATCCTGTGCCGGCTGTTCATAATATCCTGATTGTCCGTACGGCTGATAAACGCCCTGCCAGTAATATTGCTGAGGCTGATTGTACGGATTATTTGTATATGGATTATTGATAAAACTGTTCGAACTAATCGGATACATACTTACTGCTTACCTTCATTTATTATAAAACATGTCGTAGCAAAAAGTTGCTATTATTTTAGATAAATTTTGTAAAGTAATCAATAAAATGAAGGAAACCTGATTAGGGTTATCCACGCTAAGGGCGGAGCCGAAATCAGGCCGTATATGTATTATAACCTGTTATAAATCTCTTTTCAATAATTACCTGTTTCGCAATCGCTGCACAAAGTTATTTATTCGCGATAGAGCAATTTTTAAATTGTCCAGAGAGTAAGCGTAAGAGATTCTTAAATACCCTTCTGCACAATCGCCGAAAGCGGTTCCCGGAACAACGGCAACCTTTTCTTCCTTCAGTAATCTTGTTGCAAACTCTTCTGAGGTCATATTGAATTCTTTGATACAGGGAAACACGTAAAAAGCGCCGTAAGGTTCAAAACATTCAAGCCCCATATCTTTAAACGCCTGCATCAAAAATCTGCGTCTTTGATTGTACGACCGGCGCATTTTTTCAACCTCATCATCACCTTTTTGCAAAGCTTGAACGGCAGCATACTGGCTTGTCGTTGGTGCACACATTATTGCGAATTGATGAATCTTTGTCATCTGACTTATAATTTCTTTTGGCCCGCATGCATAGCCCAAACGCCATCCTGTCATTGCGTAGGCTTTAGAAAAGCCGTTAATTAAAATCGTGCGTTCTTTCATTCCGTCCAAAGCCGCAATTGATACGTGTTTGCCCTTGTATGTCAGGGCAGAGTATATTTCATCAGACATTACAAGAATATCTTTTTCTTTTATAATTTGTACGATTTTTTCTAAATCTTCCCTCTCCATAATCGCACCTGTCGGGTTGTTAGGGTAAGGAAGTATCAAAACTTTTGTTCTGTCAGTTATTGCGTTTAAAAGTTCATCGCTTTGCAGTCTGAATTCGTTTTCACTGCGAAGATTGATTATAACAGGCTTTGCATCCGCAAGTATAGCGCACGGCTCGTAAGAAACATATGACGGCTGCGGTATAATAACCTCGTCACCTTGATTTATAACGGCCCTTAATCCTATGTCAATAGCCTCGGAGCCACCGACTGTAACCACGATTTCATTATCAGGGCAATAGTTTATCCCCTGCGTTCTTTGAATGTAGTTTGAGATTTCTTCTCTTAGCGGCTTTAAACCTGCGTTAGAGGTGTAAAAAGTTCTGCCTTTTTCAAGAGAATATATCCCCTCGTCTCTGATGAACCACGGGGTGTCAAAGTCAGGCTCTCCAACGCCGAGAGAAATTGCATCTTTCATCTCGCTGACTATGTCAAAAAATTTTCTTATACCCGAGGGTTTAAGGTTTACAACTTTTTCAGAGAGAAATTTTTTCATGGAGTAATAACCTCTCTCTCGTCTTTTGCTGCTTCATTTATAATTGTTCCGTGGTCTTTGTATTTTTTTAGTATAAAATGTGTCGCAGTACTCAAAACACTGTCTAATGTTGAAAGTTTGTCGGATACAAATGCAGCGATTTCTTTAAGGCTTTTTTCTTCAAGTGTCACAAGAAGATCATAACCGCCTGAAATCAAATATACGGATTTTACCTCAGGATAGTTATAAATTCTCTCGGCGATTCTGTCAAAACCCTGCCCCCTTTGAGGCGTAACTTTAACCTCTATCAGAGCGGAAACTTTTTCTATGTCCGTTTTCTCCCAGTTTATGAGGGTGTGATAAGCACAGATTATGTTTTCTTTTTCAAGCTTTGAAATTTCTTCAAGCACCTGCTCTTCGCTTACACCGAGCAATACAGCCAGCTCTTTAAAATCAATTCTGCTGTTTTTTTCAAGTATGGAAAGCAGTTCATCTCTCATGTAAATATCTCCGTAATTTTCTAATCTAGTATCGCAGTTGCCGCCTCGAGCCTTCGAGCCGTCACTGCTCACCTTTGCCTTCTTTTTCGGCTGAAC
>CALUTJ010000038.1 GCA_944323685.1 Candidatus Gastranaerophilales bacterium | reverse complement strand
TGCCGCGTATACCTCCCCTCTCACAAAAACGATACTCAATCGTTTTTGTTCGGCAGAGTGCCACGTCGACATATATATTTAATTTTCAACTGCCGCGTATACCTCCCCTCTCGAAAAACGATATTTAATCGTTTTTCTCGGCAGAGTGCCACATCGACTTATATTTATGTTTTCAACAAAAACTATATTATCACAAACATAATTTTTGTAAAATTCTTTTTATTCCCTCTCCTTGGGAGAGGGTTAGGGTGAGGGTCAATTGTTCAACTCATCTATAATTTTATCAACTACACCCTCTATATTTTCATCTATCTCTTTGTTCCAAAATCTAATAATTTTAAAACATCTCTGTCTTATATATTGACTTCTTTTAATGTCATAATCTATGTTGTCAGCTAGATTATGCTGTCCGCCGTCTAATTCAATTACTAATTTTTTCTCGCGACAAACAAAATCAACAATATAATTACCAACAGGATATTGACGTTTAAACTTATAACCAAACAATTGTCTGTTTCTTAGCAGATTCCATAATTTTTGTTCTTGCGGAGTTTGTGTTTTTCTTAAATTACGTGCTAGCAAATTATATTTATTCATATTTTTATGGGAAATAAAAGACGAGATAAAATTTAATTCTGTTTATAATCAACCCTCACCCTGCCCTCTCCCAAGGAGAGGGAGATAAAACTTGTCGATGAAGGAGACTCGGCTTGCAATGTAGGCGAGTTTACGAGCCGTACAGTGCAGGATACCCGAACGGGTAAACCACCGTTGTTCCTTTGGAACAACCGGGGTGAAGAGTCCAAGCATCTCACCTTCTTTGTTTTAAAATTTGCCGATGAAGGGACTCGAACCCCCATGAGTTTCCTCGCACGCACCTGAAGCGTGTGCGTCTACCATTTCGCCACATCGGCAAAGTCAAAATTTTCTTGGATTATTGCTTCATGCCTTCAAGCCGTTCGCTTAATTTTGCTTGTTGCAAAATAGCCGCTCACTTTTTCGGCACTACTTCGGCGTTCCCTCGTTTCACTCGGTCAGCCTACGCAAAATCCGCTTTACAAAGTTCAATCATAGCGCCTCAATGGCGAAGGTACTCACTTTCGTTCGTACGCCTCTCGAAAAACGATACTTAATCGTTTTTCTCGGCAGAGTGCCACATCGGCAAAGTCAAAATTTTCTTGGATTATTGCTTCATGCCTTCAAGCCGTTCGCTTAATTTTGCTTGTTGCAAAATAGCCGCTCACTTTTTCGGCACTACTTCGGCGTTCCCTCGTTTCAACCGGTAAGCCTACGCAAAATCCGCTTTTCAATGTACTATCTTTGATTTAGTAAAAAATCAAGTATAACTATAATAAAATCAATTATTCTCTACGTCAATAAAAATTTCATGCTATCCTATAAATATGATTGAACTTCTTATTTTATACAGTCTTAATAAACGTGAACGCACGCTGTATTCATTACGTTCCGACATTACCGAAAAATTCGGTTACTTTACAAAACCCAGTGTCGGAACTATCCATCCTGCCCTAAAAAGACTGTTGAATGCGAATGTTATAACTGTACGCAACGACTATTCGCAGGGCGGAAAAAAATCCACTTACTACGGTCTTGCTTTGCATTGGACAAAAAAATTCCATGACCTGTTTTTCACCCCTCTGAGCGAAAACCCTACACAATTTTTTACCGAGGTTCAATCCCGTATAGCAGTGATGTCTTTGCTGGATAATGAGCTTAAACATACTTTTATAGAAGATATCTTAATCAAACTGGAATCCTTTCAGCTCGATTTGCAAAATGCGCTTGATGATGAATACGTAACCTATGATAAATACCAGCTTGCACTGCTTAAAAAGAATATAAAAGATGTGGAAAATTTTAAAGCACTGGTCAAAACACTTGAGGAGAACCTCTGATGAGTGCAATCATATCCGAAGTTTTAAAAGATTCAATCGCGCAGGAGCTCGAATTTCAAAAAGGCGACAAAATAATTTCTATTAACGGTGAAAAGCCTCAAGATATGATTGATTACCGTTACATGATGTGCTGCGAAGAAGTTGACATAGAACTTGAACGCACAAACGGTGATATAGAAATTTTTGAAATAGAAAAAGACTTTGACGATGACCTCGGCATAGTGTTCGAATCAGCTGTGTTTGACAGAATAAAACCTTGTACAAACCACTGTATATTTTGTTTTGTCGACCAGCAGCCCGAAGGTTTGCGAAAATCTCTTTATATAAAAGACGATGACTACAGACTTTCATATTTGCAGGGGACTTATATTACTCTGACCAACCTTACGGCTAAAGACAAAGAACGCATACAAAGCCTTCACCTCGGGCCTTTGTACGTTTCAGTGCATACAACCAACCCTGAACTAAGGGCAAAAATGCTTAATAATCCTAAAGCCGCAAATATCTTAGAAGACTTAAAATGGCTTAAACAAGCTGATATTCCTATCCATACACAAATTGTACTTTGCCCCGGATACAACGACGGCGAGGAGTTAGAAAACACTTTAAAAGATTTTGAAAACTTCAAATCTATTATACAATCTATAGCTATCGTGCCGGTAGGCATTACCCGTTTTCACAAAAACAACTTAAAAACATTAACCCCCCAAAACGCCCTGCATGTTATAAAACAGGTCGAAGCTTTCAACACAAAGCTTAAAAAACATATTGCAATGGCGAGTGACGAATTTTTCTTAAAAGCAGATTATCCTATCCCCGATAAAAAATACTACGATAATTTTGCCCAGCTGGAAGACGGAGTCGGAGCAATAAGGCTTTTGACTGATGATTTTGAAAAACGCAGAAAGAAACTGCCAAAATCTGTAAAAACGCCTTTAAATTTAACCTTTGCCGTTGCACAAAGCTCGGTCAAAATATTTAAGGAGATAACAAAAACCCTAAATCTGATACAAAATTGCCATTGCGAAATTGTTGAACTCAAAAACGACTTCTTTGGCAGCAACGTAACAGTCGCGGGATTGATTACGGGAAACGACCTGATTTCTCAGCTAAAAAACAAAAATATCGAAACTCTTATTATTCCGTCAATAATGCTTCGTCCATTCAGCTGCGATTTTCTGGACAACATTACTGTTGAAGAGGTACAAAAAGAACTCGGCTGCAAAATTGTAGTAATACAGGATATCTATTCAACAAAAGAAATATGCAGCCTTATACAATAAGTGTTATACTCCCCTTGTTTGTATTTGCGGATTGTTGTGACTTATTAAAATACAAAAACGTTAACTTTTGTAAAAAAGTGTGATTTTTTCCTAAAGTTTTTTCATAACCTTGTCGAAATAAAAAAAGTAAGGATTAGTGTGCAAATTTTTGCTTGCGCTCCTTATTTGATTCACGAGAATTAAACTTTTGATAACAGGGTATATAATCATGAACTCAAAAACAAGTTTTAAAAACACTCAAAAAGGCTTATATAATAACATTTTACCCCCCCCCCCGAAATTCTAAAAGCCGTTTGTTGCAAGGGTTTGGGAGGGTGTATGATTAATTTAACACAACAACACAATGAAGAAATCATTGCGCCGCTTGCTTGTGTGCAGGATTCAGCAAGACAACTTGGTTCAGGAGCTGAACACACATCGCAAAATGCAAAAGAACTTTTAGAAGAAGGAAATAATAACAAGATACACTACGATATTCACCGCGCAAGCGGTCGGGTTTCAGCACTGTAGGTTGTGCATACGTGCCCAACACAAAAAAATAAAAAAGAATTAGTTATTACATAAAGGACATAAAAAGATGAAAAAGATTTTTTGCAAGAAACATAAAACTATTTGTCATCCTGGCGGATTTACACTCTGCCGAGAAAATGTGACTAAATGTCACATTTTTGAGAGGTGGCGCCGTGTGAACGAAAGTGAACCCAGTCCGGTGAGCGAGCAGATTGAGCATACTAAGACAGAAAGTCTTTATGCGAAACTCTGCGAGCGTGAAGGAAATCCAAGACAACTTGTTTCAGGATCTGAACAATTTGTGCAATCTGTAAATAAACCTTCGGAATCGGAAAACCTTTCTGAATTGGTTCAAAGCAACTACCCGCAAAACATACAGATGCTGAAACCGGTTCAGCATGACGATGATTCTTTGTCAAACACCCTGACAAAATGGGCACAAACAGCAGCAATATCTCTTGCTATGTCGTTATTTATAACTGCGCCTGCTATGTCAGAAGATATAGTGCCCGTTCCTTCAAACAATACTTTGCACGAAGTCAGCTCATTGGCTGTAAATCCGTCACAAGGTGATAATAGCACTTACACAATTAATGAAGCAGCAGAAGGTGCTCAAAATGCATACAAGACTTATGATGTGCGTGAGGTTACGGAAAATTATTCTTATACCGATGTAAACGGGAATACTGTGACAAAAGATTATAAAACTTATGCTATAGACCCCAAATATAACGTTGCACAGCAAAAACCGGATGTTCCGTCGGGCGGTAACCAGTTTTGGACTAATCAGTATTGGAACTGGAACGGTGATGATCTTCCCGACGATGTTACGGGAAATTATGTAAATTTTAAAGGACATGGTGTAATTGTTGACGCAGGCGGAACAATAGGAAACCTTACCGGAGATTATCTCAACAATACTGACGACGGTTGGGTTATTGGTATCTACAACTCCGGAACAATTACAGGTGTTACCGGTGATTTTGTAAATAACTTAAACAGTGCCTCTGCCCAAAATATCGGGATAACTAACATCAATGGTACTATAGGTGATATTCACTCAAATTTTATTAATAATCAGGTTACAGGTGCAGGCAAATTTATTTATAATCAAAATTCAACTATAGGAAATATAACCGGAGATTTTGTCAATAATGTTGGTACTAGTTCCAATTATGGTTCTGGAGAACTTATTTTTAATTTGCCTGATAGCCATATTGGAGATATAAACGGCAATTTTATAAATAATACACAATTAAGTAATATTATATCTAATACTAATAACAGTTCTATTGATAATATTAATGCAAATTTTGTAGGCAATGAAGTAGGTGCACATATCATTTGGAATCAGGGCAGTGCTGACAGTAATAACAGTATTGGTTACATTAATGCCAATTTTATAAATAACAAAGCTGGTTCTATTTTAACTAACTCCGGTTGGGCTAATTCTGTAAATATCGGGGGGATTACGGGCGATTTTATCAACAATACTGCAAGTTCACAGATCATTTTTAATGTGTTATGTGGACAGATTGGCGAAATAAATAGCAATTTTATAAATAATACCAGCGGTTCTGACTTAATTTACAACAGCGGCGGCTATTCTACAAAGATAGGTAATATTACCGGTGATTTTATTAATAATACGAGCAGAGTTCATATAATTTTTAATTCAAACGGTAATATGGAAAATATTACGGGTGATTTTATTCAAAATACGGCATCATCCGGATTAATAGAAAACGGTGCGGGACATATAGAAAATATTACCGGTAATTTTATTAAAAATACTACAGCTAATCATTTTATATTTAATAGCGGATATCAATTTGATGATAGGATGGGCGTTGAAGTCGGTGTTATCGGAGATATAACCGGAGATTTTATAGAAAATGAGGTAAAAGGTTACGATGGAATCATTTTTAATGCTAACGGACATATTGGAAATTTAACCGGTAATTTTATTAATAATACTTCAAGTTATTATTTAATTTTTAATTCATCCGGAATAATCAAGGACATAACCGGACATTTTATAGGCAATCGCAGTACAAATAATGGTGCTTTATTAGGAAATGATGCCGGTGAGATAGGCAAGCTCACAGGTGATTTTATTGGAAACACCGGCTATAAAAGCATTATTTCAAACGGCAATGGTGTACTTGGGGATGTGGTCGGCAATTTTGTAAATAACGAAGTAAGCGGTATATTGTTTAGCAACAGCGGTGCAGCTCAAAACTTCAGTATTACAGGTAATTTTATCAATAACACTGTCGGCGGTGACAAGCTATTGTTTAATTCAGGTTCAACACTGGATTTTATTGAAGGTGATTTCGTCGGTAACAAAACAACACTGACCTCTGCCTCTCAAAACTCTTCTGCACTCGTTTATAATAATAACGGTACAATCGAATATATTCATTCTAATTTTATAAATAATGAAGGATTTCCCTATCTTATAAAAAACTATGGCGGAAGAATCGGCAGTATTACCGGACATGTAGAGGGAAATATATTAACCCCGTTAAATACGTCAAATTCAGATTTAGGATATATTGGTAACAGGGGCGGTATTATCGGTGATATTACCCTTAGCGGTGGATTGTCAGATTTGTCTAGCGATATATCCGACGGCGGGCTCGGCATCAATAATCTTGGCGGTGAAATAGGTAATATAACAGCTGATTTTGAAAATTTAAGTGCTGTCAAAGGCAGCGGTGCTGCAATCAGAAACGGATATGCATATAATAAAATACCTTCAATAGAGAGTATTACCGGTAACTTTATAAAGAATACATCTGCCTACGGCGGTGCTATTTATAATGATGGTGCCTATATCGGGAATATTACAGGTAATTTTACAGATAATGATGCAATAAATGGTAATGGCGGTGCTATTTCTAACGGTGGAGGTAATATCGGCGATATCAGTGCTAATTTTATAAATAACTCTGCCGCAACTACATCAAATCCTAATTATGGCGGCGGCGGTGCAATTTGGAACGCTAGCGGTAAAATAGGCATTATCAGCAACAGTACTTTTAAAGATAATACCGGCAGTTGGTCAGGCGGTGCAATTTATAGTGATAGCGGACGTATTACGGAAATACGGGATACTAACTTTATAAATAACAAATCTTCCGTTGTCGGCGGAGCATTGTCATTAGCAAATTCAGAAATTACTAATGGAATAGTAAACACAAACTTTATCGGAAACCATGTAGATAAATCCGAAACTTCAACGGTTGCGCATGGCGGAGCAATATATACAAATATTGATTTAAATATTACGGCTGATAACGGCAGCAGTGTGTTTAGCGGAAACTATACAGAATCCGACGGTATTCGTGAAGACAACGCCATATATATGGATAACACAAATGCTGTTAATTTTAATCTGAAAAATGGCGGTAAAATTGTCATGAATGACAAAATAAACGGTGTTACAGGTTATCAAGTCAATATTAGCGGTGATAACAGAAATAATACTACGTATTACATGCTTAATGATATTCAAAATGCAATGGTAACCGTAAATAATACAACACTTAGCACAATAGACAACACTCCTTATGTATATAATTTTAACAATTTTACGGTAAAAGGAGATACAAACTTTATTGCTGATGTTGATTTATATAACCAAACAATGGATAGAATTACTGCCGACGGATATGGTGCACATACGGGTAAATTACATGTCAGCGGTATAAATGTGATATCTAATCCGCCGGTGGACAGAAATACGACAAAAATCTATTTTGCACAACCCGGATTAAAAGATTATGTAATCAGTGATATAGACGGTATGTCTATTAATACTCCGATATATAAATATAAAGCAAGATATGAAAATTTAGATGATGCAGGCTACTTCTTCTTTGAACGTGGAGCTTCTGGCGGAGGTAATCCTTCTAATAACTACAACCCCGCAGTCCTTGCTTCACCCGTAGTAACACAGGCAGGTGCATATACAACTCAACTCCAAACCTTTAACTACGCATTCCAGCACGCAGATACGTTTATGAACATTCCGTATCTTGAACGTGTTGCAATCATAAATCAAGGCAAATATGCTTTATCTCCGACTGGTGATGC
>CALUTJ010000037.1 GCA_944323685.1 Candidatus Gastranaerophilales bacterium | reverse complement strand
AAAATGGCTTCACTATGTGAACAATGTGACACTCCAAAAATTCGTTCACGTTGCTTTGCTCCTTATCACGAATTTTTTTCGGACAATTTAAAAGTTCTTTACATTACGAATAGTTAGTATCCTGTGTTTTTGTATTAAAATTTACTTAAAGGAAATTTTTATGCAGGTATCTCAAATCACTGTGTCACGGCCTGAAAGTGTCAGTAAAAAAACAAAAAAAGTATGGAAAAACACGCTGCGCGATACCGGCTATGCTGCGGCAGCATTTGGCGTTGCAAGTGCCGTTGCCGGAAGCAAAAGAAAAATAAACTTACATAAATATTTTGCTTATGCCGCAGGATTATTTACTCTTGCACATATCGGCGTAATTGAGTATTACAAACACAGTAAGCCTAAACAGACTACAAATGTAACAGGACAAAACTCTTGATTCCGGTCCATGTTTCATTTATAACATGTGTGTATTTAGTACGATGTACAAATAGAGAGGAGCTATAAAAATGGCTAAAAAAGTTGCAATTAACGGCTTCGGTAGAATCGGCCGTAACACATTAAGAGCAGCAATCAGAGAAGGTATCTTTGATCAAATCGATTACGTTGCTATCAACGACCCCGGTTTGAAACCTGCTGACGCTGCAAGACTTTTCAAATATGACTCTGTAATGGGTAAATTTGACGGCGAAGTAGAAGCTTACGACGAAGGTATCATAGTAAACGGCAAAAAAATTAAATTCTTTGCAGAAAAAGATCCTGCACAATTGCCCTGGAAAGATTTGGGTGTAGAAGTTGTAGTTGAATCTACAGGTTTCTTCACAGATGCAGAAAAAGCAAAAGCTCACATTGCAGCCGGTGCTAAAAAAGTTATCATTTCAGCTCCTGCTACAAATGAAGACAAAACAATCGTATTGGGCGTTAACGACAAAGAATACGATCCTGCTAAACACAATGTTATTTCTATGGCATCTTGCACAACTAACTGCTTGGCACCTGTTGCTAAAGTTATCGATGAAAAATTCGGTATTGTTAAAGGCTTGATGACTACTGTTCACTCTTACACAGGTGACCAGAGAATCTTAGACGCAGGTCACAAAGATCCAAGAAGAGCAAGAGCAGGTGCTTTGAACATTGTTCCTACAAAAACAGGTGCTGCTAAAGCTGTTGCTCTTGTATTACCTCAACTCAAAGGCAAATTGGACGGTTTCGCTATGCGTGTTCCTACTCCTGACGTTTCTTTGGTTGATGTTGTATTTGAACTTTCAAAAGACGTTACAGTTGAAGAAGTTAACGCAGCATTAAAAGAAGGCGCTGACGGACACGTTCTTTGCTACACAGAAGAACCGCTTGTATCTTCTGACTATGTAGGTACTTCACAATCATCTACAGTTGACGCTTTGTTAACTCGTGTAATGGGCGGCAATCAAGTTAAAATCATTTCTTGGTACGATAACGAAATGGGTTATTCAACAAGATTGGCTGAAACTACAAAAATGGTTGCTGATAAATTATAATTTTATAATTTATAACCAAAAATATAAAAAAGGCTCAAAAGGTTACTACTTTTGGGCCTTTTTTATTGGCGATTCCGTGTTTAGGGTTGTGTTTTTCTTTACTGTCAAACTTTATTGTTGTTCAAGCCATTTCGTTGACAACATGTTATAAAATTTATAGAATAATGATATGAAAAGAGTGTTTATTAGCGCATTGTTTCTGATATTCTGTTTGGGCTGTCTGCCTGTTTCAGCAGGAGAAAGATCAGTTACAAACATTGGTAAAACAGGTATTGTTTCTGACGGGCTGTATTTTCAGATTTGTGAAATAACAGCAAATCAAAAAAATATTGATGTCACCCTTCGGGCTAAAAACAAATCAATGTTGAGTCAGGCGGTGTATGTTGAACTGGTTGACTCAAAAGGCAACACCTATAAAGCAGATAACAAAGATGCCATAAGCTTTTTTAAACCCTTAAAATTCAATAAACCCGTAACAAGAAAAATGTCATTCACTGTTCCCTCTGCAAATCAGAACTACTGGCTTGCCGTGTACAACAAAGACATCTTCAAAAAAAATAAAAAACAAATAATAACAAAAATGTCGTTAAACGACGCAAAAAAAGAACTGAATACAAAGTAACAAAGAAGGACGATTGATTTTTTTTTGAAATCATAAGATAATCTAACTATGAAAAAGCAATTAACTTTAGCAGTATCCTTAATGTTGGCACTAACTCCATTGTGTTCTGATTTTAGTGCCTGCGCAAAAATGTCTACGGAATCTTACAAACTCTTTCAAGATGCAAATGTTCTTGAAAAAGATTGCAATTATTCTATGGCAATAGAAAAAGTTAAAAGCGCAATTGAGCTTTCGCCTGATGAGGCTATCTTATATATAAAATTGGGCGGTTTGTATACTGAAATGGGCGATTGGGAAAACGCTCTTATTGCATATAAGAAAGCAATCAAACTCAAACCCAACGATGCCGTTGTGTATATAAGCATCGGTAATATCTTGCAGCAGCAGCACGATTATGAAAATGCATTTGCTGCATACAATCAGGCTTTGACCATTTTCCCCGACTACAAATACAATTATCTTAATCTTGCAAGCGTAAAATCTTTGCAGGGTGATGATCAAGAGGCTATAAAATATTACAAAACTTTTCTGGGGTATTATCCCGATGACTCGGAAGCAAGAGCAAATTTAGCCTCAATATATTTAAAAATTGACAAATATCAGGATGCAGCCGATGAGTATGCGACTTTGTATACAAAAAACCCGACTGCATTTAAAGAATACGCAAATTACGGTCTTGCATTGTTGCGCTCGGGTGATTACAACAATGCTGTAGAAATGTTTAAAAAAGCAGTACGTAATGATTCTACGGATTATGCTTCTCACGCGAATATGGCGCTTGCTTATGTAAGGCTTTCTAAAGATGAGCTTGCGTTAATTGAATTTAGAAATGCTTTTACAATAAAACCTGATTTAAATGATTTAAAACTTGATTATGCCAACCTGCTTGCAGACATGGGGAAAACTCAGGAAGCTATAGGCATGTATAAAGAATACTTGCAGTACAAACCCAAAGACGTAAGTGCTCTTTATAACCTTGGCATAGTTTATCAGAAAAACGAAAAGTATAATGATGCCATAAATTCGTTTAAATCGGCTATTGCAATAGATTCATCCAATACCGATGCAAAAAAAGAACTGGCAAGGACATACCACCTTTGCAAAAATTATGAAGAAGCTATAAAGTTATACGATGAATTGCTTGCCGTAGACAAAAATGATTACAACGTGTTATTCAATAAAGCAATAGCTGAACATGCTCTCGGCAATTATGATGAGGCGATAGCTATATACAAAAACCTTTATACCCTGCGTAATGAACCTAAGGTTAGAGAATACCTTTATAAAGCATATATAGCTCAGGGTGATGCCTATAACAAAAACGGTCAGACTAAAAAAGCGGTTTCTTTCTATGAGCAGGCTGCTGAGCTGAATGCTAATGATATTGCCGCATTAAGGGCTATGGCCGGTGTATATGATTCTATGGGGTCAAAAGTTAAGGCTGTGGAACAGTACGAAAAAGCTCTTGTTATTGAGCCTGAGAATGTTGGTTTAATGCTTGATTACGGAAGGCTGCTTACAAAATACGAAAAAAATCAGGCTGCCATTGCCGTATATAACAAAATTCTTTCTCTTGACGTAAAAAATGCAGAAGCTCACGAAGCTCTTGCTGATTTGTATTCAAAAGAAAAGATGCTTGATAAAGCGACTGTGGAATATCAAAAAGTTCTTGAGCTTAACTCTAACAGCGAAGCTGTCTTAATAAAGCTCGGCAATACCTACAAAGCCGGTGAGGACACAAACAACGCACTTGCTCAATACGAAAAAGTGCTTGCTCTTAATTCCAAAAATACAGATGCAATGTTTAACGCTGGCCTTTGTTATGCGGAGTTAAAACAAAAAGATAAAGCTATAAATGCATTTAAGACCGTGATTTCAATAAACCCGAAGTATGCATATGCATATTATGCTCTGGGTATAGCTTATGAAGAAGAAAAAGACTATGCTCAGGCAATTTCGAATTATGAAAAATTTATAGGTCTGACCTCGGACAATCAGATGAAAACAGAAGTCAAAAAACAAATTGATTATTTGAAAACGCGTTTAAATGAAGAACAATAGCTCAAAATACAGTCTTATTTGTTTTTGTATATTTTGTATCTTTTGCATATTTATATGCAGCGGTTTTGGCTTCAGGTGCCGTAAACGTGATGCGTTATTGCTTTTTAACAGCCAGCCGATAACAAATCAAACAATAAATCATGCCGGACGCCATTTTGCCGCGGGTGAAAAAGTTTATTATATATTAATTAACAACGAAGGCTTCAAAGACGATTACATAAGGGTACAAATCGTAAAAAAAGAAGAAAAAACAAACCACTGGGGGTATAAAGTATACTGGACAAAAGATTATCAAATAGATACCTCTCTGGATTATTTTAAATCTTATTTTGTTATAGATGAGCCCGGATATTATTTTATGCAGATATTTTCTTTTGACGATTTTGACTGGCCTATTATTCGTAACGATTTTTGGATAGGTAAGTAAAATTGTGTTTAAAGATTTATTTTTATATATAAAATTTTATTTTAACAAAATTTTTTCTTCGAAATATCAAATTGAGGGCAAATGCCTTCAGTGCGGCGAGTGCTGCAAAAATATTGTTTTTATGATTGAAGACAAATACGTAAAAGAGATAAAACAGTTTGAAAACTTGAAAAAATTCGACAAAAAATACAACTGTTTTGAAATTGCAGGTAAAAACGAAAAAGGCGTCCTGCTTTTCAGGTGCAAATCACTTGATGAAAATAACAGGTGTAAAGACTATTTTTTTCGTTCCCTGTATTGCCGTATGTATCCAATGGTTAACTCAAAAATCAGGCTCGGCGGATGTGAAACCTTCGACAGCTGCGGCTACAAAATAAAAATAAATAAAAAATTTGATGAATTTTTAAAATAAAAAACATAACAAACCTTAACAATTGCGGTCTTTTTAGTAAATTCCGCACTGTGTTTTGTTTTATTAGTCTTGTGTGTATAGTGAAAAGCATTCAAAACTATTTTGCATAAAATAGTTTTACTTCTGCACGAAAGGTTGTTTGTTCTTGATTATAAGCAGCGGAAAAATTAAAAACGGATTAAACTGGGCAGGCAAGGCACTGCATGCTCCGGAACAGCGTTTAATTTTAGGCGCTACCGCACTGGCAACCCAGCCTTTTATTGATTTAAACAACAAGGACGTTGATGAAGAAACCAGAAAAATTTCTGCTGCACGCACAATAGCAAAAATCATAGCCGGCACAGCAGTCGGTGTGCTTGTCAGATACGCAGGGATAATTGTTGCAAACAGATATTCAAAATTCCAAAAAGTATTTGCAGATGACGCAAAAACAATAATTAAACAGATTATTCCGGACAAAAAACGCGGAATGCTGACACCTTTATTCACACAAAATACAATATTTCCTATCTCAGATAAGGAATTTACAAAACGTATTACAAGATACAGAAAAGCTATGGGCACATTGCTTGCCACTGTTGCAATGGTTGCTACAAACTTTTTGCTTGACGCACCCTTGACCAAATATATGACAAAAATTTTCCAAAAAGGTCTTGAAAAAAAATCAGAGGAGGCTGAAAAATAATGAATCCCTCCTCGATGATGAAAAGAGTTTCGCAATATATGTTCGACCACTATTCTAAAGACAGTGGTGCTCTGCTTGTGCATCTCGGGGCTCTTGGCTGGGTATTAGGTTCCATTGCTCAAATAGGTGCGGTGGTAGGAGATAGAAGTATTGATAAAGAACAAAAAAGATTTCTTCTTCCGCAAGAGGGCGCTGATGCAGTTGTAAATATAGGAATGTATTACTCAATTTGCGAGTTAATAAAAAGAGGCGCCGATAAACTCGTTGAAAAAGGGGCCCTGCTGACAGATGACGTTGCAAAAGCTATTGCCGGTATCAACCCCTTTAAGAACCCTAATCTCGACTACAAAAATTGGAGAAATGTATTTACGCAAGCAGAATTGAAACAGAATCTGACAGAGTTGTTAAGCAATATTGATTCTTTGGACACTGTTAAAAACCTCAGTCCGGATGAAAAAGCACAGGTAAAAGAGCTTGTAAAAGCTGCGCTTGAAAAACTTGAAAACCACAAAGATAATGTTGGGGTAATTGCAGCAATTGCCGCGTCAGTTCTGGCATGCAACATAGTTACACCTTATGTAAGAAATATAGTAGCCTCAAAAATACAAAAACATATGACACACGAAGAGGCCGTTGAAATAAGAAAAATGCAAATAAAAGAAAACCTAACCACAATCAATCCTCTGCCGATGTCCTTTAAAGCTTTCAACGGATACAACGCTTTTTCTAAAGTTAAAATTTAATTTGAATGTACCTCTTGTTTTTTATAAACTAAAGATAAGTTACGGAAAAAAGAGGGTGTTTATGCTTTTATTTTGTTTTTTATATAACATTTTTGTTATTTTAGCGGCAATAATTTTGCTTCCGGTTATCTTGATAGCACTTGCCGCAGTGCCGAAATTTCGTGCGGGATTCTTTACAAAGCTCGGTTTTTATCCTGATTTTAAGCTTGATAAAAACAAACAAACAATATTCTTCCACGCAGTTTCCGTAGGCGAGGTCAATGCTATAGAAGCACTCGTTAAAAAGACAAGAGAAACTTTTCCCGAGACAAACATTGTCCTATCAACAACCACTAAAACAGGGCAGGAGATTGCACATAAAAAACTTGAAAAAACCGTTAACGCAATAACCTACTTCCCATTTGATTTCTTTTTCAGTGTAAACGCCTTTTTAAACGCAGTAAAACCGGATAAAATTATCATTGCGGAAACAGAAATCTGGCCTGATTTTGTGTATCTTGCAAACAGAAGAAATATTCCTGTGTATATCGTCAACGGCAGGTTATCTCCCAATTCTTATAAAGGTTACAAAAGATTTTCATTCTTTTTTAAACCCGTACTTGCACAATACAAAGGTATATTTATGCAAACTTCCGGAGATGTCGAAAGGATACTCGATGTCGGCGCGGAACCTGCTATCACAAAATGTATGGGCAATTTAAAATTCGACATAAAACCTACGCTCAACAACGAACAAATAACTCAGCTTGCACAGAGCTTAAAACTCAACGGCGCAAGAATGATTGCCGCTGCCAGCACTCACAAGGGCGAAGATGAAATAATAATAAAAGTTTTTAAAGATTTAAAACAACAATTTAGCGATATAAAACTTTTGCTGGCACCAAGACACCCTGAAAGATACGCAAAAGTCACGGAATTGCTGGAACAATCCGGACTTGCTTCCGGCAAACGCAGTAACAACGATACTTTTGAAAACAATGACATAATAATGCTTGATACTATGGGTGAGTTGATGAAAATGTTTTCTGTTTGCCATTTTGCTTTTATCGGCGGCAGTTTTTCTTCAACAGGCGGGCATAATCCGCTTGAGGCAAACATCTGGGGCAAGCCTGTTCTGTCCGGTGATTGTGTGTTTAATTTTAAAGATATCTATGCATTTTTGACACAAACCGCTGCCGCAAAACTTTCTAAAACGGAAGCAGAGCTTAAAGACGATATGTACAAACTTTTAAGCGACAATGAGTTTTATCAAAAAGCCTGCGAAGATACACACAAAATATTCGAACAAAACTCGGGCGCTGTTGATTTTGTGATAAATTCTCTTAAATAAAATTTGTCCGAGAAAAATTCGTGATAAGGAGCAAAACGACGTGAACGAATTTTTGGAGTGACACATTGTTCACATAGTGAAGCCATTTTTCAGGCTTCACCACAGT
>CALUTJ010000036.1 GCA_944323685.1 Candidatus Gastranaerophilales bacterium | reverse complement strand
TGAGGTCGCAGGGAAATTTTAAAGAATCGCAAGCTAAGGCTTGCTCAGTCCCGTCACCGGCTTTTTTGTGCAAATTTTTTGTTTTTTTTCGAACCGCGACCTGAGGTCGCAGGAAAAATTTAAAGAATCGCAAGCTAAGGCTTGCTCGGTCCCGTCACCGGCTTTCTTGTGCAAATTTTGGGTTTTTTGCGAACCCTCGACCTTGAGGTCGCAGGAAAAATTTAAAGCACCGTAGGTTGGGCATACTTGCCCAACAAAAAAACTACCACATCCGGCCGATAAGATTCTGAACACACCCAATCATCGAAAAACTTCAAAGACCGGAGCTTCAGAATTGTATATGTTACGTAATTCGGTGACGAAAATTTTAACATTTAATAAAATACACGGCTTACTTTGTAAGCCGTAGGGGGTTCGGGGCGAAGCCCTGATGGAATACGGTTAGAGATTATTTCATATAGTCAACTGACCCCGATAACTTATTGAACGGGTGCATAAAACAAGTTCAACTATCATATTATAACCTGGGCACCCGCAACAAGTACATGGGGTCACTTCCGTAAAATGCTAGACTCGGCGCCACTCGCACTCCGTGTACCACTCCTACAAGCGAGGTCCCACTCAGACATTTAAATGAAGGAATGAAAATTTACCGTACCGATATTATCATTTTAAGAGTGGACGGAAATTTTCGTTTCTGAGTTTTTAAATCTCTTTTGACAATGCGTTGTTTTCTTTCTTTTGCGATACTTTTCTCTCTTTTATTCGCAAAAAAAGAAAGAAAAGTATCAAAGAAAAAAACAGTAATAATAAATTTATTTATTCTAATCTAGTGTCGCAGTTGCCGCCTCGAGCCTTCGAGCCGTCACAGCTCACCTTTTAAAGGTATCACTCCAAAAATTCGTTCACGTCGCTTTGCTCCTTGTCACGAATTTTTCTCGGATATACGTTATTAGAATTATGCTAAAATAAAGGCATAAAATATTCTTAATAGGAGCAAAGTTTTATGAAACGAGCAATTATCATGGTGATAGACTCAATGGGCTGCGGTGCAATGCCGGATTGCAAAGAATATAATGATATTCCGGAGTGCAACACACTTTGTAATGTCGCTAAAGCTAACGGCGGATTGAACCTTCCGGTCATGCAAAAAATGGGTATAGGCAACCTCGGTGATGTTAAAGGTGTATTACCTGAAAAAAACACAATTGCGCAATACGGAATAATGAGAGAAGTCTCCAAAGGCAAAGACACCACTACCGGTCACTGGGAAATTGCGGGGCTTGTGCTGGATGAGCCTTTTAAAGTCTATCCTCAGGGGTTTCCCAAAGATGTTATTGATAAATTTATAGAAAAAACAGGCTGCGGCGGTGTGCTTGGCAATTACCCCGCGTCGGGCACAAAGATTATCGAAGACCTTAACGAACAACACCATAAAACAAAATTTCCTATTGTTTATACAAGCGCTGACAGTGTTTTTCAAATTGCGGTTGATGTGGATGTTATTCCTCTGGACGAACTGTACAGAATGTGCCGCATTGCAAGAGAGATTCTTGTCGGAGAACATAATGTGTCTCGTGTAATTGCACGTCCTTATCATCTTGTTGACGGAAAACCAGTACGTATCTCAAAAGACAGGCGTGATTTTTCTGTTGAACCTCCAAAACCGACTTTGCTGAACGAAATTTTGAAGGAAGGCGCTATGGTTGTAGGTATCGGCAAAATAGAAGATATTTTTGTAAAATCAGGTATTTCTCACGCAATACATACAGGCTCTAATAAAGAAGGGTTAGAGTTGACACTAAAAGCGGTTGAGGGCTCTCTTGATTTGGACAAAATCAGAGTCGCCGATTCTGTAGAACCTCCGAAAGCTGAGCTTATTTTTACCAACCTTGTCGATACGGATATGCTCTACGGACACAGAAACGACTGGAAAGGCTACGGACAGGCTATAGAAGAGATAGACGCATTTTTGCCAAAAATTATGGATAAAATGACTAAAGAAGACATTTTGTTTATAACGGCGGACCACGGCTGCGACCCGACAGTGCCGGGGACTGACCACACAAGAGAACAGGTCCCTCTGCTTGTATACTCAAAGGCTGACGGTTTTAAAACCGGTGATTTAGGAATATTGCCTTCTTTTGCCTATATAGCGGATGAAGTGAAAAAATGGCTTTTCTAAATTTTTTAAAATAAAAATCCGTGATTAATAATATATCACGGATTTTTTTGTCTGTATTTTTTTCTTTTTAGTACAATTTGTATTTAACAACGGTGTTGTTGCCCTGTTCTGTTATATACATATTGTTGCCTTTGATGATAAGGTAATACGGGTTTGTAATGTTGTTCATAAATGTATAAACCTTACCTGCTTTAGTGATTTTTAAGATATTGTTTTTTGCATAGTTTGCAACATAAAGGTTATCCATTGAGTCAAAAGCAAGACCGATAGGGCCGCCCAGCAGAGGGCTTTTTGAAAACAGCTGTGATTGACCGTTGGGGGTAATTTTGTAAATGCTGTTATCAGTATAGCTTGCAACATACAAAATGCCTCTTGAATCGACAGCCAAACCCGTGGGGCCGGAAAATTTGTCGATAACGCTTCTGTTAGTAGAGCTTGCTGTATTGATATTGGTTAAAGAGCTTTTTGCAGCCTCTCTTTGAGATGCAACAACAATTTGGTTTTTCAAGCTTGCTGCTCTGGAATAAAGGTCATCATCCTGTTTTATTTTGGAAATGTAAAACAAAGCTCTCTCTGTATTGCCTACTTTGTGATAAAGTTCCGCAAGTTTTAAAACGGTATCCATATCATCAGGGTCAATCTGGTTAATTTTTGTATAACAAGCTATAGCTGATTGATAGCTTTTTAAATATTCAAACAAAGAACCCATGTTGTAATACGCGTCTACAAAATCAGGGTCAACGGCAACTGCGCTTTTAAAAGATTCAATAGCTTTGCCGTACTCGCCTTTTTCGTACAAATCCAAACCTTCGTTGTAGTACATAGCACCTTCTGTAGAATAAGCCAGAGCAGTGCCTGCTGCACTTACGCCTAAAAGTAGAGTTAACCCCAGTGTGATAAATATTTTTTTCATACTTTCTCCATTTTCTTTTATTAAACAATAGGACATTTTTGAGAGCCTTTAACTGCCTGTTCAAAATTATACGCTACATTAAATAATTTTTCTTCCTGCAATGCGGGTGCAAGAATTTGTAAACCGACAGGCATACCGTCGGAATCATATCCGCAGGGCAGACTCATTGCGGGGATACCGGCAAGGTTTGCGCTGATTGTACCGATATCCGTAAGATACATGCTCAGCGGATCAGAAATTTTTGAACCGATTTCAAACGCAGTGTTCGGACAAGTCGGTGAAACCAGTACATCGGCTTTTTCAAACGCTTTGTCAAAATCTTCTTTGATTAATCTTCTGAGCTGCTGTGCTTTTTTGTAATATGCATCGTAATAACCTGCGCTCAGGGCGTAAGTTCCGAGCATGATTCTTCTCTTAACCTCGTCGCCGAAGCCTTCAGCTCTGGTTTTTGTGTACATTTCAAGAAGGTTTTTAGCGTCTTTTGTTCTGTGACCGTATTTTACCCCGTCAAATCTTGCAAGGTTAGAGCTTGCTTCCGCAGTTGCGAGAATGTAATAAACCCCGATTGAATATTTCAACAGAGGAAGTGAAATCTCAACAATCTGTGCACCCAGTTCTTTGTATGTTTGTATTGCTTTTTCAACCGCATTTTTTACGTCCGCATCAACACCCTCACCGAGTAATTCTTTTATTACCCCGACTTTTACGCCTTTGATGTCGTTTGTTAAAGCCTTGCTAAAGGCAGGGACAGGCAGGTTTAAAGAGGTTGAGTCATGCGGATCATTACCGCTGATTGCTTCCAAAAGCAGAGCCGTATCTTCAACACATCTGCCAAAAGGCCCTATCTGGTCGAGTGATGAAGCAAATGCAATAAGCCCGTATCTTGAAACTCTTCCGTAGGTAGGTTTCATCCCGACAATACCGCAAAAACTTGCCGGCAGTCTGATACTTCCGCCCGTGTCTGACCCCAGAGAAATTGTTGCCTCGTATCCTGCAACGGAAGCGGCTGAACCGCCTGAGCTGCCGCCGGGAACTTTATTTGTATCCCAGGGGTTTCTCGTTATTTTAAATGCCGAGTTTTCGGTGGAAGAACCCATTGCAAATTCGTCAAGGTTTACTTTACCCAGTATAGGGATTAAATTTTCTTTTAATTTAACACTTACGGTTGCATCATAAGGCGAAACAAAGTTTTCCAGTATTTTGCTTGATGCTGTTGTTTTTGTGCCTTTTAAGTTTATGTTATCTTTAAGCGCAAGCGGAATACCTGCCAGAGGGGGCAAAGTTTCACCCGCTGCAATTTTTTTATCAACTTCTTTTGCTGTTTCAACAGCCTGTTCTTTGCAAAGAGAATTGAAGGCGCCTAGTTTTTCATCAACTTCTTCGATTCTTTTATATTCCGCATTAACAAGTTCAACAGCCGAAATTTCTTTATTTAAAAGAGCTTTTCTCTGCTCAGAAGCCGTTTTCTTTAATAATTCTTCCATACTTTAAATTTTGCCTCATCATAAACTGTCTTTATATTTGTAATTATAGTCTAAAAATATCTCAGGGGAAAAAGGTAGTAAATTTTTTACATTAATTGTAAATATTTGTTAAATTTATCTTCAAATATTTAAAGATTCTTCAAAGGAGTGCCGATATCTTTATTGTAAAAAGGAGTATCAGCAAATGGGATTGTCAGCTTCACAAGCACGTTATTTGTCATTAACCGCAAGAAAGAACAATGTTGAGTATCAGGTACAGCAACTGACCCAACAAAAACTTTTGCTTGCAAACCAGATGGATAGCGAGGCAGCTCTCTGGAGCGACGGTATGAATATTCAACATTTGTACTATGACCCTGAAGGTACGGGTTCGTCCACTACTGATTTACAAAGATTGTCTTATCAGATAGTTACGGGTTCTCAGGCAGAAGGCGGACTCGGTATGCGTGTTGCTGACTCTTACGGACGCATTGTTGTTACGGAACTGCCGGAGCCGATGCCTGAGGGCATGACTGTAGAAAACTATGTTGTAGAACCTTATGCAACACAGGCGGATTATTTTGAACAAAACCTGAAAACAGGCAACTGGTTTATGCAGCAGATAGACGATGCCGGTGAATGGCACGACCAGTCGCTTGAAGGCTTATCGTTTGTATACAGAGGCGTCGACAAAGAAGACTTTGCCGCTGCAAATGCCGAATACGAACGCAAAATGGAAAGCCTTGAACGTATCGACAAAAAATTCGATTTGCAGATTCAACAGCTTGCGACAGAACAAAGTGCACTGGAAACAGAAATGGATTCCATCAAAAAAGTTATCGACAAAAACATCGAAGAAACATTCAAAACCTTCGGTTAATCATCAATCAAATCTTTTATGTCAAAAACAGATTGATATTCCCCGACAGGTTTTTGTTTTTCGGTGGTTACGGTTTTATTGTAAAGGAGAGTATAATCCGTGGAACTTATATTATTAACCCAGCCGAGTTTAATCATTGCATCAATAGCCGCAATACTTCTGGCTTGCATATCTGCTTCAAGCAGTTTTACGACAAGCACCTCGCAGGAATGTGTGTTGGCTATGCACAGCAGCCCTCCGGCACCAGCTTTTGCGCATAATGAATGATTAAGCTGCATAATTTCCGTATCGGGTCTGTCTTTGCCGCCGATTAAATACGGGTGTTTTAAAAAGGCATTTTTTATTTGTAAATAATTGCCTGTGCAAAAAACGTTATAAAACCCGCCGGCAAGTTCGCTTAAAGATGTCGCATAGTTAGGCGCGCCGCAGCCGTCCGGTGTGTAGGGAAGCTCTTTTGTTGTTTCGCAAAGCTCCTGTATTTTTTTATAAACAGCAATCTGAAGAGGATGTGTCCTGTCAAGATAATTTGTTGTGTCCCAGCCGTTTTGCCTGCAAATTAAAAGCATAAGTATGTGTTTGCCCGAGCAATTGTTGTGCAAAGGCGAGTAGTTGTTTTCAAATTTTCTTTGCTCATCTTTGTTTAAAGGTTCAATAGCCGGACACTGAAGGTCGGCTTCCGTAAGATTTCCTTTTTTTAAAAGGTTTTTAAGTATATCAATATGAATTTTTTCGCCTGTATGAGAGGCGCAGCACACGGCAATCTCCTCAGGTGTGAGCTGATAAAAATCATCCGTCTTAAAATCTTTCATTACTGAGGCTTGAAGCGGTTTTGAACTTGAGCGGTGAAAGTAGGGATAATTACAATCCTGCCCGATTTTTTTTATGCTTCCGTCTTTTTTCAGCAGAACAATAAATCCGTAAAACTCTTGTTCCACAAGGCCGGAGCGTGTTTGTTGTATAAGTAATGCACCTTTTTGCTTCATTGTTTGTGTTTGTTCTGTATATTAAATACCGCTCTCAACTTTTCTTTGAGCAGTTTATTTTCTGTCATAAGCTTTTTGATAAGCTCATCATTTGCCGGAGTTTTCGGCAGGTTAGGCGCTGTCGGGGTAATGGCAGCCGGTTTGTTTTCATTTGCAAGGATATAGCGCTTTTTAGCCTCGCTTTTTGTGTGGATAATTTTATCTATATCCTTGTTTGCCACAAAACCCATATCCACCATTATTTCACCGATTTTTAGCTGTGCGTCCGGATTTTGTTCATTATGCTGTTTTTGTTTTCTCAAAACATCATCCAGCTCTTTTATATCAATTTTATTTAGCCTTTTAACATATTCGCCCAGTCTTATTTCTCCGCTCATATAGTGGATGCTGGCAAGTATAAGTGCGTCCGGAGGTTTTATAAACTCCATTTTTATACATTGCGAAAGATAAGAAGAAGATTCCTCGAGCGTCCAAAAGTTGTCTAAGGTAATATCAATCACACGCTGTTTGTTTAAAGCGCATTTAAGATATTTGTAAATGTTAAAATCAAGTCCGTTTGAATGGGTTTCAAGCTCCTGTTTACCCTTGAAGGTAATCTCTGGATAATATGCAGGATAAACCTCGTTTGATTTTGCATCAACGGCAGCATTTGGCAGAACTTCTTCAAGATGCTGCTTGATATCGAGATACACAACCTCTTGCACCCACAATGGTGCATTTAGTATGTTTTGCATTAGCATATGAAAATTATTATGCGCCATAAGTTTTTTGTTAACTCCGCTATTTGTATTCAACTGAACATGTATTATAATATGATAAACGCAATAAGTGCAAAACCTTGAAAAAATATTAACGTAAAGGATTACAAATATGGGTTTAGACGGATTCTCAATGTCGAATCTCGGCTTACACAGAAACTTAACCACTGCCCAGCTGGCAAATGAGGTCGAGGCCACCGCTAAAATGGCGCTGGAAAATCAGCTTCCTGATGTTGACGGTATCGGAAAAAAGGAAAAAGCCGGCAAAAAAGACCCCGAGGCTGCTTTTAACCCGACGGTGCCGTTTATACCCGATAAAAAAAAGAACGACGGAGAAGAAGAACAGCAAAACCCTCAACAACAAAGCGTTGATATTAAGGATGCCGGCTCAGATACTGATGAAAACACCGGGGATATAGAAATAGAGGAGCCGCGTTATCTTTTTAAAATGAACAAAGAAGATGATATGATAGAGATTTATGACGCCAAAACCGGTAAAGTCATAAGAAAAATTACACCGGAAGAAGCCGCCTCATGTGTACACAATTTTACAAAACTGCCGGGTCTGTTTTTTAATAAAGGTGTTTAAATAAATCTGCGGTTTTACAGACAAAAAGCAAAAAATAATGACTATAATTTTTAAGATTTCTTTTCTAAAAACCCCGCAGCAAATACACCGGCCTCAAACAAAAGCCATGTCGGCACCCCGAGCATAAGCTGGCTCACTATATCCGGCGGGGTGAATATAGCCGCGAGAATCAAAATCCCGACAATTATATACGGCCTTGCATTTTTTAGCATATCAACACTCACAAGCCCGAACTTAATCCCTGTCAATACTGCAAGAGGAATCTGAAACATCAAGCCAAAAGCCAGCATCAAGCCTGCTGACAGGTTAATAAAGCTCGACAGCCCCAGAGTTGCCTCAAGCTGCGAGGTTGCAAAAGCAGCAGAAAAATTCCCTCCTCGCTTACTACTACAACCGGCAGGGGGCAAAATGGCCGGGAGCGGAGCCGGACAACAAA
>CALUTJ010000035.1 GCA_944323685.1 Candidatus Gastranaerophilales bacterium | reverse complement strand
CCGTCAAAATTCGTCCCTACTGACAGTGTTTTACACCCCGAAGGGCTTCATCACACACGCGGCGTTGCTGCGTCAGGGTTTCCCCCATTGCGCAAAATTCCCTACTGCTGCCTCCCGTAGGAGTATGGGCCGTGTCTCAGTCCCATTGTGGCTGATCATCCTCTCAAACCAGCTACTGATCATTGCCTTGGTGGTCATTTACACCGCCAACTAGCTAATCAGACGCAGGCTCATCCTTTAGCACCGGAGTTTTCAAGATAAGTATTGCAACTTAGCTCATATGGGGTATTAGCAGTCGTTTCCAACTGTTGTCCCCCGCTAAAGGGCAGATTTCCTACGTGTTACTCACCCGTCCGCCACTTTCCACAGGAGCAAGCTCCTGCTTCTCGTTCGACTTGCATGTATGAAGCACGCCGCCAGCGTTCGTCCTGAGCCAGGATCAAACTCTCCGTTGTCAGAAAGTTTATGTCCATCGGAAGCTTACGCTTCCTGCTCGACTTTGCTTTAATTCGTGTCCGTTAATTTTATTTGTTGTTGAATCAACAGGTATTAATCGTTTTTAGCTATTCTATTTTCAAGGTTCAATTCTGAGGTTTACTCAGAACCAAATAAATCTTTTCCAATCAAAATTGTCCAGAATTTATTTGTTGAAAACTTTCTTGGAGTTTGTTTTCACCTTACTTAGAAGGCATTCCCAACTCATCCTTTTGACGTTACCTCATCGTAACACTTCAAATTCGGTTGTCAAGTAGTTTTTTAAAATTTGTTATTAATTTAATTTTCAGCTTTTAATTTTATCAAACCATTCCAAACAAGAATAAGTTTTAAAATCTTTGAGATGAGCAACTTAGAAAGTAAATTTTGAAACCTATTGGTTTGTTCTTTCTTTTGTTACCTCTGTGGCTTTCACCACCGTGGCCCGCTGACCACTCTATTAATGTAGCCTAAAGAAATTTTTATTTCAAGCGTTTTATTTAAAAAATTTTTCATTTTTTTTATTTTTTTTAAAACCATTGATTTAACAAGGTTTTTCAGGTTTACATTTCTTTATAATACACTTTTTTTATTTTTTTGTTTTGATTTTATTTCAATTTACGCATGTTAGATGAGGTGTTTTGGCATGCAATTTTATAAAATAGTCATGTGTCGACATATATATTGTCCGAGAAAAATTCGTGATAAGGAGCAAAGCGACGTGAACGAATTTTTGGAGTGTCACATTGTTCACATAGTGAAGCCATTTTTCAGGCTTCACCACAGTTCAGCCGAAAAAGAAGGCAAAGGTGAGCAGTGACGGCCGAAGGCTCGAGGCGGCAACTGCGACACTAGATTAGATAATTAAAAGGAGATGTAATTCATGAATTTGCACAAAAATATACTCAATGTACTGTTAGCCGGAACTATTCTGTTAACATCCGCTACTTTTTCAATGAAAGCATGCGCTAAAGACATGCCTTACGAACCTGTTTTTGAAAATGTACCCATTAGTGAATCAATTAACTCTGCTGCAAAGACAGAGATTGCACAGCCAAAAACTTCTTCCATGACTCCTGTCGAACACATTGCAGCCACTACAACTACTACACCTGCTACAGCAGCATCTTCACCGGAAGACCACAGTTTGCAAAGCGCTTTATTGCAATTAGACAGTGCCCAGACAGAGTTGAGAAACCAGTTGATTCAATATAAAAATGAATATGCAACTCTTGACAGTCAGTATCAAAATTTAGCCAGACAGAGATCTGACAAGAACAAACAGATAAAAGAAACTGAAAAGAAAATCAAAAATCTTGAATCCACAAAAGAAAAAATAAGAAAAAACATGGATTAATTAGTTAATTTAATAAAAAAGGCATGTATTTTTTATATACATGCCTTTTTTATTGTTATTTTTTACAAGATTTACGTTATCTTTTTCCCATAGAAGTTTTAAAGTTATCGCTTGCTGCCGGCATCCAGCGTGATTTCAACAAATTCAAATGACCTTTTCTTCTGAGTTCATCAAGAGCAAGATTTACCTCTGTTTTTAAACTTGCACTTTGAGGTTCTTTTCTGAAAGCAACAGCATATGCATCTTGAGAATATCTTTGAGGCAAAATCTTAAACTCGGGGTGGTCCATAACAAAACCTGCAAGTATTGTATCATCAGAGGTCATGGCCTGTGCGCGTCTTTGTAAGAATGCTTCAAACCCCTCTTGATATGTTCTGTATCCCGTCAAAACGACTTCGGGCGCAAAGTATCTGATATTTTTTTCACCCGTAGTTCCAAGCACGACAATAACGCGTCTGCCGTTTAAATCACCTACGGTTTTTATATCAGTACCTTTTCTTATCATAATAGCCTGCCCCGTATAAAAATAAGGAACCGAAAAATCAACAACTTCCATACGTTTAGGATTAATCGTCATGGTCGCTATGAGCATATCCACTTCACCGGAATTTAATTTTGATATTCTGTTAGAAGCGTTTACTTCCACAAAACGAACCAGTTTTTCATTGCCGAATATTCTTTTTGCAAGCAGATGCGCAATATCTATATCATAGCCCTGAAGTTTACCGTTTTCGACAAATCCGAAGGGTTTTGAATCAAATTTTACGCCGACAACAAGTTCGCCGCGTTTTTTTACAACAGAAAGCAAATCCTTGTTTTCTTCTTCATCTTTGCTACAGCCGCTAATAAAGATAACTGATAAAAGTAATAAACACGAAATAATTTTTTTTATCATATCGAATCCTCTGTTATAAGAAAAGCCATCTTGCAACGGCAATAGCCGTAACTATACCTATTATATCAGCCAAAATTCCCGCAAGCAGGGCATGGCGAAATTTTTTAACCCCGACAGCGCCAAAATATACAGCAAGAACATAAAACGTAGTTTCAGAGCTGCCGACCATAATTGCAGTAAGTTTTGTAACGTAAGAATCAGGGCCGAAGTTATGAGCAATTTCGGAAAACAGCCCTAAAACCGCACTTCCGGAGAGCGAACGAATAAACATAACAGGCAGAACATCCACGGGTATTTTTAACCACGTTAAAAGTCCGCCTAAAAGCTGTTGAGCTATTTCAAAAAAGCCTGAAGCTCTCAGCATGGAAACAGCTACTATTATTGCAATCAAGTACGGTAAGATATCTACAGAAACCTTAAGCCCGTCTTTTGCGCCGTCTATAAATGTTTCATACACCGGAATTTTTTTTGCTATCCCCCACACAAGCACAACAAGAATCAAAGCGGGAATAAGCCAGGCGGATATCAGGTCAACTGCGGTTTTAATCATTTGACGATTCCTCCTGTTGTTGTTTTATTGTTTGAGGCGGAGCAAATTTTTCCAAAATCTTAACAACAATTATTGCGCTGACAAAAGTAACGGTTGTCACAATCAAGGTAGGAAAAACGATTTCCGTTGCATTTTGAGAGCCGTTTGCAACCAGCACGGCAATAACAGTAGCCGGTACAAGCTGCCAGCCTGCCGTATTCATCGCAAGCAGAGTGCACATATCATTAGACGCGGAATCTTTATCTTTATTAAGTTTTTGCAGTTCTTTCATAGCCTTTATGCCTATAGGGGTTGCGGCATTAGAAAGTCCAAACGCATTTGCGCTGAAATTCATCGCTATATCGCCGATAGCCGGATTATCTTTTGGCACATCGGGAAAAAGTTTTTTGGCTATCGGGGTCAAAAGCGAGGATATTTTAGCAACAAGTCCGGATTTTTCGGCAATTTTCATTATCCCGAGCCAAAAAGCCATAATCCCCGCAAGGTACAGCGCGATTTCAACGGAAGTTTGCGCGCCTTTCATTATTGCATTAACTACCTCATTAATTCTGCCTGTATAAGCAGCAGAGATTACTGAAATTAGTATTATAAAAAACCATATATAATTCATATTTTAATTTTCACAAATTAAGCATAAAAAAGCAAATTTGTGGCTATTTATAACATTTTCATAAAAAAAAAGGATTCAATAATTGAATCCCGTCGAATCTTTTTTGATTCCTCGTGTGTGTAAGTAAGTAAGTGTAAGTAAGTAAGTGTAAGTGTGTAGGTTAGTGTGGTAGGTCAGTGTGTGTATGTATGAAGTAAAATTATGAATCTCTTTATTTTATTCTCTCAAGTGATAAATCTTTTTCTCTCAATCTCTTTATCTCTCGTATATATATAAAGTATTTACTTCTTAAATAATTGCCTTTTTAAATTGCCAGCGTGTAACATTTCTTAACACACAGTTAAAAAGCCTGCCGTATTTATGTTTACACGCGGCAGGCTAAAATATTTTTATACGTTTACACTAAAGACTTTGATAATACTCTTTTAAAAGAACCGCGTCATCTTCCATAACAGGACTTTCGCAGACGACAACGCCTTTTATATCAAACTTTTTAAAAGCTTTCATCAAGTCTTTATAATTCATATCGCTTTCTTTTAGCATAAGGTGTTTTTTCTCGCCTTTTTCTCCATACTCGATACCAGCAATGTGGGCATGGAAGTTCTCAAGCGCATACGCACCTATTTCTTTTCCGATAGTTTCAAAAACAGCGCAAAATTCGTCATAAGTGTTATAAAGGCCGTTTGTTCTGGCATGAAGATGCGAAAAATCAACACATGGCAATACCTGTTTGAAATCTTTTGAAAGTTTGACTATTTCCTCGAGATTACCCCATTGAGTAGGTTTGCCGGTAGTTTCCGGTCTTACCCAGATATCAATTTTTTCTTCGTCCAGAACAGAGCAGATTTCCTCCATAGATTTTGCCACTTTTTGATAAACGACATCAGGCGGCATGCCCATATAAAATGCTGCGTGATAAGTAACGGAATAAGCACCCAACTGCTGTCCCATTCTTGCCGTATCAAGAACCCTTTTAACACTCGCTTCGATTTTGTCCTCTTCTTTAGAGTTCAGATTTATATAATACGGTCCGTGTGCTGTCAGCACCATATTTTTTGATTTTGAAACCTCTTTAACAACTTTCTGATTTGCCGGAGTCATACGCACACCATGCACAAATTCGAGTTCCAGCCCGTCAAGTTTAAGATTTTGCAAAGCTTCAAAAGCTTTTTCATATCCCGCAGAGCCGTTACATATAGGCTGACCTGCCGTTACAAATTTAAGTGTATCCATTATAATTTTGCCTGCCCCATAATATGTATCTATTTTCCGAATTTTTCACCGATTTTCGGGTTAAATTTTTCAATAAAGCTCTTTGCATCTGCTATCATATAAGAACCGAACTGCAAAGATTTCACATACAGTATTCCGCTGCCGGTTGCAATACCGATATCGTCTTTGATTCTGCAAATTGTGCCGGGTTCTTCTTTAACCTTTTTATCTACGGCTTCGGCAGTAAATATTTTTACAAATATTCCTCTAAAGCTTGTCATTGCAACAATAAAAGGATTCAATGCCCTGACAAAGCGTTCTATATATCTGGCATCTTTATCCCAATCAATGTAATTACGCATTTTTTTTGCATCAATAGAAGGTGCTTTTTTAAACACCCCCTGAGGCTGAGGCAGAGAAATGATATTTGAGTTATTTTCATACTGTTCCAAAAATTCAGCCAGCAAATCAGAGCACATATAATTCATTCTGTTAAAAAGTGTACCCATGGTTTCTTTTTTTTCAATAGGAACCTTCTTTTGCGCAATTATATTGCCGGTGTCAAAATTTTCATCCATAAAATGCAGCGTTATACCTGTTTCTTTTTCACCGTTAATAAGCACATTGCTATAAGGATTTGCCCCGCGGTATTCAGGCAAAAGCGACGGATGGCAGTTTACAAACCCGTCTTTTGTTGTTCTCAAAAGTTCCGGCGGAAATTTTCTGTTATAAGAACAAACTACCGCAATATCAGCATTGAGCTGCTTTATGGCATGCAGAAACTCAACTTCATCAAGACGGTCTTTATACAATATCAGCGGCAATTTTAAACTTCTTGCAAATGTACACATCAGCTCATACGTGCCCTCGTTTCTGTGAGGAGGCACAACACCTACTATGTTAAAACCGCGCGAAAAAAGTCCGGAAAGACAAACTAACGCCATATCCGGCATGCCTATAAAAAGTATTCTTTTCTGGTATTTTTTGTCCAAAAGTAATTCCGTCCGTTTTTTACAAAATTATTATACCATTGATTGTTATAATTAATCCAAAATGCATTATAATACTTTTTATTTTTAAAAGATTTACAGGGCAAAAGAGCCCCCCCTTTTTTGTTTTTTATTTTTATTGAAATTTTTGCTTGAGATAAAACAAGTCTAAAAGTTGAATAAACCGGTATAAAGTCTGTTTCTGTTCTCGTAAAATCCCTTGAAATTATTTCTGATATCGGGGATTGTCTGTTGTTAAATAGCCGTCATCGTCTAACCACAATTTAATCGAATAATTTTCATTTTTGCGTTTGTTATTAATAAATACCGCACAATTATCGTTTTTTGAACAAGTACCGGTTATTTTAAACACCCACAAATTATTATCAACAACAAGAGAGCTTGCTCCGTTTTTAAAAGAGCCGTTAATAACACCCGCAAAGCAGGATGCAACAGCGCTGGAATTTAACGGACAATTTATTTCATTTAGTCAACTGACCCCGATAACTTATTGAACGGGTGCATAAAACAAGTTCAACTATCATATTATAACTTGGGCACCCGCAACAAGTACATGGGGTCACTTCCGTAAAATGCTAGACTCGGCGCCACTCGCACTCCGTGTACCACTCCTACAAGCGAGGTCCCTCTCAGACACTTTGTGAGTTTTTTATAGACTGAGTATAAGCAGCTATAGCTTTTTGCATAAAAAATTTTCTAAAAGTATAACCACTGTTTTGCTCAGCAAAAACTCCATTGTTAACACTAAAAACACCCGAACCAATTATGATGGCAAAAGCAAATAATAAACTTGTACGAAAAACCTTAAACATTTTAAAACGCCTCATATTACTTCTTAATTTTAAAACATTGTACCCCCCACATATATCTAACAACCCGTAAACGTATGATTTTAATAATATCACTATTCCAAACCGTTTTGACAAAAATATCTTGTCTTATAAAACTTCTATACAACGGCAGACAATAACGTTCACTCCGAACTTGTCCGCATTATAAAAGACTCCACGTAATACTATAATATGAGACCGGCGTTAGGTCTGGAGTGTGCGTAAATCCAGCTGCATTTTTGTGTTAATATCATTACATAACAAAGGAGTTTATTTAGTGGAAAACTTGAATAAAGGTGAAATTGTAATCTATACAAGTGCTGATGGTTCAGTATCACTTGATGTTAAACTGGAGCAGGAGACAATCTGGCTGACACAAGATATGATAGTCAAATTGTTTGACTCTAGCAAAGCTAATATATCAGAACATATTTCTCATATATTTCAAGATGAAGAGTTAGACAAAATGTCAACTGTTCGGAAATTCCGAACAGTTCGAAAAGAAGGCAGCAGGAATGTTTCAAGAGAATTAGAATATTATAATCTCGACATGATTATTGCAGTAGGCTACAGGGTAAACTCTAAAAAAGCTACACAATTCAGAATCTGGGCAACAAATGTTTTGAAAAATTATCTGACTAAAGGTTATGCTGTTAATGAAAAACTTTTGCAATCGCAAAAAAGTAAAATAGAAGCACTCCAAACAAGCGTCAGTCTGCTTTCAAGAAGTTTGAATAATCAAATTGATACAGTTGATAAAGCAAAAGATGTTGCCAATTTGCTTGAAAATTTTGCTAAAGGTTTGGATTTGCTTGACAACTTTGACCATAAAACTCTGGACAAAAAAGGACTAACGAAAAAAGAGGCTGTACGGATTCCTACAGAAGAATTTTTGCAGGTTATAGACAATATGAAATCCGAGTTTGCCTCGGATGTTTTTGCTAACCCCAAAGACAATTCTTTTGAAAGTTCTGTGAACCAGATATATCAACCTTTGACGGGAAAGAACTTTATCCGACTTTGGAAGAAAAAACGGCAATGCTTTTGTATCTGATAACTAAGAACCATTCTTTCTCCGACGGCAATAAAAGAATTGCGGCAAGCTGCTTTTTGTATTTTCTTGATAAAAATAATATGCTATACAAAAATGATAAACCGATTATTGACAACGGCACACTGTTTGCATTGACCTTGCTAATAGCAGAAAGCAATCCTAAAGAAATGGAAACAATGAAGCAGATTGTTGTAAGTGTGTTAAACAGAGAAGTAAAGTAAAAAGCGAGGTTCCCCCCCGCTTTTTATGGTGTCGACGGCGGGACTGTCTTGGATTTGCTCCACGCTCGGGAAGTTTCGCTTTTGAACCTACTGTTCAATTTCACTCAATTCCCTCGCTATCCGGACTTGTTTCACTCCGTCCGTCCGCAAATCCGCTGTCTTGGATTTACGATTTAATTTTATGTAAAATCCGCCTCTTGGATTATTGGCGTTCACAAGGTTTAGATTTACATTTCGAATTTTTATTCTAAAAATTCTACATTTCATAAACCTTGTTCACATAGGCACTGGGGGCTTAAGCCCGCGGCGTGCCTGCACAAAATCCGCTGAACCCGCCAAAGACGGATTAAAGCCCTCACCATTCATATATTAAAAAAGGGATAACATATGTTATCCCTTTTTTAATGTCGAGAAACTCCAGACTCTGGAACCCTCAAGTAATAATATATCACAAACAAGTCGCATGAATAACCTCTGCGTTGAACTGATTTCACTAATGAAACAATCCACTCAAGAATACTATAATATGCGTTTAATATTGAAATTAAAAATTATATAACTAATTCGAATATTCTCTAACAAAATCAGTTAATTGTTTCAATGTTTCAACTATATATGACTGATTTGTTTCAAATTCAAAACAAAACTGATAAAAGTTTTCAGACTTAAGTGATACCAAGCATTGTCCTAATTCAGTATAATAAACACTCAAACCCAACTCACTGCTATCAGATGTTGACGTATAATTTGCACTTCCTTCAAGTGTTTGGTGGCATTTTTGTAATTCATCATAGAATTTTATTATATCCTGAGACGAGAAATAGAATGAATTATCTACAAAACTAATATTGTTATTTTTAACACTTAAAACACCTACAAAGTCACGTCCACCCCAAAAGTTTTTATCATAAACTTCTGTTATGTTTATTTTGATACATGCGTTTTGTTCATTAAAAATGCTAAAAACAATTCTATTTTGCATAAGCGAATTATAGCATATAATTAATTAGTTTTACAATTAAGTAAAAAGAAAAAGTTACAGTTCTGGAACTTTTGGGACTTTTCTTAAAATCATAACTTATAAGGTATCAAACGAAGTCCTAAGGGATTAGTTTTCTTTAGGGTTTCACTTTATGTTCTTTTTTCATGGTATTGAGGGGGACTTGTCTTGACCTGTTCGCGTTAAACGTGTCTTCGGATTTTGCTTCAAAGAATTACATTCTTTTCGCAAAACTCCTTCGCACTCTGCTCACAGGTCGCTGAACCCTAAATTGGCTTCTCATCCTTACCATCTACTTTATAAAAATAATTGCGGCATTAAGCCGCATTATTTTTATATGGTGTCGATGGCGGGACTTGTCTTGGTCACTCGCGTTTAACGGCAATTCCGTGTTTTGTTTTTGTGATTTCATCACTTCAAACAAAAGCACTCCAGCCTCAGCTCGCTCCCTCTGAACCCGTTAAAACAGATTAAAGCCCTCACCAATCAAGCATATTAAAAAAGGGATAACATTAGTTATCCCCTTTTTTAATTGTCGACGGCGGGACTTGAACCCGCACGGGTTTCCCCACACGCCCCTCAAACGTGCGCGTATACCGATTCCGCCACGTCGACATAATTTGATTTTCAATTGCCGCGTATACCTCCCCTCTCACAAAAACGATACTCAATCGTTTTTGTTCGGCAGAGTGCCACATCGACATATATATTTAATTTTCAACTGCCGCGTATACCTCCCCTCTCACAAAAACGATACTCAATCGTTTTTGTTCGGCAGAGTGCCACGTCGACATATATA
>CALUTJ010000034.1 GCA_944323685.1 Candidatus Gastranaerophilales bacterium | reverse complement strand
AATGCATCGGATGCGTTGCCTGATGAAGCAGCACCGCGTACAAAGCTAAAGAACCCGTCATCGGGGTTGTAAGATACGTCATATTTCCAGATTGGAGAATATGCGATTGGAGAAGCGCCTGTGAAGGCGACATTAGCAGCTAACTCATCATCTGCAAATTGAATGTTTGTAACCTCTTCTTTTGCATCTGATATGAGCACAACGTTGTTGACATTAAGCATTGCCCCGTCTTTTACGTTGTAGTTATCAGCTGTTATTCTGTCCATGGACTTGTTTGCAAGGTCAGCATCAACAGAGATGTTTGTATTGCCGTTGAGGTTCAATGTCGGAACGTGCATTGTACCGACTGATTGGTTGTTGAGATAGATTGAGCCTGAATTGAGTGTTAAAGATTGGGATTGGTTGAAGACATCTTCACGACCTAAGTAGAGATTTGTGTTGTCTAAAGATATGTTGGCGTTGATTATGTCGTTGTTAAGAACGACTTTGCCTGTGCTGTCGCCGTCAATGGCAAGGTTGTAAGCATTTGTGCGATCAATTTCGTACTTGCCTGTTTGCGAGTTCTTTTTAGAAACACCGCCGTCTATCTGGTCGTCAAAGATAATAACACCATTGTTTTGTGCCTGTAGTTTTATTGTAGGGGAAGAATCTTCTTCTGTTTCAACAAATATTGCGTTATTTATTTTGCCTCGATAATCTTCTGTGTAGTTGCCTGAAAAATAGTTTGTCTGATTGTCAGCAATGAAGTTCATATCAGAATCTGTATACACAGCACCGCCGAGGGCTAGTTGTGAATCTGATTCTGTTTTTGCATAGTTGTTGATAAACGAACCGTATATGCCGCCTACAAGGTTGCCTTCATCATCAAGTTTGCCGATTGTTGCCTCACCTTTATAACCATAGTTATAAATCGCCCCGCCATAGGCAGAATAATCTGTTGACGACGCATAGTTGCCGATAAAATCGCCTGTTATATTACCTATGTCACCATTTGAACTACCGTTATAAATCGCCCCGCCAAGGGCAGTATTATTAGTTGACGACGCATAGTTGCCGATAAAGTCGCCTGTGATGTCGCCGATTGTTCCATCTTCATTATTATAAATCGCCCCGCCTTGGGCATTATTATTAGTTGAAATCGCATAGTTCCCTATAAAGTCACCTGTGATATCTCCGATTGTTCCACCATTAGCAATCGCCCCGCCGGCGGCAGAACTACCTGACGCATAGTTGCCGATAAAATCAGCAGTTATATTTCCGATTGTATGCCAGTTAACAATTGCACCACCGGCACTAGAATGACCTTTTGTATAATTGTTTACAAATAATCCTGTAATACTCCTTATTTGAGAATTGTTATTATTGTTTATTGCTCCACCATTAGCAGCATTATTTGCCGCATATGCATAGTTGCCTATAAAGTCACCTGTTATATTTCCGATTGTTCCAGAGTTATAAATCGCCCCGCCATAGGCAGAAAAATCTGTTGACGACGCATAGTTGCCAATAAAATCGCCTGTTATGTCGCCGATTTCTGAATAGTTATAAATCGCCCCGCCGTAGGCATAAGAATCAGTAGACGACGCATAATTGCCGATAAAATCGCCTGTTATATTACCTATTTCAGCATTTGAACCAGAGTTATAAATCGCCCCGCCAAAGGCATAAGAATTAGTTGAAGACGCATAGTTGCCTATAAAATCGCCTGTTATGTCGCCGATTGTTCCAATTATGTTATAAATCGCCCCGCCATAGGCTTCATCACTAGTCGAAGACGCATAGTTGCCAATAAAATCGCCTGTTATGTCGCCGATTTCTGAATAGTTATAAATCGTCCCGCCTCTGTTAGCATAGTTGCCTATAAAGTCGCCTGTTATATCGCCGATTGTTCCTTCATAATTATAAATCGCCCCGCCAACGGCATAAGAATTACCTGACGCATAGTTACCTATAAAATCGCCTGTTATATTACCGATTGTTCCGCCATCGTTAAAAATCGCCCCGCCATGGGCATAACTACCTGATACATAGTTGCCGATAAAGTCGCCGGTTATATCTCCGATTGTCCCCTGATTGTTAAAAATCGCCCCGCCAGAGGCATAATAACTACCTGACGCATAGTTGCCTATGAAATCGCCTGTGATGTCGCCGATTGTTGCATTATTGCCGTTATAAATCGCCCCGCCAAAGGCATATGCATAACTACCAGTACCGGAACTTGACACATAATTGACTACAAAATCAGCTGTTATATTTTCGATAGTCCCACTGTTTGCTATAGCTCCGCCTTGGGCATAAACATAAAGGTAGCCGCTATTTCTTTCACTTGTGATATCCAGAGAGTTGTTAATAAAAGCTCCTGTTACAGAAGAAAGCGTGCCTTCATTGTATACGGCACCGCCTAACACGTTAGCATATTTTTGGCCACTTGTTGTGGAAATAACTTTTCCTGTTGTAGAATAGTCTTTAAACAGGACATTGTCTATAGAATCAGGAGTACCTGTAGGGTTGTTCAATGCAGCACCGCCTTCAATTATAGTATGGTTAGAAGATGTACCTGAAGGGTTTTCTATTGTGCCAAGGTCTTTTTGAGGAGGTTCTGGTTCAGAAAAGCCGGTTTCTGTGTATTTGTAGGTTATGGTTTGTCCCTGCGGATTAGTAGGATTTTGTTTTAGTTCATAGTGACCTTCTGCTGTTTTTTCCCAGCCAAAAGTCATTGATTTATCGCCTGAGCCATACTCTGTTTGTTTTAGAGATACCGTATAGTATTTTGGAGTTGTTTGTATTGTTGTGACTTCTTTATACTCAACACCCTCCTGTCTGTCATCTGCTGCGATTTCCTGACCTGTTTGAGGGTCATAGTATTTTATCACCTCTGTTTTATCATAAAGGGTTATTGCGTTTTGAGGGAGGTTTTCAGGGTCTGCGTCTTTGATTTCTGTTAAGGTATAAGCAGATTCAGGGTAGACCTGTTCAGGGTCAGTGTCGGGTATAGTTGCATCTTCCTGATTAAGTTTGTCTAAAGTAGGGACAGGTGCCTGTGCCATTGCTTTTGAATTTATTTGCGGTATGCATAAGATACTTAAAAAAGCTGCGATACATAAAGATTTTACGAATTTATTTTTGTGTTCCATTATACGCAAACTCCCTATTGTGTTATTTAGTTTAATTAATCGGCAGTTTTGGTGATTAACTTTAGGGATTTTGGTATTTAATTTAACAATTGTTTACATTTGAGTTTTTTTGTTGGGCTGAAAGCCCGACCTACGCTCTACATATTTAAATGCCTACCGGCTATTGTGGTTCCCCTTATTTCAAAAAAACAGTAAAAATATTTAAGTTTGGTTAAGAATTCGATAAATAAAGAAATATAGGCTATTATTTAATTGGGAAAGAATATACTAAACGAATATGAATCTGGGAGCATTAGCAAGTTTTTTAAAGAATAACGATATTCTCATGGCAATAGGCATTGTCGTAATTGTTGCCATGATGATTATTCCGCTGCCTCCGATGCTGCTGGATATTTTGTTAACGTTAAACATATCTCTTTCCGTAATAATTTTGCTTGTTTGCCTTTTCATAAAAGAGCCGTTGGAGTATTCTTCTTTCCCGATAATACTTCTTGTTGCCACGATTTTTCGTTTAGGTTTAAACGTAAGTTCCACAAGGCTCATTTTATTGCACGGCGCGGCGGGCGAAGTTATTAACTCTTTCGGACAATTTGTAGTAGGCGGCAACTACATTGTCGGTTTTATCATTTTCATCCTGCTGGTTGTTATCAACTTTATGGTAATCACAGGCGGTGCAACAAGAGTTGCGGAAGTATCAGCAAGGTTTACATTAGACAGCATGCCGGGCAAACAGCTTTCCATTGACGCAGACCTAAACTCGGGGCTTATCAACGAAGATCAGGCAAAACAAAGAAGACGCAAACTTGAACGCGAAGCTGATTTTTACGGTACCATGGACGGTGCTTCAAAGTTTGTTAAAGGTGATGCAACAGCAGGTATCATTATTACCGTTGTAAACATTTTTGCCGGTATTGTTATAGGCCTCTGGCAAATGAAAATGGATATCATGACAGCTCTTAACACCTTTACAATCCTGACTGTCGGTGACGGTCTTGTATCACAATTGCCCGCGCTTTTAATATCTTTCTCAACAGGTTTGATTGTGTCACGTGCAAGCGGCCAGGACGATTCTTTAAGCGATGATATCAAAAAAGAAATGTTCTCTAACCCGATTGTGCTTGCCATTGTATCAGTCCTTTTATTCCTGCTCGGCATGGTGCCAGGGATGCCGACACTGCCGTTTTTGTGTGTAGCGGTCGGCTTAGGCTGGCTTGCATACAGCAAGAACAAAGCTCTGACAGCTAAAAAAGCCGAAGAAGAAAAAGCTAAAGAAGAAGCACAAAAACAAGACGGCAAAGGCAAAATCAACAAGAAAAAGAAAAAAGCCACACGCGAAAGCGTTATGGAGCTTTTGAACGTAGAAACAATCGAAATGGAAATCGGCTACAGGCTTGTACCATTGTTAGATGTTGAGCAGGGCGGGGATTTGCTTGAGCGCATTGCCCAGATAAGACGCCAGACTGCCCTTGATTTGGGTATTGTACTGCCTTCCATAAGAGTCAGAGATAACTTGCAGCTACCGCCAAACAACTATCAAATTAAATTAAAAGGCGTGCCTATAGAATCGGGCGAAGTATACCCTGACAGAAGCCTCGCTATGAACGCAGGCGGGTCGGGGAATGATTTAGGCTTAAACGGAATCAGTGCAATAGAACCCGCTTTCGGGCTGCCTGCTTTATGGCTTGATTCCAAAGACAAAGAAATTGCAGAAAATGCAGGTTATACAGTAGTAAGCCCGTCTGCCGTAATTTCGACCCACCTGACTGAAGTCATCAAGAAAAATGCAGCCGAAATAATTTCGCGCTCCGATATACAACAACTTATCGACAACCTTAAAAAAGAGGTGTCGGAAGAATATGTCAGCGATTTGATGAAAGACTTATCCGTTGCAGAAGTTCAGCAGATTATCGTGAACCTTTTAAAAGAAAGAGTTTCTGTCAGAGATTTAAAAACTATTTTAGAAGTTTTAAGTTTGCAATCACGTGTCAGCAAAAATGCTGATTATCTGACAGAACAGGTCAGACAGGCGCTTTCCAGAAGCATTTGCAAACAGAATCTTGCCGATACCGGAGAATTGCTTGCGGTTACGCTTGCACCTGAGGTTGAAAACACAATAGCCCAGGGAGTAAGCCCCGACGGTTCAAGCCTTACGCTTGATCCAGAGTTTACCCGTAAAATGCTTGATAATCTCAATTCCGAACTCGAAAGAGCAATCTCGTCTTCCGGCAACCAGCCCGTGCTTTTGTGCTCTTCTCCGATAAGACTTCCTTTCAGAAGGTTAATAGAAAGAACGTATCCACAAATCGCGGTTATGTCGTATAATGAAATAAGCAATAATGTCAAAGCAAAATCAATAGGCGTTGTAAGAGTAGCCCCCGCAAGGGTTTAACACTATAAGGATAAAGTGAGTAATGAAAAAGTTATTGAAAAAACATCAGCAAATATACTTTGTTCCGCAAGATATAAAAGGCGCTTTCAGCGCTGATATACAAAAAATATCCGCTGACAGCATTGAAACAGCCATATCCGCAGAAAATATTCAGTATTATCAAAACGGGGATAAAATAGAATCTTTTGCGGTAGTAGAAGACGGAATGCTTTATTTTAAACCTGTTGTGGCAGAAGTTGACGCCCAAAACAGCATTTTAAAAGTCAGTTACGAAAAAAACGGCTATGAATTGCTACAGCGCCGCGAATATACAAGGGTTGACTTTGATAAAGAGTTTACGCTGACAAATGCAGATAAGGATTGTGTTTGCAAATGTATTGATATTTGCGCAGGAGGAATGAAATTTGTAACCACTGAAGCATTGAATACCGCGCAGGATTACAAAATCGAATTTACTTTAGAGTCAACAATACCTATAAGCTGCTACTTTAAACCGATAAGAGTATTGCCTCAAAAAGGTACAAAACAAAAAAATATAGTATCAGGACGTTTTATTGCACTTAAAAACATTGATAAAATTGCAATTGTTCAGTTCTGTTTTAAAAAGAGTATGGAAAGCACGAACAAATAAAAATATATGGCGATATTTAAAGGTGTAAATTATGCAAAAAGATTCAGCGGAATGTTAGCCAGCCTAACAACATTTTTGTGCGCGCTTATAATTTTTGTACGTTCATCTGAAATTAATATTGATGTACTTTTCTACGCTTTATCCATTATTATTCCTGCCGCTGTAATCACAGGAGTTTTGGGATACTACATCGGAAAAATATTTGATTCCACAAAAAAAAGAAAAAAGTTGAAAAAATACATAAAATAAAAATACGGACTATAAATATGAATAATTCAATGAAAAAATTCAGAACAAAATTAAGCACCCAGTTTGCGGCGTTTACCACAATGTTAATAGCTATTACGGTGTTTTGCATTGCATGGTATTCAATTGCCACCGTTAACAACCTCGCCACCCAGATAACTGCACAGTCAAAAGATTTGAATGATTCTATTTCAATTACGCTGTTTCAAACACTCGGAACTCTAATCAGCCCGAATGATAATAATATGAGAAGATTTAAAATCTCGGCTCAGGATATGGTTGACAGCAACATTGTAGCCACCGTAACGATGAAAGATGCTTTGACTAATGATGTTTTATTCCAAACCCATCCGAGTGAAAAATTAAAAGAACTTTTCAAAGAAAACAAAATCTCGGACAAATCAATAAAAAGAAAAGAAAAACCTCTGGCGGAAACCATCTACAAACAATCCGTAGTAAAAGACGGAAAAATTATTGAACTCGGTTTCTATAACGAACCTATCACCAAAATTTATCTTGATATGCTGCGTGACAACATGCTTGCAATGGTGTTTATCTTTATATTCTTAGGATTTTTCCTTTCCAATTTGATTGCAGGTATTTTGATTAAACCTATTAACATTCTCATAAAAAGTTTGGGAGATTTTGCAAAAGGGAATTTCTCTCACCGTATTGAAGAAACAAACTATCTCGAGATAAACCGCCTTATCCGTTCTTATAACGAAATGGCGGAATCTCTGGAAAAGCTGTATCAATCCTTGGAACAACAGGTTAAAGACAGAACAAAAGAGTTAGAGGCAGCATATTCCGAGTTAAAAAGCACTCAGGCAATGATGGTACACTCCGAAAAAATGAAATCCTTAGGTGAACTTGTTGCAGGTATTACTCACGAGATTAACAATCCGGTCAACTTTATTTACGGAAACCTTATTCACCTTAAAAATTATACGGCGGATTTAATGTCGGTCATTGATGCCTATACGGAATTTGATGCGGATTTAAGCGAAGAACATAAACAAAAAATCAAAGACCTTAAAGAAGAAATTGACCTTGAATTTTTGAAAGAAGACTTGCCCGAGCTTATCAGAAGCTGTCAGGAAGGTACTGAAAGAACCAAAAATATTATTCTGGACTTGAAAAACTTCTCTCGTCTGGAAGAAGCCGTTATCAACAATGTTGATTTACCAAAAGAAATTGATACGACTTTGAATATTTTGCACAACAAGTTTAAAAACAAAATTACAGTTCACAAAGAATATCAGGAAAATATGCCACACGTAGAAGCATACGGCGGTCAGTTGAATCAGGTATTTATGAATATACTCGATAATGCGGCGTTTGCTATTCAGGAAAAAGGCGACGTCTGGATAAGATTAAAATCCGACGGCAAAAATGCTATAATAGAATTCGAAGACAACGGCTGCGGTATGAGCGAAGAAACCCGTAAAAAAGTTTTTGATCCGTTCTTCACAACAAAAGAAGTCGGTCAGGGCACGGGGCTCGGTATGGCAATAAGCTATAAAGTTATAAAAAACCACAAAGGCAATATTGACCTTGTTTCTCAAGAAGGAAAAGGTTCAAAATTTACTATTACCCTGCCGTTAAAAATGGAACACAGTGCATAAATAATACAAACGGATAAATAAAAGATGGATAAAGAAGACAAATACAGAATATTACTGGTTGATGATGAAGAAGATAATCTTGCGTTGTTATACAGAACATTAAGAGGCCCGTACAATCTTGACAAAACAACATCGCCTTTAAAAGCTCTGGAAATGCTTGACGAAAAAGAATACGAACTTGTTATCTCGGATCACAAAATGCCGGAGATGGACGGGGTGGAATTTTTAAAACACGTACAACTTAAACACCCCGCCGTTATGAGAATTCTTTTGACTGCATATTCCGATGCAAATATTCTTGTTGACGCCATAAACTATGCAAAAATATACCGCTATATCAAAAAACCGTACAATCCCGAAGAATTGCAGCTAATAGTTTCCGCAGCTTTAGAATATTATCAGCTTAAATATGATAATGACCAGCTTATTAAAGATTTAAAAGAGCTCTTTTCAGGTACCATAAAAGCTATTATGGAGGCGCTTGATGCAAAAGACTCTTATACCTCGGGCAGAAGCAAAAGAATCACATATTATTCAATTCAAATAGCAAAACAACTTGGCTTAAGTACAATAGATGTCGGAAAAATCGAACTTGCGGGCATGCTGCATGACATTGGCATGATAGGTGTTTCTGACGACATTTTATACAAGATTGACGCCCTCTCTCAAGAAGAATATGACGAAATTAAAAAACATATTACCTACAGCGTAAAAATTCTTGAAGATATTAAACAGCTGAAAGATGTTGTAGAAATCATCAAATACCACCACGAAAAATATGACGGCACAGGTTATCCTTACGGCATTAAGGGAGAAGAAATTCCGATGGGTTCAAGAATAATCGCCGTAGCCGATGCTTTTGACAGCATAATTTCAAACAGAATTTACAGAAATAAAGTTGAACTTAACGAAGCACTGGGCAAAATTAAAGAAGCCTCGGGCACACAATTTGACCCCGTTATCGTTAAAGCTTTTGAAGACTGTTTTGATAATATCATTACCGTTGTCAAAGAAGATGTATCTTTAAATACAAATAACTAACCGCATTATTACTCTTTTTGATAATGTTTTTATGCGAGCTTCTTTATATTATGTAGTAAAGGAGCAAAAATGCGAGAAAATCTGTTAAACAGAAAAGATAACAACTTTAGAGCAGCGGAAAAATATGCTCTCAAGTACTTTAATGACCTTCAACGACATTTTTCTCTTTCCGATGTACAGATGATTAACATATTAAAAACCTCATTGAACAGTTTTAAAAAAAGAGAAAATAAAAAAAAGTGGTGGCAATTTTTTTAAAAAAATCATATTATAGTAATAGTTTACTATTATCATGAAATGAAAAAGATATGTCAGAAGAAAGAAGAACAATAGAAGTAGATAACGAATTTTTAGAATCTTTGTACGGTCTGGTCGGACAAATTCCCCCCGGAGAAAAAAACATAACACTTGATTTATTAAAAAATTTGTTAATTGAAATCAAACGTAAGATTGAACAGGCAAAAACAGAAGAACCTGAAGAGAATACACAGCCCGTTGAAAACAAAAAACCTGTTATTCGGAACATACAGGAAGAAGATTACGACGAAAACAAAAAGGCAGTTTTAATAGTCGATGATCTGGGTGTTATTACTTATCAACTTGGCGTAATGTTCAGGAACCTCGGCTACGATGTCACTATCGCAAAAGAAATTTACGATGCAATAAACAAATTCAAAAAAAGACAATACAAAATGGTTGTTATGGATTTGTTTATACCTACCGACAGAGAGGGCTTTTTGCTTCTGGATGAACTTGTTAAGCTGTCTAAAATGGCTGACAACTCTACAATCATCGGTGTAATGACTGCTTCTTCCAAAAAAGAGCACCGTCAAATGTGTATGAAAAAAGGTGCTGATTTTTATATTGAAAAAGTTGATGATTGGCAAAACGAACTCGTTGAATATTGCGAAAAAGGATAAAAATCTGATTTATAAAAAACAAAACCTGCCTTTAATTCTAAGGCAGGTTTTTTGTTAGTCGGCAGTGTTGTAACAATACTCCTGATAAATACTAAACACACATAATTTGTCCGAAAAAAATTCGTGATAAGGAGCAAAGCGACGTGAATGAATTTTTGGAGTGTCACATTGTTCACATAGTGAAGCCATTTTTCAGGCTTCACCACAGTTCAGCCGAAAAAGAAGG
>CALUTJ010000033.1 GCA_944323685.1 Candidatus Gastranaerophilales bacterium | reverse complement strand
ACAGTTTGTAGGGGAGTTCTGATACTCCCCTATAAAAATGGCTATTTATCAACTGTTTGTTGTGACATAGCCTTTGATATTAACACAAAATTTATTTTGTTGGGCAGGTATGCCCAACCGACAGAACCATATTAATTAATAATTATTAAATTCCTTTTTATGAAATTATCTCTTGCGAGTAATGGATATTGCTAATTTTCCATTCATTGTTCCTCCAAACAAGAAGCTGCGTTTCACGACCCTGAGTATGGATTTGTTCGCCATCTTCTTTTTTAACAGCATAAAAATCCCAGCTAAATTCTAAAAAAGCAGCTTTGTCAAAAAATTTTGCCGAAATATTTTTTATCTTTAAATCTCTCTTTGAAAACAATTCATCCATAGTACCGAGATAAAAATGTTCTCTGATTTCCTTAAAAGAATGCGCATAGCCAAGCGGATGAATAAATGAAATTGAATCATCTTCATCCCATATTTCTCTTGCCAATTCTAAATTGCATTCATTAATTGATTGTACATACTTATTTAGCAAACTATAAATTTTTTCCATATGTAAATACTATCATAAAAAATATACATAAAGATTTCTACAAACTTGATGAAAAATTTTCCGACCTTAAGAAAAAATTTCCGGCTATAATTTCAAATGTCCTTGCCGAAAATAATCAAACCATTCGTACAAATTCAAATATGTCCTAAACTTCCGCCACATAAGGGTTACAACCAAAAGTCGATGGAGTGGACTTCAACGGACACTTTGTGGACTTTTCAAGTAATTTGGTTTGATTATTTTCGGACACTTCCGGCAGGTTGAAACCTAAACACAAAGCCACTTTACGGGGTAAAATCATTTTAACCGTACACGATTGAAATGTCTGCTCAAATACAATTTTCCGACAGAAAATCCGAATCGTGAGGCGGATTTTGAACTGCTGTGGAGTCGAACAAAGTGAGCGAACAGCCATGTGAACAAGGTTAACGAAATGCAAAATTTTTAGAATAAAAATTTGAAATGAAGTGCAAAACCTTGTGAACGTCAACAATCCAAGACAAGGCAAAAAAATTAATAATTAAAAAATCTGCCCCGGATTGGACTCGATTGAGGCGTAGGCGAGTAACTCGAGCCGTACGCATCAGGATACTCGTAGAGTAGAACCAGTGAGGATTTTCCGACAGAAAATCCGAATCGTGAGAGTCCGCAAATACAAAAGATTAACAAATTAAAAAATCTGCCCCGGATTGGACTCGAACCAACGACGCACAGCTTAGGACGCTATCGCTCTATCCAACTGAGCTACCGAGGCAAATTTAGTTGTCAGGCCTCGCGTGGTTGGATAGAGCTGCCGTTTTTAATTTTTAATGTCGCAAGCTGCGCTCGCTCCGGCTACCGAGGCAAATTTAGTTGTCAGGCTCGTATATGTAGGTCGGGCATACCTGCCCGACAGAACCTAACATACACATATAATAATATAAAAATATTTTTTAAAACACAAACCTGCTCAATCGTGTATAATAAATTTGCAATACAAAAATCGGGGAAAAATATGAAAGCTCTTATCCGGGAAGATTTACACAAAATAAAACTCGTTGAAAAACCAAAACCGCAAATTCTTGACCCGCGCGATGCGATTGTTAAAGTTACTCTGTCCTCGATTTGCACAAGCGACCTGCATATAATAAACGGAGCAGTGCCCAATGCACTAAAAGGCGTCACACTCGGGCATGAGTTTGTCGGAGAAATTATAGAACTCGGCTCAGCCGTCACCAATTTATCAACAGGCGACAGAGTAAGCGCAAATTGCGAAACCTTTTGCGGTGAGTGCTATTTTTGCAAACGCGGTTTTATAAACAACTGCCAAAACGGCGGCTGGAAACTCGGTTGCAGCATAGACGGATGTCAGGCAGAGTTTGTGCGCGTTCCGTTTGCTGATACAGGTTTGACAAAAATTCCAGATTCTCTAAGCTACAGCGAGGCCTTGTTTGTTGGCGACATACTTTCAAGCGGGTATTTCGGCGCTGAGCTTTGCGAGGTAAAATCAGATGACACAGTGGCAGTTATCGGCTGCGGCCCCGTAGGTATTTGCTCAATGCAATGTGCAAGAGCCATGGGCGCAAAACAGATAATCGGCATTGATATTGATGATTACAGGCTAAATCTTGTGAAAGATAAAGGATATGCACACACTGTAATAAACCCCGATAAACAAAATGTCTGCGATGAAATCTTAAAACTTACGGAGAATAAAGGGGCAGACTGTGTAATTGAGGCAGCCGGCGGAAAAAACACTTTTCAAACAGCGTGGCAGATTGCCCGCCCCAACGCGATAGTTGCACTGGTAGCGATGTATGAAGAAAATCAGACACTCCCCCTGCCTGAGATGTATGGCAAAAACCTGATTTTTAAAACAGGCGGGGTCGATGCGCGGCATTGCGGCAAATTGCTTAAAATGATTGAAAACAAAGAGATTTCAACTGATATTCTGATATCAAAATATTTTGATTTTAACGATATTGAAAAAGCCTACGACTACTTTAAAAACAAACGTGACAACTGCCTTAAAATAGCACTAAAATACGACTAACGAGCAGTTAAAATTTCTAAATTTATTTTGTAATATCCTTTTAAAAAGTAACAAAAATATATTGTTATTATGACAACATTATGTTATTATAACAACAAATTATGAGTGTATTTCCCTAAATCTCAAATTGGAGGATAAAATTATGAAATCGTTAAAAACAACTTTTACAAAAAATTTATCCCGAAAAGCAGTTTCAACATTTATGATTATGCTGCTTGGCGCTCAGGCTTTTGCTGCCGGTGCGGCTAACTACCCCGGAGTAATCGCGCAGGAGCATATGTTTAAAGAAAGAAAAGCCCAGTCCGACCTTGTTTTGATTACGAACAACAGCAACATCATTACCAAAGGCAATGTTATGCAAATTGTTTTTGACTGCAAATTGTGGTCAGAAAATGCAAAAGCCGGCGACAGAGTAAACTTTGTGGCTCCGGATGCTATTTATACACAGGAAGGAACATTGCTGATTCCCGCAAATTCCAAGGTTGTTGCAACTGTATTAAAAATAGAAAAGCCAAAATGGTTCAATAAAAATGCAAGAGTCTATTTGAACTTTGAATGTATAGTATTCCCTGACGGCTCTGCCATGGCAATGTCAGCAAAACCCTTCACCAAAGACGGTGCGCTTAAAGAAGGCCCGTGGATGACAGCAGCCAAACTTGCCGGTTCAACCGTCGGTTTAGGTGCAGTCGGGGCAGGTGCAGGTGTCGGCTTTGCGTTTATCCCAAACCCCGCAAAACTCGGTACGGGTTTTGCAATAGGTATCCCTGTCGGCTGCACGGTCGGTTTAATTACGGGGCTTGTCACACCGGGGCTTAAGTATCACGCTAAAGCAGGAGAGGCTGTAAAAATCATTTTATGCAAAGACCTGTGCCTCAAAAAAGTTCAGGCAAAATAAAATTTAAACTTTAATATTTACTAAAAAGCGGGTGTAATCTGACATCCGCTTTTTGTCTCTTCAAATTAAACATTTGATGTACACAGGTTTTTTATTATATACTGTAAGCAACGAGGAGGGTATATGTATAAATTAATAAAAATAGCTTTGCTTTCGTTTTTGGGACTTTTGTTTTTGGCGGCGCCAGCTTTGTGCACGGAAAAACAGCTTTCCGCAAAAACAAAATCAATGCTGATTGATAAACTAAAGACGGAATCTCTTGTTATTTATACGGGCAAACAAATAAAAACGTACCCGCAGCACGGTCTTGTACCGCTTTTGATGTACTTGGAAAACAACAACTTTAAAGATGCTTACGCTTTTGACAAAACCGTAGGCAGAGCCGCTGCATACCTTTATGTATACGGAGGCGCACAGTATGTTTATGCCGACACTATCTCAAAACCTGCTATAGAAATTTTTAAACAAAACAATGTAAACTACGAAGCCGGACACATTGTCAAAGAAATTCAAAACAGAACAAAAACAGGTTTGTGCCCGTTTGAAGAGCTGACAAAAAATGCCCAAAGCCCCGCGCAGGCGTACGGATTGATTTACAAAAAGCTTCATCCCGATACTGCGATTGTTTATTATACGCCGGATATAACCCCGCAGGCGCTTTTGGATATTTACAAAACTCTCGGCAAAAATCTGTCGGGCAAGGTTGCCGTAAAAGTCCACTCGGGCGAACCCGGAGGACACAATTTTTTGCAGCCTGAATTTATTAAACCGCTTGTTAATTCATTAAACGGAACAATTGTTGAGTGCAACACTGCTTACGAGGGCAGAAGAGATACCACGCAGGAGCATAAGCAGGTTTTAAAAGAACACGGTTTTGATAAAATTGCCGCAACAGATATTATGGACGAAGAAGGAGAAATGGAACTTCCTGTCGCAAACGGCAAACAGATAAAAGTTAATTACGTCGGCTCTCATCTCAAAAATTATGACTCAATGCTTGTGCTTTCTCACTTTAAAGGACACCAGATGGGCGGATTCGGCGGAGCGCTGAAAAATATGTCTATCGGAATCGCCTCTTCTCACGGCAAAGCCTATATTCACGGTGCAGGCGAGCCGGAAAAAATCTGGACTTGTGAACAGGACAAGTTTCTTGAAGCTATGGCAGATGCGGACAAATCGGTTATGGACTACATGAAAGGCAATATAACCTTTATAAATGTTATGAGCAAAATGTCTATAGACTGCGACTGCAACAACAACCCGACTCCGCCTGAAATAGCTGACATTGGGATACTGGCTTCAGATGACCCTGTTGCACTTGATCAGGCTTGTGTTGATTTAGTCTACAACTCGCCTGACCCGAATAAAGCTTCTTTGATAAAAAGAATAGAGTCAAAAAACGGTATACACACAGTGGAAGCCGCCGCAGAATTAGGAGTTGGCGTCAGAAAATACAAATTAATAAATATAAATAATTAACCGTTATAAATTGTCCGAGAAAAATTCGTGATGAGGAGCTAAGCGACGTGAACGAATTTTTGGAGTGTCACATTGTTCACATAGTGAAGCCATTTTCAGGCTTCACCACAGTTCAGCCAAAAAAGAAGGCAAAGGTGAGCAGTGACGGCTCGAAGGCTCGAGGCCGGCAACTGCGACACTAGATTAGATAAGAAAGTATGAAAAGAGGTCTATTTTGATGAAAAAAACGTTAACCGCCGCACTTGCTGCCTGCATGCTGATGTCTTTGCTTCAATTAGGCGCAGATGCAAAACAAAAGACTAACAACAAAAACAAGCAACCTGCCCGGATTGAATTAAAAACAGATGCAAGTAAAAATGGTTCTTCAAAAATTAAAATTGACGCCCCCCCAGCAAAAATAGAAGAAGAAACTCCGCAGGACGATGCTGCGGTAAAAATGCAGGCCGCTGCGGCAGATACAAAACAGAGCAAAGCCGACAAAAAGCAAAATTCAAAAAAGGATAAGCAAAAAGAAATAAAAAAAGCGGAACAAATAAAACCTCAAAATCAAGAACCGCAATTTATGAAGGAAAAAGTTTTTTACCTGAAACAGTGTGATAACATAAAAATTGCCGCAGAAATTTATGTACCAAAAGATTTTGATAAGGAAAAAGAATATCCCGCAATAGTTGTTGTGCCGCCCTCAGGCGGGGTCAAAGAACAAACAGCGGGTTTGTATGCACAAAAACTTGCGTCAAAAGGTTTTGTAACCCTCGCTTATGATGCAGCTTATCAGGGGGAAAGCGGCGGCGAGCCAAGATATGTTGAAGACCCGTCCTCACGTGTTGAAGATGTACGCTCGGCTGTGGATTATCTTACAACCCTGCCTTTTGTCGACAAGGACAACATCGGCGTTCTGGGTATCTGCGCCGGCGGAGGCTATGCTTTTAACGCTGCCGAAACGGAAATGAGAATAAAAGCAGTTGCAGCTGTTTCCGCCTTTGATTTAGGCAGAGCCAGACGTCAGGGGCTGGGTGATTCATTAACGGAAGACCAGCAAAAACAAAAACTCAAAAATATTGCGGAACAAAGGACAAGAGAAGTTAACGGAAAAGCGTATAAATATGTAGAATATGTACCGGATTCCAAAAAGGATATCCCTGCAAACGCCTCAGACATGTACAAAGAAGGATATGAGTATTACAAAACCTCACGCGGCGCCCACCCCAGAGCCGTAAACAAATATCTCTACACAAGCCTTGATAAACAAATGGCCTTCACTGCTTTTGACAAACCCGAGTCTATTTCACCGCGTGCTGTTCTGTTTATTGTCGGCGGAAACGCAGAAACCGCATACTTTAGCAAAGAAGCTTTTGACAAAGCCAAAGCGCCAAAAGAGTATTACGTTATTCCAAACGCTTCACACTTTGCACTCTACGACCGTACAGAATACGTTGCACCTGCAATAGAAAAGCTGTATGAATTCTACTCAAAACACCTTTCCACTCATCAGGAGTGGTCGTTATAATTAAAGCTTGACTAAAACGGGCTGCCGTATCTAAAATAAATATAAAGAACTGCTGTTCTCACAGGGAATAACAGCAGTTTTTTATTGATGTGATAGTTTAAAATTTTCGTATCTTTTTGCGTCAAAAAGACGTTAAAAATGCTGCGAAAGCTTGTTTACAGGGATTTACAATGATAGAAAATTATAAAAAGTATCTGGAGTTTTTAAACGATAAGCTGACAACATTTTTTCACAAACAAAAACCTTATATACAATGTAAAGAAGGCTGTGCAAAATGCTGTCAAAATGCCGAGTTTCCGTTTTCTCAAATCGAGGTTATTTATTTGATGAACGGTGTAAGCAAGCTTGATGACGAAACTAAAAATATAGTAGCGGATAACGTCAAAAAGATTAAAGAAGCAAAGCGCAATTTTAAAGGAGAAGGAAAATTCCTGTATGATTGTCCGTTTTTGATAAACAACAAATGCTGCGTTTATGAACACAGAGGCATAATCTGCCGTACCTTCGGCCTGTTGTATATCGGAGAAAACGGCAGAACACAGGTGCCTTTTTGTTGTTTTCAGGGGCTTAATTATGCAACCGTGCTGGCAGATGACAAAAGCACAATATCTGCCGAAAAATATAAGGCGCTCGGCATAGAGCAGGAGCCTGTAGCTTTTAACATAAGATACGGTTTTTTAACGGGTTCGGACTTTGAGAAAAAATTTAACTTTGCGTTCGGCGAAAAAAAACCGCTCATTGACTGGTTTGTAGAAACAGAGTAAGGAGTTTATTTTTATTTTATATATTTAATACGAATTTATCGTAATTAATATCCGCTGTAATACGATTATTATGTTTCGCTACAATTTCATCCCACAATTTTAAATTTATGATAATTCCGTTAAAACCGCATATTTTTAAAATTAATGAGTATAATAAATGATAATATATCATAGCTTGTTTTTCATATTCCAGCGCATCTTCTAAAATATTTTCGCTGTATTTAATGCCGTTTCCATGCAGCAGAGAATTGCGTTTATCAATCATCTTTGCATCTTTATCATCAAGTGCGATATTATATTGTACAAACGGCTGTTTTAACTTATTTCTATTTGATTTTTTATTGTTAAATTTGCCTTCCAGTATTTTAAGGACATCATCATCCAAATTAAAATTTTTTAAGAAAATTTTATATTGCTCTTTTATTTTGTCGAACTCTTTATCAGGCAATAACTTTTCATCGTTTTTTGATGATACGTATCCTGTAAGTGCTTCTAACGCTATAGCTAAAAAGGTTAATTTTTGTTCTGTCCACAGGTTTGCGCTCTGCGCTATATAATTAATGGCAGTTTCCAGTTGAATATTATTTATAATTAATTCGCATAAATAGGAAAATTGTTTAGAGGAAAGAGCTCGAGAAGCTTCATTTTCTAAACAGGAAAACAACACAGGCATGCAGGTTGTAAAAATATTAAATTTTAAGCCTTGTTCTTTTGTCATAGAATATTTTTTGAAATTAACAAGTTCTTCATCATCATTTCTTAGGAGATATATTTCGTCACCGCCTATAAAATCACACGTCAAAAAGCCAATAGCAAGCTTAATACCTCTTACGTATTTAAAAAACTCATTCTCTTTAATTTTGTTATCCGAAATGATGAATATTTTTTCGCCCAAGACCATTAATAAAAAATGTTGGTCTAATAAATCAAATTCAGCAACAGAAATATTTGAATTGTCAATTATATAGTCACTTACTTTCTTTAATTGCTCTGGTTTGTTTAGTATAGCAACATTGTATGTGTTTTCGTCTGTTCGTTTATACGCAATGTTAGAATATTTTAGTGTATATTCTCGGGAAGAAGTATCATAAACCAATAGTGCGTCAGGCAAAAAATATTTTCTATCGATATTTACATCGATATGTGTCTGCTCAGGCTTATGAAAATCATTAAGACCATCAACAGTAAAAGTTATGCTCTGATTTTTTGTTTTTATATCAAAAGCGGAGGAATCAATACTAAATTCCTCAAGAAACATTTTTTGATAAGTAAAATTAAAATTTAAGATGTTATCAATTTCAATAATCAGATTTTTCAAGCCATCCGGGATTTTTTTATAATTTTTATTCATGTTATAGCCTTGGTATTTATAAATAGTTGAAAAAGTTTAAATTAATAAAAAGAGGATTAGGCATAGAACCTATCCTCTTTTTATTTACCACAGAGTTTACGAGTTTAGAACCCGGCTGCTCGAGAATGCTGCGTAATAATTATATCAATTGACAGTTATAGTTGACATATTGTAGCGAAAACACTACAATACAAGTATGAAACAAATCAAATTTTATCAACTTGAAAACGGAAAAGAACCCGTAAAAGATTGGCTTATATCTCTGGATTATTCGACAAGGGCGAAAATAATCAAAAGACTTGAACGATTATACGATGATAATTTTGGAGATTATAAGCAAATTGCGTCAAATCTTTATGAATTAAGATTCTTTTTCGGTAAAGGTTATAGAATTTATTACACAATAGAAAATAATATTGTTGTAATTCTTTTATATGCAGGAGATAAATCTAATCAGCAAAAAGATATTGAAATTGCCCAAAGTTATTTACAAAATATGAAGGGAAATAATTATGACAGAATTAAATGATTTTATTATAGAACAACTAAAAGATGAAGAGTTTCAAAAAGAATATATGAATGAAAGTTTGGCTGAATATATTAATGATGGAGATTTCAATGCATTCTTTCGTTCTTTAGAACTGGTGATAAAATCCAGAGATAGTATTTCCGGTTTTTGTGAAAAAGCAGGAATTGACAGAGCTATGTTGTATCAAATTTTCAATGGCAAAAGAGTCCCAAAAGTTGATACTCTTGCCAAAATCCTAAAAACTCTAGGATATAATCTTAAAATTGCATAAGACTTTTATAATGAACATAAATAAAAAGAGACAGGATAAACCTGTCTCTTTTTTTGAAAAAATACCATAGAGTTTACGAGTTCAGAACCTGGTTGTTGGAAAATGTTGCGTAAATTGATTGTAAGTACAAGCAAAAGAAATATTCTACTTTTTGACAAAATTCAGTTGAACTGGATATGAGATTGAAATACTGTAACAAGTTATTTAATCTTATTTCAATTTAAGTTGCTAAATTGAAATAAGAATGATATAATAAACATGTTATTTCAATTTCGGAGTTGCCATGAATAATAGAGCAGGAATATATAAAAATAATTTATCAGGTGAAATGGCTTACAAATCATTTATGCCAGCTGTATTGCCACCTAATCCGCCAATAGAACTTAATAAGGATATTGTAGATATATTAGTAAAAGCTAATAAGCAACTTGCCTTACTGGAAGGAATCTCAAGCAGAATTCCTAATATTCATTTGTTTATTTCAATGTATGTGAGAAAAGAAGCTCTTATGTCCTCTCAAATTGAAGGAACTCAGGCAACTTTAGAAGATGTATTAGACCCGTGTTTGGAAGAAAACACAAACAGACCTGTCGGTGATGTTGTCAATTATATTAAAGCAACTGATTATGCAATTAACAGATTAAAAGAACTTCCTTTATGCAATCGCTTAATAAAAGAAGCCCATGAGGTTTTATTGCAAGGTGTTAGAGGGCAAAATAAAAGTCCCGGCGAATTCCGTCATTCTCAAAACTGGATTGGTGCTGCCGGGGGCAATTTGCAAAATGCTCGCTATATTCCGCCCTCTGTTGAAGATATGATACAAGCAATGTCTGATTTAGAAAAATATATTAACGGTGATGATGAGCTTGATGTTTTAATTAAAGCAGGCTTAATTCATTATCAATTTGAAACGATTCACCCGTTTTTAGACGGCAACGGCAGAATCGGACGGCTTTTAATTACTTTATTTTTAATGGAAAAGAAAGTTTTGAGCACACCGTCATTGTATATTTCTTACTTCTTGAAAAAGAATAGAATTGAATACTACGACCGTATGAACGAAGTGCGATTAAAAGGTAACTATGAACAATGGATTAAATTTTTCTTGGAAGCCATTTATGAATCAGCAAATGACGCAGTTGAAACGATTGATAAATTAACATCTCTGCATGATAACTATTGTCTAAAAATCAAAGGCTTGGGACGCAGAGCTAAAAATGCAATGCGAGTATTTGAATACTTAGAATCAAATCCTATTATAGAAATTCAAAAAACAGCCAAAGAGCTTGATATAGCATTTAATACAATGTCAAGCATAGTCAAAGACTTGATTAGTATCGGTGTCCTTGAACAAACTTCAACCCAAAGCAGAAATAGGACTTTTGCGTATAAAGAGTATTTAGAAATTTTAAAAGAAGGAACTTAATCAGTAGATAAAAAGGACGGGATAAACCTGTCTCTTTTTTTGAAAAAATACCATAGAGTTTACGAGTTCAGAACTTGGCTACTTGAAAATGTTGCTTAAATACATTACTACGCAACCTCTTGTTCAGTTTATATCTGCAAATATTTTCATTCAATTATTAATTTTACATATTGTATTTCCTGTAATCCAATAATAGCTTAAAAATTTTGAAAGGGGTTGACAAATTTTAAAATTTGCATAAAATAGTATCTCGCCTCAAACCCAGTCATAGCAAGGGTTTTCAGTTGACAAAATCAAAATTATGTGCTATGATATATGTGTTCGATGAAAAAACATCGGACGGCACAACTAAATAGCCTTATGGCGATTTTCAAGGTAATCACCAGTTGGTAGCTTAGTCAGCTACCGACCTACTAAGAGAGGCTACA
>CALUTJ010000032.1 GCA_944323685.1 Candidatus Gastranaerophilales bacterium | reverse complement strand
AATATGTCCGCAATAAAAGATGATGCAACCCAATTTACTTAAAAAGCTGTCTGTTTCAGACAGCTTTTCTATTGCTTATAAAATTCAGCCTGTAGCCCGCAAGGGCTATTTTTGAATAAATACAACAATCAAAGGGTTTACTTTTTCAAAAAAGACATTAAACTGAATATGCACAAGAATATGTAAAGGAGATGTCTTATGACATTAATGAATGGTCAGGCTTTGTTTGCTAATGCGTTGACAGGTTTGTCAAACACGTATTCGATTTTAGCAAAAAACAGTTCTAATTCCGGCGGATTAACTATTGAAGACATTACTAATCCATCAAACACAGCATTGCAGCAGTTAGGTTACAACACAACATTTGCCCAGTTTTTATCATCAAATTTTGCGGCAATTGACCAGGACGGCGATGGCAAAATCAGCTCTGATGACATGAGCAATTTAACAACAAAATTGTCTCAAAGCGGTTTAAGCTATCAGGAGTTGTGCCAGTTGTGTTCAAGCGGTATGGGCAACAGCGAAATGCTCAGCAATGTTTTAACATATTTCAATCAAATTGATACAAACAAAGACGGAAGAGTTACAAACGCAGAGATTCAGGCTTTCAGCATAAAATCTGATGAAGAAAAACTAAAAACTGAGTATCAATCCTTCAAACCCAGTTCAATGAGTGTTTTTTATTCAGACAGCGATTCTGACAGCGAACCATCCAGCCTTGTAGACAATTTATATCCGCAAGACAAATCGTAATCAAAAAAAAACACAACTTAGTTTATCTCAGACAGAAGCTGTTTATTTAAACAGCTTCTATTTTTTTAAGGCATCTTTTATTACAATCAGATTGTTCATAATTTTCATCTGAGTTGTCGGCAAAACAACGTCGTTTAGACCGTTAGCTATGCTGAGCACCGAACCGGCTTTCAAAACAACTTCTTCTCCTTTGTAAGTAAAAGTATAGTCTTCCTGTCTGTCTGATCTGATAGTAATTTTATCCATTCCTGCCACCTAGATTAAATAAATTTGTTACTTGTTAATTATAACAAAAAAGTATAAAATATTAATACTCTATACAGGTATTAATTTTGTTCCTACATTATTTACTATCGGGAGAGGCGACTCGAAAACTTTGAAGTATACCTACCGTAACCAATACGCCAGTAGGAAACGGATTAGTCAAGGCACTCACCCACCTGCGAGCCACGCAGGTAACAAAATCATACTTGTATAGAGTTTTTTATGACACAGGCAGGATACAGGCGTATTTATTATATCGATTGTTTTTTTAACATAATGTAAAGATTTTGTTAAGATTTTACCATTTAGCCCCTAAAAATGTTTAAAAATTTGAAAAATGGGTATTATAAATATAGAAGAATAAAAAAGCTGGTGATTCAATATGTCAATTAGCCCCGTAGCTTCTTATATGGTATCAGTATATGTACCCTCTGCCGGTGCGGCAAATCAGGCTGAGCAAAATGACTATGAATATCAGCTTATTTTACAGGAACTTGCCGCTATGGGGATTGCATCTTCCGGTGATAAAGCAACAGATAAGTTGAAACTGGAAACAGCAAAAAATGTTCTGGAAATGTTGCAATCTCAAAGCGCTTCTTCTCTTAGTAAGAGAGATTCCATACCGTTTGATGACATTATGAACTCGCTGAATCTCTCAATCTCCGGCGATTTGGATGAAGATTATGACACAACAATAGATGAACTTGATTATCGAATTGCCCTTGCAGGCAATGATGAAGAAGTTGAGTACTACGAAGCACTCAAAGATCAGGTTGAAAGCGAATACAATTCTTCCAAACGCGACAGCATAAGCTACTCTGCTAATTATGACAGAACATCTCTAATCAGCCAATATTTAGCGACAATGAGCATATAAAAATAATTTATCATCCAATACCATCTATCACAAATCAATACAGGAATGCCAATGATTACAAATCACCGGCATTTTTTTTGCCTAAAAATACAGGTTCAAGCAGCTTGTTTAATCTGTCCGTGATATTGTTATAATCTTCATTTACGGGAGTAATTTTTCCTGTCTTTATTGCCTCTAAAAAAAATATTGCATTTTCAGGCGGCAATTTTTTATCAAGAAATTTATCAGAGTATGCAATGTCTTTTCTGGCGGGAACTATCAAGCCGCTCAGGGTAAGTTTTGAGAGAGCTTGTTGTGAAGAAATAAATTCGATAAATCGTAAAGCTTCTTTTTTATGTTTTGAGCTTTTGGAAAGTGCATACCCTGAAGCGTCAATATTGACAACGGAACCTTTTGTGCCACCGGGAAAATTAGTAATATCCCACACAAACCGTGCCTCTTTTCTGTACTTTGGCACAAGCCATCTGCCGGAAATCTGCATAGCTATCTTTTGCTGCAAAAACATTTGAGCCATCGTACGGCTTGCACTGTCTGATTTTTTAGGAGCCAGCCGGTATTTGTTTGCAAGATTCGAATAAAAATTAATCACCTCAATAGTTTTTTTATCCTTTATTTTCAACTCTTTGCCCTCGTCAGAAAGCAAGGCTGCACCGTTGCTGAATAAAAAAGGCATAACAAATAACAGGTCTGTTTCATAACCAAGAGCAAAAATTTCCCCCCTTGATTTTGTTTTAAACTGTTTTGATATATTTATAAAATCCTCAAGCGTCCAATTTTTTGACGGATATGCAATATCATATTTATCAAAAAGATTTTTGTTGTAATACACAACTAAATCGGATACATCTCTGGGGATTGCGTATATTTTTTTGTCAAAAGTAAAACAGTCGATTGATTTTTCAAAAAAATCAGAAGCTTTTACATAAGGGGTTAAGTCTTCCAACAAACCGGCTTTGACATATTTAGGGATATAATAGTTGTTTATAAAAACCACGTCAGGTGCAAGGTTAGAGGCAAACAAAAGGTGCAGTTTTTGGAAATAATTTTGAGGAATATGTACAAATTCTACCTTTATATCAGGGTTATCTTGTTCAAATTCACTTATTAACGGAGTAAGAAAAGAAATTTCGCTTTGCGAGCCCCAGCTTGAAAATTTTATAACGGTTCTGTTATTGCTGTCAGATGCGTTTTTTAACAACCAGAAACCCGAAGCCGAGAAAATCAGAACAATTAAAAAAATAATTAATTTTTTCATTCTGATATTATAACCGTTAAAGCTCGATGAGTAAATTCATTTTTTTATCAGAAACTTCAACCAGAGCTTTATACTCATCCATTTTTATAATGTAACGTTCCCCTGATTTTTTAGTTTCGGAAAGTCTGGCGCGAATCTCTTTTGTTTTGACTCTTTCAAACTGATTTAAAAGAAAAATATCATCGTTAATATAGCCAATCAAAGAATATTTTGTGTTATATTCAACAAGACAAAAACCTTTGTTTGAAGACAGAGGGGAAGTATAAAGCAAAATAGGATTTTTAGGTTTTTCTGAATCAATTGGGTCTGAAAAATATTTTTTAACAAAAGTATCGGGAATCTCTTTTGTATTAATTTTCTTTTTTACAACAGGGTTTGTTTCCTGAAGATTTACTTTTTGAATATTTTCTAAATCTTGTTTTTGTTCTGTTTCTTGCTCTTGTTTTTCTATTTTGATATTGCCAATAACCTGCTCATCTTCATTATAATCACTCATAACATCTTTAAAGGTTTTAACTGCAATATAAACAATTGCGAAAGGAAAAGTTATCAGTGCAAAGATAGCAAGGAATGTCCAAACATCAAAATCGTCTTTTTTCTCAACATACATCGTTCTTTCCGGCGGAAGTGTACCGTCTATAAGCTGCTGTGCTTCGGGGTTATATTTAGGGTCTAAAACTTTATACTTGTAATCTGAAGCCGAAGCATAGTCAAATACGGAAGAATTAAAGGCCAGCAATATAAAAATGATGCAGTTAAATATAAATTTTATTATGTTTTTTTTCGATACTCGTTCCATATGTCAGGTACAACCCAATATCTAGATAATTCAATAAAATGTCGACCGGTTGTTAACATTGTAACAAAAAGCAGGATTATTTTTCAATATTATTGTTAAGAAAATCAACAAGACCTTTTAAGCCGAGCCTGTAGCTGTCTGCCCCGAAACCGGAAATTTGTCCTATGCAAACAGGTGCAATAAACGAATTTTTGCGAAACTCTTCCCTTGAATGGATATTTGAGATATGAACCTCGACAGCAGGCATGTTAACCGCAGCAATAGCGTCTCTTATAGCGACACTTGTGTGGGTGTAAGCGGCAGGATTAATAACAATGCCGGCGCAGTTTTTTTTAGACTGCTGTATTTTATCAACAATTTCGCCCTCAATATTACTCTGGAAAGTTTCAATTTCCACACCGAGGGTTTTGGCATAATCAAAAAGACTGTCATTGATATTGTCCATTGTCAATGCGCCGTAGATTTCAGGTTCTCTTGTGCCGAGTAGATTTATATTAGGCCCGTTAATAATTAATATTTTCATATAAATAATCTATCATGGAGCCAGGCCCTTTGTCTAATTTTTATTTTGCATTATAATATGAGTGAGGCGTGAATAAAGCAAAACGGATAAAAAATATGATAGAAATGAAAGTAATGGGCATAGCACTTGATACAAGAACGGGTTCTCCGATTGTGGTTCTGCACGATATGGATAACAGAAAAGCTTTACCTATCTGGATAGGTTCGGCAGAAGCAAGTGCTATCATCAGAAAAATAGAAAACATTTCGGTTTCACGTCCGATGACTCACGATTTGATTATACAAATAGTTGAAAAAATGGGTGGAAATATCGACAGAATTGAAATTAATGATGTTGAAAAAGAAACCTATTACGCAAATATCTACCTGACAAAGGATAACGAAGAAATAGTGATAGACGCAAGACCCTCTGATGCAATAGCTATTGCAATAAGGGTGGATGCTCCTATTTATGTTACGGCAAATGTTCTTGCTAACGGTTCAGTTTCTTGCGATGCAGCAAAAGACGAGGAAGAAGCTCAGGAGTTCAGAAACTTTATACAGTCTATTAAACCGTCTGACTTTGAAAAGTTGTTAAAACACGACAAAGAATCCGATCAATAAAAATAACGGTGGCTAATGGACAAATACCTTAAGAGTGAAAAAGTCTTTTTAATTTTTTCAATTCTTACAGGTCTGTTTATGGTGTTTTTTGTACCGCCTTTTCAATCTCAAGATGAACCCAATCACTTTAAGCGGGCGTATTCTGTCGCGGTTTTTAAAAATTTTTCCGTTCAAAATGACTCAAAACTGGGGAATTTTTTGCCGTGCGCAATACAGGATTTTATAAACTCGGCCTCGGATTCCGGAAAAGAAGTAATATACGGACATTCGTCATACAGGTATTCTTTAAATGAAGTTAAAAAACTTTTCAAATACAAAATAAATAAAAACGAGCAGTGCTTTTTAAATTACCCGAATATGGCAATATACTCTCCTTTTGCTTATCTGCCGCAAAGTCTCGGTATATTTGCAATGTCGTTGTTTAGCGCTAAAATCTTGCTTTTATTTTTAACGGGAAGGGTTTTTAACCTTATTTTGTATACAATTTTATGTTTTTATGCAATAAAATCCACCCCGTTTTTAAAATGGGCTTTTGTTATTGTGCTCAGCAGTCCTATGTGTATTGCTTTAGCTGCTTCATTATCAGCTGATGCGGTTTTAATCGGCTTTTGCTCAATATTTCTGGCAAAAGTTTTACAGTATTCTTTTAATGAACAGCCGTATTTATCAAAAAAACAATTATTGCTGCTTTCTGTTTTGGCACTGATGATTGCTATGATAAAACAGAGTTTTTTCTTTTTGCTGTTTATATTTTTAATCCCCGTAAGCAAATTCAAAAAAAATTATATTTTTACGATTGCTTTAATTTTGATTCCTGCAGTGATTTTTTCCGGCATGTGGTCGCTATATGCCTCGTCAATTATGGTTTCACTTAATAATTCTGATGCGGCAAGTCATATTATTTACATAATTCATCATCCGCTGAATTATCTTGTATTACAGATTAAAACACTTTTTAACCTTGAGGTTTTATACCAGCTCATAGGGGTTTTGGGGTGGAAAAATTTGTATTTAAGCAATTTTTATTATTCGATTTTTCTAATAGTTTTGTTTTGTAATATCTTCTGCTGCACCAAAAATAAAATCAAATTTGATAAAACACAAAAACTGGTAATATGTTTTTCGGTTATTTTAAATATTTTGGTCATACAAACATTAACTTTTTTGTATTGGACTTACAAAACAAATTTCAGCTATATAGAGTTACAGGGCCGATACCTGCTGCCGTTTGTTTTGCCTGTATGTTTTCTTATAAATTCTTACATCAACACAACAAAAGAAAACCACTACATAAAAACGGTCAATCTTCTGTTTTTATGCGTGTCGGGAATATATTTAATTTTTACGGTTTTGAGGGTTTATTATTAAAACTTGCCGCCCCTGAGGTAATACTCAGAACAGCTTAACCCGCTTTTTAACCCGTTACAGTCACTTTCAAGCTTGTCGCTGTCTGTTTCTTCGGCACCAAAGGCTGATATCTTTCCCTTGTAAATATACAGACCGAAAATATCACGACCTATACGATTCGGTGCTTTTTCTCCGTTCATATCAAACAAAACTGACGCGCAGGGCTGTGTTTCGCTGCAATCACACGTCAGCCACTTGAAACCGACAATATTGCCGTTTTCCTGATAAGAAAAAAGTCTTGTAAACACATTTGAGTGCATCGGCACCTGCGAACCGTTTTTAAACCTGTAATGATAATGTTTTAAAGGTTTTGTGTTTTTACTAAAATCAATGTTCAGGTAAGGTGCAATTATTTTGTATATTTCCTCTTCTTTATTTTCAACATTACTGCTGCAAACAGAGCGTATCAACTCTGCATCACCTATATTAAAGACTTCAAAGTTCGTTTCAGCCTCGGAATAAAGCCTTTTCCAGCCTGCTATAATCCTTGCTTCTTTTGAATTATTAAATATGACAGGCAGGCAGAGTATGACTGTGGTCACAAGCAAGCAGACCACAATCATAATTTCTACCATATTAAAAGCTTTGAGTTTTCTCATATATTATCTCCGGCAAGATTCCCTCATTGCGGGCTATGCCAGTTGCTTCGGAATTGTACAATTCCGTTATCTTGCTAAATCAAGCTGTTTCTTTTCCTGCATAAGTTTGTCATATATCCATTCGGGTATAAAGTTTTTTCCGAGTATGACCTGACCGTTGTTCGGATTCGGGGCGTGAAAATCAGACCCGCCTGTTATTATCAGGCCGTTTTTCTCGGCAATAGTTGAGTAATACTCAACCATAGCGGGTGAGTGTTTTCTGTGGTAAGCCTCGACCCCTCTTAAGCCGTAATGCATAAATTCTTTAATAAGATTTTCTGCATCCTCGACATCAAACGGGTGCGCAAACACAGGGATTCCGCCTGCGTCATATATAATCTCAATTGCTTCATGCGGAGAGATTGTCTTTCTTTGGACGTAAACATCGGAATCATTGTTAATGTATTTGCTGTATGCTTCCATAACACTGTTAGTCCCGCCTGCCATTGTAATGGCTTTGGCAATATGCGGACGCCCGATACTGCCGCCTTCTGCAACAAGACTTTTTAATTTATCAAAAGTAATATGTATACCTTCTTTTTTGTTTAAAAGATGAATTATTTCCTCGGTCTGCTCAATACGTGCTTTTTGCTGTGTTTTAAGCATTTCTTGAAAATCAGCATCATCACGATTCATAAAATAGCCGAGTATATGAATTTCGGTATCTTTATAAATCGTGTTTATTTCCACCCCAGGCAATATTTCCAATGGCGGAGCAGCTTTTTCTTTTGCGATTTTTTGAGCATATTCGAGCGCTATCGGATAAGCAAGAACGTTATCATGATCAGTAATCGCGATAGCATTCAAACCTGCGTCAATAGCAGTATCCACAATCTTTTCGGGGCTGAAAACGCCGTCCGAATAGATTGTGTGAATGTGTAAATCGACTTTCACCTTTCTATCCTTTCTTCATGTCTGTACCTCACTAATATCTTTTATGTAATTAATTCTTTCTATGCTTTGAGCTTGCCCGCAAACGGCGTCAAAGCGCATGCTTACAGCATTAAGTTCAAGTACCGGAGTGTCGGCAATATCAAACCTTTCAGGAATACTTGAGATTAAACGTTTTAAAGAAGGTTCGTAAGCCATGCCGATAACGGAATCATATGCTCCGCAAAAACCGGCGTCAGTAATGTATGCTGTATAATTATTTATAATTTTTTCATCCGCTGTTTGAACATGGGTATGTGTCCCCATTACGGCGCTGACTTTATGTTCCGAACAAAATTTTGCAAAACAAATTTTTTCGGCTGTAGCTTCTGCGTGAAAATCAACAATTACTATAGGAGCCTGCTGCTTAATTTGTTCAATTTCTTTTTCCAGAATTTCCCACGGAGAATCAACCGGCGTCATAAAAGTACGCCCGAGAAAATTCATCACGGCAACTTTTGTATTTTTCACATCAAAAATACGATACCCGACTCCGTAAGTACCTTTTGGATAATTGATAGGTCTAATCAGTCTGTCGGATTTATTTATATATGAATAAATATCCTTTTTATCCCAGATATGATTACCCGAGGTAAAACAGTCTACCCCGCAAGCCGCAAGGTCGTTATGATTTTTTTCCGTAAGCCCGAAACCATGCGAAGCGTTCTCTACGTTTGCAATAATAAAATCATAGTCAAATTTGTCACAGGAGCGTAAATCGTCCAGAAAATGCTTTAGCACATTACGTCCCGGACGACCCACAATATCTCCGATGAATAGTATCTTAATTTGTTCGTTCTCTGTTGTCATATTTGCCTGTGCGTACAGGTCAAACCGTATTCCGTCCTGTTTATATTTCAATCAAAACAAACCGCTATTTTGCAATTTCGGTTGTTCTGATTTCTCGTACTACGGTAACTCTGATTTGACCCGGATAATCGAGTTCTTCTTCAATACGCTTAGCAATATCACGGGCTAACTTTGCGCTTGCCAGATCATCGAACATGTCAGGCTGGACGATAATCCTAACCTCACGACCCGCCTGTACGGCAAAAGACTGTTTAATACCTTCATAACTTGAGGCGATTTCTTCAATCTTTTTAAGTCTTTTGATGTAAATTTCAAGAGTATCACGTCTTGAACCGGGGCGTCCGGCTGATATAGCATCCGCAAGTTTTACCAAAACTGCTTCAATCGTATTTGCTGTTACATCGTCATGGTGAGCTTCAATTGCGTGCACAATTTCTTCTTTTTCACCATAACGGCGGGCAAGCTCAACACCAAGCTCAATATGCGTTCCGTCTTGAGTCTGGTCAACGGCTTTGCCTATGTCATGTAAAAGTCCGGCACGTTTTGCTACCTGAACATTTGCTCCCAGTTCGGCAGCCAGCATTCCTGCAATGTGTCCGACTTCCAGTGAATGTTTCAAAACATTTTGTCCGTAACTTGTTCTGTAATATAAACGGCCCAATGTTTTGATTAACTCTTTATGAAGGTTCATAACGCCCATATCAACTGCTGCGTTTTCCCCTTCTTTTTTTATTTTTTCTTCAATTTCTTCCTGTGCTTTTTCAACCATTTCTTCAATTCTTACAGGGTGAATACGCCCGTCAGAGATGAGTTTTTCCAGTGCTACTTTTGCGACTTCTCTTCTGACAGGGTCAAAGCTTGAAAGAACAACCGCTTCAGGTGTATCATCAATAATTAAATCAACGCCTGTCAAGGTTTCCAGAGTTCTGATGTTACGACCTTCGCGGCCGATTATGCGTCCCTTCATTTCATCAGAAGGAAGGTTAACAACGGAAACAGTGGATTCCACCACCTGATCAATTGCGCATCTTTGCATTGTCGTAGAGAGAATATCCTGAGCAGTTTGTTTTGCCGTTTCTCTTATTTTAGCTTCGTTTTCTTTGATAAGCTGCATTTGTTCCTGCTGCAAATCTTGTTTTAACTGTTCTAACAGCATGTGTCTGGCTTCATCACGCGACATGCCCGCAATTTTTTCGGTTTCTTCTATTTGTTTTGCAATTAAGTCTGCAAGATAGTCTTCTTTTTCAAGCAGCTCGTCCATTTTTTTCTGGGCGGCATATTCTTTATCAGTGGCTTCTTGCAGTTTGTCCTCGAGCATATCTTCTTTTTTAAGAAGTTTATCTTCTGCTCTTTGTAAATCCTGACGACGTTCTCTTACTTCCTCGTCAAATTTTTCTCTTTCAATATGCAATGCTTCTTTTGCCTGAATCATTGCTTCCTTTTTCAAAAGACTTTCTTTTTCATCTGTTTCTTTTGAAAGTTGTTCATAAAGTGCCTGCACTGTCTTTCTCTTCTGCATCGCCAAAACAGCTAAAACGCCAAGACCGGCGGCTGCGAGAAGGGCAATTATCAAGAGTGCGGTTAATAAAGTCATTGTGTCGATTGTCCTGTACCTCTTATTCTATATATACACGATACCCTAATGCGTCATTGACACATCGGGTTAAATTTTTTTTAATTTTTAAGTGTATTTTATTAATTCATACAAAAATATTAATTCTTTATATTAAACTAAGATAATAGTAGCATATTTTTTATTAATTTAAAAGAAAAACTTGAAAAACCCCAAAAAATTTAATATCATTATCGTATTAAATTTATTACGGAACCACATAAATTGAGTTTATTTAAACGATTAAAAAATATAATAAGAAGCAATGTAAATTCTAAAGAGTCGACATACGCAAATGATTTCGGGCCGGAAATCAATTTTGAGAACTTTCGTCCGACTTTTGAAGATGAAGAATTTGTTGAAAGGGTAGAACAGGCTTTTGAAAAAAAAGCTAATCCCGATTCAAATTCTGTCGAACATGAGTATTATGCAAATCTGGAGCTGCCTTACGGTGCAGGTTTTGATGAAATAAAAGCCGCTTATAAACGGCTGCTAAAAAAATATCATCCTGACAAATTTTACGGCAACCCCAAAAAGCTGGAAATTGCTCAGGAAGTTGTTAAAAAACTGAACATAGCTTATAATTATTTTGAACAAAAGTACAATAACCAATAATGATAGGAGTTTACAAATGGCAGGATTATTTGAGAGATTGTTTAAAGTGTTGCAGGCTACATTGCATGCAATTATTTCTAAATTCGAAGACCCGATAAAATTAGCAGAGCAGGGCATTAGAGATTTAAAAACGGATTTTGATGCCAGCTTAAAAGGTCTTGCTGAAGTAAAAGCAATAGCAATTTCAACTAAACGCGAACTTGAAGAAAAGAAACAAATCGCACAAGACTACGAAAACAAAGCAATGGCTATTTTAAAAAATGCTCAGGCCGGTGCCCTTGACCAGGCAGAAGCAGACAGATTGGCCTCGGAAGCACTTGCAAAAAAACAGGAAGCCTTACAAGAAGCTGCCCAGCTTAAAGGTTCTCTTGAAAAATATAATATGATGATTAAGCAATTTGAAAACAAAATTGCAAAATTAAAAGAACAAATCAAAAACTGGGAAAATCAAATCAAAACTCTCAAAGCCCGTCATACTGTTGCTGTTTCTTCAAAGAAAATCAATCAGCAGATGGTGTCTATGAGTTCTGACAGTACAGCAGCAATGCTTGAAGATATGAAAACTAAAATTAATGAAGAAGAAGCTCTTGCTGAGGCTTACGGAACAATGGAAAATATTGAAACCGACATTGATAAAGAAATCAATGCGGCAGCAGGTTCTTCATCTTCTCCTGATATTCAGGCTTCGCTTGCCGAATTAAAATCAAAAATGCTCACTGATAAATCAGCACAAAGCGTAAATATCGAGCAGGATAATCTTGCCGAGCAGAAAAACGAGCTTGAAAACGAATAAAATTTTAAGCGGGGCTTTTAAAGCACCCGCTTTAATGTTTACACAAAAAGATAAAGAGGATATTTTATGCATCTTGCAATAGCTATACTTATTTTAATAATTGTTTGTGCCGTATTGATACCGACAATAGGTATGAACGTAATATTTTTGATTTTAGGTGCCGTAATAGCCTGGGCTATATTTATGAGAAACAAATCTATAAATGAAAACATAAATAAAGTACCTGAGCAGACCCTGCACATCGTTAACGTTGAAAGAGGCGGCGTTTTTGAACTCAAAGGCGTAGGTGAAAACTACGAAGACTTAACTCTTACGGTACTGGCTAAACACCTTTATCAGGAAGGAGATTTTTCCTGGTATGAGCTTGAATGCGATAAAGGTTCCGACGAAAAAATCTGGGTCGAAGTTGAGGACGATGATGAAACTACAGTAAGTATAGTTTTGAAAAAAATGAAGCTGCAAGATATAAAAGTTACACCCGAAACCTTGTGGCAGATTGATGACAACGAATACGGTTCCGTTTACGGCGGTTACACATACGAAGACTCGGGCAACGCAACTTTTTACAGATTCTGTGATGATACAAGAGCAGAAAAACTCTACTATTGGGACTTTGTAAAAGGAAATAAAATTCTGAGCGTGGAAAAATGGGGAGAAACAGAATACGAGGTATTCTTATCTCAAAAGTTAAGACCTTCTCAGATTACCGTATTAAGAAACAATGAGGGATAAGGAGAGTTTATGAATTTTAATCTTAATTTATCTTTAATAGGAAACAATCCTGTTGTACAGAGTATAATTTATCTTGCGGCATCCTGTATAATGCTTTTCCTGTCAAAATTTATGTTTGACAGATTCTCGCTTTTTCAACCAGAAAAAGAAGTTAAAGATGCAAACTATACGGCGATAATCGCGTTTTGCGGATATATGATAGGTGTTGCTTTTATTCTTGTAGGTGCATTTGCAGGACCTTCAGGAAAATCCTTCCGTATGGATCTGGCAATGTATGTGGCATATGCGATTGTCGGTGTGATACTTATGACAATTTCAGGTTTTGTTACAAGAAAAATAATGCTCAACCGTTTTGACAACGCAAAAGAGCTTTTGCAGGATAAAAACATCGGGACGGCTGCTGTTTATTTCGGTTTTTATATTGCGCACGGTTTAATCATTGCCGCCTGTGTAAACGGAGAATTCGGCGGAATTTTATCTTCCGTATTCTATTACGTTTTAAGTATATGTTTTATGTTCCTTTTCTTGCGCGTGTACGACAAAATTGTCCCCTATTCAATCCACAAAGAATTGGAAAACGACAACTATGCGGTTGGCATTGCTCTTGCAGGAAATATTATTGCAATAGGTATAATACTTATGAAAGCTACTCTCGGCGATGTTGCAGGCTGGAAAAGCAGCTTGATTACGTATTTTATAGATTTATCGGCAATATTTCTTTTGCTTCCGATTGTCAGATTTATACTCGGTAACTTTATCGTTAAAGCAATTGATATAAACAAAGAACTCAAAAACAACAATGTTGCAGCGGGGTTAATCGAATTTACCTGTATAACCTGCTTTGCGCTTCTTGTGTTCTTTATGGTTGATTTTACGGTAGCAATTTAAGGGAAATACTGATATGAGAATCAGACCTCAACAAAAATTAAGAAACAAACTTTTTTATAATAATTTGCTTTTGATAACTGTTATATTTTCAATTATATGTCTTTTGACATCAATTATTTTGCAGTCATCGGCGTATACAAATCAAACAATAAACAATCTTAAAGAAGGCCATACCTTCGGCCCTATAAAAGTCAAAAACAAACCGATAATTTGCAAAGTAATTGCTCAGTTTCACGGAGATAACACCTCTAGTTATATTTCAGGAGAAGTGCTAAACGAAGACAAAGACACGCTTTATGAGTTCGGGAAAGATTTGTGGCACGAATCAGGCTACGACTCTGACGGATACTGGTCAGAAGCTGACAGAAAAATGACGGCTTATTTAACCTTTAAAGAAAAGGGAACTTATTACATACAGTTTAATACCGATGAAAAAAATATACATAATATTTCGGTTACCTTCAGGCTTGTAAGAAACAGTTATGTCCCTCATTCTCAGGCCGGCACACTTGTATTGCTTCTGGCTGCGATAATCTTCTACACACTGAATGCAGGCTGGATTAATGAAAAAATGTCAACAGCTAACGAAACACTGGCAGAAATGAGCGAGGACTAAGATGACAAACAAAAATTTTGAAATAATAATTTACATCTGTCTTGCAATAATTCTTACTATCATTTATTTTGCCTGTTTTAATGTTGCAAGCAAAGGTTACGGTTATCCGGGGTACAGAGGGTATCATCATCACCATTACCATTCATGGTGGTATGTGCGTAATTATGACGAAAGCTATTACCCGTCTAACCGTGAAAACAGTTTATACGGAAACAGAGCATCTCAAAGAGGTTTGAGCGGTGGAAAATAAAAAGAAAATTTTGACGTCAAAAGAATCCGTTATTCTTTTGTTGTCAGTTTTTGTTGTGGGTTTTTGCACGATAATTTATGAACTGTTAATAGGGAGTGTATCTTCTTATTTTCTGGGCGACAGCATAAAGCAGTTTTCGCTTGTAATAGGCCTGACTATGACGGCTATGGGGCTTGGTACTTTGATATCAAGGCTCGTTAAAAGCAATTTGATTTACTGGTTTATTTTAATAGAGATTCTGCTTGCAGTAGTAGGCGGGCTTAGTGTTCCTGCTTTGTATTTTTCATACATGTGCGAGCCTGTTTACTATCCGGTAATGTTTGTATTGATTATGCTAATCGGCGGACTTATCGGGTTAGAGATTCCTCTGCTCACCCGTATTATGGAAACTTACTACGATTTAAGAAATAACATTTCAAACGTATTGTCGCTTGATTATCTCGGGGCATTTGTTGCAACTCTGGCATTTCCGTTTTTGCTTTTACCGTTAATGGGGATATTTGAAAGTTCAATCTTTGCCGGATTTTTAAACCTTGTTGTAGGGATTATGAACTTTTACTGGTTTAAAGATAAAATAACCTTCAAAAGGAGAGCTAAACTCAAAGTATCAGCAGTATTAATTCTATTGTTACTTATAGGCTTTTTCATCTGTTCAAAGAGTCTTATGAAATACTGGGAAAATAATATATTTGATGACAAAGTTATTTTTTCAAAACAAACAAAATATCAAAAGCTTGTTATGACAAGAAATAAAGAAGACATAAGACTTTTTATTGACGGCAATGTGCAATTTTCTTCTGTAGACGAACACAGATACCATGAGTTGCTCATACACGTACCTATGTCGCTAGCAAAACACAGAGAAAATATACTGGTTTTAGGCGGCGGCGACGGGCTGGCAGCGCGTGAGCTTTTAAAATATAAAGAGGTAAAAAACATTACCGTTGTTGATTTAGACAGGGATATGACAGACCTTGCAAAAACCAACAGGATTATAAAGGAGCAAAATCAGGGCAGTTTTCTTAACCCCAGAGTGAAAATTATTAATTCAGATGCTTTTAAATATATTGAAAACTCTGACAAAATTTTTGATATTATCATAATTGACCTTCCGGATCCTAACAATTCATCGCTTGCAAGATTGTACAGCAGAGAGTTTTACAAACTTGTGAAGAAAAAGCTGGCCAAACAGGGGTTAGTCGTCTCTCAATCAACAAGCCCGTATTTTTCGCCCGAAGCTTACTGGTGTGTTAACGAAACTTTTAAAGCAGCAGGATACAAATACACTTATCCCTACCACGTTTACGTCCCCTCTTTTGGCGACTGGGGCTTTATAATGGCTTCCGACGTAAAATACGACATTAACAACTTTAAACTTGGTGTTGAAACAAAATATCTTGATAACGAAACTTACAAAAAGGCTTTTGTTATAGAAAAAGACATAAAAAGGAACAATATAAAGTTTTCCACGCTTGATAAGCCCGCTATTTTGGATTATTACCTGCAAGGCTGGAGATACTGGAACTAAAAGTGCTCCTAAAAATCCTGACGCATGGCTCAATGTCGAAATGAGCCGAACACAATCCGTGTAAAAATGTAAAAGTGATATTCAAAATCTAATCTAATGTCGCAGTTGCCGCCTCGAGCCTTCGAGCCGTCACTGCTCATCTTTGCCTTCTTTTTCGGCTGAACTGTGGTGAAGCCT
>CALUTJ010000031.1 GCA_944323685.1 Candidatus Gastranaerophilales bacterium | reverse complement strand
CAGAACACACGAAGTGTTCCGCCACAATACACGTAATTGAAAATTAAATAATATGCCCTGGTGGCAGGAACCAACTCGGGGCAAAGCTAGCAAAAACAATTTGAGTATTGTTTTTGCCGGGGCGGTCAGAAGGCACGAAGTGCTCCGCCACAATACACGTAATTGAAAATTAAATAATATGCCCTGGTGGCGGAATCGGTAGACGCGTCGGACTTAAAATCCGATTGGGCTCACCCCCAGTGCCAGTTCAAGTCTGGCTCAGGGCACCATCCAAAGGAACTCAAATGAGTTCCTTTTTTTTGTGTATTTCACAGCCTTTCACTTTAGATTAACAAGCTAAAAAGCGACCTTTACATCGTCAAGATTTACGGTTTGACGTGCATGCCATAAGTCATAAGCCAGCTGTTCTCGTAACCATATCTCAGGCGTAGTATTAAAACACTTTGCTAGTTTTAATGCTATCTCTGTTGAAATAGGGACTTTACAGTTAACAATGTTGGACAAATGCTTTCTGCTGATACCAAGCATAAGAGCAAGTTTCGCAATCGTAAGATTATAATCTTTCATATACATTTCTTTTAGTGTTTCTCCCGGATGGGGTGGATTAAACATTTCCATATTTATACCTCTTTAATGATAATCTTGATAATCAACTATATAAACATTTTCATCTTCAAATTTGAATGTTATTCGCCAATTGCCGCTTACTTTCAGTGACCAGCAATCTTTTAAATCACCTTTTAATTTATGTAAGTTCAAATTTGGCAAATCAATATCTTTTATTTCTGTCATAAGATTGAGTCTGTTTAAAATAACTCTCAATCTCTGTGCATGTTTTTCTTGAATACCGCTTTTTGCACCGGTTAAATAGAACTTTTCTAAACCTTTATGTTTAAAAGATTTTATCATATCTGTATTGTAACCTATTTGGTTGCGTAATTCAAGTACAATATAAAAACTATACAATCTCAATCACAAATGCTATAATTATAAACCTCAAGGCACTTGTAAACGCTGCTGACAAAAGGCTTTGAAAAATTTTTAAACAAAAAATGAACAAAAAATTTTTTACATCGTTATATATGATGTAAGGACAAAAAACAATGAACGAAGAAAACAAAAAAACTTGTAACGGATACGAAGCAATGTACACCTTCTTAAGCGAAGAGGCTTTTAATGAACACCTCAAAGTTTGCGAAGAATGTGCAAAAGAACATGCCAGAATGCAGCGCGTGTCCGAACTTATACAAGAAGCCAAACCGTACATAAAAGAAAAGCAAAAAAGACGCACAATTCTGAAAAGCGCAGCAGCATTTTTTGTGGTAGCGTTTGCGACTCTGAGCATTCCTTTATGTATGACGGGAGTTAACGTGTACGATGACCTCGTTGCACAAAACTCTCTGACCGCTCAAGAACTGGGGTTACCGGTTGACGAGTACGGCTTCCTCTATGTGGAATAATAAATAGATGGACTTAAAAGAAATAATAATCAATCACGGTAATACCGTGAGAAGTATAATAAAAAGAATCACAAACGAACAAAACGAAGACCTTGAACAGGAGGTCTACACTAAAATATGGAAAAATTCAGACAAATACGAAGAGAAAGGAGTCTTGAACGCCTGGATAAGAACAATTAGCGCTAACTTGTCCAAAGATTATCTAAAATCTTCACAAAAAAAATTATCGGATAATACGACAAATGATGAAACAGTGTTCGAGTTTGTCGCAGACAAAAAGGAAACGCCTGAATCTCTTATGTTGAAGAGAGAAAGGCAGCAGATGATTTCCGAAGCAATCAATAAACTGAAACCAAAGTTTAAAGAAGTAATAATGCTTTACGAAATCGAAAACCAATCGTACGAAGAAATTTCACAAAAAATAAAATGTCCTATAGGAACGGTTAAATCTCGTTTATACAACGCCAAAAAAGAACTGGCAGTTATGTTAGAAAATCTTATTTAGAAAGGATTATTAAATATGAAAAAATCATTGATTGTTGCAGGTCTTGCTGCAAGTATTATGCTTACGTCTTCAATTGCTAATGCCGCTCCTCAGGTTACACCTGACAATGACAAACAACCAGCGGTAGAAAAACAATTGCCTAAAAAATGCGATAAAAAATGTGACAAACAGAAACGTCCTTCCATTGACGACAGACTAAAACTCACGGAAGAACAAAAGAAACAGGCTCATGAAATAAGAATGAAAGGTCATGAACAAATAAAACCGGTGTTTGAAAAAATCAAAGCTAAAAAAGCAGAGATTATAAAAATAGCACAAGACCAGAAACTGTCTGACGAACAAAAAACTAAAAAAATCAATGCACTCGAAATCGATATCTTAAAACTTAAACAGGAAGCCAGAAAAATCAGAATGGAAAATACAAAAGAGTTTGAATCCATACTGACAGCAGACCAGAAGGCAGAATTCAATAAAATGAAGGAAGAAGGCAGAAAAATGCACATGATGAAAAAACGCCACGGTCACAGAGGCCCTGCCAAGTTTGAAAGAGCACCTCAAAAGTAACCATCTCAAAAGCCTCATATAAAGCTAAAAAACATACAATACCCGAAAAATAAACACTCATAATATTTTTCAAGACCTCTTGTCCCTTTTATTAAAGTTCATAAGAGGTCTTTTTTTTATGAAGGTGTTTTTAGATTTTATCTTTGCTTGTTGCCAAACCCGGCTCAAGGTCGGAGCCTGTTATAAATTTGCGGAAAGCAAACTGGGCTTTTGGCAGCGCAAACGCAAGCAATGCACTGCTTAAACCGATGTTTGTAAGTATGTTGAAGGATTTAGCCCATTTTGCTTTTTTGGCAAATGCAGCTATATCGTTACTTTTAATTGCATTTTGGGCAAAGTTTTCCATTTCTTCTTTCATCTGCACCAGTTTTTTTACGTTAACCCAGGCTCTCGGGTCGCGGATGTCGTTTTTGAGGTATTTCACGTCACAGAACTGTTTTGCATATTTAGAGAACAGGCTCTGCGGCTTTGTATCCAAAAAGTTGATAATCTCTTTTTCCGTATTGTTTTTAGGCAGCTCGAGTGTTTTGGTTTTAATTGCTTCCCTAAACTTTTTGTCATCAAGAATAATCGGATCAAGCGCAACGTTCAGGCCGCTTAGTTTGTATGTGGCTTTATCGAGAAATTTAGCCAGATATGGCGGGGCAACAAAATTTAAAAACAGCATTCCCGCCATTTTGAACCCTACATCGATTGCTTCATTTTTATTGCGTGCGGTTGCTACCCTTCCTATTGCGTAACCTCCGTCTGTAACCGCCATTTTATCCACTGTTGAAAAGTTTGCAATCTGAGATATTGCATTACCCTTGAAGGATATTTTGCCGTTTTTTATGTAATCCATGGGATTGTCAAAACTTTGAGTTTTTTGCTGCTTTTTCAGCTTTTGTGCTCTTAATTTTTCTATTTTCCTGCCTGAGGATGCAAAAATAAGTTTCGGCAAAATGAATCCCATAAACAGCATCGGTATGGTTGTTGACAGACCGAATTTCAGAGCAAGCATCTTTTCAAAAACAGCTTTATTGTTTTTTACCTTTTTAAGGTCATCAATTACTGTTTTGCTTACTTTGCCTTCAAAATTCTTTATGTTAAGGTTTATGCCCTGAGCCTCGCTCTCTTTAAAAAGTTTAAGGTTAACATCGGGGTTGTAGCCTTTTTTGCGGATAAAATAATTAACTGCTCTGTCTACAAGCGGTATACCGCCTAACCATACAGCAGAAACCGCATATTCATCAAGAAAACGTTCGCGGGCGGCAAGTTTTGCTACTTCAGGTGACTCTTCTTTATTCTGGTTGTAGGTGAGGACAATTTTTGTGGGAACTTCGATTCCGCAATCTCTTACAATAAGAGGATATTGTTTATTAGTGTTTCCGATAGCCGAAATGATTGTTGTTAATGACATTTATTTTCTCCGATTTTGCATAAAAAAACAGCCTGTTCGTTTTTTCCCGAAAAGGCTGATTTCTTTAAGAATCGGTTATTAATCCACGAACAACAAATAACCCTATAGCCTTATCGGGACTATATGGTGGTTATGATGTTGTTTTGTGAATAATTGTGTGTTCATTATTTAATCCAATATTTCCAAAAAGTTTGTAACGTTAAAATAACATATTGTTAAAAATTTTTCAACCTTCTTAAAAATCTGATGTAACAATTTGTATTAACACCTGATTATTATTGTGTCCGAGAAAAATTCGTGATAAGGAGCAAAGCGACCTGAACGAATTTTTGGAGTGATACATTGAAAAGGTGAGCAGTGACGGCTCGAATGCTCGAGGCGGCAACTGCGACACTAGATTAGATTTTGTTTTTTTAGTAGAATATTAGCATAACTTAGAAAACGGGGTATTTTTTGGAAAATTTAATACAACCAAAACCTGAGATAGAATTTGTCCTGATAAGCTGCTGCACCTGCAAACGTCCGCAAATGCTTGAAGATGCCCTGCACTCTGTTGATAATCTTAATCTGTGCGGCTCTGTAAAAACGGCTGTTCTGGTTGTTGATAATGACGGGCAGGAGTCAGCACGACAGGTTGTTGAAACTTTTGCTCATACTTCTAAAGTTCCTGTTTATTATGAAACAGAAAATCAAAGAGGAATATCTTTTGCAAGAAACAGAGTATTAAAAAAGGCAATTGAACTGGGCGCAACCCATATTGCATTTTTTGATGACGATGAAATACTTGATAAAAACTGGCTGTGTAACCATGTGAATTTTTATCAAACAAATGATAATGTACTGATAAGCTCTGGCCCTACATACAGCAGGTTTAATGCTGATTATCCGGCTTACATTAAAAATAACAAAATTTTTAAAACTTCTACCACCAAAAAAACCGGTGCAATAAGGCCGATTTGTGCCAGCGGAAACGTATTTTTCCCTGTTGAGATAACAACAAAAGCAGGTATATGGTTTGATAACAGATTTGTTTTTATGGGAGGAGAAGACGGGGATTTCTTCTCGCGAGCTTCAAAAGCAGGATATACAATTGTTTGGAATAACGATGCTGTAAACTATGAACTGATTTGTGCTCAGCGAGCAAATTTAAAATGGATATTAAATCGTTATCACTACAATGGCTATTCCGGTGCTATGCTTAAGTTTTTGGATAACAATAATGCTTTGTCTAAATTCTGGTATCTTACAAAAACTATTGCTGCGATGTTTGCCTGCGTGTTATTGTTGTTGCCTTTTTTGCTGCTAGGTTTGACAATGTTTTTTAATATGCTCGGGCTTGTGCTTAAAAACAAGGGCAAAATAGATTTTATATTAACCAACAAGCCTCTTGATTATTACAAGGAAGTTAACGGTAACTAGCTTTAGACCGTTATTGCAGTGTTCTTGTTTATCTTATCCAACGATTTTGTGTAGGATTGTTTGTCTTTGCTGAACTTAACAAATGTTTATAAATTTGCCTGTCATGAAAAAACTTGTAATAATAAGCTTATTAATAGTCTAACCATTCCTTTCTTGACTTATGCGGCCTTTTTGTTAATCGCCGCATTTTATTTTTATTTTAAGTCTTATTATGTTAGTATATATCTGTCTAACCTTTTAAATAAAGGCATAATCCTATAATCTAAGGGGGCTTTTTTTTACTTATGAATATTCTGTCATGGTTTTTTAAACCTAAAAAAGAAAAAAATATTTTAAGCAGCTATCCTGATGCAGTGCTTGTTGTGTCTGAATCAGGCGAACTCTTGTATGCAAACGAAAATTTGCTCAGGATATTGAAAATCTCAAGCGATGAGTTGTTCAGCCTTGAACTTCTCGATATTTTTGACGGAGGTTTTAACCTTGTCAGCAATCTTGTTAACTCGGAAGATTCCGCTGTTGTTCGTTCCAAGGTGAATAATGATACGGAATTGTTTTTGGAAATACGAGCCTCCTTATACGAAGATAATGAGGATAAAATAATAATTTCCATACGCGATGTTACAAACAATAAAAAAATGCTCAATAAATTGATGTTTGAACACGAATATATAACTAAACTCAACAAAAACAGAAGCACTTTTTTGACTAAAGTTTCTAACGAAATCACATCTCCTCTGCATTCAATCAACGGCTTTTCCGAAGCCATACTTGAAGGGCTGGGCGGGGATATAAACGATAAACAGCAAAAATATCTTAAAATAATAAACAAAAATTCCATACAGCTTTTAGAGCTCGTTAACGGTATTTTAGAATATTCTAAACTGGAATCCGGAATATACGATTACGAGTTTAAAAATTTTGATTTTGTTACTCTGATGACAAATTTATTTAACAAATATAAGCCGCTTGCGGATGAAAAAAAACTCATATTGAATTTTAATTTGAATTCGCTTACCAAACGAGCAATATATTCGGATGAAAATGTTTTGAAAAGAATAATCGAAACACTGCTTGACAACGCAATAGAAAGAACCGAATCCGGCGCAATACAGCTGAGTGTCGTTTCTCCGGATAAAGACTATCTGGAGGCTGCGGGGTTAAACGTTACAAATAGCCTTTCTGCACAAAATTATATTATGATACAGGTGGCTGACACAAGTCAGGGGCTTTCTGAATCCGAGTTAAAAAATATATTTGACCCCTATGCAAACATAGACAAATATATTGCCAAAAAGACGGTTTCTAAAAGTCTTGAAATGGGTATTGTTTACATGCTTGTAAGAATATTAAAAGGCAGAATACATGCGGAATCCGAAGAAAACAAAGGCTGTATTTTCAGCTTTGTTATTCCTGCGGAAAAATTGAGTTTATAATATGGGGAGCTTTTCATGGCAAACGTCACTCTCAAAAACGTTGTAAAAAAATACGATACTAAAACAATAATCAACAACATATCGTTAGAGGTTAAGGATAAAGAATTTCTTGTACTTGTCGGTTCGTCAGGGTGCGGAAAGTCGACTATTTTGAGAATGATAGCGGGGCTTGAGGATATTACTTCCGGTGAAATTTATATTGATGACAAATGTGTAAACAATGTTCACCCGAAAGACCGTGATATAGCTTTTGTTTTTCAAAGTTATGCACTCTACCCGCATATGAGTGTGTACGAAAATATTGCTTTTCCCCTAAAAATGAGGAATTTTAAAAAAGATGAGATAGATAAAAAGGTTAAAGAAGCTGCTGAAATCCTTAACCTCAGCGAGTATCTCGACAGAAAACCAAAGCAGCTTTCAGGCGGTCAGCGTCAGCGAGTGGCGCTTGGGCGTGCTATTGTAAGAAATCCTAAAGTGTTTTTGATGGACGAACCTTTGTCGAACCTTGATGCAAAATTAAGAGTGCAGATGCGTTCCGAGATAAAAAAATTGCACGAAAAGCTGCAAACAACGTTTATCTATGTGACCCACGACCAAACCGAAGCCCTGACAATGGGGGACAGAATTGTTGTGCTGGATAAAGGTGTTATACAACAGGCTGATAAGCCGGAAGAAATCTATTACAACCCTTCTAACACTTTTGTTGGCGGTTTTTTAGGCTCTCCGTCAATGAATTTTATTAACGTAAAAATTAACGGTGGACTGATAAATTTTAACGATTACTCAATAGCTTTGACGGAAACTCAAAAACAGATTATTAAAGACCGGCAGCAAGTTGTTGTCGGTATCCGCCCCGAAAAAATGGACGTGTCAAACCCTAATTACGCTTTTAATGCTCAGGTTGATATTTCTGAAATGCTCGGAAGCGAAAAAATTGTGTACTTTAACATAAATGATTCCAAATGCAGCGCAAAAATTGATGCTCAAAAACAATTCGGCAAAGAAATTGAGCTCAACTTTAACACAAACGACTTTTTGTTTTTTGATGCAGATTCGGGCATGCGTATATCTTAACGGTTTTATATAAAAACTTTTTTGGCAACGAACCGTCCCTGTGTTTTGGCGGCAATGGCACAAAGTTTGTTTTCGAACACAAGACAAAAATATTCATCTTGTGCTTTGTCAGGTGCGATTATACTCTGCCCGTGCTGCACTTTTTGTGCTTCTTCTTCCGTAAGTTCGTATTTTTTATAGGGCATTACCTCGAGCGGGTTTTGCAAATGTTTTAGGGCGTCTTGAAAACATTTAATATCATCAAGTTTTACAGCCGTTGACATATCAAATAACCCTGCTTTGGTTCTTAAAAGACCGGTCATTACAGCGCCGCAGCCCAGATTCTGTCCGAGCTCATGAACAATTGAGCGGATATATGTGCCTTTAGAACAGGCTATTTCTATTTGTGCGGTTTGATTTTGTTCGTCAAAATTAATGAGTTCTATTCTTTCAATAAAAATTTCTCTTTTGGGAATATCTTCCGGTATTATTCCTTCTCTTGCAAGTTCATACAGCCTTTTTCCGTTATAATGTACAGCCGAGTATGCAGGTGGAATCTGGGTTATTGTGCCTTTGAAGTTTAAAAGCTCTTTGTTGAGTATTTCGGACGTGATTTTTTTGTCTGAAAAATCAACAACATTGCCTTCCGTGTCGTAAGTATCAGACACTTTGCCGAATTGCATTTTGGCAACATAGGCTTTGTCATCGGCTAAATATTCAATAAGTCTTGAGGCTTTGCCGACTGCAACAGGCAAAACTCCCTCTGCCAGAGGGTCAAGCGTGCCAGTGTGGCCGATTTGTTTTATTTTAAGGACTTTTCTTAGGCGCGCAACAACATCATGCGAGGTAAGCCCCGACGGTTTTAAAATATTTAAAAATCCAAAAAGCTGTGCAGGCTGATTCAAACTAAATTTCACCCTTTGAAATTTTGTCAATCAAATCCATAACCTTGGTTCCCCTCTCAAGCGAGTTGTCAGGGATGAATCTCAGTTCCGGTGTTAATCTGAGTCTTATGCGTTTGCCGACTTCGTATCTGATTTTAGAAACGTTTTCTTCAAGTGCATCGATTGTTTGTTGTTTTGCCTCATCATTTGTTGCAAATACGGAAAAATACACTTTAGCAAACGAGTTGTCATGTGCAAGCTCGATATCAGTAATCGACACAACTCCGCTGATACGCGGATCTTTGATATCTTTTTGGATGATATCGGCAATTTCTTTCATCAATGTTTTTCTGACACGTTCGTTTCTTAAGGACATAATTAAACCAGAGCCTGTCTTTCTACTTCTTCGGTTGTTGAAACTTCTATTATATCGCCTTCTTGAATGTCATTGAATTTTGCGAAGGAAATACCGCATTCAAAACCTGTTGCAACCTCTTTAACGTCGTCTTTGAATCTCTTGAGCTGGTCAATTGTGCCTTTAAAGATTTCTTCTCCGTTTCTGATAACAACAGCTGTTTTACCGCGGATAATTTTGCCCTCAGTAACGTAGCAGCCGGCGATTCTTGAGGTTTTACCGACGGTAAATACCTGTCTGACTTCTGCTTTACCGAGTTCGACTTCTTTGATTTCCGGCTGAAGCAGGCTGAGCATTGTTTTTTCAAGATCTTCAAGAATCTGATAGATAATGTCAAATTTCTTGATTGTAACATTTTCTCTTGCTGCCGCAATTTCCGCATTGCTGTCTTCCTTGACGGTAAAGCCGAGGATAATTGCATTGCTGGCTGCCGCCAACATAACATCGGCTTCAGAAATATCGCCCACCCCGACGTGGATAAGTTTTATAATAATTTCTTTTGATTTAAACTGTCCGATAGCTTGAGAAAGTGCCTCTGCCGAGCCGTTTGTGTTGGCTTTGATGATAAGGTTGAGGTGTTGTATGCCGTCGTCACCTTCGCCCACGATTTCGTTTCTGATATGGTTGGGCAGCATAGCTTCAAGACGGGAAGTTCTTTCTTTTTCTTTACGTTCGGAAACGATGGCGCGCATTGTTTTTTCGTTTTCAACAACTTCAAACTTGTCGCCGGCCTGAGGAACTTCCGTCAAACCTAAAATTTCAACAGGTGTAGACGGTGCTGCTTTTTTGACTCTTTCGCCCGAATCAGCCAGTAATGCTCTGACTTTACCGCAAACATTACCTACGACAACACAGTTGCCTGTTTTTAAGGTACCGTTTTGAACAAGCAGTGTAGCAACAGGGCCTTTGCCTTTGTCTAATTTTGCTTCAATAACAACACCACTGGCAGGAGCATCCGGGTTTGCTTTGAGGTCAAGAACTTCAGCAAGTAGCAATATGTACTCTAAAAGTTCATCAATGCCTGTACCCTGCAACGCACTAACCTTAACGCAAACAGTATCGCCGCCCCATTCTTCGGGAACAAGGCCGTGTTCTGTTAACTGCTGTAAAATTTTGTCTGGGTTAGCGTCCGGTTTGTCAATTTTGTTCACTGCAACAATAATCGGAACGTTGGCTGCTTTTGCGTGGTTGATTGCTTCAATTGTCTGCGGCATAATTCCGTCATCAGCCGCAACAACAAGAATCGCAATATCTGTAGCCTGTGCGCCTCTTGCTCTCATTTCAGTGAAAGCTTCGTGACCGGGGGTATCGATAAACACGATTTTTTTATTGTTTAAATATACCGTATAAGCACCGATAGACTGTGTTATACCTCCGACTTCAGTAGAAACGATTTTGTGTTTTGAAGCTCTGATAGAATCAAGCAGTGTTGTTTTACCGTGGTCAACGTGACCCATAATGCTTATAACCGGAGCTCTGCGTTTTAACAGTTTGGGGTCGATTGAGGCAAGTTCTTTGGCTTCTTCTTCTTTTTGAAGTTCCTCTTCCATATAGGCTTCTAAGTCTTCTTCAAGAACTTCTATTTCAAAATTTTCACAAACTTTTTTTGCCGTTGCAACATCTATAACCTGATTTACCGTGGCAAGTATGCCCTGCATCATAAGGAATTTAACAATTTCAGCAGAGGCTTTGTGGATTTTATCCGACAACTCGCCTACAGTCAAAGGCTGGTTAATAACAACGCTTTTGACTTCTTCAACGGCTTCTTCCGCGTGGGTTCTTTTTTTGTGTTTTTGGGCGTTAGCCTTTTCAAGACTAATTCTTTCTTGTTCTTCTTCTTTAGAGTTGTATGATTTTTCTCTTTTTTTAGAACCTTTTTTCTTTGAATTGCCTTTTGATTCGTAAATCTCTTGAGGAATTACGTGGCGCTGTATAGGTTTCTTTTCGCTGCGCGGTAATTCTTTTTTATCCTGAGGCTTTTTGTCTTTTGGCTGTTCTTTTAAAGAGCTTTCGGCTTTAGCTGCTTTTTCGCTTTTGTCAACCTGTTTGGGTTGTTTCGGCGCCGGTTTCGGAAATTCGACTTTACCCAGTTTTACCCTTGGAACAGGCTGCACAACCGGTTGTTCTATTTTTCCTAATTTTATTTTTTCCTTAGGTTTTTCGGTTTCTGCCGGTTTTTCTGCAACGGGTGCTTCCTCTTCTTTAACTTTAGCCTTTTTAACGATAAAAGCCTTAGGCTTTTTGGAAGTTTCTGCCTTAGGCTCTGATAACAGCTGTTTTAGCTTGTTTGCTTGAATAGAAGAAATAACGCTTGAGTGCGATTTAACTTTAACGCCAAGCAGCGAGTCCAACTTTTCTATAACTTCTTTGTTGGTCTTGCCCAGTTCTTTTGCCAAATCATACACTCTAATTGTTTCTGTCATTTCTATATATATTTCTCCATATTCATCTTTCTAATATATTTGTAACACAATCTATTTATCAAGTACAGCCCTGATTTTTTCTTTTAATAAATCGTCGTCTTTTATTTTTAAAATTTTGAAAATTTTTCCCTTTTTAAAGGCGTTGTTGACGCATTCTTCATTTTTGCAGATATATATTGAACGTCCGAAAAATTGTGAATCGGGGTTAACTTTTATTTCACCGCCGGATTTTTTTTTCGTAATTTTTATCAGTGTGTCGCGGGTTTTTATCTGATTGCAGGCAATGCATTTTCGATATATTTCGTTTTCTTGCATGTTAACATCCTATAATCACTGTTTTGCCGATGTCTTTGCGGTATTTCATCGAATCAAATCCGACAAGTTCGACGCATTCGTACAACTTTTGTGCGGATTTTTCAAGGGTTGATGCTTCCGTTGTCAAAACAAGTGTACGACCGCCGGAGGTAAGCATATTTCCGTTTGCATCTTTAATTGTGTTAAAGTAAGCAATTTCACAGTGTTCTTGTGCTTCTTCAAGACCTGTTATTACATCGCCGTAAGAACCTTCTGACGGATAGCTGCCCGAGCTTAAAACTATTGATGTCGAAAATAGCGGTTTTGATGCGATTTCTCTGTAATCATCGACTAAAGACCCTACAACGGTTGCATTCATTATCCTTGCGATATCGTCATCAAGAAGGTCAAACACACATTGGGCATCAGGTTCTTTTAAGAACGAGTTAAATTCTATCACATTGAGATTTCCGTTTCTGTCAAGAATAATATCTATTCCGAGTATTCCGACATACTGGTTGCGGCCTTTAGAGAGTTCGTCCAATGCGGGGTAGACAATCTGATTGAAGATTTTGCTTTCAAGATTGCTGTCTATCATATAAAAAGGAGCATATGCACCTAACCCCGAAGTTAAAGCGCCGCCGTTGCCCTCTAATACTGATTTGTACGGGACGACAGAATTCAAAGGCATTGCGTTATAGCCATCGCTTATTACGTAATAAGAAAACTCCTGCCCTGCGACATAGTCTTCGATAATGACTTTTTTTTGAGCACTGTCAAAGAGGTCTTCTATTATTCTTTTTCCAATTTTAAAGTTATCACAGATAAAAACATTTTCCCCGTGCTGGTGCGCATCTGTTTTTATTACAAGCGGATACTTGGATTTGCGTGCATAGTCGACCGCCATGTTTTCTCTGTCAAAGATACCGAATTTTGGGGTAGGAATTTTTGTTTTATACATAAATTTTTTAGCGGCAGATTTTGAGTTTGTAATTTTTGCCGCCTCCTGTGTGGGGGCAAATATCATCAGTCCCGCTTCATTAAATTTGTCTGCAATCCCGCTTGCTATAGCCTTTTCAGAGGCAGCTATTGTCAAATCTATTTCATTTGCTTTAGCAAATTCAACAAGATTTTCTAAATCATCAGCTTTTATATCAATGCAGTTTGAAAATTCCGCTATGGCGTCATTGCCCGGTGCTACAAACACGAGTTCTGTTTCTTCGTATTGAGAAACAAGTTTTGCTATTGTATATTCTTTAGCCCCTGAACCAACTATCAATATTTTCATATAATTTCCTTTTTCCCTATATAATTATTTATATCATAAATTTGATGCAACAAAAAGCCTTTACCGTAACAGTAAAGGCTTTTTGTTTGGTTAGTTATAGTCGGATTATATAAAAAGATTATTTGCTTTAAAATTAGCGTTTTATTAGCAGTTAGCGCCGATGATGCCTGCGATAAGACCTGCGGCACCGCCAACCACCGCACCAATCGGGCCGCCGACCATAAAGCCGATTGCTGCACCTGCACCTGTTGTTGCTGTGGCACCGCCGATTTTGCCGACGAGAGCTCTTGTTTTTTCTGATTTCGGCGCTTCCGAACCTTCGATTTTTGCGATAACTTCTTCTGTTGAATATCTTTGAGCATTGCCAAAAGAGATTGTGTTCCAGAAAGCGTTTGAAATTGTACCGTCGCAGTGCTGTTGAATCATTGCTTTCAAATCCTGACCGGTTACTGCCTGGAATTGTTCTTTTGCACAATTTCTTAATGTCATTTCGAGCATTACCGGATTATCTTTAAATTCTTGTTGTAATCTTGTATACAGAGGTGATTGTCTTAATGTATTAACAATTCTTTCAAATTGTTCAACAATCTGGTCTGATTCACCTTCTACAACTACTGTTTGTAAAGCGTTGCAAGCTTCTCTGATTGAACCTGTCAATCCGTCAGTAGCCGATGCATAGTTTTTAGCATCTTTACCTTCCTGGTAGTATTGTTCACGGGCTATATTTCTAAGGTCGTAGTCATATGCAAGGCGGTCTTTGTAATCCATGTTAAGGTATTTGAGGTATTGCGGCCAGTATTCCTGATTCATTCCGTACATACCGCCCATACCGTACATTCCCATTGCATAAGGGTTAGTCATACCACCCATTGCACCGTTTATTGTCATATCGTAAACAGGAACATTGCCTAAACCAAAATGCTGATAAAAACCCGCATTTAATTCAGTTAAACCGTTACCTGATGCAGTTGCTGTTGCTGTCATCTGGTATGGATTAGGATATCCGTAAAATCCTGTTGCTGATATACCGTTCATAACCGACCTCCAAAATTGAGTTACCCTTTTCGGGTACATAACCTTATTAATCTAACCTTACATTTATATAAAAACAATTTGTCTTTAAGGATTGCTTAAAAAGAAAAATATTCTTAATATTTGTTAACAATTTAAAAAATAAAGATGTTAACAACCTTCCTGTCTGTGTTATTGCCGGTTTTTGAACTTTAAACTATGCGCTGATATACACGTTTTGGCTTCTGTTATTGTTGTCGGGAATAACAGTTGATGTATCTGTTATATCAAGGACGGTGTCAATATTGTCTTTCCATTGGTCTACGTCGTATTTGTGAGGACGGCTTGTATATCTGTCAAGCCACTGTTGGAACTTTTCTTCAATAGTTTTTGCAACATTCTTTATTGTGGATGGTTTTGGCATTTTTGCCGCTCCAAGCATCTGATTTGGTACAAGAAGTTTGTGTTCCTCATAAACGGGTGTATTATTATTTTGCATTCCGTACGGTTCTAAAGCAGCGGAGTTTTGCTCTTTTGGCTGTTGTGCCGTATAAACGTACGGTGGTACATTGGTAATAGTTGTCATAATCCACCTTCCTTCACTTATTTATATAAAGTAAAGTTTGGTGAAAAAATTGCGCATATTTTAATTATTTAAAATAAGTTGTCCAATTTTGTACAGGATTAGCAAAAATAGAAATACGTCAGGTTCAAAACTTTAGGAATTATCCTGCTGTAATTTTTCCAGAACATATCTTGAACGTTTTTTTATTTCTTTAAGGTTGGCGTTTTTGTACAAACATCTGCCCATTCCGACTGCAACCGCTCCGGCTTTCAGATAATCCGTAAAATCCTCCAGCGACACACCGCCTGAGGGCATAAGGTTTAAAAACGGCATAGGTCTGAGCATATCTTCAATATATTCAATCCTGCCCATTGGTTTTGCCGGGAAGATTTTTATTATCGGTATACGCGCTTTCCAAGCATTATAAGCTTCATTTGGCGTTGAAACTGTAGCTATGTGAGGGATTTTGTTCCCCAGACAAAACTTGGCAAGCCCTGTTTGAAATACCGGAGAGATAATAACCTGTGCTCCGTTGTCTATAGCCTCTTGAGCACGCATTGCCGTAATAACACCGCCTGCCATAACAACGGTGTCTCCCAAATCTTTGATTTGCTGCAAAGCCGGCAAAATACAGCCTTTTTCAACAGTTATTTCAAAAATTTTCAGGCCTGCTTCTCTCATTACTTTAGCTTTTTCAAAAGCTTCAGAGGCTTCTTCTGCCCTTATTACTGCAACTATTCTGTTTTTGTGTATTTCTTCTATAGGGTTCATAACAATGCTGTTAAACTATTTTGACATCTTGTCGTTTTTTTTATCGGTGCCGGTAGCCTGTTTTTTTGTTTTAATTTTAATAAAATTAAATACTGTTTTGTTATCTTCTTCTAGATTTTGGTCATCGTCTTCATAACCGAGAAGAATTTCTAAATCTTTTTTCAATAAAGTTATATCGTCATATTTTTTCAATGTACCGTCTAAGGCGATTGAAACATCTCCTGTTTCTTCCGAAACAACAAGGCAGGCAGAATCCGAAACCTCGCTCATACCTATGGCGGCTCTGTGTCTGGTTCCGTATTTCCAGCTGAGCTTGGGATCTTCTGTCAACGGAAGCAACACACCGGCTGACTTTATTGTTTCACCTTCTATCACAACTGCTCCATCGTGCAGCGGGGTGTTAGGGTGAAAGATTGTAAGCAAAAGTTCTGTTGATAAAAGAGCATCAAGCTGGGTGCCGACATCCGAGTAGCTGTTTACATCGTCTTCTCTTTCGAGTACCATTAATGCTCCGGTACGGGTTTTTGAAAGGTATTTTACGGATTCGATAAGCTCTTTTATTACATTGACCTTCTGGGTCTCTTTGCTGTTCTTTTTGCTGAAATGAGAATGGAATATGTTGGACTGTCCCAAATATCCGAGAAACTTTCTTATTTCAGGCTGGAAGATGATTACAGCACCGAACATAATAACGCTAACCATTGTACGCAAAAATACACCGAGTATAAAAAGGTTAAATTTTATTAAAATTTCGGAAAACAACCACGCAAAAAGCAGTATAAAAATACCTTTAACAAGTTTTTCCGATTGTGTACCTTTGATAAATTTTTGATAAATAAAAAACAAAAACGCAGCAATAACCGCAACTTCAAATATATTAACCCAGCTAAAGGTTAAATGCAGAAATTTCAACTGGCTGATTAATATGTCTTTAATCTCTCCTAACACTTAGTGCGCCTTGCTTTTTAATCTATCCGGAATAACATCGCAAGCAGTTAAATGCTCGTAAGTTTCTCTATTTATAATAATATCAGATTGTGAGTTATTTACAAGTACTGCGGCAGGTTTTAGTACACGGTTGTAATTGCTTGCCATTGAATATCCGTATGCCCCTGTATCATAGAAGCACAGAAGGTCTCCTTCTTTTAGTTCGGGCAGTTTTATGTCTTTTATTAAAATGTCGCCGGATTCGCAGAATCTTCCTGCAATAGTGACTGTTTCAACAGGTTCTGCTTCGGGTCTGTCAACAACCTGTGCCGTATAAACTGCCTGATAAAGGCTTGGACGAGGGTTGTCTGCCATACCTCCGTCAACTGCAACATATTTTCTGCCTTTAGGCACCTGTTTTGAACTGCCGACAGTATAAAGAGTTACGCCCGATGTTCCTATTATGCTTCTGCCGGGTTCTATATGGATTTCGGGTTCTTCTACATTGTATTTTGCAGCATTGTCTTTAATTGAGGTGATTATTTTGTCCGCAATTGCGTTTATTGACGGGGGACAGTCGTTTTCTGTGTATTTTATTCCGAGTCCGCCGCCAAGGTTTATATGAGAAAGATTTAGAGAATATTTTTCTTTAAGTCTGCCCATTTCTTTTAAAAGGACTTCCACTTCGTCATAGTATATACCGGTTTCAAAAATCTGTGAGCCTATGTGTGCGTGCAGTCCTACAAGTTTAAGATTTTTGTATTCATCAAGTATAAGTTCAACAGCTTCATCAACCTGAGTTAAGTCAAACCCGAATTTTGAATCAAGGTGTCCTGTCTGTATATATTCGTGGGTATGGCATTCTATCCCCGGAGTCACTCTTAAAAGTATGTCAACAGTTTTATTATTAGATTTTGCCACTTCATTAAGCAGTGTAAGCTCTAAAAAGTTGTCAACAGAAATAAGCCCTACACCTAATTCTACAGCCATTTGCAACTCGTCATAAGACTTGTTGTTGCCGTTAAAGAGACATTTTTTCATATCCGCACCTGCTGTTGAGGCCGTGTAAATTTCACCGCCTGAAACCATATCAAAGCCAAACCCTTCCTCATCGAGAATCCTGACAACAGCTTTGGTCATAAAAGCTTTTGATGCATAGAGCATACCGACTTTAGGGTAAGTTTTAAAAGCCTGTTTGTATTCGCGCGCAATTGTCCTTATTGTCTGTTCATCAAAAACATATAAAGGTGTGCCATACTGTGCCGCCAGATCTGCAAGGTCACAGCCGCCTATTTCGAGATTGCCTCTATCGTTAATTTTTGTAGTGATAGGTTTTAAGTTTTGATTTGCTGTTGTCATAGAATTATTTTCTCCTTTGTTGATTATTGTAGCATAACCCCCGTAGCTGAATAAAAGTAAGTTTTTGTAACGAAATGTAACAAAATAGATATATATTGAATATAGCTTTTTTATTTTGTTTTTATATATATGTAAGTAAAGT
>CALUTJ010000030.1 GCA_944323685.1 Candidatus Gastranaerophilales bacterium | reverse complement strand
CTCTCTCAAACAAGACATTTAGTCTTGTTTGTTCGGCAGAGTATCCCGACTTTTTGTATTAAAATTTCAAACGTAGCGCACCTGTGGTGCTACCTCTCATTAGAAATGACTTTTACTCATTTCTATCTCGGCAGAGTCAATCTCGCTACTTACAAACTTTTAAAATATCAGTATACCAAACTGCTTCCTCTCTCAAACAAGACATTTAGTCTTGTTTGTTCGGCAGAGTATCCCGACTTTTTTATATTAAATTTTCAAGTTACAAATTAATTCTAACATAAAATAATTATTTTCAACCGTAAATAACTTAAAATTTTTCTTTTGATTCTCATATTTACAAGATAAATGTCAAATTAGGTATACAAAAAATTTATAAGCAATATTTGCATAAACAAAATTGAAAAAAGTTCTGTTTAAAACAGAACTTTTAATCTTTTTCTCTTCCCATATTATATTTAACAATCCCCAATGCTAGTAGCCGTAAAAACCTATAAAGTGACTATTGTTTTTGTTTTCTCTTCCTAATAAATTAAAAATCTTTTTCAAATTTTCCTTGATTTAATAATCCCCGGAAATCAGCCATCACCTCTTTCTCAATTCCCATTGAAATAATAATACTAGGATAATTTTTAAGAAACAATATTTGTTTTGTAAAATAAGTTTTACAATTGACCATGCCCCCTAATACAAGTGGCTAAAAAATTTTTTTACAAACTTAATATAAAAATTATTATTGAAAAAATTTATTTATATAAAAAATTTTTTCTATTAATTTATTTTTTATTCGAATAAAAAATAACCTTCAATATTGAAACAACAAGATTGAATAAAAAAAATAAAATAAAAAATAAAAATAAAAGCCGTGCCTCTGCCTATCGACACATGCAAAAAAGTTTCACTTTATATTTATCTCCCTCTCAAAAGTTCTTCACCCAAAAGTTAAATCTTAGTGCTGCTTCATTCCTGATCTGACACGGTTCGATTGCTTTTGCCGAAAAATTTTGAGCAATCATAAATAAATATAAAACTACGTTTTTCCACATAAGCCTCACAGCAGGCTCTGCACCCCGCGTAAGCGTTCGGGTCGAGAGATCCGCCAAGTCCCCGTGGAGCACGGCAATATTATAATAACGTAAAATTATTTCTTTCGCAATTGTTTATCTTTGCATATATGAAAAATTGTATTTTGTATTTGCAAGTTTTACGTTTGCGTTTTCAACACGACCTTTAAAAGAAAGTTTATTGCCTTTAAAATCACTTTCTCTTAAAAGTATCAAACCTGCATTGCCGATGTTTATATCGCCTTCAATCTGGTTTGTATTTGTGTTGTTAACTTTTTTAATTTCCGTCGGGTTAGTTACTTTATATTTTTCATTCGGGTTAAGAGCGTTAACATAAATTGTACCGACTTTCAATCCGTTTGGCAGACCGGATAAATCGATTCTGTTAATAAACACTTCCCCCGGAGGAACGCATCTCGGGTCAGCACCAAAGCCCGTATTATGCAAGATACATATTGCATCTGTTTTGTCGTTATATCTGTACAGGGTTAATGCAGGATTACTGCCCTGTATCGGCTGATTTGCCAGTTTCATTGTTGAGCCGTTAACAAGTGCCGAGGCTGCTTCCTTTTTCCTTATTCTCGTTATTGCATCAATTTGGTCTTTATAATCTTTTAAAAACGCGTAATTCGGGTTAGTTAATCTATCCCATCTCAAGGCGTTACGGTTTTCCTGTTCTTCGTTTTTGGCTTCGTATTCCCAGCCTGTCATACCGAGTTCATCACCGGCATAATTTGTAGGTGTACCGGGCACAGCGTTCATCATAAACCAGATTGCTCTGCCCCGTTTTAGCGCCGGCGCAAGTATCGCATGCAGCATATCAGCTTTTAGTTCGTTTACGGCTTTTTCATTTTTTTCTGCATAGTCTTTAAATTCAGGACTAATTTCCACGGCTTCTCTTACGATATCATCGATATTGAAATCGTGAGGACGTGAGCCGTACTTTTCTGTATCAAAGTGTTTTTCTTTGCCGTTTACGTGGTATTTTCCTTCTTTTAAATTATTGTTAGCCTGTATCAATGCCTGTTGTTTGTTGTGATCAAGTTGTTTAAACCTTGTTGATTCCCACATACCGTATTGTTCAAGCACACGTGCTTCTTCTTTTGCTTTATCGGCTTTATGATTATTTACATCAATTGACATCAAATGTAAAATTCTCGGTTTATCGTGATTGCCGACAAATCTGTGTGCATAGTTGATTAAATCAAGCGTACCAGTATCAAAGAAACCTAAGGATTTCATACCCGTGATGTTTCCTTTATCATCCTTATTAAACTGGGTATACAATTTTTCTTCCATTGTTGACGCTAAGCTGTCAATATGAGACCCCTCGTCATTTTGTCCGAAGAATGCGGGGATTGTTGAATATAAAAATTCATATTCTGAAGTTGTATCACCTAAAGTTCTGCTTGTGTAACCGGAAACAACTCCGGGGCCGAGATCTGTAAGTTCCAGAATTTTAAAGGAATTCGGGTTATATTCATTTACACCTTTGCTGAATTTATTCCAGAATTTTTCGACCTCTTTTATATTTTGGTCTTGAGAGAAAGAGCCGTCTTCTACCGAATCACTGTCACCAACGTCTTTTGATGCATCGACTCTCCAGTTCAAGCCTGCTTCTGTTTTTTCGATAATTAATTTTGCAACGTTAAACGAATTTTCGTTAACATGCTCAAGTCTGTCAGACAGACTGTTTAGGAAAGCTTCTTTTTTATCATCCGGTATTTCTTGAATACCTGTTCTGATTTTTTGTATTAAATGTTTTGCGGTTTCTTCCGGTGAAGTTTCATACTGAAGATTTAAAGAGTGCAAATCAACCTTGTTCAACTCTTTTGTATCGTAATACAGCATGTCGTTATCGTATTGAGCCATAATTTCCGGCGCAAGAGCAGAAACGATCAAGAATTTAACTATATCCGAAGCTATGAGAGAATAAAGTTTTTTACCCTCATCAGTTAGCTCGTTATTTTCTGTCAGCAGATTTTTGTCTAATTTGGTTTCTAATTTTTTGAGGATTTTAACTGCCTCATTTGAAAAATCTTCAGCAAGAAGTTTATCGGCTTCTTTATAAGTTTCTCTGAATTTTTCAGGCATTTTGCCGTAATATTTGTCACCCATTTGATACATATCAAATCTGGATTTGCCGATAGTGTCTTCCGTAACTGCCAGATTTTTCATATACGGATAAGCAAACACACTGACAAGATCAGGAGAAAATTCAATTGCTTCTAACGGATAAGACATCATTCCGTCTGTAATTGTTTCGGGCATTTTTACGGATTTTAATCTGTAGTTCGTATCTGTGCCAAAAATATCTCTGGTAAGAATATTTTCAAGAGGTGTCGATCCGTCTTCTTTTTGCAGGACAACTTTAGCACTTTCCGGCAATTTGTTTTCATTAACCAGTGCATCAATTGCCTGTGCGTAAGTCATTTCTGCGGCAACTTTGTCGCCTATTTCTCTTGCAATATATTCCGTATACCATTTTTCAACTTCCTGAGTCCAGAATTTACCAATTTGTACGGTATCATCTTGAACCTGATAAGGAGCAGCTTTAACAAGCGGTTTTAAGTCATCTGATAAATTTTGATAATATACAGAGGACTCAGGCATAATAAATCTTTTCTTGGAAATATCACTGTTGCCGACCCAGAGAGATATGCCGCCGTCTTTATTGGATTCAACTATTTCAAAACCTCTCCAGCGGGTCAGAGAATTTTTAAATTCAACGTCTTTGTCATATTTTTTTGCTTCTTTATATTTTGCATAGTTATCAGCAACTTCTCTCGGAGTTACCCTTGCATGATAAGCCTGTACAGAATCTCTGTAGTTTGTTATTTCGTGGTTGTCACCCGTATCTTTGAAGGCATATACATCAAAAATAGCATCTCCTGACATTTGTGCTTCTGACGCTAATCTGTCGTCAAATATCTGTATATATGTAGGTTTTGTCGGATCAACCGGTGTTTTTTTGATTTCTTTTTCTATATATTTATCACCGGATTTTTCAAATACTATTTTGTAAGGGCCGTTAACTATCTGTATATGTGTGTGCTCGTTAACAGCAGGATTTTTAGAAAGTACCCCGAATCTCGGTGACAAATTATCCAGATCCTTAGTTTCAAAGAAATGGACAAACGGGCTTTCATACTGCCAGTTCATCATATCTTTAATGCGAATACCTTCGACGCCTTCGTTTACAAAAGCGCCGTCAATTGTCCAGCGCATATCATGGCGAAACATATTCAACAATAAATTTTTAAAATCCTTTATGTTGCCGAGGTTGTTTGTAATCTGATAAGGGTTAGTTGTCCAATAGCCATGGCTTGATTTATTATCCTGACCTATAGCGGGGTTGCCCAGTACATCGGTAAAACCGGATTTTGCAAGTTCCGGAACTTTTTCGTTTATCGTATTAAGGTTTCCGCCTAAAACGTTAAAGTGGTTTCTTTTTGTTTGTAGGTTATGTTTTACGTTAAAAGAATCAATGAACACATGTTCAATAACTTTTGGTCTTGACGGGTTGGTTCTGTTTAGCGGTGTTGCAATGGTATAGCCTTTATCCCCTGTCATGCTGTTGTCTTTAAAATAGAAATTGTTCGGGTAATAAAATCTGTAACCAAGAGCCGAATCTTTTGTGAGGTTAAGGTCATCAGCATATAAAACAAGGCTTTCAAAGCCTTCCGGCATTTGAACTCTTTGTTTTGTGTTGTTATGTACACTGAAGTTTCCGTCTTTATCTTTAGTCATGATAACGTATTCAAGCTCTACTCCCGGTTTTGCGTTAGGAGTAAAAAACTTATAAATATCATTACCGTAAACGTCCTTTGTTAAAACATGACCGCCAAAATTTGGTTTTGATTTTTTATTTACCGGATTTGTCGCGTTCAATGATTGAATTTTCACAGTTATACCTCACAACACAATGACTAATTATATTAAGATTAAACAAAAATAATTTTGCTAATCATGGTCTTAAAAAGGTGATATTGTTACAATATCTTAAAATTTTATAATCTATTTAATTAAAACAGTCCTTTGCGCGCAAGTATTATTGCGATAATCCCTGCAAGGACCAATGAAAAGAGCAGTATTCCCAAAAACGCATAGTGCATGTGCGCCATAGGTACGTTTACATTCATTCCCCAAAAGCTGGCAACCATTGTAGGTATTGCCAGTATAATCGTTACAGAAGTCAAAAACTTCATAACCATGTTCAAATTGTTTGAAATAATAGAGGCAAATGCATCCATCATACTTTCTAAGATGTTTCTGTGCATTTCAACCATTTCAACAGCCTGTTTGTTTTCGATTATTACGTCTTCCATAATGTCTTCTATTTCTTCATTGTATTCCATGAAGGTAGAAAACTCCGGAAACTTTTTAAATCTGCTCAGCTTTTCCAATACCCTGCCGTTGTCTTTAAGCGCGGTTGTGAAATAAACCAGAGATTTTTGCACATCCAGAAGCTGAAACAGAGCTCTATTTTTCATCGTTCGTCTTAAATCAATTTCTATTTTATCTGTGTGACGGTTGATGTGTTCTAAATATCTTAAGTAAAATTTTGTTGAACGAAACAGAATCTGAAACAAAAATCTTGTTCTGTCAGACGTATTAAATAGTTTGGATGTATCTTGATTAAAGAAAGAGATGATTCTGTTTTCTTTTAAAGATACGGTAACAATATTGTTCGGGGTCAAAATTACACCTAACGGCAATGTGTCGAAGCTGTTTTCATCTTCCATGACCGGAACGTTTGTGATTATCAAAAGTTTGTCATCATCAAGCTCTATACGCGATCTTTCTTCCGAGTCTAATGAATCTCTTAAAAAATCGGCTTCGATATTTAATGCATTGGCAACGTCTTTAATCTCGTCAGCAGTAGGCTTAATAAGGTTAAACCATGAGCCCTGTTCAAATTCATCAATCGTAAGTTCTTTTAAGGTTTTGTCCTCTTGCGTTTTGAAAATTTGAAGCATACGACCCACCAATCACATTTATCTTCACTTGTTTATTATACAACAACAATAAAAAATTATATATCTTTTGACTCAAGATAGGCATTCATTTTTTCATAATCAAATTCGTTTTCCCACCTTGCAATAAAAATTGTCGCAATACAGTTACCGACAAGGTTAACCGTTGTTCTGCCCATATCAAGAATCTGGTCTATACCTAGCAAAATAGCAACCCCGATTAAAGGATAGTTTAAACTTGATAAAGTACCGGCTAACACAACCAGTGCTGCTCTTGGTACACCTGCAACACCCTTACTTGTAAACATAAGTGCAAACATAATTATTAACTGGTGCTGCAAAGAAAGGTCTATCCCAACAAGCTGGGTTGCAAACAATACAGCCATAGAAAGATAAAGAGTACTGCCGTCAAGGTTGAACGTATACCCTGTAGGCATTACAAAACCGACAATATTTTTTGGCACTCCGAATTTTTCCATGTGCTCCATTGCTTTTGGCAGAGCAGCTTCGGAACTTGCCGTTGAAAAAGCGAGCAATGCCGGATCTTTAAGCACCCGTATCAAACCTGATACGGGAATTTTTACTATTTTACAAACAAGAATAATTATAAAAATTAAAAATATAATGAGCGCAAAATAAAGAGAGAATACTATTTTTACGTAGTTTTGTAAAATGCCGGTGCCGCTGCTGCCGATTGTGCTTGCGATAGCGGCAAAAACGCCGACGGGAGCAAACCACATAACATATTCCGTAAATTTAAACATGATTTCAGACAGGGAATTCAATAAATCCATCATCGGTTTTGCTTTCTGCCCTACAGCACAAATTGCCAGAGCAAAAAACAAACTGAATACAACTATTTGAAGCAAATTGCCTTCTGCCATCGACTTAACAACGCTTGAAGGAAAGATATCTATGATTAAATCTCTCAAAGAAGAGTGCGAGGTGCGCCCCATAGCAGTCACTGCATCCATATAAGAAGATGAAACATTTGTCGTTAAATTTTCCAGACCCGCACCCGGCTGTGTAAAATGTCCGATTCCAAGCCCTATTACAAGAGCCGCAATTGTCACGACTTCAAAATAAACAATCGTTTTTATACCTATTTTACCCAGACTCTTTATGTCACCGTGACCTGCTATGCCGATAACAAGTGTAGCAAACAGAAGCGGGGCAATAATCATTTTAACCATGTTTAAAAACATCATGGCCAAAGGAGCCAGTTTAACAGCAAATTTAGGACAAGCAATACCCGTTATTATGCCCAAAATCAGGGATATTATTATGTATCTGGTTAGTTTTATGTTCTGCAATAAATTATCCCTTTTTTTAAATACCTGACAGTCTACATAATTATATGACAAACATGAGTTTTCTTACAGTTAACGGTCTTTGATTAAAAACTAATCAGGGTTTGAAAGTTCTTCAAGACGTTTGGATTCTTCAAGAAAAGATGTTCCGGTTGTTTCTAGCAGCATGTTGTTTCTTATATCTTCTCCCAGTGATTCCAGTTCTCTGTTATCAATTTCTTTTATAATTCTGATTTGCTCGTTTCGTCTTCTCTGTTGCTCCATTTTATCCATTTTTAAATAAGAGTTCTGGAAGTGGTCAAGATTTTTGAACTGATTTCTTTGAACAACTATTTCAACTCTCCTGTTTTGAGCAAGCGAAGCCGCGTCTGAACCTTTATCCGCAGGTCTGGTGTCAGCATAACCGACAGCAGCCATAAGGTTAGGCATAATTTTGAATCTGTCTATTAAAAATCTTACAATAGAAGATGACCTTGCTGTTGAAAGCTCCCAGTTAGACGGATATATTCCGCCGGAAATCGGCATGCTGTCAGTATGACCTTCTACTTTTATAATGTGCATTGCAAATTTTTCTACAATGAGCTTGCCGACCTGCTCAAGAATTTCTCTTGCCTGAGGAGTCAGTTCAGCAGAACCGGATTTAAACAAAAGGTCTTTATCGGATATTACGATAACAAGCCCTCTTTCATCGATTTTTGCTGTTACACCGTTAAGCTCGCCTGCTTTATTCAAGCTGTCAACTTCTTTTTTTATCTGTTCATAAGATTCCTGCTCATACTTCTGGCTTATAAATTCCATCATCAATGAATCTATAACGGAATCAGCCCCCGAGTTGGATTGCAAAACATTTTTTCCGGCAGACATAACCCCGCTGCCGCCGTCTAGTATTGATTGTACTGAAAAAGCTTTTCTTAAAGATTCTTCAACTTTTTTAAATTCGTTTACGTTAATTTGAGAAAGCGCATACAAAACAACAAACGTTGCAAAAAGCAGCGTCATAAAATCCGCATAAGAAACAAGCCAGCGCTCTAGATTTTCATGTTCTTCAGGTTTCTTTTTCTTTGCCATCGTTTATTGTTCTTCTTCTCTCATGTGGCTGTCAAGTATGTAAGCCTGTAGTTTTCGTTCAATCAACGCAGGAGATTCGCCTGCCTGTATTGACAGAATACCTTCTATAATCATTTCTTTTTTTAGAAATACTTTCTTGAATTTTGTTTTTAATTTTGTTGAAAAAGGAATAAGTATGAGGTTTGCACCCCCTACGCCGTATACCGTAGCAACAAACGCAACCGCAATACCGGCACCGAGTTTTGACGGATCAGAGAGGTTTTGCATTACCTGAATCAACCCTAATACAGCACCGATGATACCGATTGTAGGAGAAAAGCCGCCTGCTGATTCCCAAACTTTAGCACCGCTTGCAACCTTATCTTCAAGCAGAGATACCTGAGTTTCCATCATCTGTCTTACAAGAGCAGGGTCTGTACCGTCAGCTACAGCCTCAAGACCTAATACCATCAAACTGTCAGATGCGGTTCTTGCTTCTTTTTCAAGGGAAATAGCACCTTCTCTTCTTGCTTTTGTAGCAAATTTTATAATTTCCGCTATCAAATCATCAAAATTTATTTTTTCCCCGAAGAAAACATCTTTTAAAAGAACAAACGCAGTCTTTAAATCTTCCACGGAAAAGCTCAAAATAACAGCACCGGCAGTACCGCCAAATACGATAAATGCTGCCGTAATTTGAAGCAGTTGACCGACATTACCGCCTTCCAGTGCCTGCCCTATTAAGATACATACTATCCCGAAAAATACGCCTATCAGCGATGTAAAATCCATACTAATCTAATCTCCGAATTTATTATTATTTATTATCATTAAATAATAATCTTCGGATTTTGAAATCGTTTATTTATACTAGGCCTGCACCGGTTTGTTCTTGGCCGAAATAGTTACCGGCGGAGCCTGCAAATACAAGGGTTTTAGCTTTGACCACAAGAAAATGTCTTTATCAAAAGAATTTATTTTTTCAAGAACTATTGCATTCAGGTACTTGCCCAAATCCGCGTTAATATCGGTGTAGACAAGAGAGTTTATTCCGTTTTCTTTTAAATAATCATGGCTGAATTTGTCAGCAACGACATTTGCATTGTTAAAATCAAGTTTTAATAAATCTTCATTTGATACTAATTCAGGGGCTTGAATTTCTTTTGAGTTTTCGTAAATTGCACTATAAAAATGTTGTTTTCGTGCATCTAAAACTACTATTGTTTTATTACTGTTTCCCGCTATTTTTGAAAGTATTTCAAGAGAGCTTACACCGACAAGCGGTATATTGAGCTGCTGCGCCATGACTCTTGCAACCGTAACACAAGCCCTTATTCCGGTAAAACTTCCGGGGCCTACGTTAGTTCCGATAACATCAATGTCTTGCATTGTGATTTTGTTGTTTTTTAAAATAGACACAATTGTAGGAATCAAAAAAGCGGAATGATATTTTTCGTTATGATTTTCAATTATTTCATCCGATAAAAGATTCCCGCTATCGGATAGCGTCACATAAGTTTTATCCAGACTTGTATCAAAAGTAAGAATTTTCACTGTTTTAATCCTTCCAGCGCTTTTTTATATTCTTCACCAACAGCATAAAAATCAAATTTACGTTTGTTTTCGTCTATATATTCAATTCTTATCTCAATTCTGTCAAACGGAAGTTCAAAATCCGAAAACTCTGCCCATTCTACCATTGTCAACACATCAGGTTTTGAATATTCCGTCAATTCATCAATTATTGTTTTAACGCCTTCTTGTTCAAGCCTGTACAAATCAAAATGATAAACAGGCAAATCACCTGACAAATATTCGTTTATAATAACAAAACTGGGACTTGTTACTTTTTCTTTCACGTTAAGATGTTTTGCAACAAGTTTTGTAAAAGCAGTTTTGCCTGCGCCTATATCACCGTACAGACAGACAAAAGCGCCGTGTTTTCTAATCGCATTTGAAAATTTACCTGACAGAATATCGGTTTCTTCTAAATTATTTACGGTGATTGAAAAAATCTTGTCCATAAACAAAGAATAACATAAAAATATGGAAAAACTTTTAAAAATTCTTATATATAATTATATGAAAAAATTTTGGATAATATTTTTTATAATTCTGTTTTCAAGTCCTGCCATGCCGGTATTGGCCGAAGGCATGGTTTTAAAAGGCGGGGTGTCCTTGAGCAACAAGGTTCCGAAGGGCTTTTTCGGAACGTGGAAAATAAAGTCGGTCATGACTTACAGCAACAACAAAAAAATATTTAACGAAGAAACAACGGATTTTTGGAACTTATCCAAAAGCGGCGACGTCATTACATTGTCAAACCCCGTATCAGGAGCAGAGGCCTCAGTTACTGTTGAGGACGTACAGGGCAACAAGATTAAATTTACGCATGTTACGGAATCAAATACCGCGAAAATGACAGAAACACCGACTTTAACATTAAGTGGTGAAAATTTTCATGGAACTGATAAAATAGTTATAGACAAATTTAAAAATGGGGAAAAAGTAAGCACCGATATAGTTATATACGATATCAGCGCTCAAAAAATAACGGGCAGTGACATACTTGACCTGTTTTATTCAAAAGCAAACGGTTACTAATTACAGTTGAGAGAGTATAAAAATGAGTGAGAAAAAAGTTTTACAATACGATGTAGTTATTTTAGGCGGCGGGCCGGCAGGGCTTTCTGCCGCAATATACGCAGCAAGGGGCGAGGCCAAAACCGCGGTTATTGATATATCAATGTTCGGCGGTCAACCGTCAAATTATCTTGAGCTTGAAAATTATCCCGCACTCGGAAAAATCGGCGGATATGACATGATGGAAAAGTTTGAAGAACACGCTGATATGTTCAACATTGACAAATACCCCATGCTGGAGATTGAAAAAATAGATTTAATTCCCGATACCAAAGTTATTGAAACAAAAGATTCAATATTCGAAGCAAAGACCGTTATAATAGCAACAGGTGCTCAGGCAAAAAAACTCGGTATTAAAGGAGAAAAAGAATTTGCCGGCCGGGGTGTAAGCTATTGCGCGGTTTGTGACGGAGCTTTTTACAAAGGTAAAACAGTTGCCGTTGTCGGCGGAGGTAATGCCGCTGTTGAAGAAGGCTGTTATTTGACAAAATTTGCAGACAAAGTTTATATAATCCACCGCAGAGATACGCTGAGAGCAGACAAAATCGTTCAGCAGCGCGCTTTTAATAACGACAAAGTCGAATTTGTTTTTGACACAGTACCTGTTGAAATTAAAGGAAACGACTGTGTTGAATCCTTTGTTGTTAAAAACGTAAAAACAAACGAACAAACTGAGCTTAAAGTGGACGGGGTATTCCCTTATATCGGTTTTGCGCCTAATGTTGAACTTATAAATGCCCAGCTTAAACAGGACGAAGCAGGTTTTATCATAACAGATGAATATATGCAAACGTCCGTTAAAGGGGTTTACGCTATAGGCGATGTAAGAAATACGCCGCTCAGACAGGTTATCACGGCAGCAGCCGACGGAGCAATCGCTGGCTGTTTTGCAACAAGATATCTTGACGAAATCAAAGAAAAAACTTTATCTGTTTAACAAGTTTAGATTTGTAAGGCAATAAAATTTCTATGTGCCTGTCAATCCGCCAGTGCCTGCTTTATCTTTTCTTTATAGAATCCGACTATATCGATAATGGCATGCAGTGTTAATGCGGTAATTTCAACCTCTTGTTTCCAGGTATTGAAAGCACATTTTAAAGGGAATACCACCAGAGGATCACTGGGGAATACTCTACAGATATCGGGACGATTTTCGTAATCAGTACAGAGTCCGTCAGCACCCAATTTGGGACAGTAGTAGAAATATAATTCCTCACCTTTAAAAGTTTTTTCCCAAAGCTCTATATAGTCAGGGAACAGTTTTCTTGGCTCATCTTTCGATTTGTAAGGAACAAATATTGACACAAAATCACTTGAAAACTTATCACCGTTTTTAGCGCGCTCTTTAAGTTCTTCAAAAGAATACTCGGAACTTGCCAGCCTGCAACAGGAGCCGCAGCAAGCGCAAGAGTACTCATCACGCCTTTTGTCAATTACCTGAATTTTTTCAACAACGTCTTTTGATATTTGATTTTCTAGTTTGTCAAGAGCTGATTCCTGCCAGAAACGGTATCTGCACTGTTTTGGAAATTTGTCAAACAGAGTAATTTTATTAAAATCAATATCACAGCCCTTTGTGCAATGATTGCAAAGCGATGCTGTTTTTAACGGCATAAGCTGTTTATCTATAGCAATTTGAGCGTTTTTAAAAAGTTCTCTGTATATCTTTCTTGTATTAATTATTTCATTTTGTAAGTTATTCATTACAACAATATAGCACATTATAAAAAGTTGATATAGAATAAAACAGTAAGAATTTTTGGAGAGGATGTTTCATAAAATCGGGGATATGAAAAGAATACAACAGTTATCAAGACAGTTAATCAATCAAATTGCAGCCGGAGAGGTAATAGAAAGACCGGCCTCGGTTGTCAAAGAGCTTGTAGAAAACTCCATCGATGCAGGAGCAACAAGAGTAGAAATCGAGGTCAGCAAAGATTGCCTGTCTATTAGGGTTTCCGACAACGGTTCGGGAATTCACCCCGATGATATAGAACTCGCTTTTTCAAAACACGCAACAAGTAAAATTTCCGACTCGAACGACCTGTTTGACATACACACAATGGGCTTTAGAGGTGAAGCACTTGCCAGTATTATTTCAATTGCAAAAGTGGTTTGCACAACCCGTACAAAAGATTTTGAAACAGGCACCCGTGTAGAATGCGCTGAATCCAATGTGAAATCAACCCCGTGCGGATGTGCAACAGGCACGACAATGGAGGTTAAAGATTTATTTTATAATACACCAGTCAGACAGAAATTTTTAAAATCAGAAAAGGTCGAAATGTCATACATCGCAGAAATTTTGCAAAGTATAGCAATTGCGAACCCTGACGTATCAATCACACTGATTTATGACGGAAAAACACCCGTTAAAACCTCTGGCAGTGGAGATTTATTGTGTGTTTTAACTGAAATTTATTCAAATTCCATAGCAGAAGAACTGAAAAAAATTAATAAAGCAGATGAATTATCACAGCTGCACATTACCGGTTATTGTTCTACACCGGAGTTTACGCGTTCCACAAAAAAATCAATATACACCTTTGTTAATAACAGAGTCGTGAAATGTCCGCTGATTTTAAAGGCTGTTGATACGGCATACAAAAATCTTCTCCCGTCAGGGAAATATCCGTTTGTGTGTTTGAATTTGGAAATTCCAACAAGTGACGTTGATGTTAACGTTCATCCGACGAAAAAAGAAGTAAGATATAAAAACCCCAACCAGATTTTTAACTTTGTATACAGTGCCGTACTCGGGGCTTTATCGGTAAATCCTCAGATACAACAACAAAAGCAGGATGCACAAAGTGTTTTGCCCTTTGGCAATTATTCGCCCCAAAGGACTTTTGACAAACCGTCAATAGAAATTGAACAGGACAAAGACGATGAGGATACTGTTTACATCTCAGAACAGGATTTTAACAAAATTAAAGATAGTGCGATTAATCCCCCCGCTACCCCGAAAAAATACGAACCGGTCTATGAAATGCAGGTTAAACAAATAGATTTAAACATGCAAACATCTGCTGAAATTGAAGAAAAATTCAATATTATAGGACAGTACAGAAACACCTACGTAATTTTTGAAGAAAACGAAGAATTAAAAATAGTCGACCAGCATATTGCAGATGAACGTTATATTTTTGAAAAATTGCAGGAGAATCTAAAAACGGAAAATATTGCCTCTCAACTTTTATTAATATCTGATGTGCTTCCTCTTGAGGCTGCGGACGTTGAACTCATAACAGAAAACAATGAAAAACTTGAAAAATTCGGCTACAAGATAGAAAAAATTTCAGATACCGAAGTTATCTTTAAAAAGATACCTCAGGTTATTGCTCACGTTAAAGTTAAAGATATTTTAGCGGATATATTAGAAAATCTGCACGGTGATTTAAACAATCTTGAAGAAAAAATGCTTGTCACAATGTCGTGCAAAGCTGCTGTTAAAGCCGGAACAGAATTGAACCTCTGGCAGATGGAAGAATTAATAAAAAAATGGAAAACAACCAAAATGCCCTACACCTGCCCGCATGGACGACCGATTTTACACACCTTCAGCGAAAAAGAAATTGCAGCATTTTTCCACAGAAATGTGTAAAAAATAGTAACAAATCAGCTGTTATTTTTGATTTCTTAACTCTGTAATACAAATATCAGGCAATAACAAAGTTTGTTAAAATAACTTTGTTGAATTATAATTTTGCCATGCAAAAAATAAAAAAATTTTTATTAATATTAACGGCAATACTTTTTGCAAATGCTGCAATTGCGCAGGGGCCGCCTGTTCCAATGGGGCCGGCTAAACTTCCTGCCAAAGAATCTCAACCACAGCAGGTACAAAAAATACAAACACAACAAACAGCTGCCCCGCAGCAACAAAAAGATGCATCCCCAAAAGCTTCACCCGAAAAAAATACAGAACAATCCGTACCAAAAAGCGTTGAAAAGCAAGAAAATAAAATAAAAAACGAAGTATCAGCTAAAAAATTCGAACAAGAAAAGGCAAAATCTAAAAAAGCTGAACCCCCAAAAACAGTTTCTGATAAATTTAAACATAAAAAACACCCTAAACCCGTAAGGCAGAATACGCCTAAAGAGCCTAAAATGCAGAAAGAAACGTTTCTGCCTGCAATTTTTGCTCCAAAAAACAGCAAAAAGCAAGAAAACAAACCCCAAAACAAAAACAAAACTAATAGTGAAAACAACACAAAACCTGATGCAGCAGTAAAACAGGAAATTACACCTCCTAACGAACAGGCACAAACACAAAGCACAATAAAACCATCACAGCTTAACGATATAAGAGAACAGGCAAAATTTTTATACAATTCAAACAAACTCGCAGAAGCTGAAGAATTGTTTAACCAAATACCTGATAGCGAAAAGATTTCAGACGACTGGTTATTCCTTGCCAATATTGCTCAGGATAACGAAAGACCGATTGATGCGGTATTTCTCCTGAAAAAAGCGATTGCTGCCGATGACAACAACTACAAAGCACATTACAATCTTGGCAACTTATACTTTTATGACAATAAAATAAATATGGCAATGAGCGAATATAAAAAAGTCTTAAAACTAAAAAAAGACTTTGCATACGCATACTACAACAAGGGCTGCTGTTATCTGAAAAAGGGAAGCTGGTTTAATGCACGCTATGAATTCGGACTTGCTATAAAAGCAAACCCGAACGAACCTGCTTTTTATTACAATCTGGCTTATACCTACAAAAAAATGAAAAAAGATAAAAAAGCCAAAGAAGCTCTTGAAATGTATAACAAGCTTATGACTCAATAAAAATAAGACAGTCGGGTAATATACGCAAAAAATTCAACGGGTAATATAAAAATTAACATTTAATTACCCAGACACGATCCAGCTATATACCCGCCTGATTCACACCGGACGGGTTTTTATTATCTAATCTAGTGTCGCAGGTGCCGCCTCGAGCCTTCGAGTCGTCACTGCTCACTTTTGCCTTCTTTTTCGGCTGAACTGTGGTGAAGCCTGAAAAATGGCTTCACTATGTGAACAATGTGTCACTCCAAAAATTCGTTCACGTCGCTTTGCTCCTTATCACAAATTTTTCTAGGACAATTTTACAAAAGCTTTACATTCAGTGTTGACACTGTGTTATGTGCTTGTTACACTTTAATATACGAATGTTAGATAGGTAAGCTGTCTTAAAACGCAGGGAAGGGCAAAAGCTTAAAATGCCTGATAGGCATACAGGTAGAACTTAAGCCATATAAATGAAACAGCTTAATTGCGCCCCTGCTACAGCCCCTCAAGTGAAAGGAAACACAAATGTACGCAATAGTTGAAACAGGCGGAAAACAGTACAAATTAGAAGAAGGCCGCTACGTTGATATCGAACTTATCGACGGTGAAGAAAACGACAAAGTTGTATTCGACAAAGTAGTTATGCTTGTTAACGGTGCAAAATCAAAAGTTGGTGCACCTTATGTTGAAAAAGCAACTGTAGAAGGTAAAATCGTTAAACACGACAAAGCTAAAAAAGTTATCGTATTCAAACAAAGAGCTAAAAAAGGCTACAGAAAAAAACAGGGCCACAGACAGTTCTTTACAAGAGTAATGGTTACAAAAATCAGAACAACTGCCGCTAAATCAAAAGCAGCTGCCGCAGAAGCAGAAACACCGGCTGAATAAAAATTAACGGCGTTATAAGTAACAGAAATAATTTAAAGGAGATAATAAAATGGCACATAAGAAGGGCGTAGGCTCATCAAAAAACGGTCGTGACAGCGAAAGTAAGCGACTCGGTGTAAAAAAATTCGGCGGTGAACAAGTTCTTGCCGGCAACATTATTGTTCGTCAACGCGGTACAAAATTCCACCCGGGCAACAACGTAGGCATCGGTAAAGACGATACATTGTTTGCTCTTATCGATGGCAAGGTTGTTTTCGAGCCTCACAGACGAGACAGAAAACAGGTGAGTGTTTACGCTGTTTAACAAAGCATTAAATAAACAAAAAAGCGGACTTTGTCGAGTCCGCTTTTTGTTTTATTTACGAATTGATTTTTAATTTTCGCCAAAAATAAATTTTTGATACGTTTTTAGCACATCGGGCATATCTTTGTGTCCCCAGTTAGTACCAAAAGCCGATTCATAACTAATTTTTCCGTCCATTGTTCCGTCGTTGCCAGCTGCATCCATATAAGCAAACACGGCAGCCATTTCTTTTTCGTCTATCGAGCCATCTCTATTGGTATCGCAATTATTAAAAGTCTGGGCAAAAGTATCCTGCATACCGGGAATACTCATATCTACCTGCTCATTGAACATTTTTTCATAAATTGCTTTTTGTTCGTTAATATATTCAATAAGCTCCATTTTGCCGTTATTATTGGCATCATAATTGTCTATTCTGGAATTTGCAATATTTAAAACATCAATTTTGTATGCTTCACCCTTTTTATCAGCCGGCAAAGTTTTTATATCAACTTGCATAAAGTTGAAATCAGGCACACTTTGTCCGTTTAGTGCTTTATTATAGTTATCTTTACTTGCAAACCAGTTTTCAAAATTTGCACCAAAATTAACCGTCATAAATATCCTCCATAACAAAAAGTATATCTATATAAAAACAAATTAATAAAAGAAATTGCCAACACTCACGAACTTTATTTTTTCAAAAAAACGCGCGTCAGCATTACCAAGACTGTAATATATTTATTACTGAACGAACTGCCAAACAGGATAGCAAACAAACACATTTAATCTTTTTCTCAGACAAAACAAAGAGTATTTCATTTGTGTTTACCCGTGGCATTGTGCATTACAAAAATCCTTTTCAGAAATATTAATTGTTTTTAGTACACTTTATTAAGAATTGTAAAAAAACTTTACTTTTTTGATGATTTTTGATTATAATTAGCAAATAATAAAATTTACCAACTTAAAGCATTTGCCGAAACAAAAATTACAAAATAAATAGATTGGAAAACCTATGAAAACCGAAAATCTAGTATATAATATTCAAAATTTTCAGACCATCAACAAGCCAAAGGGCAAAATGCGAGAGCAAATAAATGACTCAAACACAAGACCTGTGTTCAGAGGCAGCAATGTGTACGGTTATGACAATTTTGAAATGAATAAAAGTGCGACAAAAACGACCGCCGGACAAAATCCGAGCGGTCGTTTGAGTTTTAAAGGCGCACCGGTTCAAATGGCGGCAAAACCTGCTGCACAGATTGTCGCAAAAACTTTTGGCGAAAAACTTGCCGTAAACAAATACTTTAACAAATTTTTAGATATACTTGCTGACAACTCTTTGATTGCCGATGCTCTTATTGCACTGGGTTTAACAACTATAGCAAGACCTGCATCCATATATATTATTCCTACTAAAGACCCTGTAGAAAAGAAAAAGAACAACTATCAGGTTGCGCATTCTATTGCTACCGGTGTTTTAGGGCTTGCAACAACAATTGCGGTTGCAGAACCCGTAAAACGCGGTGTTAAAAAATTGATGAACAATCCGTCAAAGTATATGAAAAAGGATGCTTCTTATATCAAAGAAAATGCCAGAGTATTTAAAGAAACAGCCGGCAGACTTCATCAACCGATTTTCCTGCCTTTAAGAGCAGCTTTAACAATTGCGATTGTTCCGCCGATACTTAAGATGTTCGGGCTTTCAAAAACAGTTAAAGACGTAAAACCGTCAGACAAAGCTAAAGTTGATTACTCCTTTATGAGCTTTAAGGGAGCAGATTCAAAATCCTTCAAAGGCTTTACAAGAGTAAAATCTTCTTTTGACAAAGCTTCTGACAATATTATGGCCCGCAAAAATTCGGCTAATCCTTCTTTCAAAGGTGCAGGTGCTCTTGTTACGGAAGGTATAGCAAAAGGTGTAGGCAAGCTTGCTGATACAAACGGATTCAGAAATTTCATCGAATGGTTTAAAGAGAAGAAAAACTGGTTCCCTCATCTGATTGCGGGTGAAAGCTTGTGGCTCTCCGGATTCTATATGCAGCAGACTGCTAAATCAAAATCAATTGAAAAAGACCAGAAACTGCCGATGATACTGAATCAGGGTATTACAGCCGGCTTATGTACCTGGGGTGCATACAAACTTGACGGTGTTATAAATTCAAGACTCGACAAATACAAAGAAGTCTACAAGAGAATGAACCCGCAGCTGTCAGAAGAGGTAATGAACAGAAGACTTATCGGTATCAGACTCTTAGGCCCGATTGTAATTTTCACTACAATCTACAGATTTGTAGGCCCTGTTGTGGTTACGCCTGTCGCAAACTGGATTAGCGAAAAAATTCAGCCTCATAAAAAAGCAGCTTAGGCCTGTTATACACTCATCAACAGGAATGACCAAAATTTATTCACAGGGCTAGTGTAAAATTCTTTAAAAAATGATATACTATTTCCTATAAGTAAGTAAAAGGAGATGTATATGTCAAAAGATGACAATTCGATAATTTTTGGTATGGGGCTGCTTGCCGGTGTTGTGGGAGGAATGCTTGCCGCCATACTTTATGCGCCAAAATCAGGCAAAGAAACCAGAGAAGAGTTAAAAACTTTTGTCAATGATTTTGCCGAAAAACACGCGCCCGAAATAAAAGAGGCAAAAAAACAGGCCATGGAGTCGCTTGATATGATGAAATACAAGCTCGAAAAGCAATACAACAAAATCAACGACCACATTAAAGCAAAACAAATGGCCAAAGCCAAAAGAATGGAAGACCGTTCTTACGATTATACTGAATTAGAAAACTAGGAGATTGTTATGTCAACAGCACTTACGGCAAGTTTAATACTGCTTGTACTGGTTATAATAGGTGCAATAATTGCGCTTGTAATATATGCGGTTAAGTTTCTTATCGAGTTAACTCTGCTTACAAGAAACATTAACGAAACAACAACTATGCTCAAAAAAGACGTGCAGCCGATTTTAGGCGAGCTTTCGACTACTTTAAAGCACGTGAACTCTTTTGCACAGAACGCTGATGAGCAGATTACCACGGTGAGAAAGCTCATTTCTACGGCACTTGGTGCTATAGCAATGTTTGCCGGCAAATTCAAATTTTTATCAGGAAGCTTCATGAAAGGCTTCATTGCTGCGTTAGCACTGTTTAGAAAAAAATAATTTTTATACAAATGTTTAAATTTGTAAAAATTATATAATAAATACCATATTTTATGTTTAGAATAATGCGAATTTGGGTATTTTATATATATAATGGTGAGAATTGTTTTTATGATTCTCTCACGTAGACAAGTCCAAAGGAGAACAAATATGTCAACAGGAAAATTTTTAGCAGGTTTCATAGTAGGCGGCGTTGTCGGTGCTATTGCAGGTTTGCTGCTTGCTCCTCAGTCCGGTGAAGAAACCAGAGAAATGCTCGCAAGAAACTCTGAAGAACTCAAAAACAAAGCAGAAAAAACAGTTAAAGAAATTCAGGGCAAAGCAGAGGACATCGTTTCCGATATGCAGAAAAAAGGCGACGATATCATGGAAAAAATCCAGACAATGATTAACTCTAAAAAAGAAGAAAAAGCTGAAAATGCAGAAGCATAAGCTTATTTAAAGAATTAGAAAAGCCCCCTTGCTCTAAAGGGGGCTTTTTAGTTTTTATTAAATCTTAAATTCTACTGTTCGGCGGTTTGTTCGTCAGCAATTTGCGGCATATCAGGTCTTGGCACGCTTGCAAAAATTTCTGCCAGCACGAGCGCAAGATAATAAGTGATAACTGGCGTCAACACTGCCAGTACGTAAAATTTTGTTATTGATATGCTACAGACAAGTGAATTAATGGTAAGAATAACAACACTGCTTATTAAACAGATAAAATATTTAAGCTTGTTTTCTTTTACAAAGTTAAAAATACGTTTAAAATTAAAAAATGATTTTATTTTCAAGTCAACAGCAAAAGCAATTACCTGAGCCGGTATAGTCAGAACCATTGCAACTACTGCTATAACAACAGAAATAGATGTAGCCGATATAGCAAGAGCATTTATGTCACTTTTAAAAAATAACGAAAGGATAATTATTATAACAATAGCCAGAATTGTCATTATTGCGGACAATGCTGCCACAAGCAATGCATAAGCAGCCAGTACTTTAAGAGAGGTTAAAACAATAGTCTTAAACTCCTTCCACTCAGGCAGAAGCGCATCTTTTTTGTAAATTCTTGCGTTAAGATTTACAAGGTTATATCCGCAAACAAACAGTGAAAACAAAAGCCCGAGCGCCGACAGAACAAGAAATATAATCTGCAAACTTTCGGCAGGCAGGTCTTTTATAAACGGTATTGTTGTTAAATACGGATTATTTACACTAAAAATATTGCTTACTGACAACGGTATAAGCAACAACACCCCTGTTAAGTATTTGGGTAAAAAACTTTTGTCTTTAAACATATAAGTAAAAGCTGTCTTTATATCCATACCGGACTCCTTATAATAATAATCACAAGTATAATAACACTGCGGAAAGCCTGTAAAATCATCTTTTTGATTTAAAAGTCTGTTATTTGTATAATGAGTTATGGCCTACAGAAACAAAAAGCTCGATGAAAAATGGAAAGTATGCAGTTTTTGCAAGTACATAAAACGCTGCGAAACAGGGCAGGGGCGAATAATAGACCTTGCTGACAATCCTGTTGCATACAACGATATCGGGTGTTTTGATTATGAAGTATATAAAAAACAGTTCACAGGCAAACAGCTCGGGCTGTTTAAGCAATGATTTTTTGCTTGACATCATGGTATGTGCTTAATAATATATATAATACAAACCGCGGTGCGGTGAAAACTGAATAATGGGGCGTCGCCAAGTGGTAAGGCAGCTGGTTTTGGTCCAGCCATTCCGGAGGTTCGAATCCTTCCGCCCCAGAAAAAACAAGGTCTACAATGTAGACCTTGTTTTTTCTATTGGACGGTGGATGAGAACCGCAGGTGAGAATCGCGCGAGCGAGCCGAGGCTGAAGCCTTACGCGCAGGCGGAAGGCGTAACGCCGTTAAT
>CALUTJ010000029.1 GCA_944323685.1 Candidatus Gastranaerophilales bacterium | reverse complement strand
CAGTTCAGCCGAAAAAGAAGGCAAAGGTGAGCAGTGACGGCTCGAAGGCTCGAGGCGGCAACTGCGACACTAGATTAAATCTTTATTAATGATTCATCAGGTTCAGGCCGTTGAATATAGCTTTGACATTGGCCTTAGATGTGCTTTCGTCTTTGCCTCTTGCAATAATAGTTTTACCTTCAAAATCTTCAAAATGAATAACAGTCATAGCGGTTGCTCCGGAGCCGAAAATTTCACTGTCAAGCGCATATTGTTCGTAATCCACAAGTTTCTGCGGGAATCCTGCCTGTTTTAAAGCCGACAGGCATGCGTCTACAGGGCCGTTGCCTTGAGCATTCATATCAAAAAATTCTGTTTTGTGGAAAAATTTTAAATTAAACATTTTTTCGGCAAGTTTTTCAAAAGAAACAAGCCTGAAATCGCCTTTGACATTGAAAACCTCGTTAAAGTAAATATCGATAATATTTCTTGTCGGCAATTCTCCGACTTTTTCGGCGGCTTCTTTAACAACAGGTGTAATCCTGACTGCTTCCTGCATAGTGATGGGATATCCCGCGTCGGAAATAATTTCAAATATTGCTGTTTTGCCTGACTGGCTTGTGAAGCCGATTTTTTCGTCGTCTTTTCTGCCGATAAGTGTCGGGTGTATCGGTCTATAGGCGCCTTTTTCCATATCTTTTGTTTTGACGGCGCCGTCCTGATGAATGCCGCTGCGGTGTGCAAGTGCTTCCGGCCCAATTAAAGGTGCTTTTTCCGGAATTTCCGTTTTTGCCATATCCGCAATCGTCAGGGCTAATTCATAAATTTCGACTAAATTTAAAGGAACATCAACCCCGCTGTTATGCAGTGCAACAGCAACTTCGTACATGTTTGTATTGCCTGCGCGCTCGCCCAAGCCGTTGAGGCAGCATTCCAACTGTGTTGCTCCGGCAAAATAGCTTTCTACCGTTGCGGCCGTTGCCATACCAAGGTCGTTGTGGCAGTGTACGGCTATCATTATATCTTTTGGCAGCGCTTCATACACCTGTGCAACCATATCAACAAAAGTTTTTATACGGGTTCTTTCTACCGTGTTCGGCAGATTGATGACAGTTGCACCGGCTTTTACAACTTCTTGTAAAGTATCGATTACAAAAGGCAGGTTCTCCATGCAGTCGCCAAAATGTTCTACAGAAAATTGGACTTCGGCGTTTTTATTGACCTTTGAAAGCTCGTCTTTTGCAAATCTGACAGCTTCTATAGCCGTTTTTCTGACCTCTTGCGGGTCTTTGTTCAATACATATTTCATATTAAACGGGCTCATTGCTATAAAAGTATGGACTCTGGGCTTTGCGCAGTCTTTTATTGCTTCGACAGCCCTTGTAATATCGTGTTCAACTGCACGTGCAAGAGCGCTTATGACAAGATTTTCTGGCGCGATTTGCGCAAGTCTTTGTACAGCCTCAAAATCCATCTCGGAAGCAGCCGGAAAGCCAGCTTCTACCGCTTGAACACCAAAATCTACAAGTTTTTTAAAAATAAACTCTTTTTCTTTTAAATTCCACGGTTTTTTAAGTGACTGATTGCCGTCACGCAGTGTAATATCGTAAAAAAATGGTTGTCTTGTCATAATAATTTTGTCCTGATGTTTATTCTTTTTAATTATAGATTAATTTTTATGTTCTAACAATTTGTTTAAGCTGTGTAAAATTGACTGCTTTAGCTAATCTTAATATAATAGATTTGTAAAAGAACGGAGTCTGATTTGGATAGCTACAGTTTTTTAAAACCTTCTAACAAACTGGAAATTATAGTAGACGGCAAGAGTTATTTTTGTACAATTTATTACGTTGAAAACGAAAAATTGACGGTGTTTTTTGAACATCAAACCGACTTGCCTGAAAAAGAAATTGAAATAAATATTTATTCGGAGGACGGAATCTATAACGCCACAAGCCGGATACTTTCAAGCAATTATTTGAACGATACCACGTTTTATATGCTGTCGTTTCCTTCTAATATAAAACATTCCCAGCGCAGGGAATATTTAAGAGCAAATATAGAAACGGATTTTACGCTGACAATAAATCTTGACGGCGAAGAACTGGACAAGCTTATTGCAACAACAAAAAACATCTGTGCCAAAGGTCTGGCCTATATTTCAGACAGACAAATGGGGGCATACAGCGATTTGGAAGTTGATTTGCAGCTTGCGGGCAAAGTTATTCACACACGGGCAGAGCTGGTTTATTGCACTCCGATAAGAGTGAATAACACGTTCAAATTTATAACCGCGCTGACTTTTACGACAATTTCCAAAGAAGAAATGAATTTTATCACTTTGCAGTGTATGAAATTTAAAGGGTAGGTTTTGGGCTTAAGATTTTTATATTTTATTTTCAAAGTCTTTTAAAAACTCTGCTGGTGTTTGTTCAAAACCTTTTGCAATTTTTATCAATGCTTGCAGCTTAATGTCTTGTTTGGAATTTTCAATACGACTTAAGATTGAAGAATCCAAATCAATATCAGCTGCAAACGTGTTTAACGATTTGCCAGTTTTAATCCGTCTATTTCTAATGTATGTTCCAATATTGTAGTATTGCATTTTCTCAATTATGACTTATAATATTTTTAAGTTCATTGTGAAATCACAACAGGTGTTTTTACGAAAGAAAAAATATTGGAAATTTTGGGTGATATGCTTTTAAATAGCGAAAGAGTGAAAATTTTATCGGATATATTATTATCAAGGCAGGAACTCGGCCCAGAAATTTATGTACCGCTTCATTTTATTAATACTACAGCTTCTAAACTGATGGAACAAAATGGTGAGGCTGAAACATTGTTCATGAAAAATTTTTAATGTTGTCTATGAAATTCAAAATAAAAAGCTCCTTAATTTTAAGGAGCTTTTATTAATTTTGGTTTTATGTCAGTTTGACATCGGGCTGCTTAATTTAGATTAAACACCTGCTGTTTTCTTTTGAGGTGCTGCACCCGGAATAGCCTGCCAGTTGGCTGCCATGATTTTTTTGAATGATTTGAGAGCGGTGTCTTCGAGTTCACCGAGTTCATCAGCTGCCATAATGAGTTCTCTCAAAGGCATCAATGCTCTTTGGTCTCTTAAAACACCCAGTGCAGCAGCTGCACCGGCTCTTACCAAATCATTTTCTTTTTTGTTTTGCATAACTTCAATCAAAGCAGGAACAGCTTTTTTGTCGTTCAACTTGCCTAAAGAAGTTACGGCATATATTCTGACATTTACCCATTCATCGTTCAGCATAGTGATGATTTTATCAACTGCTTTGGGGTTGCCGATTTCGCCTAATGCTCTTGTAGCATCGCATCTTACGTTAACCTTTTCGTGGTCTAAAGATTCGATTAAAGCATCTGTAGCAACGTCACCGATTTCAATTAAAGCATCGGTAGCAGTGATACAAACTTGCGGATTTTCGTCATTTAATGCTTCTACTAACGGTTCTACAACTTCTTTGCCGCCAAGACGACCCAACGCACGTGCAGCACGTACGCGAACATCAACGTTGCGGTCTTCTCTCAAAGATTCGATAAGCGGTCTTGTTGCAGTGATGTCGCCGAGTTCGCCCAATGCTCTTGCGGCATATAAACGAACGGAACCGTTTTTGTCGTTTTTAAGAACATCAATAAGCGGTTCTACAGCTTGTGAATCGCCTATTTCTCCAAGAATACGAGCAGCATTATATCTAACTTTTTCAGAATTGCTTGTTCTCAAATCATTGAGTAATTCATCAAAAGATTTTTTTGCCTGTTTTTTTCTTGAGTTCACACTAATTGTCATGTCTTTCCTCCGACATTACCTACTTATAAATTTCCTACACGTATATTTAAAAACTTTTTTTTTGAATTTATTGACTTTTTAATAACGATTTTTAACAATATCTTTACATAAATTTATAAAGGGTAAAGAGAACACTTATTCTTCTCTGTTTTTACATTATATCATTTTTTTTAACTCATGGAATACTTCTTGAGAGTAATTAGTATAAAAAAACGAATTTGTTTTTTAAAAAATAAAGTTGTTTTTGTAAAATTAAGACATTAATTTTTGTGATTTTTGTAACAAATTGTTAATAAATTTGAAAAGAAATATTTTTGTGCAAGACAATTTTTAAAAAACCGTAAACATGGTTCCCGAAGGCATTACCAACCTTTTTTACCTTCGAGCCAATCGAGCATTTTTATAATGGTCATTGCAACAAACGCACCGAGAAACAATCCGTCAATTAATCTTATAAAATCGTTTGTAACAAACAAATTAAAATATTCTGCGGCAATTTCACCTAAGGCAAGTGTGCCTATAATTATATAGATAATTTTGTTCATTTTGAATTTGTGCAAATAAGCATACATTGTTATGGCACCGGAAATATAACCTCCCACGCATCTTGCGCAAATTGCTATCGGGTGGCCTAATATCAAAAATATCGATGAGCCGTGAATTTTACAGAGTTTATGCAAAAAGTTATACAAAAAATCAGAAACAACAAAAACTTTCATAGATGCAAAAGCTGGTGCCGAAAAAGCAGCTATAACAACGAATACTGCAAATGCCGCAAACAAACCGATAATTGCATTTTTAAAACTCCACTTTAAAATATTGCTCATTTTTTTAACTCCGACAATTCTGTATGTATAAATACAATTATACATGTAAAAGCGAAATTATAATATTATTCGCCAAAAGCAATACAGGCACTGTTTTGAGTGATATTTAACATAAAAACTTTGTATCAAATTATAAAAATAATTTGTTAATCCGCGCAAATTTTTGGCGGGTTTGGTTTTAGAATAAAAAAGATTTTGTGTGAATAATCTCCGGAAGAAAAATTGATTTCAGAATTAAGTGCATATACAAATATAAGGCCGTCTTTTAAGGCAAAGTTAACCGTTCTCGACAGCAGTACACACGGGCTGAACGGTTATTCGTCATCTTATTTAAAAACAAAAGCTGATGAATACATGCAAAACGGCAATTTTGCAAGAGCCATAGAGTATTATAAAAGTGCATTGAATGTTGACCCCTACAACGCCGATATTCACCTTAATCTTGCAAAAACATACGGCTTTAACAACAATTACAAAGAGGCTATCCCTCATTTAAAAGCTTATCTTGAACGCAACCCCGAAGATATAGAAAACATTACACTGCTGGGTGAAAATTACAAAAAAGCAGGTATGTTTGCCCGAGCAATAGAATGTTTTAACAAAGCTCTGGGGATTGAGCCTAATTATGATTATGCAAAGCGCAACCTTCTGGATACGCAGAACTTAAGATTGTCATGTATAAATCCGCAAAAAGCAAGACAGGAACGTTATAACACCGCAGTAAAAAATCTTACGGAAGCCGTAAGAATAGCAAAATCGTTTTTCCCTGCCGGATATATGGATGATATGAAAGACATGACGGTATCTTTTGACAAAACTTCAAAAATGGGCGGACGTTCAAATATTGCTCAGTACGAACACAATAAAAGAAAAATTTCCATAACCGATGAATACACCTATGCCGACCCGCGTCTTACGGGGGCATATTTGATTCATGAGTTTGTACACGGAAAAGACAATGACCCGTATACTTCAGTAAGAGAAGAGCAAGACGCCTACAGAACACAGGCAAGGTACTGGACACAAAACGTAAAAGACATATATGACCCTGAAATGGACTACGTTGCCAATTTATACAACCAGTCCGCACAGGCTCTTGATGACAGGGTTGCCGAAATTTACAGACTGCGTGACCCTGCAATAGCTGAGGTTTCTTACAACCACCCGCCGTCAACTAAAAAACCGCACGCCTTTTTCCTTTCAAAAGCTTCAACCCAGCCTTTGAAAGCTTATGATATTATTGTTTAAACGGTTTTGACAGAAATGTTTAAAAATGTAAATAAGTGTAACGAATTTAGTAATTATTACATTATGTTCGTGCAAAAATAATTCTTGAGAAGATTTGTATCACCGAAACAAATTACGAAAATAGATTAGTATGAGACTTGACCCCTCAAATTACAGTAAATATTTAATAACAAAAACATCACCGCTAAGGTCGTTTGTCACAAAGTTAAATAAAAACGGCGCAATTTTGCCTGTTTTGCTTCTTGAAGCAACCGTTACCGGTGGCAGAACCTATCAGGCTTATAAAAGAGACGGCTTTGTTGAAGCGAGAGAACGTGTTACCGAAGAATCTTTAGGGGCAATTTTCTGGCTGTTCGGTGCAACAATGGCGGCTGCGCTTTTTGACAAAATCGGTCAAAAATTTATGAAAATACCGAAAAACATGCCTGATGTCGGCAGGGATAACCTAAGAAGTCCGTTTAATAACTTTATAAATAAAGTTGCAGGCATATTAAAACTCACGCCGCAGCAAAAAGAAATCGTAAAAACAAAACTTGCAAGATATTCCGTAGGCAAAACCGCAGCAAGTCTTATTACGGCATGTTTGTTTATAGGTTATGTTGTGCCTAAACTCAATCAGGGTATAACAAAACATCTTTTCGGCAAGATGGATAAAAAAGACCCCAATCACGAAAAAGCACCCGATCCGTACACAAACAGACTTACACTTAAAGATGCAAGAGCAATCTTCTCTGCTAAAGGTATTTCCATTAATGCGGTAGAAAACTTTAAAGCAAGACAAAATCAGGCCGCTGATATACAGCCGTTGAAAAATAATCAGCCGGCAGTAAAAAATAATGCGTCTGTTCCGTCGTTTAAAGCAAATGCGGATTCACTGCTGCGCATAGTACAAAACTTCCAGACAAATGATGTATGGAAATTGCTCGGTACGGATGTGGGTACGGTCACAGGAAGAACCGCTAATGCCAGAAATAATGATGAACGTGTGGAAATCCTGTTCAGGGATGTTTCTTCTATCTACTTCTATTGCTTCTCAATGCCTGCTATTGTTGCCTTTATGAACAAAAAAGATACCTTTAAAGGCCTCAACACAAGACTTAACCCGATAAGCGCAATGGAAGTCCACAACCATATGGTCACAAGAATGGCAGAAGCCGGCTTTGAACAGATGACTCCTCAAAACTTTAAAAATATGATGCTGGGTAAAGAACTTGAAGACGCGGAAAAATCGCTTCTTAAAAAAGCTTTCCCGAACAGCAAACCGGCAACAACAAAGAAAGTATTCTTCGGTTTGTTTAACAAAAAAGTGCCGCCTGTTTACGATTCAACAACACTTGAAAACTTTGCAAAAATCGTTGACGAAAATATTAAAGATAAAACCCTTGCTGAGGCAATTAAAGCGAAAGCTGCACAGGCCTCTAAAATGCAGCCTCTCAAAGAGGGTGTTGCAATGATTACGGAATCTCAGGCCGAAGATTTATTAAGAGGCGGTGAGATTAGGAATCAGTCCTTCCTGAGAAAAATCATAGGCAATACTTTTGAAAACTTTATTGTAAGACCTGAAAATTATGACAAAGCGGGCAACCCTGTTAAAAAAGGTGTTAAAAAACTGACAAATCCGCTGGAAAACAGCTATAAATATATTTCTCAAAGCGAAATCGAAAGCAGAAGAAAAGAAATCATTGATTACGTCAAAGCAATTGTACAAGAAGCCGAAAACAAAAAACAAAATGTTGACTTTGAACTGCTTAAGAGAATGAATAAACGCAATATGACTAAAGGCGGCCTGTTTATGGGGCTTGCAATGGGCGTGTCAGCGTTGTTCCTCTCTACAATTATTCCTAAAATTCAATACTATATTACATATTTAAGAACAGGCAAAAATTCCTTCCCCGGAACAGAAAATATGACTCCTAACAAATAATTTGTTTATTCTTTTTGTTTTGTAAATTTATGTTACAAATATGAGTTTATTTTCTAAAGTTTTCCACATAATTGCCCGATATACAACATGAAAGGTCGAAAAGTATAACAGGGAACGTAGAACTTGAAACAAAAAGATAAGGAGCCAAAATGGTACAAGGCGTAGGGGCAACAGGTGACGGCGGCGGATCTTTAAACAATCTGGTGGAATATCAGGTTTATTATCCGCAATATCAGCAGTACAAAAAAAATCATCCGGAATCCAGTGTAAATTTTGAGGGTTGGTTGATAATGAAGGGTAAAATGTCATATTTTAACCAGCAAACCGAAAATTATATTGAATCCGGCGGACAAAATTTTACTAACGGCGATGGCGTTGAAGGTAATTTAATATCTGACTGTAGTCATATAAGCAGTGCCGGCGGCGCAATATATCAGGCAGAAGACGATGAAACATACTATCAGTTCGACTGGGATACAGGCGACTACAGAGTTTTGCAGGGTAATGACGAAATAGCGTCAGAACTCGGTGTTCCTGAAGGTACCGGCGTAGATATGATTGATTTTGGCTATGGCAATGCCCAGATAACGGATATTACTTTCGGCGGTCTTGATGACGGTCAGGATACAACAAACTACAGACTCAACGGTATTTATGGCAATGTAACGGTTACCGATCAGGAATTTGATATCCACTATATTATGAATGCGTTATTAATGGATCCGTCAGATCCGCAATATCAGATAGCTAACAATGCATTCCAAAAATTGTGTGAAAACATAAATCAATGGCTGCCTGCCTCCGAGCTGGCAGAGCTTGATGAAATTGCCGCAAAATACGGAGAAAATTCCGCTGAATATAAAGAAGCTTTGAAAGAGGCTTTGCTGCGCAATTTGGATCAGGCTGACGAATGGGTTGAAGAGCACACTCACGTGGCCAACACAGGCAATATGACCTCTCTTGAAGAATTAGGCCAAACAGAAGGTACAGACTCTACCGGCGATGGTTCCGCTGCTGAGGAAAGCTCAATACCTGATTACGATCAGACAGATGTATTGACTACGGCAGGTTTGGCGACTGCGTACTCCAGAGGCGACAAAAGAAAAGTTGAAAGTACTGATAACTCTGAAGGTAACAGAAGAAAAGAACTTCAACAACAGATGGATTCCGATTTGAATGCGATAGCTAATGCATTGGTGTCAGAGCTCGGCGATCAGATGACTGACGAAATGCAAACATATATAAATAAGGCGATAGCAGCTGTTGCAGGAAAATCAGATTTAATAAAAACCTGGTCTGAAAAACACGGTTTCTTGAATATGCACAAGAAAACCCTTGGCGAATATTCAATCAAAGATGTCGCTGACGCGTTCTTTGCCGAGTTTAATACTATGTGTGCAAACGAAGGCAAAACAACGGAAGAAGTAGCCGCAGAACAAAAAGCCGCAGAAGAAAAAGCTGCTAAAGAAGAAGCTGCATATAAAGAATTGTATAATATGAATATGCTGTCAATTGCAGGCAGTGCAGGGGCAGACAAAGACGTTCAGGTTGTTAGTCCGTCTTCAGCAGCAGACATACAGGCCAAAGCGGAATCTGATATTTTGCAGCCGCTTATAAACAAGATAAAAACTCAACTTGCAGGCAAAGGTATTTCTGATGCTGACTTGTCAACAGCTCTGGAGCAATGTTCACAATACGCTTTGCAATATGCAACAGAATGGGCGACAACTTCAAATAACTATGTTTACACAATTGATGCTGACAAATTAATAGACAAGTTTGAAGAAGGTGTTAAATCCCTGATTAAAAACAAAGGCTATAGCTTTTAATAAAAAAAATACAACATTTGTATAATACAAATCCTTTCAATGAGTGTTATAGTTAAATATATACCCCATTGAAAGGATTTTTACTATGTCAGACGCTATGAGTGCTATAAACTCTCAAATGGCATCTCAAACAGCCAGTGTACAAATGGCCTGCAAAGCATTGAGTATGCAAAAACAACAGGCGGCAATAGCAATGCAGCTTTTGCAAGGGGCAATGTCAGTAGCTCCGCAAGACCCGTCAACAATTACGGCAGCACAGCTTAAATCGCCTATTGATATAAGAGTTTAAAAAAAACCGTCTAATACAAACGGATTTTTTCATATAACAGGCTGATTTATTATTTTTGATAAATCTTATAATAAAATCATTCCCTGATTAATAGAAAGAGTAACTGTATGATTAGTAGTATAAGTTCAGTATCAGAAGACCAAACAGCATCTGTCAGCATTAGTGATTGGCTGGCAAAATTGCAGGAAGGTAAAAAAAGCACCCAACAACTGCAAACAGAAATGCTGACCACTTCTTTAAATCAAATAGACAAAATTCAAGAAGAAGCACTTGAAAAAGCTGAAGAAAAACGTGAAGAAGAAAAACAATCCGAATCTAAAAATGAAGCAGCAGTTAATGTTTCTGTTTCTTCCGTTGAAGTTTCTTCCTCTTCTGATGTTCCGGAAACTGAGCCGACATCTTCCGTAGAAGTCGAAGCTTAATTTTGAGTTTTTTTTAATATTATTTTATAAATTAGCAAGCTTAATATTTTATTTACCCTGAGCAGCGATTGTTCTATAATCAATAGAATGAAGGGGCAAATATTCAAAATACATTCTGATTTTTATTATGTAAATACTCAAGACGGCGAGTATGAGTGTAAAATCCGTGATGTTTTAAAAAAGAGAAAAAATTCTATCGTAACCGGCGATTTTGTAGAGCTTGAGCAGATAAATGCAAATTCCAAACAGGCTTTTATCGCAAAGGTTTTACCGCGTGAAAACTATATTCCCCGCCCTAAAGTTGCCAATATAAATCAGGTAATTATCGTTTGCGCGATAAAAGAGCCCGATATAGACTTTGAACAGCTTAACAGATACCTTTGTTTTTGCGAATATTACGATTTGCACCCCGTACTTTGTTTTAACAAAAACGACCTCGAAGGCGAAGAGGAGATTATCGATAAAATAAAACATATTTATGAACCTCTCAATTACACATTGCTTTTTACTTCAGCGCTGCAAGGTAACGGGTTAAAAGAATTTAAAAAACACTTAAAAAATAAAATCACGGTTTTGTGCGGTTCTTCAGGTGTCGGCAAATCTTCTTTGATTAATGCATTGTGTCCTGGGTTGAATCTTAAAACAAAACAGGTTTCGCAAAAATCTGAGAGAGGCACCCACACCACAAGACACTGTGAAATTATCTCAATGGATAAAGACACCAGAATAGTTGATACACCTGGGTTCAGTCAGCTTAAGTTTGATTTTTTGATGCCGGCTGAAGTAGGGTTATTGTTTAGAGAAATTGCGGGAATACAAAAAGACTACGGCGCCTGCAAATTCTCAGACTGTCTGCATGAACAGGAAACAGGGTGCCGGATACTTGAACATAAATCTTTAATAGACGAAACCAGATATCAAAGCTATCTTCAATTTATAAAAGAGGCTAAAGAATATAAAAAACAGATTACCTATGGCGGTAAAAAAACGGAAACCCGCTCAAAAACGGTGCATAATAGGGAAATTACAAAAATAAGCAGCAAAAAAAGACAGCTTTCAAGACGCAGAACCAATCAGGATATAGATAAGGAAATACACGAATAATGGAACAGGCAGTTAAACAACAATTTGAAAACTATATAAAACTCATAGAGCTAAAACTGGACGAGTTTTTGCCCGTAAAATATCCGCAGGAAATCTGGGAATCCATGAGATATTCACTGCTTGCAGGCGGAAAAAGACTGCGCCCGATACTTTGTCTTGAAACCTGTAAAGTTCTCTGCGGCGGCTATGAACAGGCAATTCCGACTGCTTGCGCAATAGAGATGCTGCACACGCAAAGCCTTATACACGATGATTTGCCCTGTATGGATAACGATGACTACAGAAGAGGTAAACTTACAAATCACAAAAAATTCAGCGAATCTACGGCGGTTCTTGCCGGCGATGCGCTGTTGTCTTTTGCACCTCAGATTATTATTCAAAAAACACCGGAGTCTGTAGCAGCACAAACTGTTTTAAAAGTGCTTGAAGAATTTTTAGTCAGTGCCGGTGCAGAAAAACTCATTGCGGGACAGGTTGTTGATATAGACTCGGAAGGCAAGCAAATTGATAAAAAAACACTCACTTTTATACACGAAAATAAAACCGGTGCTTTATTTAAACTTTCCATAAGGGCAGGAGCAATACTCGGCAACGCGGATGAAAAAACGATTCAAGCCCTGACAATGTTTGCCGAAAAACTCGGACTGGCTTTTCAAATTATGGATGATATCTTGGATGTTACCTCTACGCTTGAAGAATTGGGGAAAACTCCCGGCAAAGATGCACTGGAAGAAAAAGCTACTTACGTAAGCCTTTACGGTCTTGATGAAGCTAAAAATCAGGTGGCTTCACTTTGCGGCAGTGCTTGTGATATATTAAAAGAAAATAATATTGAGTCAAATATTTTGACGGGGATTGTAGAAAGTATCTCGGAAAGGGTTTGTTAATGTACGAAACAGGTACAGCAGTTGAAGTTTTGGGCAACGGCTTTATCGCCGCATTTATTGCACAGGTATTAAAATTTATCTATTTTGTTATTGTACACAAAAAGGTTAACTTTAAAATATTTACAACAACGGGCGGAATGCCAAGCTCTCACAGCGCAGGTGTAATAGCTCTTTCAATGACGGTCGGCTATAATGCAGGATTGAATTCGGTAATTTTTGCGGTTGCTCTGGGTTATGCTTTTGTTGTAATGTACGATGCCGCAGGTATCAGACGTTCAGCCGGAAAAATAGCCGCAACCATGAACAGGGTTATGGAAGAGTTTTATGCACACAGACCTTCTGCCGCAGGCGAAAAACTCAAAGAGCTTCTGGGGCATACTCCGTTTGAAGTTTTTATGGGCGCAATTCTGGGTATTGTTGTTTCTTACGTGATACATTTTTGGATTCTTAAATAAAGTGTTAATATAGAATTATGCCATGTACTGATTTTAGTCTGTATAACAATTTCTTTTCTGCAATTTTAATTCTGGATTCCAAACAAAAAATTGTATTTAAGAATGTTGTGTTTGTTAAAACATTCGGTAATGTCAAAAATTTAGAAAAGTTTTCCAACTGTTTTTCTTTTGATGTTTGTGTGCTGGATTCTGACAATCTGCTTGCGGCCAACCCTGTTAATTTTGCAATACTTTCAAAAGAGAGCTTCAGTACAACGGCTTTGTATCAAAAAACAAAAGACCAGATTTTCAATTTTCAGATAACTTCGTTTGATAAAGACAATTACAAAATTATTGCCTTTAAAAATATTACAAACGATATTTTGTATGAAGAATCCGAAAAAAAGTATGCTTTTATCCGCCAGCAGTATTTGAATCTCGCGGAAGAAAATAAACAATACGCCAATTTGCAGCAAAAAGCACAGACACAGGCGGTAAAGCTTGCTTTGATGCACAGGGTTTCCAACGTAATAAGAGAATCCATGGACATAAACAAAATTATTAATTCAACATTAAAAGAACTTTTTAACCTGTTTGCTGCAATAAAGGTTTATTATGTTGAACTGAAAAATAATTATTACTGTATAGACTCTGTGTATCCGGAAAAATTCAGCTCGATTTTGGGCGAAAAGGTCGAATTTTCAGCAGAATCTCAAAACTTTGTTAAAACAAAATCAATTCGGGTTAATTCCTGTATTAAAGAGTATTTAAACAGTGAAATAACATACCCTGCGCCGGTTACAAGAATAATTGTGCCTGTATATCGGATGCATGAGGTTCTGGGGATTTTGATGATTTATACAAACCAGAAATATTTTGACGAGTCGCAAAACGATGTCTTGCAGTCAATTGCGTCACAGCTCGCCTCGGCAATTGTTCAGGCGTCATTGTTTTTGGAGATAAAACAAAAAAATGAAGCACTTGAAAAAACATTAAATGAACTTAAAGAAACCCAGCTACAGCTTATAAATTCGGAAAAAATGGCCTCTTTAGGCCAGCTCGTGGCAGGTGTCGCGCACGAAATCAACACCCCGCTCGGCTCGATAAATGCAAATAACGATATTTTAAACAAAATGCTTTCAAAACTTTCGCAATCCTGTGACAATCAATTGATTGTAGAAAATATTCAAAATATCAATAAAATCGATAAAGAAGCAATCAAACGCATAAGCGGAATTGTCCAATGTCTTAAACGCTTTGTAAGACTTGACGAATCCGAACTTCAATCAGCCGATATCAACGATGAACTTGATTTAACTCTTGAACTTATAAAACACGAAACCAAAAACAGAATCGAAGTTGTAAAAAATTACGGCAAAATTCCACAAATAAAATGCTATCCCAATATGCTCAATCAGGTGTTTATGAACATACTTGTGAACGCTTGCCAGAGCATAAAAGACAAAGGCACCATAACAATCACAACGGAATATAAAAACAATACTCTGTTTGTAAAAATCAAAGATACAGGTTCCGGAATTGATGACAACATAAAGGAAAAACTTTTTAACGCAGGCACGACAACTAAAAAACTCGGGACAGGGCTGGGGCTTGCAATATCTCAAAAAATTATTGAAAAACACAACGGCAAAATTTATTTTGAAACACAAAAAGCCGTGGGTACGGAATTTATTATAGAAATCCCGATGAAACAGCGCTAAAAAAATAACGGCTTAATTTCAAGCCGTTATTTTTTTAATTAATGCTTATCCCGTGAAGCCGTTTTGCAACGAAATCAAAAATTTCGTACAAAACAAGGCGAATCCGCTATGAACATCCGGAGTATCCGCAATTCAAGCAGATAAAGCAGCCTTCACCGTAGCCCAAAACCGCACCGCATTCAGGACATTTATGTTCTTCGCCCACATGCTGAGCCTCGGGCAGTTCAGGTTTTGTTTCTGCTTTCGGTGTTTCTATTGCTTTAATTTCAGGCATTTTTTTGTCATCTTTTTTCTCAAGGTTCATCGGTTGGAACTGTCTTGAATTGTTACGATAAACAGTAATACCTTTCAGATTGTTTTCATAAGCTAACAGATAAGAGTCAGCAACATCCTGTCTTGTTGCGTTTTCTTCAAAGTTAACAGTTTTAGAAACAGCATTGTCTGTGTGAAGCTGGAATGCAGCCTGCATTTTTACGTGCCAGTAAGGTGATACGTCATGCGCACAAACAAATATTTTCTTAGCTTCTGCCGGTACTTCTTCGCAGTGAGCAAGTGTACCGTCAATAGAGATTTTCTTCATTAACTCTTCTGAATAGAAGCAATGTTCTTTAGCGTATTCTTCAAATATCGGGTTAACTTCTACGAGTTTTGTTCCGTCCATTACGTCTCTTATGAATACAAGACCGAATAACGGTTCAACACCGCCTGAAGCGCCTGCAATCATAGAGATTGTACCGGTAGGAGCGATACAGGTAGTTGTAGCGTTTCTGATACCGTATTTTGCAATTTGTGCGTCCAAATCAGCCCACATTTCATCTGTGATAATACCTGCTGATTTGCCCTGATATTTATAAGTCAGGAACGGTTTGCCGTCTCTAAAGATTCCGTCGTATACACTGCCTTTAAAGTTGCCGAATCTGCCTCTTTCTTTGGAAAGTTCAATTGATTTAACTTTTGACTGGTAATCGATAAATTCCATAATCTGAGAAGCAAGCTTTGTACCTTCTTCCGAGTTATAAGCGATACCCATTTTCATAAGCATATCAGCCCAGCCCATTACACCAAGACCGATTTTGCGGTTGTTTTGAACCATTTCTGAAATTTGAGGCAACGGATAATTGTTGATAGCAATTACGTTATCAAGGAAGTGAATAGCGGTCTGAGTAGTTTCAGCCAGCTTGTCCCAATCAACACTGTAGTTGCCTTTTTCACCTTTGAGCATAAGTCCTAGGTTGATAGAACCGAGGTTGCAAGCTTCGTAAGGCAAGAGAGGAACTTCGCCGCAGGGGTTTGTTGATTCAATTTCACCGATTAACGGGGTCGGGTTGTCGTAGTTCATCTTGTCAATAAAGATAATACCGGGTTCCCCGTTTTTCCAGGCACCTTCGACAATTAAGTCAAATACAGCTTTAGCATTCAACTTGCCGACAGGCTGTTTTGTTCTCGGGTGGATGAGTTCGTAGTCAGTGCCTGCTTTTAAAGCTTCCATAAATTTATCCGTAACCGCTACGGAAATATTGAAGTTATTAAGTTTGAAGTTATCGGATTTACAATTGATGAAATCTAAAATATCGGGGTGGTCGATTCTCAAAATACCCATATTAGCGCCGCGTCTTGTACCGCCCTGTTTAACAGCTTCCGTAGCGGCGTTGAATACTTCCATAAAGCTTACCGGGCCTGAAGAAACACCCATAGTTGAACGTACAACATCATTTTTGGGTCTTAATCTTGAAAAAGAAAAACCGGTGCCGCCGCCTGATTTGTGTATAAGCGCCGTATTTTTAACGGTTTCAAAAATACCTTCCAGTGAATCTTCAACAGGCAGTACAAAACAAGCTGCCAGCTGGCCTAATTCTCTGCCTGCGTTCATTAATGTAGGTGAGTTAGGCATAAAATATCTTTTTGTGATAAAGTTGTAGAATTCTTTTGTTGTTTTTGAAATTTCTTCCTGAGTTGCACCGAATTTTTTATCGGCCTCAGCTAAGGTTGAAGCAACTCTCATAAACAAATCTTCCGGCTTTTCTGTCGGATTGCCCTGAGCATCTCTTTTCAGGTATCTTTTTTCCAAAACTTTGATGGCATTTTTGGATAAGCTAAGTTTTTCTTGCGTACAGTCGCTTAATTGGCTCACGTCTATATCTCCCCAAATTAACTAAATAAATAATATACTTATTTATATTGTATTACAAACAACCCATGACGTGGGCATTTTTCTTAAATAAGATGTAGCAAAATTTACAATTGACGGGCATTGACATTTTATAAAAATTTACCATGTTTAATAACAACAATAGTCATGCATTAAATAACAGACTTAACATCATTATAAAAATTTAACAATGATTTTGATTTTGTTGAATATTGTGTAGCAAAAATAATTTTTACACGTTTTCATTTATACAGAATAAACAGATAGTGTCCGAGAAAAATTTGTGATAAGGAGCAAAGCGGCGTGAACGAATTTTTGGAGTGACACATTGTTCACATAGTGAAGCCATTTTTCAGGCTTCACCACAGTTCAGCCGAAAAAGAAGGCAAAGGTGAGCAGTTACGGCACGAAGGCTCGAGGCGGCAACTGCGACACTAGATTAGAAAGTTGGAGATATAAATGAAAGTAAAATTTAATCCCGTACGTTTGAATACAAATCCAAAAGCTTCTTTTGATATATTTTCACAAAAAATCATCAGAGCTGTTAAGAAAAAAGAAGATATAGATTTACCGGCTTTTTCAAATGAATTGCACATTTTAGGCGATGTTTTCGAAAAACAAAGCAGCAAAGCTGCTATGAATAAAGCCTCAAAAAACTTTGCGCAGCAGCTTGTCGGACTTAAACAAAACAATCTTGCCGGAATTGTTTACAGTTTTTTAATAAAGTTTAATGAGGGCAATGCAGAATTAATAAAAGAATTAGCAACAAATGCTCTGGCAATAGCAAAGAGATTTAATGACCCCGTACATATTATGGCAAGGAGCCGTGACCTTGCTCAAATCTACAAAGAAACTGCCCCCGGAAGCCCTGAACATTTGAAGATTCTTTACAAAGAAAAGAGAGCGCTTTGCGATATCTTAAAAAATTACGAAGGTCTGGGAAATCGGCATAAAACTCAAGCCACAGGGCTTAAGCCAAAAGAAAATTACGAACGAATGCTCTGCTTTGTACTTGTAGATATTGCAAAAATCGTAAGAAATACTGACCCGAAACAGGCAATAGAAGAATTAAAATTAGCACAGGATATTATTTCTCAACACGAAAAAGGTAATATCTCTTATCAAATTGAGCGTTTGCTGAATAAATTAACCGGCACGTTATAAACATTTGTTTTATCGTATGAACCAAACCCGTTATAACAAAGTTTTGCCAAAAAAGCTAAGCAAGTTAGACTCTTAAAATACGAAAAAGCTGATTTAACTAAGTCAAATAGATGAAATTCTCCCGTATACGTTGATAAACAGGGATTTATTTATTAAAATTACAACTAAAGTAGTATGAGTGAGAACAATTATGGTTGCTATAGCTAAAATTTTAATTATCGATGACAATCCGAAATATCTGGCTGATGCATTACCGATGTACGGGTATGAAGTTGATGTGGCAAAAGACGGTTTGCAGGGGATAAAAAAACTCACCGCGGAAAACAGTGATTTTGACCTTGTTTTGCTCGATGTAATGATGCCCAACATGGACGGCTGGGAGACTTTGAGAGCGATAAGACAGAACAAAAAAGTTGAAAATATTCCGATAATTATGATTACTGCAATCAATGAAGAACAAAAAGAAATTTCCGGCTTAAAATTCGGTGCCGATGATTATATTGTCAAACCTTTTATTCTGCCTAACCTTCTTGCAAGGATAGAAGCTCTTTTAAGACGTTCAACCTGGCAAAAAGAAAAACACAGCAATGTTGATCTCAAGTTTGTAAAAGAAGGAAATATTGAACCTTTGACTTCAAGAGAAAAAGAAATTTTAAAAATGGTTTCTCAAGGAGCAAGCAACAACGATATAGCCGAAAAACTTTACGTACGTGAAGTTACGGTTAAAACACACCTCAACAGCATTTTTAAAAAATTAAAAGTAAAAAACAGAACACAGGCAGTTTTGCTTGCTATGCAAATGCGCATTATTGAGGATTAGTCAAAAAAGTGTTATCATGAGCTATTATTACTAAGGAGAGCTTTTAAATGCCAGAATACACAAAAGAAGAATTATTTGATCTTATTGTTTCAAACCCTTCTGCTTACGAAGATTACAGAAAAGAGCACGAAGAAATTGATTTAAGTGAGCTGGATTTTTCCAACCTGACTTTAGAAGGTGTTGACCTGACTAATGCTGATTTGTCGGGCTGTTCTTTCGGAGATGCTCATTTTACGGAAGTAAACTTTACGGATACGGATTTAACTTCAGCTGATTTTTCTCGCTCTAACCTTGTGGAATGCAATTTTTCGGGCGCATTGTTGAACGGTACCGATTTCAGCTATGCAACGGTTAACTATTGCAGCTTTACAGAGGCTGATATGGCAGGTGCAATGTTTAACGAAAGTGATTTGCAAAATTCCGATTTTTCCGCAGCAGACAATATGGATGCCGTCAGATTTGACGAATCTACCATCTGGCCTGAAACTGATATGCTTCCTGAGGATTTTGACACAACTTATACAAAAGATTTGTCTTCTCTTGAAGACGATGAGGACAGCTCCTCTTCGGACTATTAATAAATTCCGAGAAAAATTCGTGATAAAGCGCAAAGCGATGTGAACGAATTTTTAGATTGTCACATTGTTCACATAGTGAAGCCATTTTTCAGGCTTCACCACAGTTCAGCCGAAAAAGAAGGCAAAGGTAAGCAGTGACGGCTCGAAGGCTCGAGGCGGCAACTGCAACACTGGATTAGATTTTTCAATACAAAACACCGGTTAAAAAATAACCGGTGTTTTTTTGTTAGTATGTTTTCAGTTTTTTCAAAACAACTTCGGCAAGCCTTTTAGCAGACGCAGGATTTTGACCTGTTATCAGATTTCTGTCAACAATGACATTTTCCTGCCACGGGTATGCTTCGTTAAAAAAGGCTCCGAGATGTCTTAATTTTGATTCAAGCAAAAACGGCATCAGTATATCTTTTTGCACCAGTTTTTCTTCTTTGTTTGAAAAACATGTCAACTGCATACCCTTTACAATAGGTTCTCCTGTTTCTGTTTTTGCATTAATCAAACCTGCCGGCCCATGGCACACAGCAGACACAATCTTGTGAGTATTAAAAAAATATGAAACAACCTCGCCTAAAAATTTGTCAGAAGCCAGATCGAACATAGGCCCGTGTCCGCCGGGGATAAAGATAGCATCACAACTTTTATAGTTAACCTCGGAGAGTTTAGCGGTGTTTTCCAATTCTTTTATAGTAGAATCCCATACGGTAGGATTTTTACATTCAAGACTCGCTTCATCAACAGGCGATTTTCCCCCGAGCGGACTTGCAACAATAATATCAAGTTTAAATTCTCCGGATGAGGCTTTTTTAAACTCTAAAAACGGAACAGCAAATTCTTCCAGCCACACACCTGTCGGTGTTTTATTCAAATCATTCATTTGTGCGGTGTTTGTGGCAACAATCAGTATTTTTTTTTCTATCATAAAAACTCCTTTTTCTTACATTAAAGAAAAAAGAAATTTTTTTCATTGGAAAAAAGTAGTATTGTACATTATTTTATATAAACAGTTTCGAACCTGAAAGCCTGAAAAGTTTTTGAAAAATGTTCTGGCGGAAGACCCGCTTTTATTTTTAAAGAATTCAAAAACTCTTTTTTATCGGGCAGCTGTTCCCAGACCGAGGGTAAATATACGGCCTGATGATTTCCGTCTTTTATGATAATACCGTCTTTAAAGGGCACAATTTTTTCGAGCAAATCCTCTTCACCGTTAAAGGCAAGAGGTTTTGGCTCTGACAGAACCGAAACAGCAATATCTGTTTTTTCAAATTCTTCCTTTGTTAAAGGTTTGAATCTTGGGTCAGAAAACGCAGCGTGCTGTGCATTTGTAAGTAAATCTTCGATTAAGGTTTTGTGGGCAATAATAGAGCCGATGCACCCCCTCAGCTGTCCGTTTGTTTCCAGTGTAACAAAACAAGCGCCTGCTTCATCAAGCACCTGAGGGTAATTAATTTTTTCGTTAAATTTTTCCAGACGTGATTTTATGCTTAAACGGCAAAGCTGTTTTATTAAATCAGAATAATGTTCTTTCAAAAAGTGATTTTTTTCACCTTCATACAAAAACCAGCAGCCGTAGCCTACAACGCTTGTTTTATCTCCGGAAACCGAAGAAGAATTTGTCATATCAATTCTTATAAGAGAATAGTTTTTTTGATTTGCAAATCTTGTAAGCCCGAGTATTCCGGTCATTCCGCAGGCCTGCCGAGGGCTGAAATTTGCAATATTTCCGGCTTCTATCATTTGAGCGGTTATACTGTCAAGTTTTTTAGCCTGTTCGTCTTTTAAAAAGTGGCTTAAATCCGATGAAATAATAAAACCGTTTCGGGTGTCAGGGTAATAAGTTTCAATAATTTTTTCGATAGTTTCGGGTTTTTCCATTCCGATTAGAACAGGTATGATTTTTACGTTCTCAAATAACTGTTGTATCAAAGGAATCTGAATTTCTATGGCGTGTTCTTTTTCCAGAGCTGCATCGTAGAATTTGGCTTCAAATTTTTCTTCAAGCTCTTTGTTTATACCCTGATTGATTTCTATATCGCCAAACGATGTATTCCACCCGTCAAAACTGCTTAATGCCAGTCCTTCAAAGCCTGCACGGTGAGCAGGAGCAAAAATAAAAACATTCTCTATATTTTTATCCAGCATACTTATGCCTTCAAAAGCCAGCCTGCCCGAGTACACAAGTCCGGCATGCGGAACTATGACAGCTCTTGCACTGACGGTATATTGATTTTTGCTGTTTTCTTTAAATGTATCAATCTGTTTTTTTAAATCTGCTGCGTCTGTTGTATAAAAAGTACCTGCGACAGAAGGTTGTTTAACTTTTTCCATAACGGCATTATAATACATTTTATGAAATATCAAAATATTTTAACGAACGGCAAAGTCCGGTGTACAATTTGTCCCAGAAATTGCATTTTAAAAGAGGGACAGAGCGGTTTTTGTTCCGTAAGAAAAAATATTAACAAAAGTATTGTTTTAGACACATACGGTTACAATACGGGGCTGGCAATTGACCCTGTTGAAAAAAAGCCTCTGTATCAATTTTATCCGCAGAGTTCCGTTTTATCATTCGGAACAACGGGCTGCAATATGGGCTGCAAATTCTGCCAGAACTGGAAAACCACAAAAATTAAAACAGACAAAGCTTTTTTAAACAAAACCACACCGCAGGAAATAGTTGAGATTGCAAAAAAATATAACTGCAAAAGCGTTGCCTTCACATACAACGACCCGATTGTATTTTTTGAATATGCAATTGATACAGCAAAACTCTGCAAAGAAAACTCAATAAAAACAATTGCCGTTACATCAGGTTTTATAAATCCCGAACCGGCGAAAGAATTTTTTAAATATATGGATGCGGCAAATATCGACCTCAAAGGTTTTAGTGAAGAATTTTATCGCAAAAATTGTATGGCAAAACTAAAACCCGTACTCGATACAATAGAATATGTCTGCAATAAAACTGACTGTTTTGTCGAATTAACAACAATGCTTATAGAGGGCGAGAACGACTCTGAAGAAATGATAAAACAGCAATGCCGCTGGATTGTTAATAACATTGGCGATTGTGTGCCTTTGCATTTTAGCGCGTTTTTTCCGAATTATAAATATACAAACAGAACAGCAACAAGCTTTTCTTCTCTTTTAAAAGCTTACAAAATTGCAGTCGAAACAGGTTTAAAATATGTGTATACAGGCAATATTACAAGTACGGAAACATCTTCCACCTATTGCAAAAACTGCGCCAGACCTGTTATTATAAGGAATGGTTATAATCTGTTAAAGTCCGATTTGGTAAACGGACACTGTGTTTTCTGTAATGAAAAATGTGACGGAGAGTTTTAATCATTGTTAAATTTGATTACAAAGTCATAAGATAAGTAGCAAAAATTTTTGTGTTTAGCGTTCTAAACAATTGAATAAGGAGAGTAATTCATGAGAATTTCTGCAATCAATACATATAGCGCAATTAACCGGCAAAATAATTCAAATAATAAAAATATACAAAAATCAAATAACCAGAATATATCATCAAAACCATCTTTTAGCGGCTATACCGAAAACCCGATAATCCCTAACGAATACGGTTATATATCCTGCTACATTCTCGGTCAGGATTTAAAACCTTACTTTATGGGGATAGAAAATCGTGTGGACATAAATAACGATTCCGAAGAAAAAATTGCCGATTATCTCGCACGTAATATAAAAACTTATACTGAAAACTTTGATAAAAACAGAACTTTTGAAAAAACACCAAACAAAAATAATACCAAACTTTACATAGCAGACCCGAATGAAGCAATCAGTGATGAAATTCGCGCAAATCACGGTTATATTGTATATGATAATGAGCCTGCCTTCCCTACACTGGAACAGCTGAAAGAAAAATATACTTCATCAAAACCTGACCCGCATGATTTCTTCCACGATTTGAGAGATTATATTACATACCAGCAAAGAGTTATTTCGGCAGACGAAGACAGTATCGAAAATCCGGTCGACAGAAACACTCCCGAGCAGGAAAACAAATATCGTGAAAGAATTGATAAATCACAACAAAAGGTCGATTATGCCCAGAATCTGTTCAACATTATGTACAAAACCGGCGAAGACTTTATGTACAAGGACTTTCTTGCCAACAAACTGGCAACTTTAAAGTATAAATATAATGTTGCAGACAGAAGACTTAAAGACATAGAATTTCATAAATACTTAACTGATGAAGGTATAGAGCACAATCAAGCATTTTTAGATAATTATTACGAAAGCGGAGCTGATTATTTAAGCTATAATCAACGAATGGGCATGCAATGCAGTATTAATTCTTTAAAACGCTCAAGCGAAGAACTCCAGAAAGAATACGACGAGTATACAGAAATAAAAAATAACGGCCCGAAAATGATAGAAGAAACCCAAAACGAGCTGAATCGCGTACTCGACAAGATGTCTAAAAACTTTGAAGAAGTAAAAGCCTATTACGAAAATAACCATCTTGAAAATATATAACTAAGAATGTCCGAGAAAAATTCGTGATAAGTAGCAAAGCGACGTGAACGAATTTTTGGAGTGACACATTGTTCACATAGTGAAGCCATTTTTCAGGCTTCACCACAGTTCAGCCGAAAAAGAAGGCAAAGGTGAGCAGTGACGGCTCGAAGGCTCGAGTCGGCAACTGCGACACTAGATTAGATAAAGGCAGCATATATTGCTGTCTTGTTTATATTAATAAGATGTCTGTTTGTATTCTTTGTCCGTAACAGGTTCAAGCCAGTTTGTTTCATTATCCGGCAGATTCGGTTCAATCGAAATATGAGAGAACATGCTGTCAGGCGCAGCACCGTGCCAGTGTTCGACATTAGGCGGAATTTTTACCACATCGCCTTTTTTAAGGATTCGTATTTCTTTCCCTTTTTCTTGATAGCGTCCTTCTCCTGCGGTTACAAGCAGAATCTGTCCGCCGGAATGTTTGTGCCAGTTTGTTCTTGCTCCGGCATCGAACGTAACATTTGCAATAGAAGAATTCCATACGTCATCTTTTTCAACAAGCCTGTAAAGATGTTTTGTGCCTGTAAAATATTTACTGTAAGGATTGATTTCTCCCTGCGAAAAAGGTTGTTCGAATGTTGTGTTTGCCATTGCCGCTAAACCCCCTGTTAATACTAAAACTGCCGATAATAAGGTTAAAATACTTTTTTTCATAAAAAATCTCCGTATTTTTGATACCTTTTACAGTTTAATACATTAGAGCAGCTATCAGTCAACAGCTTTGATATTTATATTGAGAAGCTTTTAACCGGCCGGCGGGGAATATATACCGGCAACAATTCTATTTTTTAATTACTTCAATACATTTATATTCATTTAAATAAGGCAAATGAGCTTCCGTAATAAGTTCGCCCGGCAGAAGAATCGAAATCCCAGGAGGGCATTCCGCAATAACTTCCGCTGAAATTCTGCCTATTGCTTTTTCTTTTGCAATGGTTTCTTTTTCGCTATAGTAAGCTTCACGCGGGTTCATAACGATTTTGGGCGTGAGCATAGGCATATGTTTTCTTTTTTCGATGTAATAAATATCTGAATAATTTGATTTTGCAATTTTTTCTATGGAATTTACAAGATACTGTATTTCCTGTTTTGTGTTACCTATGTTTATCAAAAGCAAAACGCCGACATCGCTTGCTGATTCGACTTCTATATCAAAATCGATTTCAAGAATACTTTCCAGACGCTTGCCGGAAAGTCCGTCAACGCTGATAAATATTTTTGTAATGTCCTGATTAAAGTTTTCCGTAGCTTCTAAAACATTTACACCTTCGATTTTATGCAATTTTTTGCGTATGAATTTTGCATACTGGATTGCGCGGCTTAACTGTCTTTTGCCTTTTTTTGATTCAAGGTTTGCTCTTGCTGCATCAAGACTTGCCATTAAAAGCATAGAAGGGCTTGTTGTCTGCAAAAGTTGCAGCGTTCTTTCGACTTCATCAGGGTCGAATTTTGAACCTTTTGTAATATGCAGCATAGAGCTTTGCGACATACTTCCGCCTGTTTTGTGCAAAGAATGTACAACAGCGTCAGCTCCGAGGTGTATTGACGACACGGGCAGATTTTTGTTGAAATTCCACAAACAGCCGTGGGCCTCATCTACAATCAAGGGCACATCATATTTTTTGCATACATCTGCAATGGATTTTATATCGGAAACCACACCTTCGTAGGTCGGGTTTGTTATCCAGACCATTGCGACATCGTCATTTTCTTTCAAAGCTTTTTCTATATCTTCGGGTCTTATTTCACCCCATAAAGACCATTCACTCAATTTTTCAGGCAGCACCCATACAGGCTCCGCACCGGAAATAATCATGCCTGTGAGTATTGAGCGGTGGCAGTTTCTGTTAACAATAACTTTTTTACCCTTTTTAGACTGGCACATTGCAAGGGTCAGGTTGCCTATAGTAGAACCGCCTACAAGAAAGAATGTTCTTTGCGTGCCGAAAGCCTGAGCGGCAAGCTCCTGAGCTTCTTTAATAGGGCCTGTTGCGGGGTGAAGAGTACCGAGATTATCAAATTCATCAGTTGTATCCAAAAGCAAAGCACGGTTTCCGACGAGTTTTTTAAATGGCTGGTAAGAAGCGCGTCCGCCTGTGTGACCCGGAATATGAAATTGCATCATGGGGTTTTTGTAAAATTTTTCAAGCGCTTCAACAAGCGGTGCTTTTACATCGCTTTTTAAGTCATCGGAAATTTTACGGAACTTACGTGTTTTTGTCTTTGCTTTTAACATTTAGCATACAGTCTCCATTGATTTTAAATACAACGATTAACGCGACACTGCCTGCATAGTATACAGTATCAGATTTTACGCATGTGACCCTTTGTACTTGTTGTGTGTGTCCGGATTGCCGGCGATAACTGAACTTGTTTGATGCACACTTTCAATAAGTCTCGGTGTCAGCTGACTTATGAAATAATACAACAAAAATAATTTTTGTTGTACCATCATGTATATTATTTCATAATATTTAAAATACGCAGAAAAATAAAATTGCTTAAAATAATGTAAACATTAGTAACAAAAAGAAGAAGGATAAGATTTATGCTCATTATAATGAACCCCTCTGCAACAGACGAACAAATACAGGCAGTGGTAAGTTTTATAAAAAGAAAAAACTTTGACGCACACGTATCTAAAGGCGAAGTCCAAACCGTAATAGGCGCTGTCGGCGGAAAAATTATTGACCCGCGTGACATCGAGCTTTTAGACGGAGTAAAAGAGGTTATAAGAATTTCTTCAAGCTACAAGCTTGCGGGTCGTATGTTTAAACCTGAGGACACAATTATAGAAGTCAACGGGGTAAAATTCGGCGGGGATAATATAGGGCTTATCGCAGGCCCGTGCACGGTTGAAAGCTATGAACAAATGGACGAAACAGCAAAACAACTGAGCAAAATGGGTGTAAAAATATTAAGAGGCGGAGCTTTCAAACCCAGAACTTCACCCTATGCTTTTCAGGGGTTAGGCGAAGAAGGTTTGAAAATTATAAGAGACGTTGCCGATAAATACGGTATGGCTGTAACCTCAGAGGTTATGGAAATTTCTCAGATTCCGATGTGTTTAAAATACGTTGATATTTTGCAGGTCGGCGCAAGAAATATGCAAAATTTCAACCTTTTAAGAGAATTAGGCTATATCAATAAACCGGTTATGGTTAAAAGAGGTATGGCAAATACAATAGAAGAACTGCTTATGGCTGCGGAATACGTAATGTCCGGCGGAAACAGAGAGGTTATCCTCTGCGAAAGAGGCATAAGAACTTTTGAAAGAATAACAAGAAACACTCTTGATTTGTCGGCGATTCCGGTTGTAAAAAAATTGAGCCACCTGCCTATCATTGTTGACCCCAGCCACGGTACGGGGCTGCGTGATAAGGTTGCACCTATGTCGCGTGCAGCAGTGGCAGCAGGGTGTGACGGGCTGATAATCGAAGTCCACTACGACCCTGACACGGCTCTTTGTGACGGTGCTCAATCCTTGTATCCGGAGCAGTTTGAGGCTTTAAAAGACGATTTGGAAAAAATTGCGCCGATAATCGGAAAACACATATAAATACAGACGCCATAAAAACTGTCCGAGAAAAATTCGTGATAAGGAGCAAAGCAACGTGAACGAATTTTTGGAGTGACACATTGTTCACATAGTGAAGCCATTTTTCAGGCTTCACCACAGTTCAGCCGAAAAAGAAGGCAAAGGTGAGCAGTGACGGCTCGAAGGCTCGAGGCGGCAACTGCGACACTAGATTAGAAAAAATAAAAAGGAGCAGCTCATAAGCCGGGTTCTGTTTTAAGATAATCATCTGTCTGGGATTGCAGTTGCCTGCAAACTCAAGCGGTTTGTCAAAAGACGGCGGGTCACCTTAACCTTTTTGTCAACCTTGCACCCGACCGGGGTTTACCTGGCCAAGACCTCTCAGCCTTGCCGGTGAGCTCTTACCTCGCCGTTGCACCATCGCCTGTTTTCTCTGAAAAATCAGGAATCATCGGCAGTCTGCATTTCTGTGGCACTATCCTCACGGTCGCCCGCACCTGACGTTATCAGGCGGTCTGCCCT
>CALUTJ010000028.1 GCA_944323685.1 Candidatus Gastranaerophilales bacterium | reverse complement strand
TTGCCTCGTGATGAATTGGTAGTTTTAATTTGAAGTCTTCTCCGCTTCGCTACGGTCAGTCATCACATCGGCATATACAATTTTCAATCTTTTCTGCAAATCAAAGCGATTTCAAACCACTTCAAAACTGATGTAAGTCTATTCTACCAGAACAATTTAAAATTTCCAGTACTAATTTTAATTTTTTAATTCTTATTTGTAACATTTCTGTTATAAACTGTTCAAAAATCTATTTTGGAGTTTTAATTAATAAAAGTCTGGATGAAAATATTTGTATGAAAATTTTAAGCTTAACCAACACCTATTATACTGCACCTTCCTTCAAACGTGCTCCGAGAGAAGACGTAAAAGTTCCGTGGAACGGCAATTCCGAGGTCGAAGAATACCCTAAAGCCATTGCCGATGCAAAAAAATTTTTAGGGATAAAAAATCTTGCCCTGATACTGCATCAGTCATCGTTTCCCGTTAAAGACAAAGATTTGTTCATAGGCTCGCATATAAACGATAAAGCACTTGATTTGAATAAATTCCTCAAATTCCACGGGTTTGACTCAATACAGCTCGGCCCTCCGGGGTTGACAAAATTGTCTCCGTACCAGTCTTCAATTAATTCCAAAAACTATCTGTATACGGATATGGAAAAACTGGCGACAAAAGAGTACGCTAACCTTCTTACCGTAAACGAAAAACAAGACGACATCGCACGTGAAATCCGCAAAGTTGATAAAGATGCAAAATACGAAGCAAACTCGGACCAGACAAACTTCAACAAAGCTTTTTATGTTGTAGACAAGCTGTATGATAAAGCATATACAAACTTTGTTAACAAACTCAAAGACAACGACCCTGATGCGCTGCGATTAAACAAAGAGTTTGTGAAATTCAAAAAAGAGCAAAATAACTGGCTGGAAAAAGATTCCGTATTTGTACTTTTACGCAATCTTTTGAGAATGGACGACAACTTCTTTGAATGGCCTGATATGTGCCGCAACCTTTTTGATTACAAAGAAGATATGGAATCCCCTTTCCACGATGAGGCTGTAGAGTATTACGCAGGCATCAACCAAAAATATAAAAGAGAGCTTGATATTTACAAATTCAAACAGTTTATCATTGACAAACAGGAGCACGAATTCCAGAAAGAAAACGGAAAACTGCCCTACAGCACTGACGCCATTATCGGTTTTCACATGATGGATTATTATTCCAACAAAGATGCTTTCTTGCCGGGCTACAGAGTCGGTACACCTTACGGCGGAGAAGGGCGACCTATAGGCAACGGCTCTCCGTGGGGGAATAACCAGACATGGGATATACCAGTGGTTGACCCCAAAAAACTTTTTATAAAAGATTACAACGGAAATATTACAGGCCTCGGCGCAGCAGGAAAACTTATCCGCCAGAAGTTTGAAAAACTTTTAGACACATACGAAAATATCAGAATAGACCACGTTATAGGCATTGTTGACCCGTGGATTTATGACAAAAACCGTGTTGAAGTCAAAATCGGCAGATACCCGTGGGAAGACCCCAATGTACCGGAACATGTTATATACAAAAACGCACACGGTGCAAATATCAGCATGATGCATAAGCAAAACGTGTTCGGCTACAATAAAGGCTGGGATGCTGATATCACCAACCAGATTAACGAAGATATTGCTAACATGCCAAATATTGACCCTGACGGAGATTACGCAAAAATCATAGACAAAATATTACTTCCTCTGTTCAAAGAAAAAGGCGTAAACCCAGAAGATATGGCCTGGGAGACTCTCGGGTGCGACACACAAAAATTCAGAGAAGTTTTTGACAAAAACCGTGACGGTCATTATTTGCCCGAGATTACATCGGCTTATGAATGGCAGATTCAAAAACGTCTTGCCGATCCGCGCCACAAAAACGATACCGTTATTTTAGGCTGCCATGACCACGGCCCGTTTGCGCAGGTTTGTGATGATAATTTTTATAACCAGAAAAATTGTCCTAACGGCATTTATGAGGAAAACTATATCGTAGGAAGTCTTTACCCTGACAAAGCCCCCTCGCAGCGCGGTCAAATAATGAACCAGTTGAAATGGGACAGAAGATTGCGTGTAAAATTGAAGTTTTCCGAGATGTTCAGATATGCGGAAAAAATCCAGCTGACATTTATGGACTTTTTCGGTCTTGATAAAGCGTACAATTACGCGGGAACACAAAACCCCAGCAACTGGAAACTGCGTTTGAAAAAGGATTATAAAGACAACTATTACAAAGCACTGGAGTGGAAACCCGGAGATAAAGGCGTAAATAACGTTGCGCTTAACATGCCGGAAGAACTCAAGCGCCCTGTCATATCAAAAATAATCAACGAACGCGGCGGCGATTACAACACGGAAGATTATCTTGTTGACAGGCTGGATTACTTTGAAAGAATGCTCAAAAAGCCTGACGACAAAAACTAAAAGCTGTTTTTATATTTTACGTTTTTGGCAGTAATTTTATTGAATCCGTCAGAGGAACCGTTTTCAAATAAAACATTTTCTCCTTCAACATCGTTGTGCGCTGTAGAATCGTTTGTGTAGGTAATATTTTCGCCCTTAACTTTGCCTACGGTTCTTGTGTTATCAAAAATCAAAGTATCTTTACCGTCTCCGCCGTTTACATCACGTGTAAACGAATCTTTAACATAAAGTCTGTCGTCACCGCCTTTAAGGTCAATGTGGCCCATAAAGCGTACGTTGTTAAGTTCTATGATATCATCATTGGCCGTGCCTGTCACATCGCCGAGCATAAGATTGCCGATAAGGGTTTTGTTATCTTTATCAATTTTAATATAGCTCTCGGCATTAGCACCTTGCAGCGGCTGCCAGATATTTATTTTTACACCGTTTTTTAGTTCGACAAAATCATCGCCGTAACTTTTTATATCGGATTTATCAACTTTTACACCCTGAACAGTAATAAAATCGCCCATATACACCTCACAGTTATTTGTTTTTCTATATATTATTTATAAAAATTATTATTTGTATAAATTGCAAACAAAATTAATATTGTTACAAACTTAACCAAAAATGATTCATAAAAAATATTAAAATCCTTGCTAAAACCATAATTTATTGTACAATTGGGGTATGTGTAGAAAATGGTCCTTTTGAGATGGAAAAGAGGACAAGGGAGAAAAAATGGCTAACTTACAAAAATGGTCAGGTTTGCTAAAAGGCGGTGTTTTATCAGCATTCGCTATGTTTTTAGCTGCCAACTGCGCATTCGCAGGTGAAGCCGATTTGGTTGTGCCGAATCTGGCTGCTGACTCACACAGCTTTAACCTGCTGTTGGTGGGTATTGGTATTTCCGTACTTGGCTTGGTTTTTGGCTTAATCGAATTTATCAAAGTCAAAAACTACAAAGTCCACTCTGCTATGGCGGAAATCGGAAACACTATTTTTGAAACTTGTAAGACATACCTTATTCAACAGGGTAAATTCTTACTCGCTTTAGAAATCTTAATCGGTTGCTGTATTGCATTCTACTTCGGCGGATTGCAGCACATGGGCCTCAAAGGGGTATTAATCATCCTTGCCTGGTCAGTAATCGGTATCTTAGGTTCTTACGGCGTAGCATGGTTCGGTATCAGAATGAACACTTTAGCTAACGCAAGAACAGCATTTGCTTCTTTGGAAGCTAAACCTTTAAAAGTTTTAAACATTCCTTTAAAAGCAGGTATGAGTATCGGTGTATTGCTCGTTAGCGTTGAGCTTATCATGATGCTTATCATCCTTCTGTTTGTTCCGGGTGAACTTGCAGGCGCCTGCTTTATCGGTTTTGCTATCGGTGAATCTTTAGGTGCGTCAGCTCTTCGTGTAGCCGGCGGTATCTTTACAAAAATTGCCGATATCGGTTCCGACCTGATGAAAATTCAGTTCAAAATCAAAGAAGATGACCCGAGAAACCCCGGTGTTATCGCTGACTGTACCGGTGACAACGCTGGCGACTCTATCGGACCTACAGCTGACGGTTTTGAAACTTACGGTGTAACAGGTGTTGCTCTTGTTTCATTCATCCTGTTAGGCGTATTCCCTGAATATCAAATTCAGTTATTAACATGGATCTTTACAATGAGATTCCTGATGATTGTTACTTCAGTAGTTGCATACTGGGTAAACACAGGTTTGACACAGCTTTTATTCGGCAATGCTGAAAAAGTTGACTTTGAAAAACCTTTAACAAACCTTGTTTGGATTACATCAATTTTGTCAATTATAATGACATTCGGTGTATCTAAATGGTTACTCTCATCAATGGGTGAAAACCTCTGGTGGGTATTGGCAGGTATCATTTCTTGCGGTACTTTAGGCGCTGCTTTGATTCCTGAATTTACAAAAATCTTCACAAGCCCGAACGCTTTGCATACAAAAGAAGTTGTTACTGCTTCTCGCGAAGGCGGTTCTTCTTTAACAATCCTTTCAGGTATTGTTTCAGGTAACTTCTCAGGTTTCTGGATTGGTATGGTTATCGTATTCTTAATGGGATTGTCATACTACTTCAGCACAATGATTCCTGATACAGTTATGATTTATGCATCTGTATTTGCTTTCGGTCTTGTTGCTTTCGGTTTCCTCGGTATGGGACCTGTTACAATCGCTGTTGACAGCTATGGCCCTGTTACTGACAACGCTCAATCAGTTTACGAATTGTCATTGATTGAACAAAGAGAAGGCGTTGCAGAAGAAATCGAAAAAGATTTCGGTTTCAAACCGAACTTTGATGTTGCAAAACAACAATTAGAAGAAAATGACGGTGCAGGTAACACCTTCAAAGCTACATCCAAACCGGTTCTTATCGGTACAGCTGTAGTTGGTGCTACTACCATGATTTTCTCATTGATTCTTGTAATCAAAAATACATTAGGTATTGAACCTGAAGCTGTATTAAACGTACTTAACCCTTATACATTGCTCGGTTTCTTAGCCGGCGGTGCGGTTATTTACTGGTTCTCAGGTGCTTCTATGCAGGCTGTTACAACAGGTGCATACAGAGCAGTTGAGTACATTAAACGCCACATCAAAATTGATGACGAAAGCGTTAAAACAGCTAACGTATCTAACTCTAAAGAAGTTGTTAAAATCTGTACCCAATACGCACAAAAAGGTATGGTTAACATCTTCATCGCATTGTTTGCATTTGCCCTGGCATTTGCTTGTCTTTCAGCTCCCGGCTGCAAGACAGTAGCACCTGTAGCTTTCTTTGTAAGCTACCTGATTGCAATTGCAGTATTCGGCTTGTTCCAGGCTGTATTTATGGCTAACGCCGGCGGCTGCTGGGATAACGCTAAGAAAATCGTTGAATGCGACCTTTGCGAAAAAGGTACACCGCTGCATGATGCTACAGTTGTAGGCGATACAGTTGGTGACCCGTTCAAAGATACTTCATCAGTAGCTATGAACCCGATTATCAAGTTCACAACTTTATTCGGTTTATTGGCTATGGAAATCTCTATCAACGAATCTTTCAGACATATCGCACCTGTTGCAGGCTGGATATTCCTGATTGTTGCGCTGGTATTTGTATGGAGATCCTTCTATGCAATGAGAATTCCTGAAAAATCAGCTGATGAATACGCTAAAGAAGAAAACTAATCATTTAGTTGATTAATAGGACAAAGCCCTTTGAGATTTTCTCAGAGGGCTTTTTATATATGATTATGTGATGTATTGCTATTTTTTAAGCTGCATTTCTTTAACTTTATTTTGCGCTTCCTGTATTTTTAATATATTAAAAATTCCCATAAGCCTTTGGACGGAAATCAACCCGTCAGAGATAATTTCAGTATTGTAAGACGCTGTCTTTTGTCCGTTTGTGTACAAATCAAATGTTCTTAAATCCGGTGCATACTCAGAAGGTTCATTAAGAACAAGCTTATGCTTTGTGTCATTTTTTGTGCGCAGTTCAAATATTGATTTAACAACGGAAGATACATTCGGTGCATCAAGTTGTGCTTTAAAAGATATGTTCATACGGTCTCCTTTTGTATGTATACTTTAAAAACAGGGAAAATAAATTTTGTTATTTTTAAGGTTTTTTGTAAAGATTTGTAAAAATTTTCGAAAAAAGTGTTATAAATTTGAAAATTTGGGAACTATATATATAGAGGCATAAAAAAGTTTTCATTTTTCTCTCTCTCTAATTCCTCTCTCTAATATGTGGTAAAGTTTAACCGGCGCAAGTCGGTTTTTTTTTGCCGTGTTTTTGGGAATACGCAATTTTTTACATTGAGGGGGTTTACAAAATCAAACATAATTTGCGTTCAGAGAAAAAATATGCATATTGAAAAAACAAGTATTAACAAAGGCTATATTGAATTAAAACCTCAATCCTTTAAACAGACAAACCCGAATACACCTTTAGACTCTCCCGTACATAAACAAAAATCAAAAGCGGCAAAAATCATGCTGGGTGCAACAATTGCCGCAGGTATAGCAGCGGCGGGTATTGCCGTATACAAAGGCAGATTGAACTTTAAAAACATCTTAAACAAAAAACAACTTAAAACAGCACCAAAACTTGACGAAAACATTTTGAAAAAAACTCAAAATACCGTTGAGATTAAAGATATAAAATCAGACACGAGCATTTCCAAACCGGCATTCGACATACCCGAGCCAACAATAATATCAAAAGAAAAACTTGATACAAACGCCGCAAAACCGGCCCTGGAAAAAGTTAAGGTAGCAGAAACTACACAAACGAATACTGCTTCAAACATAAATATTATAGACTGGAACAGCCCGCTATACTTTAAAAAAGGTGTTCTGGGCGGAAATAGTTTTTATGCGGAAGATTTTTCGCAAAAATTAAACGAAAAGCCTGCTCTTTTGAATCTGCTCAAAGAGCTTGAAAACGTAACCTTTGACACTCCAAACTTAAAAATAATGAAAGATTTTTACGACAAACAAAACTTTTATGACCTCGGGGTGCGCTATGCAATTATCGCAAACAACACGGCAAAACAAAAGGGCTTCGGTGCCATTATTGCAGAGGTGCCGGACATGTTTAAAGGTCTTGATATAAAAGACGTTGTCAAAAAAATAGACGACCTTGCTTCATTGCTTGATTATAAAAAAGTTAACAAATTCACTATCTCAGGCAGAGAATACCGCGCTGAACTCATTGGCAGCGGCTGTTTAAGCGATGTTTATAAAATAACTTATCCTAAAACCGGAGAAAAAGTTTGCATAAAATTTGCAAGACAGCCGTACCTGACAGGACGAGGGCAGGGCGTTTTTGATGAAACAGCAATCACCTGTGAAGCCAACAAAGCAGGCGTTGTTGATGTACCAAAACTCTATATGGCAAACCCTATAGGCAGGTATTTAACCCTGCCGAATACTTTAATCACAAACAACGGCGCCTGGCAGATGAGCGAATTTATTGAAGCAGGAAAAAAAGCACCCTCAGACGGACTGAAACTTTTAAACTGGTTGAAGTCAAAAGGACTCTACCACGGCGACTGCCACAGCGGCAATTTTGTCGGTGATATCATTGTTGATTTGGGCGGTATTCTTGACGAAGCACACACAATCGTTAAATTTGCAGACCTCGAGCCTCTTTTAAGGGGATACCAGAACGGTTTGGGCACAGGAGATATGTTAAAAAATTATAGTAAAGCCTTTACACGTCAACACTGAGCTGTGTTATCCGAATCTATTTTATATTCCAAAAATCAGGATGCAGCATTGCCAGAAACGGTATCAACTCGAGCCTGCCTACAAGCATATTAAAAATACAAAGCATTTTTGACACGGGGTGTAAGGAATCAAATGACCCCATAGGCCCTATTGCGCCAAGCCCCGGCCCCGAGTTGCCCAAAGTTGCAATACTGCCCGTAACACCTATGAGTGAATTGTTTTCAAGTATAGATATTACAATCGCCGAAAATGCAAAAATAGCAAAATAAAAGAATACAAAAGCTACTATCTGTTTTATTACCTCAACAGGCAAAATTGTTTTATTAACCTTAATAGGATAAACCGCATTCGGGTGGAGAATCTGAGCGACTTCTTTTTTCATGTATTTAAAAAGTATTATCCACCTGATAACTTTCAAACCGCCGCCGGCAGACCCTGAGCAAGACCCGCAAAACAAAAGTAAAAATAACAACATTTTTGCAGGTAATGACCAAAGTGCAAAGTCTGCTGATGCAGATCCTGCCGTAGACATAATACTACATACTTGATACACGGCATGTGTTAAGGAGTCTATAAAATTATAAGAATGTTCTAAAAACAACACAGCCGCCAGCAACATTGCAAAAACAAGTACAATCGCACAATATGTAACAAATTCTTCGTCCTTAAATATAAATGATATTTTTCTGTTAACAAAAATTTTGTATAACAACGCAAAGTTCATACCGGCAAAGAACAAAAATACAGCAATAATCCAGCATATAGCAGTTGAATGATAGCCCATTGTACTTATTGCATTTGGAGAAAATCCACCACCGGCAAGCGTAGAAAAAGAATTGCAAACTGCATCGAACAGCGGCATGCCCGCAATTTTTAAAAGAATTACTTCAATAGCCGTAAGAATCACATATATAGTCCAAACAGCAGTAGCAGTATGACGTATCCTTGGAGTCATCTTATCCTCAGTGGGACCCGGAGCCTCAGCAAAAAACATTTGTCGGCCAGCAACCGCAAACTGAGGTAAAATCGCAATAAACAACACGATTATCCCCATACCACCCAGCCATTGTGTCATCGAACGCCAGAAAAACATTGTTTTCGGGTAATCATACGTTGTCAAAATAGAAGCACCTGTCGTTGTTATACCCGAAACTGATTCAAACAGACTGTTTATCGGGCTTAATCCGTAAAACAGATACGGTATCATACTTATCAGGGAAAACATAATCCACGACAGAGCTACGACACACAAAGCCTCTGATTTTTTGATATCGTTCAAGCTTTCAAATGTATCGGAACGTGTTTTGAAAATAAAGCTTATAACAAAACATATCAAAGACGGGGTAACAAACGGCATAACAGAGCTGTAATCGCCGTAATACAATGCCACAAGGACAGGGGCAAGAATTACAATGCCGATGCATCTTAATATCAATCTTAAAGATGTAAATATGTACGTCAGACGCATTGTGTCTTTAACCTCTGAAAAAATCTATAATTCTTTGCGAGCTTTCTTCCCTTGTGAAAATTAAAAGCGAATCGCCTTCCATAAGCTTTGTAAGCCCGTTGGGGATAATAACACTCAGCCCTCTTTGTATAATCGCAATAACCGCCCGTTCCGGCAGTTTAAGCTGCATAAGGCTGATATCGTGAAATTTTTCCGGCACGATTGTTTCTATAATCCTGCCCTGTCCGCCTTCTACCGTAGCGAGAATGTCTATATCTGTTTCTATCAGATTTTTACGGATTTCTGTGATTGATGCTTCCTTAGGGGATATTGCAACATCAATACCGACTTTTTCAAAAAGTCTGATGTTTGCGGATTTAGAAACTCTTGTAATAACCTTTTTAGCTCCGATTTGTTTTGTCAAAAGCGAGCATAAAAGATTTTTTTCATCATTATTGGTAACGCTTATCACAACATCGCTGTCACCGAAATCCTCCTGTTCCAAAAGCTCTATATTTGTACCGTCACCGTATAAAACAAGAGATTTTTTAAGGTGTTCTGTTAAAAATTCACAGCGTTTGTAATCCATTTCTATAATTTTTGTTTTGATATTTATCCTCTCAAGGTTCTGCGCAAGCATAAGTCCGACACTTCCGCCGCCAATAATAGCTGCGGTTTTAACCTTTGTATTGCTCTGGAAAATTGCCCTTGCAAGAATATCAAGCGATGTTGACGACCCCATGAATATAACTTTGTCGTTTAACAGAAACTCTGTTTCTCCGTCAGGAATAAACAGACTGGAATCTCTGGTTATACCGACTACCAGCGTTTGCTCAACAAACTTGCAGTCTTTAAGCTTTTTATTGAGCAGTACGGAATCTTCTTTTATACGGTATTCAAGCAGCCTCGCTCTGCCGCCGGCAAAATTTTCAACATCCACCGCCTGCGGAACCGTTATAATTCTGAAGATTTCCTGTGTCAAAAGTTCTTCCGGCCAGATTACATAGTCAATCATCTCGTATCTTGTATTTTTAACGAGCTTTAAGGATTCAATATATTCAGGCTTGCTTACAAAACATACTGTTTTGGCCTGACTCAGACGGCTGACAGTCAGACAAGACACAATATTGGCCTCATCAAACCCAGTGCAGGCAATAAATACATCAGCATCGTCAATATTAGCCGATTTTAACGTATTTATGTTAGACCCGTTTCCGCACACAAAACTTATATCCAGCCTGTTTAACGCGTCTGTTTTATTTTCTTCTTTATCAATAATGGTGACATCGTGGTCTTCAAAAAACTCTGTTGCTATTAAAAGACCTATTTCGCTCGCACCGAATACAACTATCTTCATAATATTTTTCCGATTACTTCTTGTTTATTATAATACAGATTTTTTACCGGTAAAATATGTTAATAAAAATCTATACATGTATAACAACCAGCCCCACCAGCATACCGATAATAACAAAAAACGCAGGCAGTTTGCTTCGATACATAAGAATTGATTGCGGAATAATTTCGCCGAAAACGACATAAAGCATTGCGCCGCTGGCAAAGCTCAAACTCAAAGCCAGACCTAAAGCCCCTAGGTCGCCTATCCAGTAGCCTAAAAGCGCCCCGAGAATAGTCGGAGCCCCTGCCAGTGCGGTGACAAGAATAGCCATTCTGCGTCTTAGCCCGCCGTTAATTAAAGGAACGGCAATTGCCATACCTTCGGGTATATTGTGCAAACCTATCAAAACAGCAAGCACAAGAGCCGACCCCTGCATCAGACCGTTTGTATTGGCAAAAGATGCACCGATTGTCATGCCTTCGGGCAAATTGTGCAGCGCTATTGCCGCTGCCATTATTACACCGGCAACAAACAATGATACATTGTCATCATGTTTTCTTATATGCACGGAAAGGTGGTTGCTGTGTATAAGTTCATCAAGGTCATCCGCTGTTTCAGGGTGTTCTTTATCTATGTGCGAAACCTCATGGTTTGTTGCACGGTCGATAAAAAGGTTCAAAAGATAAACAATCCCGACACCGGCACAAATACCGAAACAAACCGTAGGAACACCTGTTTTTGTATCTATTGCGCTGAGTATAAGGTCAAAACAGACTATTGCTATCATGACACCCGCGGCAAAACTCAAAAGCAGACTGGCAGTTTTGTTGGAGTCTTTTTTAAATAAAGCGCCTATTACACCGCCGAGCCCTGTTCCGCCGATACCGGCTATTGCTGTGGCTTTTATTAATAATATTAATTGTTCCAATTATAAATACCTCTGGAATTATTGTTTAATAAAATCAGATGTATGTAAAGCCCTTAATGCGTTCAAAATTGCAATAAAAGTTACGCCGACATCTGCAAATACAGCCCCCCACATTGTAACAAAGCCGCAGGCGCCGAGGGACAGAAACAAAACTTTGACACCTATTGCAAAAACAATATTTTGTTTAACAATCCGCATTGTTTTTTGAGCAATTTTTATAAGAACGCAGACTTTAGACGGTTTGTCGTCCATAATTACTACGTCAGCAGCTTCGATTGCCGCATCGGAGCCCAAGCCGCCCATTGCTATTCCCGCATCGGCAAGAGTCAGCACAGGTGCATCGTTTATACCGTCACCGACAAATACAACACTTTTGTTATCAGTTTTTTCTTTGATTAGCTTTTCAGTAATCTCAACCTTTTGAGAGGGCAAAAGTTTTGCAAAAGACCTGTCAATTCCAAGTTTTTGCGCTACGTTTTGAGCCGTGTTCTCAGAATCGCCTGTTAACATTACAACATTTTGTACGTATTTTTTAAGCTCTTTTATTGCCCGAGCCGCATCGGGCTTTATCTCATCGCTGATTACAATACAGCCAAGATACTCGTTGTTTTTTGCCACGTAAACAAGTGTGCCGTTTTCTTCCGCAACTTGATGTGCAACGCCGAATTTTTGCAAAAGCGAATCATTTCCGGCAAGCACATGTACCCCGTTGACTGTAGCTTCAACACCTTTGCCGGCATGTTCTTTTATATCCGTTATACAGGCTGTGTCTGTTTCTTTTGCATAAGCCCTTTTTAAAGCAGCTGCTATCGGGTGGTTTGAATACGCCTCGGCATAAGCGGCACAGGCAAGAATTTCGTCTTTATTTTCACCTATTATTTTGTTAACTTCAAATACACCTTTTGTCAGTGTACCTGTTTTATCGAATACGGCTGTTTCAACGTGCGACAGCACTTCAAGATAGCTGCTGCCTTTAATTAATATTCCGCATTTTGAAGCACCGCCGATTCCGGCAAAAAAGCTTAAGGGTACGGAAATAACAAGCGCACACGGGCAGGAGATTACAAGGAAAGTTAGTGCCCTGTAAAACCACGTTGTAAAGTTTGCGCCCTCAATAAACAATGGCGGAACAACAGCCAGAAGTAACGCAAGCACTACTACAGCCGGAGTGTAATATTTTGCAAATTTTGTTATAAAGTTTTCTGTTTTTGTTTTTTTAGAGCTTGCATGTTCCACAAGTTCCAGTATTTTTGATACGGTAGATTCCCCGAATTCTTTTGTGACACGGATTTTTAAAAAACCGTCTGTATTTATACAACCGCTCAGCACGCTGTCACCTGATTTTACACACAAAGGAACGGATTCTCCCGTTAAAGCAGATGTGTCAACAAGGGCGTTTCCTTCTGTTACAACCCCGTCGAGCGGAATTTTTTCGCCTGTTTTTACAACAATAATGTCGTTTATATGTACTTCAGACGGTGCAACTTTTACAAGAGCGGTAGCGTTTTCTATGTTTGCATAATCAGGACGGATATCCATTAGCGATTTGATTGATTTACGAGATTTTTCAACTGCGTTGTGCTGGAAATATTCGCCAATCTGATACAACACCATAACCATAACGGCTTCGGGGTATTCTTTTATTGCAATAGCTCCGAGTGTAGCTAACCCCATAAGAAAATTTTCGTCAAAGACATCGCCGTTAAATATATTTTTTGCGGCTCTAAACAAGACATCAGCGCCTGCGAGCAGATAAGCAGCGAGAAAAACAAAGAATCTCAGCCAGCCCTGTGGTTGTAAAACCATGCCGGCAATGAGAATTATTACTGCGATAACTATTCTGATTAACAAAATTTTTTGATTTTTATGCTCATGTTCGTGCCCGTGGCAGTGGTCGTGATGTTCACACATAAACGCCTCATTTCATTTGAATACTTGTTCAACTATATCATTATTATAGTTGAATAATTATTCAACTGTCAAGTGTCTAAGAAAACAATGTTTACAAAACTTTGACAATTGAACAATTGTTCATATATAATATAACTATAACCGTTTCAATCGGAGTTTGTGTCTATGGAAAACAAAAAAACGGATATTGAAGCAATAAATATCGATTTAGTCAACAAAATAAAGCCCGATATGCCCAAAAAAGAACTTTTATACGACCTGTCGGACTTTTTTAAGGTAATGGGTGACAGCACGAGAATTCAGCTTTTGTGGGCGCTTGAAGAAAGTGAGCTTTGCGTGGGCGAGCTTGCTGCAATTCTTGATATGACAAAATCAGCCGTATCTCACCAGCTGAAAGTTCTGCGCACAGCCAAGCTTGTTCGTTCGCAAAAAAGGGGAAAAAACGTCTATTATTCTCTGAACGATGAGCACGTACAAACCATTGTAAAAATGGCATTAGAGCACGTTTGCGAATAAATTTTTATATAACCTTCCAGAATATATAAACCAGATAAATTAAATAAAACGCGCCGCAGGTTATCAAAATATGAGGGCTAAAGGCTTTATCGCGATAAAGGTTGATAAACAAAATTACCGTGGAAAGATAAACAAGCACAATGTTTATCAAAGATTCCATACCGAACACCCACGGTGTTAAAAGTATACCGATTGCTGTCGGTATACAGCTTTGAAATACCATAGCCCCCGTAATGTTTCCCAAAGCGAGAGTGTCTTTGCTCTGGCTTACCCACAGCACACTGTTGAATTTCTCGGGCAGTTCGGTTGCGATAGGTGCAAGAATAAGGCTTAAGACAAGCGGATTTATGCTGAACAGTTTTGCAAAGAACTGTATCTGCCCGACAAAAAGGTGTGCAAACCAAATAAGAAAACCGATAGAAACAACTATCTGGAGCCAGACTACGATTTTATTATATTTTTTCAAAAATCTTGTAAACAGCAGCTCCTCGAGCTCTTCTCCTTCCATACCTTCGCTGTGTGCACAGTTAAGGGTTCTAAAAACGTACAGAATATAATAAGCCAGCAATGCAACAGCGCAGAAGACTTTGCCCCATTTAAACGGCACAAAAGCTGCGGCAATTGCAATTGTATAGCTTATGAAGAAAAATTTTAAATCCCTGAACATTACTTCGTAATGTGCATTCATAGCATGTTCTCGTTTGCCTGCTTTCCAGAAGACAAGCACGGCAACACCTGTCACAAACATTGCAAGCGTCGAAAGTAAAAACGGAGCCCCGAGTATGGCGCCTATGCCGATTTCTTTGCCTACACTGACATCGGTATGCGCAATATAAGCACCCAAAATTGCAACGAGCGGAACAATAGTTTCCGGCAAAGCCGTACCCACTGCAGCAAGAATGCTTCCGACAGCGCCCTCATTCAGTTTATAAAGTTTACCCATATGTTCAACCGCATTTGTAAACACAACGCAGCAGCCCACAATCAGGCACAAATTAAGCAGTGTCAAAACTCCGTGAATTATAACGTCCATAGTAACCCTTATTTCTACGTTTTAAATATCTTTTTAAAACAATGTATCTGTATAACCGTATCGATTATATCACAAAATTGTCTGCTTTATCGGGAAAAGGAAAATTTATTTTTTCGCATTTTCCCTGTACAAAAGCTCGCGGCGTTTTTTAATCTCAGGATTAAACATATATTCTTCGTATTTATAATACGACTCAATCCATCCGTTTGGTGAAATTTCAACAATTCTGTCCGCAACGGTTTGTATAAACTCGTGATCCTGTGAAGTGAACAAGACAGTACCGTTAAAATCAATTAAAGAGTTATTTAATGCGGTAATTGCCTCCAAATCAAGGTGGTTGGTCGGCTCATCGAAAATAAGGACATTCGACTCCGCTACCATCATTTTTGCAAGCATACAGCGTACTCTTTCACCACCGGAAAGTACGTTTGCGCTTTTTTCGGATTCCTCTCCGCTAAAAAGCATTCTGCCCAGATAACCTCTGATGTAGCTTATGTGCTGCTCGTCAGAGTATTGTCTGAGCCAGTCAATAAGGCTTACAGTAGTGTCAAAGTAAGCATTGTTGTCTTTCGGGAAATAAGAGCGCGTTGCCGTAACACCCCATTCAACTTTACCGGAATCCGGCTCGAGTTCTCCTGCAAGAATTTGAAAAAGCGCAGTTACAACCATCGGGTCACGGCTTAAGAATGCAATTTTATTGCCCTGATATACATCGAGTGAAAAATTCTTTATCAAAAGCTCGCCATCCAGTGACTTATTCAATCTTTCTATATGCAAAACATCCTTACCAGGTATTTTCTTGTAATTAAAACGTATACGGGGGAATTTTCTTGATGAAGGTTTAATATCTTCTAATGTTAATTTATCAAGCATATTTTTTCTTGAAGTAGCCTGTGCTGCCTTAGAAGCATTTGCGCTGAACCTTGCAATAAAAGCTTTCAATTCTTCAATCTTTTCTTCTGTCTTTCTGTTTTGTTCTTCTTTTTGTTTTTGTATCAACTGGCTTGCCTGTGCCCAGAAGGAATAATTCCCCGTGTAGAGCTGAATATTGCAATAGTCAATATCCGCAATATGGGTACACACTTTATCGAGAAAATTTCTGTCGTGCGAAACGACAATTACCGTATTTTGAAAATTTATTAAAAATTCCTCCAGCCATTTGATAGTATTAATATCAAGGTGGTTTGTCGGTTCATCAAGCAGAAGAATATCAGGATTTCCAAACAGCGCCTGAGCAAGCAGCACGCGTACCTTTTCGCTGCCCGAAAGTTCGCTCATAAGTTCGTAGTGTTTGGAATTATCAATCCCGAGATCATTAAGCAGCGTTGCGGCCTGAGATTCTGCCTGCCAGCCGTCAAGCTGCGCAAATTCCGTTTCAAGTTCCGAAACTTTTATACCGTCTTCGTCCGTGAAGTCTTCTTTTGAATAAAGAGCTTCCTTCTCCTTCATAATGTCATAAAGGCGTTTGTGCCCCATAATTACGGTATCAATCACAGGATAAGAGTCATAGGCAAAGTGGTCTTGTTTTAAGACCGCTATTCTCATGCCTTTCTGTATATGTACTTCGCCGGAAGTAGGTTCTACATCACCGGCAATAACTCTCAGCAATGTGGACTTACCGGCACCGTTCGCACCGATAACGCCGTAGCAATGTCCCGGAACAAATTTTATATTAACGTTTTCAAAAAGGGTTTGCGACCCGAATCGTACTGTCAAATTTTGGGTTGTTATCATTTTTCAGCTTCCGTATTGTGTAAATTGATATACATCATTGTTACATGAAGAAAAGCAAAATCCAAAATTTTATACGTACAACGGGACGAACCTTAACAACCTTGTTATTGTACGCGGCCTGTTCTCATAAGGTTAATATATTTATCGATAGCGCCGCCTTCTCTATCCCAGCTAAAGTCGTTTGACATTGCTGCTTTTTGCATTTCCTTGAATCTGGCAGGATTGTTGTAATAAGTATCAAGGCCTCTTTCAAGAACTTCGCAGAAAGCGTCATAATTATTTGAATACCCTCCGCCGTAGAGAAGTTTTCTATCACCGACCTCGTCATAGAAGGCTTTTGTTCTGAAACCGTCTACGTTATCTTTGATTGTGTCCACAAGTCCGCCTGTTGAAGCAGCAAGAGGAAGAGCACCTTTTGCCATTGCCTCAAGCTGGGTCAGACCGCAAGGTTCAAACACTGAAGGTACAAGGAACATATCGGCAGCGGTAGCAACAAGGTTTGTGTTGAGAAAATCGTGTACAAGTATAATTCTCTTACCGACATTCGGATAGTATTCGGTCATATAATACTTAAACTCTTTAAGTTTGTCGTATGCGCCTTTCTGAGTGATTGCACCGCCCAGAATAAATACCGGAAGTTTTTCTTCGGGAGTATTCTTGTTGTGTTCAGCAAACTTCCACATTGCTTCTTTAAATATGGAATCTACGCCTTTTTGTGCATCAACACGGCCAGAGTAAGCAATAACCGGAGTATTTGTAAAATCATTTTCTTTGATGTCGGTTCTGTCGGCTTCAAAAATCATATACCTTCTTGTCGGTTTTGTATCTTCGTCATAGCCGAGCTGCTTTTCTCTTTCGATGAGTTGTTTAAACACATTCATAATTAAATTTTTATTCTTAACCTTAACATCAAGAGAGTCGCCGTCATACGGTTTTAACTTGAATTCCGAAAAATCAATTTTAGGTGCATCAGGATTGTCGAGTGTCATATCTTTCTTTGTAGACTCAACAAGTGCATCCATATTCTTTTTGTTCGGTATAATTAAAGATTTTGAATATCCGTTTGTAATCGGAGTAAGAGTATGTCCGGGGCCGTAGTGACGGGCTTTTAACAGATTCATCAAACCGTTTGCTTTGACGTTTGAGTTAACCAGTTCTTCGCTGTAGTGCTCAGACACTGGAACAACCCTGTCAACAAGCGACATACCTGTTTTTAGGGAGTCAAAGTTTGTGTAGTGCATAAGTGCGTTTTTGTCTTCCGTAAACGCTTCATTCCAGCTTTTTGCATTAGGCAGAATTTCCGCGCCGTATGCGCCGAACAGGGTACCGAAGATATTTGTCCTGCAATAATCATTTCCGTCCGTTGCGCCGTGGTGCTCGCAGTTGTGGGCAATATAAATTGTAGGAGTTTCGTCAAAATATTTGCCTGTTTCTTTTGAAATTGCGCCGGTGTCAGCTTCTGCGTTAGCTGTATAGTGCATCATTGCAGCAAGAGCACCTGCGTGCCAATCGTTGAGCAGCACAACGTTAGGAGCTTCTATACCCTGCATATCGCCTTCTTTTACACTTTTCATCAATTCATAAACACCTTTGGAGAAGAAAGCCATACGATAAACAGGGTCTGAAAATTCCGAATTTGCATAAGGAGTGTTGTTGTTAGTGGCTTTTCTGTCACGATCTAAGATATTAAAAAACTGGTTAAAAGTTGTAAAATTGCCGTTGGCATCATCACCGTATTCTGGAATCTCCAAAAAGATGTGCTGTGTCGGTTTGGGTTTGTCAGGTTGAAGTTCTGTCGTAAAGATTCTTACATCTATATCTTTAAGACGTGTATTGTGCGGAGCACCAACATATATCGGTACGTTTATTTTGCCTTTATATTTGACTTCAATTTGTTTATCACCGCGTTTGCCGTAGTGATAGATATACTTATCTTTGTCATCGTCGTACTCAAGTCTGTACTCCTTATTGTTTACATACATCGGAGTAACAACTGACATATAGTTTTCTTTGTCTTTGTTGAATCTTTTATTAAAACTGTTTGGCAAATCGTCCGCAACTTTACCAAGACCGCCGTCTGACTTAAATTCATCGGTTTCTGCCGTAACCATCCAGGCATTTATGCTGTCAAGCTTTGGCCATGGGCGTGTGCCGTTGATTCTTGATGAAGCCTCGTTTAAAATTTTATTTTTTGCGTAATCCGACAATGTAGGGGCAAAGGTATCAACATCAAAATCTTGTCCGTATGGTTTTACAAGCCATTGTGTCATCGGAATATACGGGACGAACTGTTTATCTTTTGTACCGTGTTGTGTCGGAGCATATCCGAAAGATATTACTGATTTATTATTATGGGCAATTAAATCAAGAAAATTTTGCAAAAGCTGCGGATTGGATGCGTTTAATTGTGCGATATGTGTTTTATTGTTTTGAAGTTTGCCTTTGTCAGAAATTTTAGAGTCTGAATTTAGCGGCGTAATTTTCCTGATTGATGCCATAATTTGTCCTTTATTTAATACTTTCTCTTGTCTTTATGCAGTCACATACATTGTAAAATTCCTGAAAAAAATTTTTGTTATCTCTCCTGATTATGAAAGAATGAAATTTTACAAAAATTAATACTGTAAACAGTAAAATAGATGCATTGCAAAGTTTATGTTAACACAAACATATTTTTTTTGACAATTTATTTTAAAATTTAACAGGATAAATAAAAAAGGCTTGATTCAAAAATCAAGCCCTTTTTATGTTAAAACACCGTTTTAATCATCAATATCTTCTTCAAGACGTTCTTTTACGGATTTTCTTTTTCTGACCAGTTTTGACGGAGCAGCTGTCTCTGTGTCTCCGTCCTCTTCATCGTACATTCCATCGTCTATAAAATTCGCCAGAACGCAATTTAAAAGGGTTCTTTGTCCCAGATCAAAGTTACCTCTGAAAATTAACTGAGCATCTTTTGCCTCCATTGCGTTTAAAAATCTTGAAAATTCTTTCACAATGTTGCCCAAATCAGCCGGATTTTTTACTTTTGCGGCAGCTCTTGCCAGTTTTGTTATTGAAATTTTGTACTCTCCCTCTTCGGAAGAAAAGACTGCACTTTTTTTGTTTTTAATTCTATCTTTTAAAGACAATGTTCTCTCTCCAACTATATTCTTACTTCTCTGTTATAACTTTTGTTCAATTTTTGCGTTATCAAATAATCGGAAACTTTGGACGCAAACTCTTTATAGTTTACTGCCACATTGGAATCCGGATTGATTTCATTAACCGGTACACCTTTATTGATGGCAGACATCATTATAAGATAATTGTTCGGTATTTTCCAGTAAACTTTTTGTTTAACAACTTCTTCTATATCAGAGGTTTTGATATCCTCGTTTTCCATATAACGATTTAAGACAAGTTTTATTTTATCCGCACCGTAGCCAAGCCTGTCAAAAAGCTCCATACATCTTTGTGTGCTTCTTATCGCCGGCAGGTTAACTATTGCTATCAAAAGTATCAAATCACTCATATCCAGCGCGGTAATTGTTTTGGAATCGATATTTGTACCGATATCAATAACTATATAAGAAAAAGTCTTTTTTAATGCCGTTAAAATATTTCTTATTTGTTCTGCCGTTATATCCTGAGATTTATCAATATTTAACGGATCAGCAATAACGTAAAGAGTGGTATTTTTATAACGGGTCATAGTTTTTAAAAGCTCTTCGTTATCAAGACTGCCTATGTTATCAGCAATATAATCCATTGCAAAAGGCGGAGTCATATCCAAAAATGTGGCTACATCGCCTAATTGAAGGTTTAAGTCAATAAGCGCAACTTTTTCTTTGGACATTTGAGCAAGCTCAACAGCAAGATTAACGGCAACAGAGGTTTTGCCTATTCCGCCTTTGTTTGAAAAAGTTGAGATAATCTTACAGCTGTCTTTTTCTTCTTTAGAATTGATATCTTTAAGAAGTTCTCTAAAGATTTCTAAAAATTCCGTTTTAATAACAGGTTTGGAAACAAACTCTTTGGCTCCGGCTCTCATTGTTTTTATTATCACGTCCGCAGAAGCTCTGTTTGATAAAACAACAACAAAAGCCTCTTTGTTTTGTGACTTCAAGTTTTTTATATCGTTAATAACTCTCTCGGGATTTTCTGAAATATCAACAATGACAACACATCTGCCCGATTTTGAAGCAAGCTCAAAACCGGCATCAAAATCCGAGAACTCTGCGGCGATGCCAATGCCTTCCCCGTCTGAATCAACCTGCGAAAGATACGCTTTTATTACACTTCTTGAGTTTTCATCAGAATCAATGAGTAATACGTTTAAATTGCTATCCATAAAAGTCCCCGAATTTGCTTTAATTCACGGTATTATTTTACCATAAAATTTAAACAAATGTGAAACCTTAAAAAGGAATTTTAAACACATTACTTGAAGTATACAGAAAAAGAATACTTATTTTCTTGAATAATTGTCACTTTCAACAGTGATATAAACAGGAGCTAACTCATAAAGTCCCAAAAGAACAGAATCAATCAAATTACTGATAAATTTCAACATTAAGATTACTTCCTTTCACACACAATTTTTTTTAATCACCTTCACATATATATAAAAACATCCGGCGAGAAAAAATTGCCCGTATTTTAAAAGTTTGTATAAAAAATCTTAACACATCTTTTTATATTTGAAAAGTACAAAGTACACTTATTGTTAAATAACGTTAAAATCATATATATCTAATAAATACGGTTTATAAGATTTTTTGCGAATAAATAATCAATAGCAAAAAAATTTTTGTTTGTTTTTTATCCACAATAAATTAAAAAGAAAGTTGAAGGTCATGTCAAAAATATATTCAATTAGTCCCCTGACAGTACAAAATTATCCGGCATTTAAAGCAAAAAATCATACACAACCTGCTTTGAAAAACAAAGAATCAAAAAACATAACAGCCATAGTTATTTTCTCAACACTTGCGCTGACAGGCGCTGTTACTCTGGCTGCGCTTGCCGCCAGAAACGGCAAAAAACTGATTCCTTCTAAAGAATCTTTAAAAAGCATTCTCAACCGTTCCAAAAACACTAAAAGCGCACAAACACAAACAGCTTTTGCCGGAACTGCCTCTGAAGAATTAAAAGCCGTAAAAAAAGCTGCCAAAAAGGCTCACAGGGCAGCAAAGAAATCCGAAAGAGCACGCATAATTGAACATACAACTTCATTTGTAAAACTCAATAACGGCAAAAGTTACAAATGCACAATAGAGCACAACAAAGACAACTCGTTTATAAAAAAATATTATCTTGCGGACAAAAAAATAGGCCTTATAGAAACAGAAACATTTGATAAAAGAATTTCAAACATTTTTGATGACAACATAAAAGTTACAACAATAAATGATTATTACGGCAACATGGTCACAAAAATGGCTCTGAAAGATAAAACCGGAAAATATAAACTAATCCGAAGAGAAATAATAAATACCGATGACAAAACAATAAAGCTTATTGAACGATTAAAAAACGGAAATACCCAAATTTCAATAACAACAAAACTGGAAAAAACAGTCACAATACGTGACAAAAAAGGCAAAATAATTTCCGAACAGCGCTACAATATATTCAATCCTGAACCTGCAAAAACAGCCAAACAGGAAACTCCTGAGGGCTGGCGGCAAAAATATCTTAAACTATGCAGCCAAAACGGAGTAAAACCGAGAATTTGCGGTGTCAAATGCGGGGCCTGGGAACATTTTCTGGAACTCAAGCTTAAATACGAAAATCCTACAGCATATGAAAAATATCTGGAGCTTCGTTCATACAGAGCACGCTACGATAAAATTGCCAGAATTATGCAGGCCCTTGATGAAAAGAAAATTGATGCTATTCTCTTAAAACCGGCAAAAGAAGATAATTCTCTTCAGGGAATTATAAACTTCTTAAATCAAATTGATAGCGCTAAAAACCGTTGTTAAGAGCTGTTTGACAACCTGACAAAATTTTAGCCTGCATTTTTGTACACATTAATTGCGCGTGCCGTATCAAGATGTCTGATAATGGACTTGTACTGCGGGCTTCTTTGACCTAAAACATGGACTTTAAAAGCAGCGGGGTCATCATAAAGCCCGGGGAAATTGTCTGCTGCGCTTGCAGGCTTTTTTAGAGGCGGCAATTTTTTGAGCTGCTTATCTATACTTTCCATAGCTTTAAGAGCAGCTTGTTCCACCTCTGCCCCCGAGGGGATGTAAAATGACACATTGTTTAAACTCGGCATTGTAAACTCCTTTTGACCTGAAAAGGTGCCCTTCACACGTTGTTCTTTATAAAAAAAGCGCCAACTTCAAAAATTGACGCTTTTCTTTATTAAATTTACAAAGTTTAACAAATATTATGAATTAACCAAAAATAGTGCTTGCTTTGATAACAGGATTATTTTTTGAATATTGTTCTTTAGCGATTTGTTCTTTAACTTTAATAAGTTCCTGATTGTATTTAAAATCATTTACGCTGTTATAATATCCGTGTGCAGCTCTGTATGCTGTAGCTACAGGATCTTTTTTTACATCTTTTGCAATTGCTTTTCTTTCTGCTCTGGCAGCATTTCTTAAATCAGCCGGTATTCTGTTTATAATTTGTGCAGCTGCTTCTCTGTTGATTCTCATTTTTTTCTCCTTTTGAGTTTGTATGGTTTAAGTAAGTGTCTATCGGGTCTAAAAAGCGTCAATTTTTTATTTTGACGCTTTTTAGGTGTTATATTTACAATTATTAACATTTCAGTCCGCGGGGCTATTACCCGTGCAGGCTATTTTATTAAACTGTGTCCGGTCATTTCTGCCGGTTGTTTGATTCCTAACAACTGAAGAACAGTCGGTGCAACATCACATAATGCACCGGTATCCTTAAGCATATATTTTCCGCTGCCGTTGATTAAAATAAACGGAACAGGGTTTGTTGTGTGGGCAGTGAAAGGTGTGTGTGTTTGTTCGTCTTCCATATACTCCGAGTTTCCGTGGTCTGCCGTTAAGAGCATAATTACGTTATTTTCTTTTGCTTTTTGAGCAATTTTACCAACGCAGGTATCGACTGTTTCACAGGCTTTAACAGCTGCTTCAAACACACCTGTATGACCGACCATATCAGGGTTTGCAAAGTTTACAAGAATAAATCCGTACTGCGGATCATCAAGTGCTTTTAATACGTTTTCACAAACCTGAGGTGCACTCATTTCCGGCTGCAGGTCATATGTAGCAACCTTAGGAGATGCCACAAGTGCTCTTGTTTCTAATTTACCGGATTTTTCTTCGCCGCCGTTAAAGAAGAACGTAATGTGCGCATATTTTTCGGTTTCTGCTGTTCTGAACTGTTTAACTCCGTTTGCATCAAGCACATCGCCAAGGATGTTTGTAAGTTTTTCCGGCGGGTAAGCAATCGGCAGAGGGAATGTTTCATCATACTGAGCCATGCAGACATAGTAGAGATTTTTTCTAACAGCTTTTCTTTCAAAGCCGGAGAATTCTTCAAATGTCATTGCACGGGTAATTTCACGTGCTCTGTCAGGTCTGTAATTAAAGAAAATGATTGCGTCATTGTCTTTGATTCTCGAATCAGCGTCTGCATTTGTAATTGTCGGTTCTACAAATTCGTCAGTTACTTCTTTTTCGTAAGAAGCTTTTATTGCCTCATCGGAATTTGCTGCTTTTTCACCTTCACCGAGCAGCAGTGCATTGTAAGCTTTTTCAACTCTTTCCCATCTGTTATCTCTGTCCATTGCCCAGTATCTGCCTGATATTGTAGCAATTTGAGGAAGATTGTATTTTTTCAATTCGGCTTCGAGTTCTGCAAGAAATTCTACAGCGCTTTTAGGCGGAGTATCTCTTCCGTCTAAGAAAGCGTGAACATACACTCTTTTAAGTCCGTTGTCGGCTGCCATTTTAATTAAAGCTTTTAAATGGTCAAATGAGCTGTGCACCCCGCCTGTTGAAACAAGACCGTAAAGATGAAGCGAAGAATCATTCTTTTTGACATGTTCAATCGCAGCTTTGAACTCTTTGTTCTCAAAAAATTTACCTTCTCTGATTTCTTTGTTTATTCTTGTTAAATCTTGATAAACGATTCTGCCGGCACCGAGGTTAAGGTGGCCGACCTCGGAGTTGCCCATCTGTCCGTCAGGCAAGCCGACGTATTCGCCAGAGGCATTAATTTGAGTATAAACTTCTTCTTTTTTTAGTTTGTCAAAATTTGGTGTTTTTGCTGTTTTTGTAGCATCTTTCGGTGAGTTCTGAGCTATTCCCCAGCCGTCCATGATACATAACAGCACTCTTTTATTATCTGTCATAGTTTTTCTCCCGTAATAAAATTTCGTCTGTTTATATTATCTATGCTAAAGAAATTTTATCCATAGTTTGTTTGAGTTTGTTATCCTGAAAACAAAAATACCCCCGCAAGCTGCGGAGGTATTTTATATAAGCTTATTACTTACTTGATATTTGAATAAGTCCAGGCATCCATATTAGGTGCTTCTTTTTGAGAAGGATCAACCGTCATATCGGAAGCGTTTGTATTCAAACCGCCTTCTTTAGGACTTTCGTGAGCGATAGGTTTATAGATTCTGTTAAAGTATTCTATAACCATTCTGTCAGAGTTGAAGTAAGCTTCAGAAGTTCTGATTGCCTGTCTCATCATTCTTGCCCATTCCATTTTGTTGTCATAGTAAGTAGGAATGATTTGATTTTCGATGATATCCATGATGCAATCGTGGTCTTTCCAGTGTCTTTCTTCCCACGGAATATCGTCATCAAGACCCGGATATTCAACAGTATAACCGTTAATGCCGGGGAATGTGCCTTCTACAGCCCAACCGTCGTAGATAGAAAGGTGTAATGCACCGTTAGCATTAGCGGACATGCCTGAAGTACCTGAAGCTTCGAGAGGTCTGATAGGTGTATTTAACCAAACATCAGTAGCTCTTTTTAATTTTGCACTCAGTTCGAGTTCATAACCTGCAAGTACTGCAACGTTTTTGATGTTGTAAGATTTGTGCAAAATGTTGTTGAACATTTCACGTCCGTTAGCATCATCCGGGTGGAATTTACCTGCAAAGATTAATTGAACTTTGTCGGCATTTAACAGTTTTAAGATTCTGTCCATATCCATAAAGATAAGCCATGCACGTTTGTAATCGGCGAATCTTCTTGCCCATGTAATGGTCAAAACGTTAGGGTCAAATCTTTTACCTGTAGCATTAGCGATAAAGCTGAATACTTCTTTTTTCATTTCAATCTTAGCGTCTAACAACTCTTGCAGAGTTTTTGCGTTAGCCATTCTCGGATCTTGCCAGTAGTGGAGGTTAACAGCGTTAGTGATAGCTCTAATCGGGCATCTGCCTTCAACCCAGTTCCACATTTTGTTAGAAACAAGACCGTGCAATTGAGATACTGCGTTAGCGATACGGCTCATTCTCAATGCAGCAACGGTTAATGAGAAGTGGTCGCCGCCGAGTTCGATAGCTCTTTCTCTTGAGCAGCCTGCAAAGAAGCCGCCTTCCATAAGCGTATCAACCCAGTGAACTTCGTTACCGGCTGCAACAGGTGTGTGAGTAGTGAATACAACCTGTCTTTTTGTTTTTTCAAGATCGCCGTTGTTTTGTCTTAACAATTCAAATGCAGCAGGAAGAGCATGACCTTCGTTCATGTGAACACATTCAAAGTCATATTTGATTGCCTGCAACAGTCTTACACCGCCGATACCGAGAACAACTTCCTGTGCGATTCTGATTTTTTCGTTTCCGTCATAAAGTTTGTGAGAAATTGAACGAGCCCAGTCAGAGTTACCGTCAACATCAGTTGTCAACAGGTAAACAGGGCAAGAGCCGAATAAATCAGGGTCTACACGGAAAGCTTTAACGATAACTTTTTCACCAAAGATATCAAGTGTAACCTGTGCATCAACTTCCTGTAAAAAGTCGTAGTGTTTTCTTATATATGCAACTTCTACGTTGCCTTCTTCGTTAATTCTTTGATTGTAATAGCCGAAAGACCATAACATGGTTACGCCGACCATTGGCAGCTGCAAGTAACCGGCAGAAAGCATGTGCGAACCTGCCAAAAAGCCTAAACCGCCTGAATAAGTGCTCAATGATTGGTCTAATGCAATTTCCATTGAAAAATATGCTACTTTAGGTAATCCCATTGATTCTCCTTTTTCATCACTAATCTACCATTTGCACTGGGTGCAGTTAATTTTATACCAACAACATAGCACAAATGCAATAAAAAAATTAATTTTTATTTACAACCGCACTCAAAGGCTTTTATTTCAACGGGGAAAGTAGAACAACTATCAACACGGTAGACCAAAAATTTTATGGGACGCTCAAGATTTATGCTTTCCATCGTCTCAAAAAAATCAGACACATTTTCGACCTTTACTCCGTTCACCTTAAGAATCCGGTCCCCGGGCTCAAGGCCTGCGTTCATTGCAGGTGTGTAATTAAGTACATCAACTATTTTGACTTTACCCCTGTAGTCTTCGACAAAAAGTCCCAGAGGCGATGAGGCCTCTATTTCATTTCTTATTGCCATTCTTTCGATGACAAAATCTTTCAGCGCGCTGAAATTTATGTTTAAAATCAGGCATATTACAAGTAATATGCCTGCAAAAATTTTTATATACTGCATAAATTCCTATTTATTAAATTACAAACTTTGAGAAATCAGCAATTTTATCGAATTTCCTTTTGACGGAATAAAGCAGATTGAGTCTATTTTGTTTAACTTTCTCGTCTTTATCCATTACAAGAACTTTTTCAAAGAAGTCATCAATTGCGTTTACCGTCTTCGATAACTCTGCAAAAATTTCTTTATAACTTAATTTATCAATATTTATTGAAGAAGTGCAATCCCTCAACTGTTTTTCCTGCGGGCAGTTAAATAATGCCTCATCGGGCAATTGTTCGGATTTATAGTCTTTAACGATTCTTATAATCCTGTTTGCCGCCTCGTTGAGTTTTACAAACTCCGGAGTTTGTATTTTTTCGTTTATAAATTCAATTCTGAGCGCAAAGTCTTTTAAGTCTGAAAGCGAATTTCCTCCGGCTATGCAGGCATCTACAACATCGTGTCTGAATTTTTCAGTATAGTAAATATTCAAACGCTGTTCAAAGAAAGTTTTTACATCGTTGAACAAAGCTTTTTTATCAGCAATTTCAACCGGCATCAAATCAATCGACATATTGATAAGTTCTAACAAATCTATATTTAACGCTTTTTGAATAACCGTCTTAATAATACCGAGCGTTGCTCTTCTTACCCCGAGAGGGTCGGCAGAACCTGTAGGTTTTTTACCTTCGGCAAACACGGCCACAATTGTATCAATTTTATCAGCGATACCAACAAGCTGTCCTTCTATGCCGGACGCAAGTTCCGAATCAGCGCCGAGAGGGTAATAATGTTCTTTAATCCCCTGTACAACTTCTTTTTTCTCGCCGGCGTTAAAGGCATAATCTGAACCGATAAAACCTTGCAGCTCGGTAAATTCAAACACAAGGCTTGTTACAAGGTCAGCTTTGCAAAGCAGAGCAGTTCTTTGCACAGTATCTAAAGGTGCATTTGTTTTTTGAGCAAGATACTGTGACAATTTTATAATGCGCTGTGTTTTGTCATAAACTGAGCCCATACCCTTCTGGAAGGTTATACCTTTTAATTTTTCAACATAACTTTCAAAAGGCACTTTTGTATCTTCGTTAAAGAAGAAAATAGCATCGTCCAATCTTGCAACAACAACTCTTTCGTTGCCTGCTTTGATATTATCAAAATTTGAGCCGATATAGTTTGTAATCGTAATAAATCTGTTTAAGAGCTTTCCGTCCTTATACAGAGGGAAGTATCTCTGATGCACGGCCATAACCGTTACGGTAACTTTTTCAGGAATACTTAAGTATTTTTCATCAAATCCGCAAATTACCGGCACCGGCCATTCGCAGATGTTTGTGACTTCTTCAAGCAGGTCATCGTCAAAGTAGACTTCCGCGCCGATTTTTTTAGCTTCTTCTTTTGCCGTTTGCACAATGCGTTGTTTTCTTTTTTCGGAATCAGCTATTACGTTGTTTCCATAAAGAGCCTGCTCGTATGAATCAGGATTTTTAATCTCAACTTTATCGGACTTAAATCTGTGACCTCTTGAATATCTTGAAGATTCGACATCAGCAATTTTTATTTTAAGCTCATCGTCATTCAATAAGGAAACCACCCATCTTATCGGACGCTGGAATTTTACGTCAAGGTCAGCCCAGCGCATAAAATAAGGCCCCTGCATTTTTAAAACAATTTTTTCAACATTCTCACAAAGGATATCTTTGATATCTTTGCCTTTTTGTTCGATTTTTGCCCAGACGTAATTGTCTTCTTTATACAAAGCAGATTCGTCAACGCCGTTTTTCTTAGCAAAGCCCTGTCCGGCTTTTGAGAGATTTCCGTTTTCATCGTATGCGATATTTAAAATAGGGCCTTTAACCGTTTTAACCGTATCAGGCTGTTTTTCTTCAAAACCTTCTATAATTAAAGTCAGACGCCTCGGGGTAGAAAAATATTTTATACCCGAAAATTTTATCTGATTTTCGTTCAACAATTTTTCAAATGCGCTTTTTAGCTGCAATATTCCGCTGCTTACAAACTTATAAGGTAATTCTTCCGTTCCTATTTCCAGTAAATATTTGTTCATACGATTTACAAACCTCTTATCTAATCTAGTGTCACAGTTGCGCCTCGAGCCTTTGAGCCCTCACTGCTCACCTTTGCCTTCTTTTTCGGCTGAACTGTGGTGAAGCCTGAAAAATGGCTTCACTATGTGAACAATG
>CALUTJ010000027.1 GCA_944323685.1 Candidatus Gastranaerophilales bacterium | reverse complement strand
TCAGCCGAAAAAGAAGGCAAAGGTGAGCAGTGACGGCTCGAAGGCTCGAGGCGGCAACTGCGACACTAGATTAGATTGGTATGCCTTGTATAAAAAAAATGTTCATGATATAAACAATTTACCACCGTTTTTGCGGTGAGTCTTAAAGATTGGACGTATCAACGTTTGAAAAAAAACATAAAACTCGCAAAACATGCAGGTTTTTGCTACGGCGTAAAAAGGGCCGTTTTAACTACTAAAAAGCTTAAAGCCGAAAATAATGATAAAGAGATTTTTGTTCTTGGCGAATTGATTCACAATTCGCATGTTATCAATGAACTTTCTCAGCTTGGCATACATACAGTTGACGAATTGCCCGGGGATAAAACAGGTATTTGTGTTGTAAGAAGCCACGGCGCATCTCCTGATGTTTTTGAAGCCATAAAACAAAAAGGTTACGAAACTGTTGATTTGACCTGTCCTGACGTTAAAAAGGTTCAGCAAAAGGCTATACAACTTGTACAGGAAGGTTTTATGCTAGTTATTGTAGGCAAGCCGGAACATCCTGAAGTGTGCGCTATCAAAGCCAACGCCCAGACACACGGCGATAAAATTATTGTTGCACCTGATGTTCAGTCGCTTGTTCCTTTTGAAAAAGAACTTAAAGACCATAAAAAAATAGGGGTTGTTGTGCAAACTACACAGCGTATAGAAAACCTCAAAGCCGTTGTTGATTATCTTGTTCCGCTGGCTAAAGAACTCAAGGTTTTCAACACAATTTGCGCTTCAACTTCTCTAAGACAGTCAGAAGCAAGAAATCTTGCAAAAGAGTCAGACCTTATGGTTGTTGTTGGCAGCAAAAAGAGTGCCAATACAACGCATCTTGCGGAAATTTTAACGGGCATTACACCCACTATCCATATTGAAACAGGCGAGGAACTTAAAAATTATGAAGAGTTAATTAAAAAAGCTCAAAATATCGGTGTGACGGCAGGTGCGTCTACACCCGATGCCATTATCGAAAATGTTATTGAAAAATTAAACCAGTACTAATATACAGAAAGGAAAATAAAAAATGACAACAGCTCAATTAGATGAATTTGAAAAATTATTGGAAGAATCTTTTACCTCAAAACTCAGCGTTGCTGACGTGGTAAGAGGCCAAATCGTAAAAAAAGAAAATGACGGTTACCTTGTTGATATAGGTGCAAAATCAGAAGGATTTCTTCCTGTAAGAGAAATCCCGACTTCTATGGTTGATGAACTCAAAATGGGTGACTGCAAAGAATTTTATATCTTAAAAGAAGATGAAGACGAAAAAACAGGTATGCTTCTTTCTCTCAAAAGAGTTGCTTGTGCTCAGGCTTGGCAGTCACTTCAAAACGCCAAAATTTCAGGCGAAACTGTTATGGCAAAAGTTGTTTCTCTTGTTAAAGGCGGTGTAATTGTCGAAGTTCAGGATTTAAGAGGCTTTATCCCTGCATCTCAATTAAGAACAGGCATGCCTTTTGACGGCCTTATGAATCAGGAAATCGAAGTTAAAGTTCTTGAAGCAGATGCTAAGAGAAACAAACTTATCCTCTCTCAAAGACAGGCTCTTGCTGAACAAAGAGAACAGCTCGTTGACGAAGTTATTTCTAACCTTGAAGTTGACCAGATTGTAGAAGGTGAAGTAGTAAGAATCGCTGATTTCGGTGCATTTATTGATATCAACGGCGTTGACGGCTTGCTTCCTATATCAGAAATCTCCTGGCAGAGAATTAAACATCCGTCTGATGTTTTAACCCTCGGTCAAAAACTGGAAGTTAAAGTCTTAAAAATTGACGAAGACCTCAAAAGAATCAGCTTAAGCTTGAAAAGAATCGGTGACAACCCGTGGGAAGAAATAGAAGACAAATTTAAAGAAGGCGAAATTATTACAGGTACAGTAAACAAAGTTACATCATTCGGCGCCTTTATTAACATATTCCCCGGCGTTGAAGCTTTATTGCCTGTAGCTGAAATGAAAGACCCTGAAGCAAATCCGTTTGATGTTTACAAAAACGGTGATGAAGTTAAAGTACTTATCAAAAAATTTACACCGCAAGAACACAGAATTGCTTTGAGTGTAAAAGATATCAACGAATAGTTTGTTATTTTATTAAAAAGAAGGCGGGTGACTTGTTCACCCGCTTTTTGTTGCCTAAAAACTTCGGGTATAAATTGCTTGAAAAAATAGTGACTTTACGGTATCATATTGCCTGTAATAGTGATTTAATTCACGATTGATGGTCTTTTGACTGTTAGTAAGGGTAAAATAAACACATTTTTGTAAAGGAGATTTTAATGAGCCCACAGACTCACGCAGGACTTGACTATTCCAAAGTTGATGAGATTCTCGCTAACTACGGATACGAAAAGTCAAATTTAATTGCAATATTGCAAAAAGTACAGGAAGTATTTCGCTATCTGCCGCTGGATGTAATGACATACATCGGCACAAAAATAGAAGGTTTGTCACCGGCAACGGTTTACGGGGTAGCTACATTTTACGCTCAATTCAGCCTTGAACCTAAAGGTAAATACGAGATAAAAGTCTGCGACGGAACTGCTTGCCACGTAAGAGGTTCCATGCCTGTTTTGAATGCTGTTTACCAGTGTTTAAACTTAAAAGACGGAGTTTATACTTCAGATGACGGCTTGTTCTCTGTCGAAACAGTAAGCTGCTTAGGCGCTTGCGGTCTGGCTCCGGTTGTTGTTGTTAACGGAAAAGTTTATCCGCAAATGACAGCTGATGCAATAAAAATAGTTATCGCTACCATTATGAATGAAGAAGAGGGCAAGTAGAATGACAGCAACATTAATTGATATAAAAGCTGAACAGCAAAAGGTTAAAGATGCCATCAAAGCACAGGGCTTGAGAGTACTTGTTTGTGCAGGTACCGGCTGCGTTGCTAACGGCTCGTTAAAAGTTATTGAAAAATTTAAAGAACTCGGGGCTGATGTCAGACCGATGACACATCAGGATAAAGTTACAATAGTTCCGACAGGCTGCCACGGTTTTTGTGAACAGGGCGTACTTGTTGTAATTCCGGACCTTGATGTTACTTATGTAAAAGTTCACGTGGAAGATGTTGAAGAAATTGTTGAAAGCCACATTAAAGAAGGCAAACCTGTTGAAAGACTTCTTTATGTTGACCCTAAAACAAACGAACACGTGTTTAAAAATGAAGAAATCAACTTCTATGCCAAACAAACACGTACAACACTCGCTAACTGCGGCGAAATTAACGCTGAATCTTTAGATGAGGCACTTGCTGTGGGTGCTTATCAGGCTTTACATAAGGTTCTTGAAAAAGGTGATTCCCAATGGGTTATTGATGAAATCACAAAATCAGGCTTGCGAGGCAGAGGCGGCGGCGGTTTCCCGACAGGTTTAAAATGGAAATTCACCGCAGCAAATCGCGGCGGAAAAAGCTATGTTGTCTGCAACGGTGACGAAGGCGACCCGGGTGCATTTATGGACAGAAGCGTCATGGAAGGCGACCCGCATAAACTCTTAGAAGGTATGGCTATTGCCGGTTACGCTATTGGTGCCGATGAAGCTTATATATATGTAAGAGCCGAATATCCTCTGGCAATTCACCGTTTAAGAGTTGCTATTGCCGAAGCAGAAAAAAGAGGCTACCTCGGCAACAACATTATGGGTAGTGATTTTAACTTCACAATCCACATTAAAGAAGGTGCAGGCGCTTTTGTTTGCGGTGAAGAAACTGCTCTTATTGCCTCTATCGAAGGCGAAAGAGGCATGCCAAGACCAAAACCGCCATTTCCTGCAAACAAAGGTTTGTTCGGCAGACCTACCTTGATTAATAACGTAGAAACTCTCGCTAACGTTGCCCCCATTATCTTAAAAGGCGCTGACTGGTTCAGCTCAATGGGTACGGAAAAATCAAAAGGCACAAAAACTTTTGCACTTACAGGCGAAGTTAACAATACAGGCCTTATTGAAGTACCAATGGGTACAACTCTAAGAGAAATCGTATTTGACATAGGCGGCGGAATCCGCGGCGGCAAGAAGTTTAAAGCCGTACAAATCGGAGGCCCTTCTGGCGGATGTTTGACAGAAGAGCACCTTGATTTGCCTATGGATTACGACAACCTTATTGCTGCGGGCGCAATGGTCGGTTCAGGCGGTCTTGTTGTTATGAACGAAGATACCTGTATCGTTGAAGTTGCAAGATTCTTTATGAACTTTACTCAAAACGAATCCTGCGGAAAATGCGTCCCCTGCCGTGAAGGCACTAAAAACATGTTGAAAATATTAGAAAGAATAGTTAAAGGCAAAGGCGAAATGAAAGACCTTGAAACCCTTGAAGAACTTGCCGTTGCCGTAAAAGACGGTTCTCTTTGCGGGCTTGGTAAAACAGCTCCTAACCCTGTTCTTTCTACATTAAAATATTTCAGAGATGAATACATCGCTCACATCAAAGACAAGAGATGTCCTGCAGGTGTTTGCGAAGCTATGAAAACAATCCATATTGTGGAAGAACTCTGCAAAGGCTGTACAAAATGTGCAAGAAATTGTCCTGTCGGTGCAATTGAAGGTACTGTACGCAACCCGCACCACATTGACCAGTCTAAATGTATCAAATGCGGTGCCTGCCTGAATGCTTGTCCGTTCAAAGCTATCAGACAAAATTAGGATTGATGGAACAAGCAAAAAAGTAGATAAAGTATAAGGAATATAAAAAATGAGCGATAAAAAAACACTTATAATTAACGGAAAAGAGGTAGAGTTCACTGACGAACCAAACCTTCTTGAAGTAATCAGAAAAGCAGGCTTTAATGTGCCTACCTTCTGCTACCGTCCTGATTTAACTCAGTACGGCGCTTGCAGAATGTGCGTTGTCGAGGTTGAATACCCCAACGGAAGAGTTTTAATCAACTCCTCCTGTACAATGCCGCCTGAAGCAGGTATTAAAGTAAAAACAAACACTGAACGTACAAGAAGAATCAGAAAAACAGTGCTTGAATTACTTCTTGCAAACCATGACAGAGAATGCACTACCTGCGACAAATCAGGTAAGTGCGAACTCCAGCAGTATGCAGAAGAATACGGCATTAAGGATGTTTCCAAATACGTTGCAAAACGCAAAGAAGACTTCCTTCCTATTGACGACTCCAACCCGTCAATCGTTCGTGACCCGAACAAGTGCATCCTCTGCGGTGCCTGTGTTCGTGCTTGCAGCGAGTTTCAGGGGCATTCAGTACTCGGCTTTGCAAACAGAGGTTCAAAAACAGTTGTTCAGCCTATTGCAGGCAAACCTCTTGCAAAAGTTGACTGTGTTTACTGCGGACAGTGTCAGGCAGTTTGCCCGACAGGCGCTTTGACTATCAAAAACGAAGTTAACGAAGTTTGGAACTTAATCACCGACCCGCAAAAGAAAGTTCTGGCACAAATTGCACCGTCAGTTCGTGTTGCAATCGGTGAAGAATTCGGTCTTGAGCCCGGTGAAAACACAATTAAGCTTGTTAATGCAGCGTTAAAAGAAATAGGCTTTGACCTAGTATTTGATACAAACTTCTCTGCCGACCTTACGATTATGGAAGAGGCACATGAGTTTGTTGAAAGATTAAGCAAAGGCGAAAATCTTCCGCTGTTTACTTCCTGCTGTCCGGCATGGGTTAGATATCTGGAATTACAGCACCCTGACATGCTTAAACACCTGTCAAGCTGCAAATCTCCGCAGGGTATGTTATCCCCTGTATTAAGAACACTTGTTCCGAAATACTTTGAAGGCTTTAGCGAAGAAAACATCAATATCGTTTCAATAATGCCCTGTACAGCTAAAAAAGCAGAGGCAAAACGCTCTCAGTTAGGCAAAGACGGCAAATACGAAACAGATTACGTTTTGACAACTCAAGAGCTTGCTAAAATGATAAAAAGCGCCGGTATCGACTTCAAGTCTTTAGAACCGGCTGAAGGCGATTCTCCGTTTGCGCTGTACTCAGGTGCAGCTACAATCTTCGGTGCATCAGGCGGTGTTGCCGAGGCTGCTGTTCGTACGGCTTACGAGTTTGTTACGGGCGAACCATTGTCTGACATCGACATTAAATCTATGAGAGGTGTTGACAAAAACCACAGATGCAAAGATGTTGAACTCGATATCAAAGGCACAAAAGTTAAGGTTAGAGTTGTTTCTACTTTAAAAGAAGCAGAAAAATCTTTGCAGGAAATCAAAAACGGGACTTCCGACTTCCATATGCTAGAGGTTATGGCCTGCCCCGGCGGCTGCATCAACGGCGGCGGACAGCCGAGAAGCTGCGACGACACTCATGTAAAAGAAAAGAGAGCACAAGGTTTGTATAAAGAAGACTCCGAACTTACATACAGACGCTCTAATGACAATCCGGATATCAAGAAACTTTATGCTGAATATCTTGAAGCTCCGGGGTCGCATAAAGCACACGAACTTTTACACACTGTTTATGAAGACAAATTTAAAGGTTCTTACAAAGACGTTGTAAAAGCTTAGTGTAAAAATTTGTAAAATTAAGCAAATAAAAAAAATCCTTGTTTTTATTAATATAAGTGTAGGAACAAGGATTTTTTATGCAATTTTTCGTTAATAATAAAAAAATATATACAGATTTTAATTTTTCAGCTAAAAACAAGAATATAGATAATCAGGATTCTAAAAGCACTGATAGCGAATCACACAATAAAACAAATAAAAAGAAAAAAGCAGTATTTATTTCTACTGCTGCCGCACTTGCGGCTCTGGGGGTATATGTTGCTACAAAAGGCAAGTTCAAAAACTTTTTAAATCAGTCTAAAAAAGCTGCTGCAAATACTTCTAACAAAGTTCAACAGCAAACCGCGCACGCAGGCTCGCAAAATACACAAAACGTTAATACCGGCAAAGTAAATCAAACAGCCTCAGCAACAGTAAATAACTCCATACAAAATGTAAAAAAATATGCCGATGATTTTGTCAAGAACTTTTTAAAAGGCGGAAATCCGGAAATTGATAAAATTATACTTTCTCTGGATTTCAGCAGGTATGCAAAGGGAGGTATTCCTCTAAAATACAGCAGGAATCAATTTTTGCAGGATATAAACGATGTTATAAAAAATCTTGACCCGAAAAGACAGGATGAAGTACTTAAACAATTTAATTTGCAAAAGGGTTACGGCGATATTGACGGTATTCCCGTATTAAGCGGAAAAATAGATAATTCTGCCGAATCTCAAAAAATAAAACAGCTGATAGAAAATTTTTACTATAAAAATGAAACAACCTTCCCGAATACTTCGGTAAAAAATGCTTTTGATGAGATAATAAAGGGCTTTCCCGAATTTAATATGATAACAGGGAAAGTACAGCACGGAACGCACATTTATTCCGTTGATGTACATTCATTGCTGGTTTTGCAAAAATCAATGAAAAATCCTGCCTATGCCGCGTTGTCCGATGAAAGCAAGGAGGTCTTAAAACTGACTGCACTTCTTCATGATTTTGGCAAAAAAGGCAAGGTCATAACAACAGGCCATGCGGCAATAAGCAAAAAGTATGCGCAATCTTTTATAGACAATTACAATCTCAGTCCGGAAGTAAAAGAAAGAGTTTTGAATCAGGTTGAAAATCACCACTGGTTTGAATCTTACAACAAAGGTATGTTAGACGCTCAGGGTGTTAAAAATATTTTCAAGACTCAAGAGGATTTAGAAATAGCAAAAATACTGGCTAAATCAGATTTCGAAAGTGTTAACCCTGATTTTCATCTTTTTAGAATGAATCCTAACAAAATTTTAACCCGGTCAGAGTTTGATGCGGAATTTGCAGCCAAAATGGCTCAAATAGGCACTCATTGAAATATATTCGTACTGGCTGAACGCTGTAGTAACAAATAGTACAAAGAGGGCTTGATATAAAGGTCTACGATATTAACGGAAAATTATTATAATATCCAGTTAGTTATATTGAAATTCCAGAAGATTTTTTAGTGCGGCCTTTTTCGCTTTTTTCATCGTTTTGTTTGTCAAAAACTTTTACGGTATAAACTTCGCTAGCTGCCGCACGGTTATAAGTTGCAAGCATTTGCTCTAAAGAGGCATTGAATACCACATGTGTTGAATTTGTAAGATATACATCCGTAACTTCTTTATCTAAAACCTCAACTGATTTCATCGAGGTGATGTATTTTGTATTTACTGCAACATTGTCTTCTGGTGAATAGATTAATCCTTTAAAAGATTGTGAACGGGATGTAAAACTAACGGGTCTGACAGCCATATAGAGTCCTTTCTTAAAAATTAAATTCAAAAATTTGTGAGAATTTAATTTTAAGACAAATGTTGTTATGCTGCCAGATTTTGTGAAGTTTTATTTATACTTAGATTGAATTTTTTGAATAGCTGCTTTTCTCTGTCCAATTGTTCCGCCTTCGCAGCTTACACTGACAAGATTATTTTGGCCCCAGACGTACAGGGCGCTGCATTCCATATTGTCTGTTGTGTATATTTTTTTGCCGATAGTTTTGCATTCTTTTGCTTCGTAAGCTGCTCTTGTCTTTTGTGTATATGTATTCTGGCATTCGTTGTAATTATTAAGGGTTAAATTACCTTCAAAATCTCTTTTTTTATAAGCACAAATTTCTGTGGCTTTATTGTTTTTGTCGTAAATGTATTCTCTGGGATACAACTCTTTTGACGTGAAAGAGCCGTCGTTGTAAAAGTATGCGGAAGGAATAGATAATTCACAAAGGTATTTATCCATTTTTATCCCGCCCCTTGTTGTACTTAAAACTGTTATTAAACCGGATATAGCAAAAATCAAAAAAGCTGATATCACAACAATTAACGGTAATTTTTCTCCATAAAACATTATAAAACTCCTTCCTTATTTATTATATCAAAAGAATAGCCATTGATAAAATAAATTTTCTTTTATGGTTAAAATACTTTCATGCTAGAATATATTTGAAACTCGGGTATACAAAATAACGGAACATTAAATATATATGACTTATACGGAAAATCAAACTTTAAATTTCAGAGAAATAAGAGAAAAACAAGAACTTGAACAGCTAAGCCCCTACGCGGCAAAAAGCGCAACCTCAAGAGGCAGAGCAAGACAAGAATCCCCCTGCCCTGTTCGTACGGAATTTCAGAGGGATTGCGATAGAATAATACATTCAAAAGCCTTTAGACGCTTGAAACATAAAACACAGGTCTTTTTTTCGCCAACAAATGACCACTTCAGAACCCGTATGACGCATACTTTAGAGGTTTCGCAAATTGCAAGAACAATAACAAGAGCGCTCAATCTTAACGAAGATTTGGCAGAAGCTATTGCTCTCGGGCATGATTTGGGGCATACCCCATTCGGGCACAGCGGTGAAGATGTTTTAAACGAGATTATGGACTCGGGCTTTCGCCATGCAGAGCATTCCGTCAGAGTTGCAACGATTATTGAAGATTTAAACCTCACACAAGAAACTCTTGACGGTATTTTACACCACTCGGGTTCTTTAAAAAAAGAAAGCAAGGCTTTTACGCTCGAGGGCAAAATCGTAAAACTTTCCGACAAAATTGCTTACATAAACCACGATATCGATGACGCAATGCGGGCCGGTATTATCAAAGAAAGTGACTTGCCGCAGGATTGTATACAGTACTTTTCTTTAGACAGAAGCGAACGTATCACAAAAATGGTGCTTGATATTGTTCAAAATTCTTACGGCAAAGACCATATCTGCATGTCAGAAGACGCTTTTTATCATATTGATAAATTAAGAACCTGGATGTTTAAAAATGTTTATACAAACCCGGTTGCAAAAAAAGAAGAGGCTAAAGTTCAGGGAATTGTCTACGGTTTGTTTAACCATTACGAAGCTCTGTTAAAACAAAAACTTCCCAACCAGAATGAAGAAGAAATCAAACGCACTGTTTGCGATTATATTTCCGGTATGACAGACAGGTATGCCGTGCAAAAGTATAAAGAGATTTATATTCCTCAATCTTTTCAGGATATTTCAAACGATGATTTTCTCTTTACTCTGGCAAAAATTAACAACCTCAGTGTTCAGCTCACTGTTTTGTAATTTTTTGAGTGTCCCATTGAAAAGGTGAGCAGTGACGGCTCGAAGGCTCGAGGCGGCAACTGCGACACTAGATTAGATAGTACGGGGTGTTATCATCTCTTCTTTTTAAGTACCCCTAAAAATTTTGACAATGATTTTTGTCTAAAATACAATAAAAAAACTATGAATATTTCAATTGATGATATAAAAAATTCAAAAGACCATTCACTTAAAATCAGCTTTGAAAACAATGTAAAAGACCTTGCTACAGAAGGCCCTGCGACTGCTGAGCTGATTTTTAGCGCGTTCGGGTCTTATATTCAGGTAACGGGAACAATTGTTGCAAATGTTAAGTTAATTTGTGACAGATGTTTAAAAGATTTTGTAAAAAAAATAGAAGTTGATGTGGACGAAACTTATATGCTCGGAAGCGTAAAATCCGCCAAAGAAGCGCATTCCGGACAAGAAATTGAACTAAAAGACGGCGATTTTATCACGGAACTCCACGGTCAGGATTATATTGATGTTGATGATTTAATTTATCAATCTGTAACATTAAACATACCAAATCCGTCTGTTTGTGATATAAATTGTAATGGAAGCCCTGAAATTGAAAAATATTTAAAAAAAGAAATTTCAGATCCCCGTTTGGAAGTATTTAAAAATTTAAAGATAACAAAAGAAGGAAAATAAAAATGGCAGTACCAAAGAAAAGAACAGGTGCTTCGGCACAAGGACACAGAAGATCAAACTGGAAAGCAACAGTACCTGAAACTACAGTTTGCCCCAACTGCGGCGAATTAGTTTTGACTCATACTGTTTGCACAGCTTGCGGACAATATAAAGGCAAAGTTGTTTCAAGAAAAGCAGAAGGCTTTGTTGAAGATGCAGTTGTTGAAGCTCCTAAAAAAGCAGCAAAAACAGCTAAAAAAGCTCCTGCTAAAAAGACTAAAAAAGCAGCTACAGCAGAAGAAGTTAAAGCTGAAGAAACTAAAGTTGAAGAAGTAAAAGCAGAAGAAACAACCGAAGCTCCGGCTGAAGAAGCAAAAGCTGAAGAAAAAACTGAAGAAGAAAAACCTTCCGAAGAATAATTAAAAAGAGTTAAAGCCGCTGTGCTACAGCGTTATACAGCGGCTTATTTCTTAAATAAACAGTTTGGAAGTTTGTAGGGGGAAGATTTATATATGACAAGGATAGCTATTGATGCAATGGGCGGTGACCACGCACCTGATGAGATTGTTAAAGGTGCACTCTGGGCTGCTTCTGATTATGATGTTCCTATTGAACTTGTCGGAAAAGAAGACGAGATTCAAAGGGTCATTAATGACGTAAAACAAAACGGCATCAGAACAAACAATATAAATGCCCCTAAAGGACGAATAAGAGTAGATGTCAGCAAACTTGACATAAAAATTACACCGGCGTCTGAAGTTATTGAAATGGGCGAAGCTCCGGGACAGGCCATAAGAAAGAAAAAAGATTCTTCTATTGTTGTGGCGGTAAAATCTGTTGCTACAGGCAGTTCTCAGGCTGTAGTTGCCGCAGGCTCAACAGGTGCGGCTATGGCATCAAGCTTGTTCGGCTTAGGCAGGCTTCCGGGGATTGAAAGACCTGCTATTGCTACAACTTTACCCACAATGAAAAAGCCCGTTATCTTAATTGATTCCGGTGCCAACAGCAACTGTACGCCCGAGATGTTGTATCAGTTTGCGATTATGGGTTCCGCTTTTTCTAAAAATGTTTTAGGCTGTGAAAACCCGAGAATAGGTGTGTTAAATATCGGCGAAGAAGCAGGCAAAGGCAATGAACTTGCTCAGGCTGCACACAAAATGCTTGAAGAAAATAAAGACGGCCTGAACTTTATCGGTAATGTCGAAGGTAAAGAAATATTTTTAGGTGATTGCGATGTTGTTGTTTGCGATGGTTTTGTCGGCAACGTTGCACTAAAAAGTATCGAAGGTGCCTCTTCAATGCTGTTTAAGATGATTATGCAGGAATTTAAACGCGACCCGATATCAATGATTATCGGTCTGCTTGCAAAATCCGCAATGAAAAGAATTTTCAAAAGAGTTAATTACGAAGAATTCGGCGGTGCGCTGCTGTTGGGCGTGAAAGGTATAACTGTTATCTCTCACGGCAGAAGCATGGCTTACGCAATTAAAAATGCGGTAAGAGTGGCTAAAGAAGCCGTCGAATCGGAAGTAAACAAGAAAATATCAGAATTTTACGAAGGATAGGTTTGTATGTCATTAAATTTAATCCCTGTAATGATTGCAGGCGTAGGTTACGGTGTACCCGATACAGTAATAACAAACGATGATTTAACAAAGCTCGTTGATACAAGCGATGAATGGATTACAACAAGAACCGGCATTAAAGAACGCCGTGTTGTTTCAGGCGAAGAAAATGCGGTTACTTTAGGTATTAAGGCTGCAAAAAATGCGCTTGAAAAAGCAAAAATGGACCCGATGGATATCGATATGATTATCGCCGCAGCCTCAGTTCCCGCACATCCTTATCCTTCTACTGCATGTGAAATTCAAGCTGCTATCGGCGCTGATAATGCTGCTGCTTATGATATTACAGCTGCGTGTACAGGCATGATTTATGCGATGAATATTGCTAAAGCTTTTATTTCTTCAGGTATCTATAAAAATATACTGCTTGTTGCAACTGACGCAAACTCAAAATTTATTGACTGGTATGACAGAACAAGCTGCGTGCTTTTTGGTGACGGAGCCGGCGCTCTTGTTATGAAAGAATCAGTTGACGGCGTTGACGATATAATCGCTATGGATATGCACTCTAACGGCAAAGACGGCGACTTTATCAAAATGCCTATGAATGGTGAAAACTGTCCTTTGGTTGAGCCATGTGCTCCTCAAAAGCAAAAAATTGTTATGCAGGGCAGAGAGGTGTATAAGTTTGTGGTAACGACTATGCCTGAATCTATAAGCAACTGCCTTGAAAAAGCAGGGCTGACACCTGATGATGTTGATTATTTAATCCCGCATCAGGCTAACTACAGAATTATCGAGGCAATGGCTTCAAGATTAAACTACAGCGATGACAAAATCATTGTTAACCTTCAAAAATACGGCAACACCTCCGCGGCGTCAATACCTATTGCAATGGCAGAAGGAATTGAAGAGGGAAAAATCAAACTTCCTTGCAAAGCTATCTTGAGCGGTTTTGGCGCAGGGCTTACATGGGGTACTGTCATTGTAAGGCTGAGAGAAGGCATTGCGTAACTAAAGGCGGATATGGATAAAAAAACAGAACTAAAAATTAATAATCTTATTCAATTAAGAACTTTGCTTACAAATACATTAATTGTATTGATTGGTGGAACTGTCGGACTTCTTTTTGTTGAAGCAAGTGCTTTAAAATATTTATTATTGATTTTGGGATGTTTTTATATTCTTTTATTTATTGCTAATTTGAGTAATACAATAAGAGAAATTAATGGTATTCTTTATTCCGAGGAGGGCAAATAAATGTTAGATATAATATTTGCAGTAATAATAGGACTGCTGGGTTTGTCAGCAGGTTTTGTTTTTTTTAAAAATACCAATATGGATAAAAAAACAGCAAAAAAATAAACGTTTTATAAATATGATTTAGTTCAAGATTAATTAAGGAGATATATATAAGATGGGTAAAGTTGCATTCGTATTCCCCGGTCAGGGCTCACAGTCCGTAGGTATGGGAAAATCTTTGTATGAATCATCTGCAAAAGCTAAAGAAATTTTTGAAAAGGCTGATGAGGTTCTTGGAAGAAATATTTCTAAAATGTGTTTTGAAGGGCCTGAAGAAGAGCTTAAATTGACAATAAATACTCAGCCGGCTATTCTTGTTACATCAATTGCCGCTCTTGAAGCTTTAAAAGAAAAAACTGATATAAAACCTGATTACGTGGCAGGTCATTCTCTCGGCGAATACGGCGCATATTATGCAGCAGGGGTTGTTAATTTTGCTACTGCAATGAAGCTGATTGACAAACGAGCAACCGAAATGAATAACGCCGCAGTTGCCACAAAAGGTGCAATGACAGCCATTATCGGCATGGATAAAGACAAAATCACTGATATAATCAGCAGAATAGACGGCATTGTGTCAGTCGCAAACTACAACTCTCCCGCACAGATTGTCATAACAGGAGAGGTTGAGGCTGTTGAAAAAGCAAACGAAGCCCTAAAAGAAGCAGGTGCCAAAAGAGTTATCCCTCTTCCTGTATCAGGCGGTTTCCACAGCGCATTAATGAATAACGCAAGCGTTAAATTCTCTGAAATTTTAGACGACTGCGATATTAAAGACGCTAAAATCCCTGTATTCACAAACGTTGATGCTGAACCCACAACAAGTGCAATAAGATTTAAGTCTAAAATGACCGCGCAGATTTATTCTTCTGTTATGTGGACTCAAACTGTTGAAAAAATGGTAGCTGACGGAGTGGATACAATTGTAGAAATCGGCCCTGGCAAAGTTCTTGCCGGTTTGTGCAAAAAAATTAATCCGTCGTTGAATGTTTTAAATGTTTACGATGAAGAATCTTTAAATGCAACAGTAGAAGCCTTGAAGGTTTCAGCTGCCGTTTAATCATAAAGGATTTTGAATGACTAAATACACTGTTAATTTTTATACCAAAATAATGATAGCATTTGTTGTCATTATAATGGCAGTTTTTGCATTTGTTATTATTAAACAGTCGATTATTCAAAAAGGGTATGAATTAATTTCGCTTGCTTTACTGCCTATTGGATTTCTTGCTTATTTATGCAGACAGTTGTATTTTGTTTTTCGTGAAAAATTTAACCAAATTTCAATAGATTTCGGCGGGCATAAATTTTACCTGTCCGATAAAACAAACAAAGTGTTGGAAATTCCTTTTGAAGACGTAGCTTGTGTTGAAGTTCAACGCGGTGAAATAATTAGAGGCATAAGCCTCGGGCAGATAAGACTGCATCTTTCAAACGGAACCTGCTGTAAAATTACAGTTTCAAATTCGGGTGCGTTTGTAGCGGCGATATCTAACACTTTTGTTGTTGACTATAAAGAAAATATTTTTTTCTTACCGCAATAGTAATTAACATAGGAGAATAAGTTATGGATAAAAAAGTAGCATTAGTTACAGGAGCTTCAAGAGGCATAGGCAAAGCCTGCGCTATAGAACTTGCTAAAGCCGGATATGATGTTGCAGTAAGCTATGCAGGAAATGAAGAAGCTGCTAACAAAACTGTTGCAGAGTTAAAAGATTTAGGTGTAAACGCTAAAGCTTACAAGTTTGATGTTTCCGACAAAGAAGCATGCTCTAAAGCTGTTGAAGAAGTCCTTGCTGATTTCGGAAAGCTTGATGTACTTGTAAATAACGCAGGCATTACACGTGACGGCTTGTTTATGCGTATGAGCGCTGAAAACTGGGAAGCCGTTATCAACACAAACCTCAGCAGTGCGTTTTATATGACAAGCCCTGCTATTAAAACAATGATTAAGCAAAGAAGCGGCTGTATCATAAACATGTCAAGTATTGTCGGTGTTATGGGCAACGCAGGTCAGGCAAACTATTCCGCTGCAAAAGCAGGTTTAATCGGCTTTACAAAATCTCTGGCTAAGGAGTTAGGTTCTCGTAACATCAGAGTTAACGCAATAGCTCCCGGTTTTATTCAAACTGATATGACAAAAGATCTGGATACTGAAAAAATTGCTGAACACATTCCTCTTAAACGCCTCGGGCAGCCGGAAGATATTGCAAAAGCAGTAAGATTTTTAGCAGAAGATGCACCGTATATTACAGGACAGGTTATAGGTGTAGACGGCGGTCTTGTTGTATAAAGATTATAGATATAAAAAAAGAACCTCAATGATTTGAGGTTCTTTTTTTATACGATACTTTGTTTAAGTCTGTCAGTTCTGCTTGTGCTTAATATATTTTTGAGCTTCATAATCGCCTGTGCGTGCAGCTGACAGACTCTTGATTCGGAAACGTTTATTGCTTCGCCTATTTCTTTAAGCGTCATGTTTTCGTGATAGTAAAGAACCATTATCATTCGTTCTCTTTCCGGCAGACGTTTAAGCGCAAACTGTAATTCTTTTTTTACATCTTTATCAACAAGTTGTTCTAAAGGATTTTGAAGATTGTCGTCTTGAATAGTGTCAATAATCTCAACACTTTCATCAGCGGTACCCTTTTTGTCATAAATAGAGCCAATTTGTGTGTCTTCGGAAAGCAGAGCTTCAAGTTTATCTTTTTCCATATGCATTGCATTGGCAAGCTCTGTTGTTGTAGCAGCTCTGCCAAGAGATTGCTTGAGCTTCTCGCCGACAAGTTTTACTTCTTTGATTTTTCTTCTTGTAGAGCGCGGAATCCAATCTTGAGAGCGGATTTTGTCAATGATTGCCCCTCTGATACGCATAAGAGCGTAAGTTTCAAATCTTGCACCTTTATCCGGAGTGTATCTTTCTATAGCGTCAATAAGCCCTTCCACACCGTAACTTGTTATATCTTCAAGAGTAAATGTCGCCGGAAGGTTCATCTTTATACGGCCGATAACATATCTTGTCAGATAAATATACTGGATAATGAGTTTATCCCTCAATGTTTTTTGTGATTTATCTGCGAGATACACATGCCAGAGTTCAGTCAGTTCTTCATCTGACAGCCTTTTTATTTTGCTATACGAATTGTACTCTAACTCTTCACTCATTTGTACCGGTTATCCAAACGACTTCCCCTAATAAGTCATACTATATGATGGTATATTTAATATTTTACCTTCTATACAAATGAGGGAATCATGTATCCGTATGATTTTTGGGCAAGCAAACCCGATATTACTCTTGAACCTTGCTGACACAGGCTGTTATGGCATCTAAAAGCCTTGATACCTGAACGACATCAATATTTTTAAATTGTTTTTTGTCTATTTTGTCCGATGCAGGAACAATAATTTTTTTGAACCCGAGTTTTTCCGCTTCTTTAATCCTTTTATCTATGTTGTTTACAGCTCTTATTTCACCTGACAGACCGATTTCTCCGACAATAACAGTATCTGCACTGACTACAACATCACGGGCACAGGTTGCAACAGCAAGTGCAACGCCAAGGTCGGCAGCGGGTTCGTCAATTTCAATACCGCCTATAACATTTACGTATACGTCTTGTTTGCTTAAATTTAAACCTATTCTTTTTTCTAACACCGCAAGAATCTGCAAAAGTCTGTTGTAGTCTATACCGTTAGATACTCTTCTAGGCGACGGGTACGGAGTTGTCCCGACAAGAGCTTGCAGCTCTATTAAAAGCGGACGGGTACCTTCGTTTGTTGCGATAATCACGCTTCCCGGAGTATTGTTTTTTGTACGCTCGTTTAAAAACATCTCGCTGGGGTTTGAGATTTCGTGCAAGCCGTCATCACACATATTAAATACACCGACTTCGTTTGTTGTGCCAAACCTGTTTTTCATACACCTTAAAAGTCTGTAAGATTTATATCTGTCCCCCTCAAAATAAATAACGGTGTCAACCATGTGTTCAAGCACCTTGGGGCCTGCAATGTTGCCTTCTTTTGTAACGTGTCCGACAACAACTACCGTAATATTTTTATTTTTCGCTATGTCCAGCAGTATATTTGTACATTCTCTTATTTGAGAAACACTGCCTGGTGAACTTGTTACATCATTGCTGTACACGGCTTGAATACTGTCTATAATTAAAATTTCAGGTTTTATTTCGTCTATTTGTCTTTTTATTGCTTCAAAATTGGTTTGAGAATAAATATACAAAGAGTCAGACTTTACGCCCAACCTTTGAGCACGCAGTTTTACCTGTGAGGCTGATTCTTCTGCCGAAACATAGAGTGCCTTTCTGCCCCCTTTGCAAATGGCTTTGCCTGTTTGCAAAAGTATTGTGGATTTTCCTATTCCGGGGTCGCCTGCTATCAAAACAATTGAACCCTGCACAAGACCGCCGCCTAAAACTCTGTCAAATTCTTCAATTCCCGTGGAAAATCTTATAGAGTTATCTATTTCAATTTCATTTATAAGACACGGAGCAGTATCATTTAATATAAGATTTATTTTATCTTTGTCTGCCGTACTTTCGTGCACAGCCTCTTCCGTCAGCGTTCCCCACTGTCCGCAGTCAGGACATTTGCCTATGTATTTTACAGTTTCATATCCGCAATTTTGACAGACCCATTTTGATTTGATTTTTGGCATATTTTCTCCACCTCAATAAACGGATTATACATTAAATCGCATACGACAACAACCTTGAGCCTTTGTTTTGTTTATTTTTTCTATCTTTGTAACAATTTTTAAATATTGATTAAAATTTTCTATCACTTTTTACTACAAAGGTGGTACTATACTCTTAATAAAAGGGAAAAAGATTTATGAATGTTACTGCAATTTCTGCGAATGTAAAAAATCGCATTGGTTATGCTGAAAAAAATCAGCAACAAAATACACCATCTTTTCACGGTGTTTATGTTAAAGGTCTAAAACAACAGGATATTTTGAATTTGTACGAAGACGGGCCAGGTATTTGGCGTATGATAAAAACCGTTACCCCTGCATTAAAGGAAAAATTTCCGATGTTCCATACGGTTATACAGGTCGGAAGAGATTATTTCCGCGGAATTACCGTTTCTTTTATGCGCAACAAATCAATGGATCAACAGTTAAAAAGCTATATTGTTAACAAAAACTATTCAGAGTTTCAGTTTCCGAGCTATGTAATTGATTCTTTCAGAAACGGAAGCGATGATTTTGCAAGTTTTTTAGACGGAAATAATCTACAGCCGGTTATGGGAATGCAGTTTGGAAAACTCGGCGAAGCAAACGCAACAAATCGCTTTATGCAATTTATAAGAAGCAACAATCAGGATTCCATAATAAAGAAACTATACGAAGATAATATTTCTCAAACAGCAAACAGAGTGTAATTTTGGAGAATTACAATGAAGATAAATGCAATTAATAACAACAGATATAACACCCCAAAAAACTCAACAAACAAAAATAACCCCGCATTTAGCGCGAGAGTTCAATATTATAAAGAACTGAAAGATGTTGTCACTAATGAAGTGATTAATATTGAACACGGGCCGTTAAGAATGTTAATGGACAAGATTACTCCGTATTTGCAAAATCTTGAAGATGATAATTTGATTATAACAATCAGCGGTGCACAGAAAAAACCTGAGTTTTGGGATTTGTTTAGAACAGGAGAGCCAATAAGAGGGCTTAAATTTGATTTAAACTATTTTGATTTAAAAAGATTTTATAACAAATTTATGGCTGATAAAGATTTGCCCAAATTTTTACATCCTCAAATTTTAGAAGGGTTTAAACGTAAAGACGATGCATTGATGGAAACTCTGGGAGAAACTATCGGAGTCGGCAAAGTTTTTCGTCCCGATAAAGGCGAAACTCCCGAACAGTATATTGCAGAGGTTATTCCAAAGATAAAAGAACATTTGCGCCTCATGCCCGCTCTTATTACAAGCAAGAGAAACGATTTAAAATTTGATTCAAAACTCGGCAGATATGTTAGGGTAAATGTGCCGGATACCGGTGAACGCAAGCCGTGGAATTTGTATCGCGGCATTGAGTTTGATTATCCGACTATCGGGTTTGAAGATACAAGTTCAAATGTGAGACAAGTTGTTTAACATAAAAATGTCCGAGAAAAATTCGTGATAAGGAGCAAAGCGACGTGAACGAATTTTTGGAGTGTCCCATTGTTCACATAGTGAAGCCATTTTTCAGGCTTCACCACAGTTCAGCCGAAAAAGAAGGCAAAGGAGAGCAGTGACGGCTCGAAGGCTCGAGGCGGCAACTGTGACACTGGATTAGAAACATCGCATAGTATTTTATATGCGGTGTTTTTTATTATTAAAAATGAAATTTTGTTGAAAAATTCAGCTGTGAACGATTTGGCAGTGCGGTTTCCGAATAAACCCTGCCTGCGCCGATATCAAAATTCATGCGGTTGTCTTTAAACGGTTTTATGCTGAAAACAACTTCGTTTTTTCTGCTTTTATCCAAAAAACTGTTTGACACTCTGTTTTGTAAGGAAAAATGGTCATTTATTTTGTATTCCGGAGCAAACATCAGTGTGCCTTTTCGTTGTTGTTCAAAGGTCGGCAGTCCTGTATTTTGATATGATGTGTTAACGCTGAATTTGTCCTTTTGATATTTAGTAAACAGTGTGTTGGTTCTTGTGTATGAATCCGGAGAAAAAGTGTAGTTTTGTTGTGTCCCGAAAGAAAAATTACCTGCTTTTTTCTCTTTGCTAAAAGATGTTGATTTGGAAGAATACGGGTTGAAGTCGTTGTAACTGCTGATATTTTGCGGCGTAACCCTGCCGTATTCTTTGTTTATTTTTAAATCATAAGTTTTTTTGTTTATGTCAGCGTGGTTTTTATAATATTCAATTTCTTCCTGTTGTTCTTCGTTTAAATAAATAGATTCAAGATACACTGAATCCTGCTGTTCCTGCGAAACAGCAAACGGGCAAATAACAAGAAATATAAGGGCTGATAAAAAATATTTCTTCATACTTTTATTATACAGACAATTTTTTTGTTTGATAATATAATTTATCCGAGAAAAATTCGTGATAAGGAGCAAAGTGACATGAACGAATTTTGGGAGTGTCATATTGAAAAGGTGAGCAGTGACGGCTTGAAGGCTCGAGGCGGCAACTGCGACACTAGATTAGATATAAAATTTATAAAAAGGCTGATATGATGAACAATGCGATAATTGATTTTGAAAATATTTATGTCAACTACGGTATGACTACCGTACTTGAGAATATAAATTTAAAAATTAACAGAAACGAAAACTGGGTTATTCTGGGTGCAAACGGAAGCGGAAAATCCACATTGATGAAGCTTTTTTCTCATGATTTGTATCCCAACACTCAATATGACTTTAAAAAAGAAATATTCGGCAAAGACAGATGGGATATTTTTGAACTTAAAAAACATCTCGGGATTATCTCTAACGGATTACAAAGCCAGTTTTCCGGCTTCAGCTCTTCCTCAAGCGGGTTTGATGTTGTTATGAGCGGGTACTTTAGCTCGCTTGGAGTATTTAAACATCACAATGTTTCTGACTTTCAGCTAAAAAAAGCAGAAGATGTAATGCGTTTTTTGGAAATATCAGAGATTAAGGACAAAAAATTTTCTCAAATGAGCTCGGGGCAGCAGAGGCGTTGTTTAATAGGACGTTCCTTAATCCATACCCCCGAAGCATTTATTCTTGATGAGCCGACAACTGGACTGGATGTAAAATCACAGTTTCAGTTTCTCAAAATATTGAGAGAAATTTCAAAAAAATCTTGCATTGTTCTTGTAACTCATGATGTTACGGAAATTATTCCTGAAATTACCCACGCAGCGTTGATTTATAACAAAACTATTTACAAACAGGGTAAAAAAGAAGATATTTTGACCTCCGCAAATCTGTCTGAGATTTTTGAAGCCGATATAGATTTGCAGCAGGAAAATAATCGGTATTACATAAAAAGCATAAAATAATTGCCTATTATAATTTGTATCCTTATAATTTATATCAGGAGCAGATTATGAGTTTATCAAAAATCATTAAAAGAGTAATATCCTGTAGTGTAATTTTTTGCATAATTATTTTGCAAAGCGGTTGTGCGGCATTGAATTTCCGGTACGAATATGACAAAGGTATGCGCGCATATAAAGAAAAAAACTACGAAGAAGCTATTATAAGTTTGAATAATGCTCTTAATTACAAGCCGGATTCTTACAGTGCTTTATGTCTTTTAGGTGCCAGTTATGCCTATAAAAAAGACAGAAAAATGGCGGAAAAAACCTTTCAAGACGCAATACAACTGTTTCCCAACCAATGGAACGCTTATGTATTTCTTGCCGATTTAAAGAGAAGCCAGCATGATTACGATGTTGCAATAGAATACTATGAAACAGCCGTTACTCTTGAGTCTATGGGAGGAAAGGAAAAGCTGTATTACAGAAACCTTCTAAAACAAATTAAAGAAGAACAGGCTGCGTATATGATGGACGACCCCATGATGAAGCAGCAATCAATTGAAAAATTTAAAACAGAGCTTGTTAACTCTTATACCGGTGAAAAAACAGTCAAAGATACTACCGTTAACCAAACAGGCGAAGTTTTGCTGAACCTTGACAAAAAACAATGGGTTAAAGCACTTGAACATAAAGACGAAAAATCAAAAGTCATAGAATACGGGCTTAAAGGCGAGGATGTTAAAAATTACAACTGGACACAGCTTGTAACCATACAGTATTTTGTGTTGAATGACAATTTTAAAACAACCCTTGATGAATACTACAGAAACCATATAGGCGCTATTGATGCCATGGCAAAAAATTCCGGCAAACCTTTTGAGAAAAAAATTATTTATCAAAAAAAGAATGAAATTTTGTACGAGTGGAAATTTGATAATGCCAAAGAAACTGAAATTTCAAGAATAGTGTATACCCCCAGGGGGATTTACCATATACATTTTGCCAAAAAAGGCGCATTTACCAATCAGGAAAAAGTAAAATACATAGACCTGCTAAAAACCGCTACTTTGAGATAGATAAATTGCCGGATTGTATTTGAGGGCATTTCTGATACGAATGGCTGATAAACTCGTCAATATCTCTCAGTCTGAGTGTCAAACTATGCAGAACAAATGTACCAATTGCCACATTTGTAAAAAGCAGAGAGGAGCATAAGCATATCTAATCTAGTGTCGCAGTTGCCGCCTCGAGCATTCGAGCCGTCACTGCTCACCTTTTCAATGTGACACTCCAAAAATTCGTTCACGTCGCTTTGCTCCTTATCACGAATTTTTCTCGGACAAAATTTAATATAAATATCCACGTGTATTTGTTACAGATACCTGTTATGGCATGCTCATGTTCCGTTGACTGTAAAAACAGGCAAAAAAAAACCTGAGGTAATCTCAGGCAAAACTAGACTAATAGGGAAAACTCCAAAAATCTCCAATATTTGTACACTAAAGGTACGTTGTAGATTAAACTTATGTTAGATGCATCATTGCTTTATTGGTTACTGCAATCATTTGCATCGTCTTCCAGAAATCTTCCGGATCGAGTGTCGAGCGATTTTCAAGATTGACGGTCATCTTTTCCGCGTACATCTTGGCAAGCTTTTTATCTATTGCATTGTTAGGGCAAAGAGCCATATTCGTGACCTCGTTATTACTTACTTTACTTACTTTTTATTTTACTTACATATATATAAAGTATATAAAAAGTATTGAATTTCAGTTTTGAGTTTTTTCGTTACATTTGTTTACAATGCCTTAAAGCAAAAAACAACATTCAATAAACAAAACCTGCAAAACCTTTAAATATAAGGGCTTTCAGAGTTGGTGGCAAATAAAACAAAACATTTTTATTAAGTTATGTAAACCAAATAGATGATATTATTAAAGTTTTTATCTTATTGTGCCGATAAATAAAATGTTAGACCGAAAGGTCAAACAAACCTCCTCCCCAAGTCTAGTAGCCGGCCTAAATGGACGGCTTTTTTTTATGTTAAAAAACTGTTTTATTTATATATCACAACGGTATTCATGCTGAAAAAATATGAAAGTGCAGCATGTGGCTTCTGCTCTGTAGTTATTATATCCGAGAGGTAATAATATAAAGGTATCAGGTAAAATTAATTATTTTTGCTTTTTTTTAATGCACTCAGTGATTGTTTATATTCCTGCTTTAAACACATTTTTTTGTTTGTCAGCTCAACAATTTGTTTTTGATATGCAATAATCTGGGCATTAACAACAGGGTCATTACAATAGTCTTCTTGCGCAAGCTTTTGTATTGCGAGCATTTTGCCTTTAACCTGAGCATTTATTACTTTGTTTTTTATCATTTTTTGATTGTGCAGCATTTTTTTCTTTTGCCGGTATGAACAGTTGCAATCCGCATTAGCAGACATTGTCCCTGCAAGAACAAACAGTATAAACAGTGTAAATATTCTTTTCATAAAGACTCCTTTGTATTTTGTAAAAAAATAATAGAGATACTTAACTTGCACAATAACCGTATAGAATAATTTTTTACGTCATATGGCGGATACCAAAAGGGCTAAAGCTTTTTATAATGAAATTAAACTATGGGGAGAGTATACTTATGGGACTTCAAATAACAAACGGAGTACAGCCCGAATCAGGTTTAATAAACGGTTTATATAACAAAGCACAGGATTACGCATCAAAACTTTTGAGTTCTGATGAACTTGATTTTGCGCAGTATCTTAACAGAAATTATGAGTCAATCGACAAAGATAAGGATAATGTCCTTTCTAAAAACGAAATTGCTGCTGCTACGGTGCGGGATCAGCGTAATGAAGAACTAAAAAAACTTTTGCAAAATAAAGATGTAAACGATTTAACAAACAATATTGATAAGAACAAAGACGGTCAAATCACAAAAGACGAAACAGACCCTGATTCTAATGTTCCGCATATTTTAAAATCAGCATTAAGGGAAATACAAACTACAAAAGATTTTGGGCTTGCTGCACAAAATTTTACTCTTAATATGTGTAATAACTATTATGCAAATAAGACCCTGACTTCTCTGGCAACTAATGCCGTCAGCCTTCTTGCATAAAATTCATAATTTTATCCCTGTATTGTTGTGCAATACAGGGGTTATTGTAAAAATATTTCAGAAGTATTGAAAAACCTTATTTTGTCAGGTATCATAGTAATCGGTTATAACACGGATGAAACATTATAATGATAAAAATTGATTCTTTAAAGAAGGATTTTCTTGCTTCTGTTATTGTATTTTTGGTGGCAATGCCTCTGGCAATAGGTATTTCAATCGCCTGCGGACTGCCCGTGTACTGCGGTATTATCTCGGGGATTATAGGCGGCATTGTTGTTGGCGCACTTTCCGGAAACTCCTTGCAGGTTTCAGGGCCGGCAGCAGGGTTGATTCTTATTGTTGTTGATATCTTAAACACACTCGGCGCAGACAAATTGTTTTTGATAATTTTTCTTGTCGGTCTTATGCAGATAATTTTCGGCTTTCTTGCATTAGGAAAGTGGTTTAGGGCAATATCACCGGCTATTATACAGGGAATGCTGGCAGGAATCGGTGTATCCATTTTCCTTTCGCAGTTTCATATAATGCTTGACAGCAAACCAAATAATTCTTTTATTGAAAATATTTTAGACTTGTGGAACGTGATAGTACATTCTGTTTTGCCAATGGACGGTTCAAGCCATCAGTTTGCAAGCATAATAGGCATTTTAACAATTGCCATTATCATAGTGTGGGATTTAATTCCCTCGAAAAAGATTAAAGCTGTTCCGTCAGCTCTGGTTGCTGTAATAATAGCCTCTTTGACCGCAAACCTTATGCACTTTGATATTAACTATATACAGGTCGGACAAAATTTTTGGGGCAACGTAACTTTTATAAAACCGGAACTTTTTAAGAATATATTTGAGCTAAAAGTGCTGATAAGTGCGCTTGTTATTACTTTTATTGCGAGTGCGGAAACACTTTTGACGTCAACAGCGATTGACAAAATGAGCGACAAGTCAAAAACCGATTACAATAAAGAAATTATAGCTCAAGGGGTAGGCAATTCACTGTCAGGCATAGTCGGCGGCTTGCCGATAACAGGTGTAATTGTGAGAAGTGCAGCCAATATTAACGCACAGGCACAGACAAGAATGTCGGCAATATTGCACGGTGTATGGATTCTTTTATTTGTAAGCTTTTTACCCTCGTTATTAAACTACATTCCGATTTCTTCTCTTGCTGCTATTCTCGTTTATACAGGCTACAAACTTGTTGATATTGATGCAGCAAAACATATATTCAAGCTGAGCAAGGGTGAGTTTGTTATTTATGTAATTACCCTTGTTGCAATACTTTTTACAAATTTGTTTGAAGGAATTGTTGCAGGGTTTGTATGTGCTCTTATAAAAAGTGCATATAAGGTGTTGAAAGTTGATATTGATACCGAAATTGATGAACAAACAAACACTATAACAGCAAAAATACACGGAAATATTACTTTTATCCAGCTGCCCACACTGATTGAGGCATTAGAAAGTCTGCCTAAAGACCAAAATATAGTTTTATGTGCAGAAAGACTGCACTATATAGATCATGCCTGTATTGATTTTATAAAAGAATGGGAGCACGAACGTCAGGAAGAAATAAAAAATCGCGGACTTTCTTATGACGTTCATGTTGCGTGGGAACAGATGAAAGAAACTTATCCCTCTTTTAGATGGGGGCATTTTCATAAGTCGCATGAAGAAAAGAAACAGAATAAAAAAGACCCTCTGGGACATTAAAAAATTTTATAGTATTACAAAATTTATCCGATTAGACAAATCCGGCTTTTTATCGGATTATATTAGTTAAATAGAGTCTTAAAAGGGGTTTTTAATGGAAAATAAAGATATTACGGTTGCCGTACATTACGATAAAAATGATACAAATGACAAATACGGTGTAAGAGCGTCATTTGCCGAAGGATTGATAAAGGGGTTTAAAGAATGCGGGGTTAATGCTTATACAACACAGCAGTGTATAGAAGAAAATATTCCCTTTAATATTTCTATAGGCTTTGATACCGCAGGGCTTGATGTCTGGCAGAAAATTCTTAACAACAATACGACAAATATAATGTGGGCAACGGATTCTATATTTTCTCAAAATTTTAAGATTGCAAACACCTTTGCTGCTTTTAAAAACTTTATTCTGTTTGAACCCTCTCAGGCTGATTTGCAGGCTACAGGCACATATATGCCGACACTTAAGCATGGATACATCCCGTTTGCCGTAGATTCTGAAATATTTAGCAAACAGGAGTGTGAAAAAGCTAACGATATAGTGTTTTTTGCTGATGTTAAAGACTATAACTCGATAATAGATACCTTAAAAAGCACTATGCCCGAGCTTGTTTTTAACCTGATGATGGAAATGCTGGCTATTGCCCTAAAAAAGCCTGCATTAAATTTTTGGCAAATATGTCAGGCAATAAAAGAAGCCTGCAAGCTGCAAATAGATGCAGACCAGTACATGCTGCTGTTTCAGAATATCTCAGATATTGTCTCAAACCAGCATAAAATAGCGCTTGTTCAGGCTTTGTCAGATTTTGACTTGAAAATCTACGGCAATGAAGAATGGACAAAACATATTTCAGGCAATGTTAAGTATATGGGCAGCTGTAGTATTAAAGAAACTGCGCAAATTCTCAATCATTCAAAAATTGCACTGCACTCTCATCCGTTTGCTCTTGGTTCGGGCTTGCATCCGAGAGTGCTAAACGCAGCGGCTGTACAAACATTTTGTCTTTGCAGTGATACTCCGTCTTTTAAGCTTGAATACGGCAGTGCTCTCGGGTACTACAATCAAAAAGATTTTGAGGATATAGCAAAACAGGCTAAATATTATCTTGATAATGAAGAAGAAAGGCTGCAAAAGGCTAAAACAGCTTATGAAATTACCGGAGAAAAACATTCCTGGAAACAAAGAGCACAAAGTATACTTAAATTAATGAGATGATATTTGAAAAAAACGGCAGCAGAAGAAGTGTTTGTCGTAGGCTGTTGTTTTTCTTACAGGCATTTTGAAGCACCCGTCGTTGAATGTTAGCGATGATTGTGTGTGTTCAGAATCTTACCGGCTGGGTGTGTAATTACTAGGCTAGTAATGTGTATTGTCGACCCTCACCTGCCGCCGTAATTCGCTTACGTTCATACGGCTGCTTTCCTCTCCCGCCGGAGAGGAAGGATTTTGCGTCATTCTGAGGCGTTAGCAACGTAGGTTGGGCTGCTTTCAGCCCAACTGTCATTCTGAAGCATCCGTCGTTGAATGTTAGAACGTAGGTTGGGCATACTTGCCCAACACTACATAATTCTTTATTCTCTGCCGACTATCCACCTCAAACCGCCGGAGAGTGATACACCGTTTCGTCCGCCGTTGTGTATCATCGCCTGTCCAAAGGCAAGAAACTTGTCTTTGAACCTCTTCTGGATACCCACACCATATTGTACATACGGTTTTATTGACATTTCGGGTAATCTTACACTATCGGCAGTTACTTTTGATTCATCAAGCAAATTCCAAACCATGCTTACACCTATGTATGGCTGCCAGCCGTTTTTGGTGTTGCCGATTAACTTGATTCCGGGAGCCAACTGTATTGCATGCATCGGGTCACTCTCGATTCTTACGCCTGCTGCGTTGTTATAGTCGAATGTATTAACAAAGGTATAAGATATCAACATACTGGGCTGCAATATCATACCGCCGTTGAAGAACTCAAAGTTGTAACCCGTTTTGTTCCCTAAGCCTGCTAAAAGCATTGTATAGTTTTCAGAACCGTACATTGTTGAAGCATCACCGGCTGTTGCGCCTACGGATAATGTTGTAGCGTTAAAGAAGTTACCTTTGTAGAAGGTTGCAGTACCGCCTAACAAGCCGCCGTTTTGATATGCATCAACTCCGCTGTAACGCTGGCTTGCACCGTTGTATCCTATATAACCTGTTAATACTCTTTCAAAACCGTTGCCGACTGAGGTTAGCTTTGAATCGTAACCGACTAAAGTACCGTAATTGATATTAGAAACTTTAGGGCCGTTTTTAAGCGGTACATTTTCAAATGATGCGTATGGTTTAACCCAGAAGCCTGCATCATCGTCTTTTAGCAGCAGAGGCGAGAATGTGCCTACATCTGTTGCATCACCTGTAGGAGATAGTGCATAGCGTCCTGAATTGATTATAGACAGTCTTTCCATATACGGAATATTCATAAACGAGTCAGCGTGCTGGAATGCATAGTTAAAGGTTTGAAGCTGTGTGATATACGCCCCTGTCTGTGTTGCGACAGGTGAAGCTAATACAGAGGGGTTGTATGAACCGCTGTCGCCGGCACTGCCTCTTGCAAAGCTAAAGAACCCATCCTCAGGGTTGTAAGATACATCATATTTCCAGATAGGAGAATACGCGATAGGAGAAGCGCCTGTGTACGCAACGTTGGCTGCCAATCCGTCATCAGCAAATTGAATGTTGGTAACATCTTCTTTTGCATCTGATAAAAGTACAACGTTGTTAACGTTGAGCATTGCGCCGTCTTTTACATTGTAGTTATCGGCTGTAATTCTGTCCATTGATTTGTTTGCAAGGTCAGCATCAACAGAGATGTTTGTGTTGCCGTTGAGGTTCAATGTCGGGATGTGCATTGTGCCGACAGACTGGTTATTCATATAGATTGAACCTGAGTTCAAAGACAGAGACACACTCTTGTCAAATACATCTTCTCTGCCAAGATAGAGGTTTGTGCTATCCAAAGATATGTTTGCATTGATTACGTCGTTATTCAATACGACTTTGCCTGTGCTGTCGCCTGTGATTGCTAATGTATAACTATGTGTATTTTCAACTGTTTCTGTCGAAACTGTTTGTTCGTTTGCTATTGTTATAGCATTCTGATTTAATGCTATTTTTAGAATTTCTTCGTCAGGTGTATCGGATGCAACGAGACCTTGTTCTTTTACATATTCAATAACCTCATCGATTGTTGAAATACCCCAAGAGTCTTTGACATCATCTGATACAACAAGGTCACCTGTTTTTTGCGTTGTCGTGGTGCTTGACATTATAACATTACCGTCAATTGTGTCATCAAAGACAATTACACCGTTTGTGTTAGCGTTAAGTGTAAGTGTCGGCGCAGAAGGTGGAGTTTTTGCTTTTGTAACCTCTTCGTAGGTAACTTTGTTGTTTTCTATAAAAATTACATTCCTGTCTGTATATGTATCACTGTAATTATCAGTTTCAACATAGATTGCGTTTTGGTCTTTTATACCCGCAGACTCTGTATAGTTGCCGCTAAATACAGATTGTCCTCTGTCTTGGGCTATGATGTTAATACTGTTGTTTGTATAAATAGCACCGCCTGACAAAGCTGCATGGTTGCCGACAAAGTTTGAGTTAATAATATTGTTAACATTTGTTAGGTTGTGAGTATGATAATCTTCATTAAAAATAGCCCCGCCGTTTTCTTCAGTGGAGTTGTTTATAAAATTGCTGTCCTTAATTGTATCAATAATCATACTGCTTATACCTGCATAGCCATATGGCGCTCGAGATTTATTAGAGTTATAAATAGCCCCGCCGGAAGCAGAATTGTTATTGTTTATAAAATTGGCATTTATATTGCCTATTGTTACAGCACCTTCATAACTGTTGTTATAAATAGCTCCGCCTGTGTTGTTGATAAAATTACCTTTAATATTTTCAATTACTGTATGTCCTTTTGGACCTGAAGCCTGATTTTTAATTGCCGTTGCTTTATTATTTACAAAGTTACCTGTCAGATTTGTTATAGTTCCTTTGTTATAAACAGCAGTGCCCTTATTTGCGATAAAATCACCTGTTATATTGCTGATTGTTCCACTGTTATCAATCGCCCCGCCATAGTTAGCATTGTTACCGATAAAATCGCCTGTTATATTGCCGATT
>CALUTJ010000026.1 GCA_944323685.1 Candidatus Gastranaerophilales bacterium | reverse complement strand
CATAGTGAAGCCATTTTTCAGGCTTCACCACAGTTCAGCCGAAAAAGAAGGCAAAGGTGAGCAGTGACGGCTCGAAGTCTCGAGGCGGCAACTGCGACACTAGATATCATATAATATTTTCTTTAATAGCTTTAACGGCAGCCTGCACACGGTCATCTACACACAGTTTTTGTAAAATACTGCAAACGTGGGCTTTTGCTGTATGAACGGAAACTATTAATTCTTTTGCTATTTCCGTATTACTTTTACCTTTGACAAGCAGTCTTAAAACTTCAAATTCTCTTTCTGTCAGCTGCGCTCTGGCGTCAGAAATTTCCAGCCCGTTTTGCAGAATTGTATTTTCCGGTTTCGGGAAAAGATTCAATGCCGCCTGAGCAACTGCGGAATCTAACCAGCAAGCACCCTTTGCAACATTTCTTATTACAGAAGAAAGGGTCTTAGGGTCAATATCTTTTAAACAGTACGCTGATGCCCCCGAGCCAAGTGCCGCAAGAACTTCTTCTTCTCTGTCATGAGAAGTAAGAATTATAACTTTTGATTCCGGTGAAATTTCTTTTACTTTTTGCGTAGCTTCGATACCGTTCATCTCGGGCAGCCCCAAATCCATCAAAACTACCTGCGGTTTGATTTTTTGTATGATTTCAAGACCCTTAATCGCGTCTTCGGCTTCGCCAGCGACTTTAATATTTTCAAATTCGTTAATTGTAGAGCGCAGCCCTACTCTTGTTAATTTGTAATCCTCTACAATAACTACATTAATTAATTCCGTATCCTGTGCGTAAGTTGTCGTTAACATGTCAGATTTTTCCTTTCTCGAATGTCAAATTTAAACCTGAATTTAAATTTGTGGGGAACAATATTTTTTTGAGCTCATGACATTATTAACGATTAAAAATTTAATAGATATTAACCAACTCGGCAATATTTTGGAAAAGATTACTTGAATTCAAAATTTGTCCTATCATATAAAATGACCCTGAAATAACAATCAATGAACGCTTATTTTCCGTTATTAAATACTCAAGTTCTCTCATATTCAGCGGCAGTCCTTCAGAAAAAATTTCTTTCAATTTTTCAAACGGCACACTGTTTGGATAATCGAAGTTGTAAAAATATACTTCGTCTTCGGGTCTGAACAAAGTTGACATAACTTTTTTGTAGTCTTTTGTTGTTAAAGAACCATATATCCAGACTCTTTTTTTATCCGGAAAATAATAATCCAAACTCTGTCTTAAAACTCTTGCTCCGTCAGGGTTGTGAGTGCCGTCTATAAGCAGATTAAATTTTGGAATATATTGCATTCTGCACGCCCAGCTTATTTCTTTTAAAGCTTTCTTCAGCGCATCACGATAGATTTCATATCCGTTTGTATTCAAATAGTTAACTGCTTCAAAAACCAGCTCAAGATTTTCCTTTTGCCACAATCCGAGAAGATTAAATTCATATTTTTCACCGTTGTATATTGCATAATTTTTTTGATTTTCAAAAGACAGTTCAACCTTATTTTGAGGGGTTAAAACGATGCTGCCTTTTTCGCGTGCAATTTTTTGAACTGTGTCAAAACCTTTGTTATCCTGACTTATCAACAGGGGATAACCTTCTTTTATTATTCCTGCTTTCTCATAAGCAATTTGTTCAACAGTATTGCCCAGCCTGTCAACGTGATCAAGACTTACGGAGGTAATTATCGATAAAAGATTTTTACTTATAGCGCTTGTTGCGTCTAACCTTCCGCCCAGACCGGTTTCAATAATACAAATGTCTGTTTCTTTGTCGGCAAAATATTTATAAGCGGCAGCAGTTAAAAGTTCAAATTCAGTGAGATAAATCCCGTTAATTTTTGCCAGAATAGAAATTTCCGTAATCAAATCCGCAAAATCAGTTTTAGATATATTTCTCTGATTAATTTTAATTCTTTCAACATATTCCAGTATGTGAGGGCTTGTATACAATCCTGTTTTGTATCCCGCACAGGTTAATATTTTAGACAGAATCGCACAGGTTGACCCTTTACCGTTCGTACCCGCAACATGAATAATGTTAAGTTTTTCCTGAGGGTTGCCTAAGAGTTCAAGCACCTTTAAAATTCTGTCTAAACCAAGACAGATATGGAATTTTTCCTGCGAGGTAATTAAATTTATTGCTTTTTGGTAGTTTTCATTTTCCATACTACACATTTTACGATATAATCGAAAATATGGATACAACGGAAAAATTAAGTTTTTACATAGCATTATTTGCTGCAAAATCTGTGAATTTCGGTCTTCATTTGATAAAACGAGCCGGCACATCACTACCGGGAGTTGTTGCACTTAAAATTTCAAAAAACTTTTTGTCTTTTTTATCACGCTATTGCGAAAAAAACATTATAACAATCACCGGTACCAACGGAAAAACGACAACGGCAGGATTGTTTGCACATATTTTAAAAACAGCCAAAAATTCCGTTTTACATAATGAAAAAGGAGCCAATATGCTCTCCGGCATAGCAAGTTCTCTTGCCGTCAGCTACAAACCTTTTTCCAAATTTGATTATGCGGTACTGGAATCCGACGAGGCTTACCTCACAAAACTGTATGATTACATAAATGCAGACTATCTGCTTGTTACAAACCTTTTTCGAGATCAGCTTGACAGATACGGAGAGCTTGACACCACAGCAAAAAAAATACAGGAAGCCATCAACAAAAATCCTGAATTGAAAATCTTTATTAACGCTGATGACCCTATGCTTTCTGATTTAGGCAGCAGCAATAAAAAAATCTTCTACGGATTTGAACAAATCACATACAAAACAAATATTGTTAATTCACAAGCTCCGGCCGAAGCCGTCAACTGCTCCTGCGGAGCCGATTTATCTTACGAACAAAGATATTATGCCCATATTGGCAAATACAAATGTACAAATTGTGCAAAAAAAAGACCCGAGCCTGATTACAAAGGTTCTGTAATTATTTATGATAATTTTTCCGAGCTTTATCTTCAAAGAAAAAATGAAGACAAATCAAAAGAACTCTATTTCAGGGTGCCTTTAATAGGCTTGTACAACGCTTATAACGCTCTAGCTTCCATAAGTGCGGCGTTGGAGCTCGGTATTTCGCCTTATCTTATACAGCAGGCGCTGCATTCGTACAAATCCGTTTTCGGACGTGCGGAAAAATTTCAATACAACGGCAGAAATATACTTGTACAGTTAATTAAAAACCCCACAGGCGCCTCCGAGGTATTAAGAACCGTTAATAAAAATACTTCTGCTAAGGTTTTGATTATTATTAACGACAACTATGCTGACGGACGTGATGTTTCATGGCTGTGGGACGCTGATTTTGAATTGTTAAAAGATTACCCTGATAATATAGTTATAAGCGGAACAAGAGCTTATGACATGGCTGTAAGAATGAAATACGCCGGCTTTGATGTAAGCAAAATTGAAGTAACGGAAGATATAAAAACAGCTTTCATCAATTCAGTTAACAGCATTAACGAAGGCGAACAGCTTTTGATAATGCCGACTTATACAGCTTTGTTAGAAATGCAAAAATTTTTAAATAACAAAAAATAAATACAGGATTTTTATTGTACAGTTCAAAACAAATCTTTATAAAATATTAATTTTAATACCCTTTTCAAAAACTGTTTTTTGAAATAGAATCGTATAATTAAAAGAGATAATTGAGGATTTTATAATATGTGTGGAATTGTCGGATATGTAGGATCAAAATCTGTTATAGATATTTTAACTAACGGTTTGAGCAAACTCGAATACAGAGGTTATGACTCTGCCGGAGTTGCAATAAACAGCAGCGGTAAAATAAAAATTTATAAAGCCGAAGGCAAATTGCAAAACCTCAAAGATTTACTGGAGTCACACAGAAGCGAAATAACAAATACAACAGCCGGCATAGGGCATATTCGCTGGGCTACACACGGTGCACCGTCTACTGTTAATGCACATCCTCACTCTTGCAATTGCGGAAAACTTGCAATTGTTCATAACGGTATTATCGAAAATTATAAAGAATTAAGAGAAGAGTTAATCAGTTACGGCTGTGTATTTAAATCAGAAACAGATACGGAAGTTGTTGCGCATTTGATTGCACATGAATACGGCAAATTAAATGACCTGCCCAAAGCTGTAAGAGCGGCAGCAAAAAGATTAAAAGGTGCTTACGCTTTGTGCGTAATGCATCAGGACGACCCTAACATGATTGTAGGTACAAGAAAAAATGCGCCTTTAATTGTTGCAATGGGTATGGGCGAAAATTTCCTTGCCTCTGACTCTCCTGCTATTATTGAGTACACAAAACGCGTAATTTATCTTGACGATGACCAGTTTGCGGTATTAACACCTACAAGTGTTCTGGTTACGGATATAGCAGGTAAACAGGTAACTAAAAAAGAAGAAATTTTGCCATGGGAACCCGTTGCAATGAGCAAAATGGGTTACAAACATTTTATGCTCAAAGAAATCCACGAGCAGCCCGATGTTATAAGAAACGTTCTTTCCGGAAAGTTGCCGGATATTACAAAACCGATTGTATTAGATGAAGTCAAACTAACAAAAGAACAGATTAAAAATTTAAAAAGAATAGAGATAATTGCCTGCGGTACATCTTTGCATGCAGCGATGGTCGCTAAATATATTTTAGAAGCTTTCACAAATATCCCTGTTGATGTGGAACCGTCTAGCGAATATATATACAGAAAAACAGTTACCGATGCAAATACGCTGGTTATCGGTATTTCTCAATCAGGTGAAACTTCGGATACAATCACTGCAATCAGACAGGCAAAGGCTGTAGGCTCGCATGTTTTAATTATTACAAACCGACCTGATTCAATTATGGCGCGTGAAGCCGACAGTTTGATTCCCGTCAACGCAGGTATAGAAGTCAGCGTAGCGGCAACAAAATCTTTTAACGCACAGTTGATAGCTTTATATCTTTTCACTATGTATATTGCAGAAATAAAAGGCTCTTACGACAGTGCAAAAATTGAACAGCTCAAACACGAAATGATGATGCTTCCTCAAAAGATAGAAACAATTCTTTCGCACGAAGAAAGTATTATCAAATGCGCAAGAGCTTTTGCTTCTTATAAAAACTTTATTTATATAGCAAGAGGAATAAATTATCCTACAGCGCTTGAAGGTGCTTTAAAATTAAAAGAAATCAGCTATATTAATGCAACAGGATATCCGGCAGGGGAATTAAAACACGGGCCTATTGCAATGCTTGATGAAACAATGCCGGTGCTTGCAATACTCATGCCGGGCAGCATAGTTTATGAAAAAGTTCTCTCAAATGCAGAAGAGGCAAAGGCAAGAAATGCAAGAATGATTGCGCTGACTTCTGCTGAAGACCCTCATCTGGAAGATGTTTTTGAATATATTTTAAAAGTACCCGCAGTTGACGAGTGCTTATCACCAGTAATTGCTTCTGTACCGTTGCAGCTGTTAGCATACTACATTGCGGAATTTTTAGGTAAAGATGTTGACCAGCCAAGAAACCTCGCAAAATCAGTTACCGTTGAATAAGAGCATTATGATTTTAACAGATGAGTTTAAAATTGATAAAACAGAAAATTTAGAAAGTTCGTATATTGAAAACGAACTTTCTAAATTTAATATCTCGCCATTAAGGTGGGCGATTGTTGATGTCACTGATACACAGTATGTTTTAACTGTATCTTATGAAAAAAATGTTTAACAGAAATAAAGACAATAAATAGTACAGAGAAACCGGAGAAGACAAGTCTTCTCCGGAAGTAATTATCGTTAACTACTTTTTGTTTAAGCCTTCACCTGATAATAAAAGGTCAAATTCCAGATACCAGAGTGAGCGCCATAGACGGCATTGAGTTAGCCTGTAACAGTAATGCCGATGAGGTTTGCAAAAGGATTTGCTGCTTTGTATATTCTGCCGACACCTCTGCAATATCGGCATCCATAATTGTTGATTTTGCGGCAGTAGCGTTTTCTATAGTCGTTGTTAATGAGTCGGAAGCTGCCTCGAGCCTGTTTTGTACAGCACCGATTGTTGCTTTACTTGTATTTATATTTTTAATTGCTTCATCAACAACGTCAAGATATTTAGCAGCTGCGGTAGCTGTTGCAAACGCCGTGGAAATATTTGTCGGGTCTAAGCCGAGTTCTTCTGCGTCTTTAGAAGCAAATACATCTTTTGTAATACTTATACTGTTGGCGGCAGGATCAGAATCCGCACCGACCTGCAATCTCAAATCATTTGTAATAGAACCGTTTAAAAGTTGCAAACCGTTAAAGTTTGAAGCGTTTGCAACCCTTGTTATTTCATCCATGCGTGCAGAAACTTCGTTTGCGAGCGCTTCTTTAGAATCATCATCATAAATTCCGTTAGCAGCCTGTGCCGTCAAATCCCTGATTCTGCTTAAGTTATCAAGAATAACGTCAAGGTCGCCTTCTACCGTATCTAAAACATTCATCCCCATAGACACGTTGCTTTGTGCAATCTTTGATGCACTTATTTGTTTTTCTAAATTTGTTGCAACAAATAAATCAGCTGCACCGTCTTTTGCACTGTTAATTTTATAACCGGTAGACATTCTCTCCAGTACAGTGTTTAAAGAGTTGGAAGCTTTGTTAAGATTGTTTTGGGTCCTTAGTGCAGATAAGTTTGTGTTAACGATAATTGCCATGCATTGTCTCCTTTCGCATATCCGTTTTTAGTACATCCTTGTCCGTGCCTAAATCATTACATTCCAACTAAACCTCAGGCAAATATGCCGGAGATTAGCATAACTCACTATTCACAGACAAAGTTTCAGGCTGTTGAAAAATGAGATTCTATCAATGGGGAATTTATCTGTTTAGACATCTTACAAAATTTTGTACGGGTTTTGTATAAAATTTTGTTTGACATTCTCATATTAAAGTATGATTTTGTTTATTTAAACTGACATAAAGTTGTAAAAATCTACAACTTTAGTATAAAAAGTTTGGCACTTTTGTGATAAAACCATACTTTTGTATGTTATAAAGAATTTATAAGAGACAGCACCATAGAGGACTGTAGTTTATTAACCTGTGAAAACAGTGCAAGAGAAGTCTGAGCCAGAATCTCTTGTTTTGTCACGTTTGCCGTTTCCTCTGCTATGTCCGCATCCATTATGGTTGAGTATGCACCTGTGAGGTTTTCTTTTTGAACGGCAACAGAATCAACAACAGATTCGAGTCTTGAGCTGTATGTTCCTATTTGAGAAGCACGCGACGTAACATCATTAATTGCCGTATCAATATCATTGATAAATGCAGCAGCTGCCGTAGCATTGGCAAAAGCCTCATCAATTGAAGAATATTGTCCCGTTCCTCCGATAAGGTTAATTCCCTGAGCGTCAGCTAAAGCAAACACATCACCGCTTATCACAATAGCATTCGCCGCAGGGTCAGCTCCGGTACCAACCTGAATTCTTAAGTCCTGCGCGGTGCCATCCAACAAGTTTTTGCCGTTGAAGCTTGAAGAAGCAGCTATCCTGTTAATCTCGTCCACACGCTGTTGTACCTCTGCTTTAATAGCGTTACGATTTTCTTCGTCATAAATTGAAGACGAATACTGAACGGTTAAATCTCTTATTTCTTTCAATTGCTCAGTAATAGTGCTTAAATCACCGGCAGCCGTATCCAGAACATTGCCTGCAATTTGAACATTCCGGCTGACATTATTCAATCCTCTAATCTGAGTATCAAGTTTTGAAGCAATATAATACCCCGCAGCATCGTCTTTTGCACTGTTAATTCTATAACCGGTTGATAATCTTTTTACGGATTCATTTAGGCTGTTCATTGCTTTGTTAATGGCATTTTGGGTATACAATGCACCCATATTTGTATTAATGACGATAGACATAATAAAATCCTTTACAAACTAACGGCCTAATCCATAGACCTCAAACGATACGCAAACTTTAATATACAAAAGTAGTACAGGTAAAAACCGGACTATAACAGGAAATGACTTTTATTCCTACAACTTTAGTATAGTTTTATTTTTGTTATTCTTAAACCCTTTACAAATACATTTTTTACAAAACTACATATATTTTTTATATGTGAGGTATATCAGATTCGCAGATTTCTTGTACATGAGACATACACGTGATAAAATCGAGTTACAATCGAGAGTAAACAGAGGTAAAACAAATGAAAAAAGAATTAATTTTTATGGGCCCGCCTGCCAGCGGTAAAGGAACTCAAACAAAAAAACTTTCTGCCGAAACCGGTTTTGTGCATGTTGATACGGGTTCATTACTCAGAGAAGCTATGGCAAAAGGCACAGAAGCCGGCAAAATTGCAAAAGACTATGTAGAAAAAGGCGCTCTTGTTCCTGTTGAAGTAGTTGCACAAATTATCAAAGACAGACTCTCTCAAGATGATGTTCAAAAAGGCTTTATCCTTGACGGATTTCCACGCAGTCTGGAACAGGCTGATATGCTTGATGCTATGCTTAAAGAAATAGATGCCGACAAAGAAGTCAGCACAAAGGTTATTTACTTCGATGTACCTATCGAAAACCTTATGGAAAGAATTATTTACAGACGTTCTTGCCCCAAATGCGGCGCTATTTACAACTTAAAAACAATGCCTATTAAAAAAGAGGGTATTTGTGACGTATGCGGCAGCGAACTTGTTCAAAGAAAAGATGATACAGAAGAAATCGCCAAAAACAGATTTGATACTTACTTTAAACAAACAGCTCCGTTGATTGATTTTTACGAAAAAAGAGGCAATCTTGTAAAAATCGATGCAACAGGTACAGTTGATGAAATATATGCTAAATTAAAAGAAGTAATCAAATAACTTCTTTGGGAAGAAAATATGTCAGTACATAAAAAATCAAGAGAAGAATTAAAACTGATGAGAGAAGCCGGCAATATTGTCGCACTTGTTCATCAGGAAATGAAAAGAATAATTGAACCCGGAATAAGTACAAAAGACCTTGATGAGGCCGCTTTTAAAATAATAAAAGCAAATAAGGCTGTTCCGACATTTTTAGGTTATCACGGGTTTCCGGCTTCTATATGCGCTTCGCTTAACCACGAAGTCGTTCACGGGATACCTAATGAAAAATGCATTTTAAAAGAAGGTGACATTATCTCAATAGACGTAGGTGCAACATACAGAGGGCTTGTTGGTGACGGTGCCTGGACTTATCCTGTCGGCAAAATTTCCGACGAATGTCAAATGTTGTTAGACACAACAGAAAGAGCTCTTATGGCGGCTATTGCTGTTATGAAAGACAATGTCCTGCTTGATGACGTATCAGGCGCGGTTGAAGATGTTGCCAACGAAAAAGGTCTTGGTATTGTACGCCAGTACGGCGGACACGGTGTTGGCAGAGAAATGCATGAAGAGCCTTTTGTATTCAATTACAGAGTCGGCAACAAATTTGTTATCAAAGACGGTATGACTATTGCTATTGAACCAATGTTGAATCTTGGAGGTGATGATGTTCATACTCTTGAAGACGATTGGACTGTTGTTACAAATGACGGCAGACCTTCCGCACACTTTGAACATACAATCCACGTAACAGAGGGCGAAGCTGAAATTTTGACAAAACTAATGTAAGTTAAAATACAACATAAAAAGACCTCTAAATTTTAATTAGAGGTCTTTTTATTTGAATTTAAAATTAAGCGTGTGAGTGTTCTTCTATTTTTTTTATAACATTTGTTGTGGATTTTCCTTCAACAAAACTGATGAACTCGACTCTGCCGCCGTTTTGCATAACCGGTTTTGCCTCGGGAAGTGTTTCTATTGTATAATCAGCGCCTTTTGTATAAACATCGGGTTTTATTTCGCACAAGAGGTCAACCGGAGAGGATTCGTCAAACAACACAACATAATCAACACACTCAAGCGCGCATAAAATTTCTGCGCGGTCGTTTTCGTTGTTTATTGGTCTGTCCGGCCCCTTTATTTTTTTTACTGATACATCGGAGTTTAAACAAACAATCATCACATCTGCAAAAGCTTTTGTTGCCTGTAAATATCTCACATGCCCGACATGCAAAATATCAAAGCAGCCATTTGTCGTCACTATTGTTCTGCCCTGAGATTTTAAATCTTGGACAAGTTTTGCGATATTTTTTCTTTCAACAACTTTTCCCATTATTTAGCCGCCTTTTTGGTTTTTGCGCCTTTAAGCGAGTTATTGTAGGCAACTTCAATAATCTCTTTAAGCTGAACAGGTTTTATTGCAAAGGTACCGACTTTGCGCACCGCAGCAGCTGCCGCATAATTTGCCATTTCAATAGATTCCGCATAATCAAAACCCGAAGCTGCAAGGGTTAACCCGAGCATTGCCACAAACGACCCGCCTGCCCCCGTGGCATCAACAACATCAACGCTGAAAGAGTCAAGATTTATTTCATCAGCACCGTCAAAATAATAAACTCCGTTTGCACTGCGCGTGATGATGACCTTATCTGCAATTTTTCGAAGAGCTGTCGCTATTTTTTTAATCGGTTTGTCCGCAGAAGATTTTGTTGCAATCAAGGCTTCTTCCATATTGGGCACAAGCACATCTACACCGGAATACTTGGCAAAATCCTGACCTTTGGGGTCCATTAAAACGGTTTTGTCATGCCTGTTGGCAAGTTTTACAACATCTTTGATAAGTTTGGCGCTTAAAACACTGATGATATAATCAGAGAGTATAATCAAATCAACTTCATCTATAACTTTTTCTATATTTTCATAAATAGTTTTAGAAAGTTCATCACCTATAGGCTCTAAAGACTCGCTGTCCACACGGGCGAGATGTCTGTTATTTTGCGCAATAAGTCTGGTTTTAACCGTTGTGGGGCGTGTTTTATCCTTAATTACAAACTGTGTATCAACATGACTTTTCTTAAGCATATCAAGAACTACACTGCTATAGGGGTCTTCTCCTATTACACCTGCCAGAATAGCTTTAGCCCCCATTGCAGCAATATTGTTTGCAACGTTAGCCGCACCGCCTAAAAGGTAGGTTTTGCGCTTGACCTGCAAAACCGGTACGGGAGCCTCGGGTGAACGGCGATTGGCCATACCCCAGATATATTCATCAAGAATAATATCCCCGACAACGAGTATTTTAGACTCTTTAAATTTGTCGATGTGTTCAAAAAGTTTGTTTTTCAAGATTTTGTTCATAAAAAACTCCCGTTATTCCTTATCATGAATTTTTGCCGGATAATTTGTACAAAAAGCAAAAAAGGGGCGCACTTTAAAAGTGTACCCCGTATTGCTATCAGTCTTTAGCAGATTTTTGAGAATCCGGAACAAGTGCAGCCGGATTTGTTTTAGATTGTTCTTTTAACTGTTTTTTAATTGTATTGGGATCAAAGCTCGGGTCTGTATATTCGATTTTTGCATTGTTTTTCAAGGTATCGACATATTTTTGCAGAGCTTCAATCTTACCCTGATTAGTAAGATATTCTTTGATTTCTTCTTTCACATTGCTAAACGGCTCAACTCCGGCTTTTTTACGATCAGTAACATAAATAATGTGATAACCGTAAGGAGTTTGGACGATTCCGCTCAGAGTATTCGGTTTCATAGAGAAAGCAGCTTTAGAGAACGGTTCTACCATTTCTTCTTTGCCAAAGAACCCTAAATCACCGCCCTGTTTTGCGCTTTGTGTATCGTCAGATTCGGCTTTTGCAACTTTAGCAAATGCTTTTGGATTCTTTTTAACCTCAACAAGAATTTCTTCTGCCTTGGCTTTATTAGCTGCCATTTGTTTTTCAACTGCTGCTTTTAAGTCAGCTTCGGACATTTTTTCATTTCCGTCTTTAGACTGGATATTTGCTTTAATTTCTTCAGGGTTTGAGCTTACAAGAATATGAGAAGCTCTTACCTGATCAGGAGTTTTAAATTTATCCTGATTTTCTTTATAGAATTTTTCTGCCTGTTTATCAGTTACGGAAATAGTTGCAATTGTGTCAACAAGCTTTTGGATTTTAACCTCGTCTGTTAAGTCCTTTTTAAACTGCGCCGGAGAAATTCCGTTTTCTTTAAGCAGCTGGTTGAATTTTTCTTTTGAACCGACTTTATCGATAATGATTTTTATTTGTTTATCCAAATCTTCTTTGGAAACTTTTATATGTTTCTTTTCTATATCCTGATCTAAAAGTTCTTTAATAATAAGTTCGTTAATTACCCTGTCTTTAATCATCAAATGCATAAAGCTGTTGGGGTCTTTTTTTACATCAATACCCATTTGAGTGAACATAGAGTTGTTTGCAATAGCATCAAAAGCTTTTTCGTACTGTGCTTTTGTAATAGCTTCGCCGTTAACGGTAACAACCGCATTATGATTTACGCAACCGCACAACAGCAGCGTTGCTGATGCTGCAATCGTTGTTGCAAATAGTTTAAACTTACTCATCTTTATACTCCTTATTTCTATTTATTTATGTATTCAAAACTGATTTTATTAATATAATAAAATAAATCAGACAATATGTTAAATACTTCTTTAAAGCTAAGTACGGAATTGTTAAAAAGCAGAATAGAATTGCCTTCCTGACACGACTTGGGAGCAATGGTATATTTTATATATTTTGTAATATTTCTGTCTAAACGTGAAGCAATAATAGCCCACTCTGCCTTGTTGTAGGGCATGTAAATTCTTATGTTCTCCGGAGTTTCACGAATAAGCGAAATTTTTGCACTCGTTGCAAGCAGTCTCAAATTGATTATTTTAATCAAATTTTCAACGGATTCGGGTATTTTTGAGAATCTGTCAATCCACTCGTGATGTATGGCATCGAGCTCTTCAAGCGTCTTAACATCCGCAAGACGTTTGTATTCAATCATTTTTTGTTCTTTAGAACCAACCCAGTCATCAGGGATAAACGCTGTGACATTTATATCCACAATCGCAGGCGGCTGAGGTTTTTCGCCTTTTTCTTGCAGTTCGTTTATTGTTTCTTCCAAAAGCTGGCAATATGTATCAAAGCCTACACTTGTCATATGACCGTGCTGTTTTGTGCCGAGGATATTTCCTACCCCTCTGATTTCTATATCCCGAAGCGCAATCTGGTATCCGCCGCCAAGGGTTGAAAACTCTTTAATGGCATTAAGCCTTTGCAGAGCGTCAGCAGTAAGTTTTTTTCTGTCGCGATAAAAACAGTAGCAGTAAGCCTGCCTGTCAGAACGTCCGACACGTCCTCTCAACTGATAAAGCTGTGCAAGTCCGAACCTGTCAGCGTCATAAACTATCATTGTATTGGCGTTTGGTATATCAAGCCCTGATTCAATGATAGTTGTACATAACAGGATATCGTACTTATGTTCTGCATATTCCAGCATGATATTTTCAAGAGTTTTTGCATCCATCTGCCCGTGTGCAACGGCAATTCTTGCGTTTGGTACGATTTTTTGCACCTCAGCCGCAAATTCGTAAATTGTTTCCACCCTGTTGTAAAGGAAAAACACCTGACCGTCCCGATCAAGTTCATGGTTAATTGCGTTTTTGACAAAAGTTTCGTTATACTGACCGACATAAGTTTTTACGGGAAGTCTGTTCATAGGTGCAGTGTTAATCACTGACATATTTTTTATGCCTGATAGTGACATATAAAGAGTTCTGGGGATAGGGGTTGCGGACATACTCAAAATATCTATGTTTTTGCGCATCATTTTGAGTTTTTCTTTATGTTTAACGCCGAACCTGTGTTCCTCGTCAATAACAAGTAATCCTAAGTCTTTAAAAATAATATCGTCCTGCAAAAGTCTGTGCGTGCCTATTACAACATCAACCTCACCTGTTAAAAGTTTTTTTACTATTTCTTTTTGTTCTTTTGCACTTCTGAATCTTGAAAGCAATTCCACTTTTACGGGGAAGGGTTTAAATCTTTCCGATATAGTTTGATAGTGCTGCATTGCAAGGATTGTCGTCGGAACAACAACAGCAGCCTGCTTGCCTGACATAACCGCTTTAAACACGGCGCGTATAGCGATTTCCGTTTTACCAAACCCTACATCCGCACAAATAAGTCTGTCCATAGGCTTTATATCTTCCATGTCAGCTTTTGTTTCCTGAATAGCCTTCATCTGGTCGGGAGTTTCTGTATATTCAAAAGCTTCCTCCATCTCATATTGCCATACGGTATCAGGTTCAAAAGCAATACCCTGTGCCGTTGCACGTTTTGCATAAAGGCTTAAAAGGTCTTTTGCTATGTCTTCTATGGCTTTTTTAGCGCGGGTTTTGGTTATGTTCCAGTCATTACCGCCCATTCTGGAAAGTTTTGGCGCCACAGAACCCGAGCCTCTGTATCTGACAAGCAGGTTAATCTGTTCTGCGGGCATGTGCAGTTTGTCGCCGTGTGCGTATTCAATAGTCAGGTAGTCTTTAAGCTGCCCGTCTATCTCCTGTTTTGACAATCCCTTATACAGCCCGACGCCGTGAATCTGGTGTACAACATATTCGCCTTCTTTTATGTCGTTAACGGATTCAATATATTCTGCGCTTTCTTTATGATAAGTCTGTTTTTTAGCAGTAATATCTTTTGATTTTTTGTTAAAAAGCTCTCTGTCCGTCAGGACAATGAGTTTTAAATCTTCAATTAATGACCCGCCCAGAGCAAGGTTATCGGTTAAATAAATTTCTTTTTGGTTTTCAAAGTTATTTGAAACAGCAAGTTCAAAATTTTCAAAAACCTCTTCAACTCTATTTTTATAATCAGTTGCAATAACAACTTTGTAGCCGTCTTTAATTTTTTGCTCGCAAAAAGTCAGGATATCTTCCATTTTTGACGAAAATCCGGGAATAAGCGAGCTGTCAAATTCTATTTTATAATCCGGCACGCTGTCAAGAAAATTGTCAAAAAATACTTTTTGAAGCTTTGCAATACTCGTTTGAAAATCTTCAAACTCCAGATGAGCCGTACTTTTTAAGGGAAGTTCAAGGGCTTTTTGTGTGTTTTCTTCAATCTGTTTTTTATAATTTTCATCAATCTGGGCAAATTTTGAAAATATCTCGGACGATTCATCGAGAATTATGGCGGGCGGATTTTCACAATCTGATACAAGCCGGGTTAAATTTTTCATCTTTTTATTAAAGTAAGATTGAAAATAATTTATACCGTCAAAATACATTTCCCCGTCAATTTTTTCGAGAGTTTCTCCCAGCATTTCTCTGATAATATCAGCGTTTTCCCCGACTTCTGTCTGTACTGTTGCCTCTGTTAGTTCATTTTTAAAGGTCTCTGTAATGTTTTTATCAAGCACAAATTTATAAACGGGCAGAATCGTTGTTTCTTTTGTTTTTTTTACGCTTCTTTGCGTTTTATTATCAAAATATCTTATATCAGTGACAGTATCGCCCCACAGCTCTATACGGACAGCGTACCGGTTAAGAGAAAAAACATCTATAATATCACCGCGTATTGAAAATTCGCCTATATCAGACACCATAGTTACCCGTTTGTAGCCCATATTAACAAGCTTTTGGGCAATTTCAGAGGTATCAATTTCATCATCGATTTTTATATTAATGCTGTGTTTTTTATAAAAATCTCTGTCCGGAAATTTTTCAAGCAGAGCTTTAACCGGCACTATTAACAGCTTTATATTTTCAAGATTTGATAAGATTTCCGTTTGTCTTGCATATTTATACAAGTTAGGCTCTACACCGTCATACACGGATATATCCTGATACGGAAAAATAGTGGATTCAATATCAAAAAATTTTTCAAGGTCATGTTTGTATTTTAACGCACTCTGCTCGGTATTTGTTATAAAAACCGTACGTTTTTGAGAAAACACCTGCGCAAGCAAAAGTAAACGAAGAAAAGACGTCAGCCCGCTTATTGAAAATGAATAATTTTTTTTCAAAAAAGCAAAAAGTTTTTCATCGTTTAATATTCTTTTATCTTTAATTTTTTGCAGAATTTCGTTCATAAAAAAATGATATCATGCATAATACAATTCATACAGACAACGAAAAATCAAAAATAAATACTGTCCGAGAAAAATTCGTGATAAGGAGCAAAGCGACGTGAACAAATTTTTGGAGTGACACATTGTTCACATAGTGAAGCCATTTTTCAGGCTTCACCACAGTTCAGCCGAAAAAGAAGGCAAAGGTGAGCAGTGACGGCTCGAAGGCTCGAGGCAGCAACTGCGACACTAGATTAGATAATTGTAGCTGATAAAATTATATTTGTATAAAACGCTTAAATAATGTAAAATAAAGATTAATCACTTATTTAAAGGGGAGAAAACTAATGGCAGTAAAAGAAAAAGAAGAAACAGTTGCTGTTTCCGATGAAAAAAATAAAGCACTGAAACTTGCTATTGAAAAGATAGAAAAAGATTTCGGTAAAGGTTCTATTATGAAACTCGGCGACAAAACAGCCGTTGCCTGCGAGGCAATACCTACAGGCGCACTCGCGCTTGATATTGCGCTTGGAATAGGCGGTGTACCGAGAGGACGTGTAATAGAAATCTACGGGCCTGAATCTTCAGGTAAAACAACACTTGCACAGCACGTTGTTGCAGAATGTCAAAAAAGAGGCGGCATTGCTGCATTTATCGATGCTGAACACGCTCTTGACCCTGAATATGCAAGAGCTTTAGGGGTTAACGTTGATGAACTTCTTATTTCTCAGCCTGATACAGGCGAACAGGCTCTTGAAATAGCGGAAGAACTTGTACGTTCTGCCGCGGTTGACGTTGTTGTTATCGACTCTGTTGCGGCTCTTGTTCCCAAAGCAGAAATCGAAGGCGCAATGGAAGACCAGCAAATGGGTTTGCAGGCACGTTTAATGAGTAAAGCATTGAGAAAATTAACGGGTATTGTCGGCAAAACCAATACAACCGTTATTTTCATCAACCAGCTGCGTCAAAAAATCGGTGTTATGTACGGCAACCCCGAAACAACAACAGGCGGTAACGCTCTTAAATATTACTCGTCAGTACGCCTTGATATAAGAAGATGTGACTCTATCAAAAAAGATGACAAGGATATCGGTAACAGAGTAAGAGTAAAAGTTGTTAAAAACAAAGTTGCTCCGCCGTTTAAAACCTGCGAATTTGATATCATCTTCGGCAAAGGTATTTGCAAACTCGGCTGTATCTTAGATGTTGCCGTGAACATGGATATTGTTAAAAAAGCAGGCGCATGGTTCAGCTACAACGATGAAAAACTCGGTCAGGGACGTGAAAAAGCAAAAGAATACTTTGAAGCCCACCCCGAAGTACTCGAAGAAGTTGAAGCTAAAGTAAGAGAACGCCTTGCTGCTGAAAGATAAAAAAGTTTGTACGGTGCGTCAAACGGCGCACCGCACTTTTATCTAAAAACATATTCCAGAGGGAGAAACCAATGTTTGATTGGATTAAAATAGAAACCGATGAACAAATAAAAGAACTTTGCGCGCTTGCTAAAGAAATCTGGCACGAGTATTCCATCTGTTTTATTTCCGAAGAACAAATAAACTATATGCTCGAAAAATTTCAATCCGAAAGCGTTGTAAAAGACCAGATTAAATTTCAAAAATATGAATACTATTTTCTTCAAGAAGACGATGAAAACATCGGCTACTTTGGAATCCAGCGTCAAAAAGATAATCTCTTCCTCTCTAAAATTTACATAAAAAAAGACTTTAGAGGCAAAGGCTACGGAAGAAAAGCTATAGTAAACGCAATTATTCCCAGAGCAAGAGAACTTGAACTGCCTAAAATTACGCTGACAGTCAACAAATACAACTTCGTTTCCATAATGGTTTATGAAAGACTAGGCTTTGACAGAGTTGAGTCAAAAGAATTTGATATCGGAAACGGCTATATAATGGATGATTACATTTACGAATACACATTGTAACTATGGAACAAACTGCACCTCAAAATATCAATGAAGACAAAATAAATTACCGCTTTTTTGCTTTTAATATTCTGAAAGCAAAGGCAAAAACACTGTTTAAAGACAACAGCGCTCTTGTTTGCCTGTCAAAGTCGGATTATTTTTTTCAGGAGCTGTCAAATACACTTAATGCTATGTATCAGCTCGGGATTACCCCGCAAAAATTTGAAGAAACTATTAAAAATATTCAAACATCCGATACTGATATTAACAGGCTTTTGTTGATTTCAGAGCTTTATAAAACATATATAGCTATAATGCAGCAAAACAGCTATAAACTGCCTTTCGGTGTTAACAGTATTAATGCTCTGTTCAACACACAAAATGAAGACATCAAAAAACGTGTTGATTTTTTATTCAACAGTTTTAACGCCGAAACAGTGCAAAGTTTTGAAACCGAACCTTCAAGCTGCATTGAGTACGTTGAATTTTTCGATATCCAGAGTGAAATTCTCTACATAATTGATGAGATTAAATCCCTTGTTGAATCAGGCAAGGCAAGTTACTCTCAAATAGCGGTATTTATTGACAAAACAGAGGCAAGAAAAAAATTCTTAGACCTTATAAAAGCACAAAAACTGCCTGTTATAAGCAGTATCTATAACGAGGACTATGAAAATTTAAAAAATAAAATAAATCTCTATCAAAAAATTAGCGATGTTTTTCTTGAATTACAACTCGAAGAATTTTCTTATGATGCAATAAAAAACATAAATATTTCGTCAAAAGCGCAAAAAGAAATTAGTTTTGAAGAACTTGACGAACTGTTTAAAACAATTGTTTTTGGTGTTGTAGAAAACCCTTACAGCGCCGATAAAATTTTTACACAGAAAGAAAATAATCAAAAATCTTTAATCGAAACTATCTTTACCCTCTGGAATACCTTTGAAGAAAACGACAAAACTTCTTTGAGCAATGAATTTAACTCAATAAAAAATTTCTATGAAGATTACAAAACAGGAAACTACGCAAAAGCCATAGAAACTCTTATAAAAAAGAATCTTTCAAAATTTGAAAACACAAAGGTTAAAGACTCGCTGCTCGGAAAAATCAAGAGCCTTAATGACCTTCAAAAACTTTTTGAAAACCTCGATGCAACACCCGAGTTTGACTCTTTTAAAGAAATAATGCAGGGACTGCCGAAAGATGATGAACTCGCTAAAAATGCCGTGTTTCTTGCCTCTGTTACAACGGATACAAAAAAGTTAAAAGATATAAAATACGTCTATATAGCAGGGCTTACACAAAACAATTATCCGGGGGCAAATACCTCTTACCCGTATGTTTCAGCACAAACTGATACTGCCCTTTTAAAAGAATTGCAAAAAATCAACCCTGACATAAAATACTTTTTAAAAACGGACGAAATCCATTTCCTACAGCAGTTGTCTGCTTTTTGCAACGTTATGTCGCTGGCACAGAACAAGCTTACCCTAACAACCCACTCTTACGAAGCAAAAAAACAAACCCAGCCGTCCGTATTTTTTAATTTGCTTAAAAACAGCGATAAAACAAATTTTAAAGCAGTAGAAACAAAGCCGCAAGAACAGGCGGCAAAAACATCGCAGCTGCAAACTCCGGTGTTAAAAGAAAAACAAACCGTTATCAACCCTGATGACACGCTGAGGCTCAACCCGTCCGCTATTAACACTTACCTAAATTGCCCCAGAAAATACTATTATAAAAACCTTTTAAATCTAAAAGAGCCCTACACGTTTTCTGCAAGCTACGGAAGCATAGTCCATGCCGTATTTCAGGTTTTAAACACTAATTTTAAAGATAAATACAACAAAGATACGGCTCTTTCGCTTGCGGATATCCTTTTTAACTCTGCACAGGACGAAGAAAAAGCAAAACAGGCGGGATTTTCCGATACTGACATTGAGCTTGTAAAAACTGCAAGCGAGCTGTCGCTTGCCGAGATGAAAAATAATTTTAAAGAAGCTGTTACGGATTACGACCATACAGGCGGTTTTGACGCCACACCCGTTAACGCTGTTTGTGAAAAATCCTTCTTTTTCACTTTGCCCGAGCTGCCAAATGTAACCTTTGACGGCAGAATAGATGCAATCATTACGGATAACAATGGCACTACAAGTGTTATAGACTATAAAACAGGCAAAGACAAAACAAACACGCTTGATTATGCCATAAGCGAGTACGGAGTAAACTTTAAATTAAAAAGCGGAAAAGACCCGTCAAATATTGAAAGTCTTCAAAAGGCGTATGATTATCAAATTCCTTTATATTATCTGGCTGTACAAAACAGCAAAGATTTAGCGGAATTTAAAGATAAAATAACACAGCTCGGGCTTGTTTATATAAGACCAAAATCAAAAGACAACGGCTGCAATGAAGATTTTGTCAGTGCGCAGCGTCTGGAGCAATACAAAGCCAAAATTATACAAAACCTTAAAGAAACCGTTATAGATAAAATTCTTGAAGAAACTGATTTTAAACCGGAAAAAGGCTGGGGCTGCGACAATTGTGCCTACAAATACCTTTGCGACGGAGAGGATGAATAATGAGTGATACAAGTGTTATTGAAAATATTGCAAACGGCTTAAACGAGGCACAAAAGCAGGCAGTGCTCAACCCTTACGACTCGTGCACAAAAATAGTAGCCGGCGCAGGCACAGGCAAAACTCAAATAATCTCACGCAGATTCACAAAGCTTGTGCTGGATTTAATAAAACAGGGGGTTGAAAATCCGCAATCCAAAATTCTTGTAATCACTTTCACGGACAAAGCCGCCGGCGAGATGAAAGACAGAATCGTAAAAACGCTTGAAGCTAACGGAATAAAAGCACTGGGTGTTGAAGATTTGTGGATTTCTACATTCCACAGTTTTTGTATGCGTATTTTAAAAAAATATTCAATCGAAGCGGGGCTTTCTCCGTCTTTTAAAATGGCTAATGAAAAAGAGCTTAAACAAATCTATGACAGGCTTATAAAACGCATAAAATACGGTGAAATCATAGACATAAACGAAGTATCACAGCTTGGTAAAATAAACGATATAGATACCGTTCTTGAAGATATTTACGGCATAATCAAAAAAATTAAATCCTTAGGCATTTCGCCTCAAGAATTTTTAGAAAAAGCAGCCGCCTCGACAAAAGAATTTTCACAAGTTTTGATGTCTACCCCGTTTAAATTTGATACAAAAGAAGATTACGTCTACAGCTGGGCAAGACATTTTAACCCATACACAGATGACAGCTTTATGCTCAACGAAGACATTTTTGGCAAAATAGCCAAAGAAAAGCTTATACTTGACAAAAACGGAAAAAACAAAGCAAGTGAATTTGGCATGGCGCAGGGGTTCCCTGAAAATATACCTCAGATAGAACAAACAGAACTTTTGCTTACAAAAATCATAGCGCAGATTTATGACCTTTATCAAAAAGAACTTGAAAAAGCCGATATTGCAGACTTTGATGATTTGATAAACAAAACAATACAAATTTTTAAAAATAACAGGCTTGTTCGTTCATATTATCAAGAGTATTTTAAACACATTATCGTGGACGAATTTCAAGACACAAACGGTGCACAGCTTGAGTTGATAGAGCTATTACTTGACCCCGGACATGCAGATTTGACCTTTGTAGGCGACAGAAAACAGTCTATCTATGGTTTTAGATACGCACAGATGGAGAACCTTGATGTGCTGCATAAAAATGTTGAAGATAAATACAGCCGTAAATATGAACCCGTAAACCTTTCCATAAACTACCGTTCAACGCCGGAAGTATTGAATGCGGTAAACTTTGTTACACAAAACGAATTAAAACTCAAAGACGAAAACCTTAACCCTAACCCGAATATTGATTTTCCAGACACGTCAAAAGACGTTAAAGTAACGGTTATTGAAGGTTTTGAAAACGCCTACGAACAAAAAATAGCTGAAGCCGACTACATTGCAAAAGAAACCCGACAACTTTTAGAACGCGACAACGCCCAGTACAAAGACTTTGCAGTGCTTGTAAAATCACACGCTCAGGCTGATATTGTAGAAAAAGAACTGAAAAAAAGAAATATCCCCTCTGTCAAAAAGGTTAATACAGGCTTTTTTGAGGAACCTGTTGTAAAAAATGTTGTCTCGGCCCTGCGGCTAATCAAAAACTCCGAGGATGAACAAGCGCTGATAAGACTTTTAAAAGTCAACAGCTCTGACGCCGAAATTTATAAAATGAAAAAAGAATTCGACTCTGAGCTTAAAGAAACAATGACAGCCGATGAAATAAAACGTCTGAATTTTGCACAAAAGTTTTTAACCCTCAAACAAATGCAAAAAGCTGAGAATGAACAGGCAGAGAAGATTTATGAAACAATAAATTATTTGAGAAAAAACAAAAACTCTCTTACACTGCTGCAAATTTTTGAAATAATTAAAACAAAACTGCCGGTATTCAACATAAAAGAAGAAACCCAAGCCACCGACACAATAAGTTTAAATAACAATTTAAGCATATTAGAAAAAATAATTGATGACTTTGAACAAAATGAGAGCTATATCAGCGTAAACAGCCTGATTGACTATCTTGAACAAATCAAAGATGACCGCAATTTTGAATTGCCTTCAATAGATTCACATGTAGTAAATGCCGTACAAATCCTCACTATCCATGCCTCAAAAGGGCTGGAGTATCCGTATGTATTTGTATTAAGTATTGCAAACAGCTCTAAAACACCTGACAAATCAAATATAATTTTTGATATGCAATACGGAAACAAACCGGGGTTCGGAATTATTGCCAATAAACACAAAGGCAAACCCACCCCGAAAGCGCTGATTTATAAACAACTTTGGCAAAAACCCAGAGGAGCTAACGAAGCCCTAAGGCTGTTTTACGTTGCAGTGAGCCGTGCAAAAAAATATCTTAACGTTCTGAGTTTTGAGCCTTACGCCTCGGTAAAACCTGCTGAATATATACAAAGCCTTGCAGGATATCTTAATTTATAAATAAATTAAACTCTGCCGTACATGTCTTCAAAACGTTCAATATCGTTTTCGTCCAGTATGTCACCCTGCTGAACCTCCATAATCATTAAAGGTTCTTCATAAGGGTTTTGCAAAGAATGTTTTTCTTCTACTTCTATATCAATACTTTCACCTTTATCGAGTTCAAAGCTTTCTTCACCTTTGATAACAAACGCTTTGCCCTCAAGCACAACCCAGTGTTCGCATCTGTGATGATGCAATTGCAAACTTAACTTTGCTCCGGGGTTTACATAAATACATTTTGTCAAAAAGCCTTTGCCGGTATTCAAAACCTGATAATATCCCCACGGTCTGTACACGGTTTTGTGCGAGTACTGGGTTTCGTCATCAATTTCTTTCAGGTGGCTTACTATTTTTTTGACATCGTTGACCCTTTCTCTGTCACAGACAAGCACTGCGTCTTCTGTTTCTACCACGACCGTATTATTCAAACCGATTGTGGTGACAAGTTTTGAGGTTGAATAAACAAGAGAATCCTTGCTGTCTAAATCTAAAACATTGCCCATTATGTAATTTCCGTCGTCGTCTTTTTCGGAAATATCGTATACTGCCTCCCAGGAACCGACATCTTTCCAGTCACATTCCAGAGGAATCATTGCAAGTTTTTTACTGCTTTCCATAACTGCATAATCAATGGAAATATCCGGCATTTCCTTAAAATCTTGATAAGGAATAGTCGGAATCTGCGAAGAAAGTTTTGAGTGTTTTATTATGTTATAAATTTCAGGCTGAAATTTCTTAAGTTCTGCCATCATAACAGATGCCTTAAACACAAACATTCCGCTGTTGTAATAATATCTGTCGGAATCCACAAACTCTCTTGCGGTTTCGATATCAGGTTTTTCGACAAATTCTTCAACCTTCATCCCGTTAGGGGCAACCGCTCTGATTTTGCGATTATTTTTTGCTTTAATATATCCAAGCCCTGCATCAGCCTTATCGGGTTTTACACCGAAAGTAACAATATAATTGTCCTGAGCCAGCTTTATACCGTCAGTAATTGCTTTGCAATATTTTTCGTTATCTAAAATCAAGTTGTCAGAAGGTACAACAACAATAATCGGGTCATCTTTGGAGTTTCTGTCTTTTTGTAATTTTTCAATAAATTTAACAGACAGAGCAATGGCGGGAGCCGTATTTTTGCCTTCAGGTTCGGTAATAATTCTATAGCTTGATTTTCTGCAAAATTTTTCCTGCATTTCTTTAAGCTGGTTTTTGACCTGACTTTCAAGCTTTACATTTGTTACGCTTAAAATATTTTTGTCATCCACGCAGTTTATCAAACGCATAAAAGCTGCCTGAAACAGTGTGTAGTTGTAATCAATCTTCATCAGCTGTTTGGGGTGGACTTCTCTGCTCAACGGCCACAATCTGCTGCCCGAACCGCCGGCAAGTATTACTGCGTAAATGTTACTGACTTCCATAAATACTAACTCCTAAGATTATTTGATTCTTACAAAAGTATATAGTAAATAGACGCTACTTTAAAGACTTTTTAACAAGTTAGCGGTGACAAAACTTAATATTTTAGTAATATGTCTTGGGTTAATTTTTGTTTATTCGTTATTTTTTATATTTTCTTTGTTTTCTTTATTTATTTCCGTATCTTTGGAAAAATCCTCTGACACCACGGCCTTTTCCTGTTTTTTAGCCTCTTTTGCGGCTTGTTTGGCTTCTTTTTGGTCTTTTTTATACTTTCTGTTGATATCAAGTTTGCAGTCTTTAATCAGCCTGTCATAATATTTTTGTTTTTCCACCGGATCCGTTATTTTTTCCGCCTCTGCCAGACCTTCTTCAAATTTTACTTTTCTTTCATAATAACCTCTGTTTTTTAGTTTTGTAGTTGAATGAACTATCATAGGAATTCCGATAGGGCAGGTTATTATTAAATCTGTCAGAAAAATACCGACGGATAATTCCGCAATGGATTTTCCTCTTGTAAAATAGCGGGGGTTTTCATATTTTTTAGGGACATAATCACTCCAAACAGGAGCCTCTGCCGCATCTTGTGTTACCTCTTGATTTACCGCTTCTTTGACAAGTGTATCTGCCGCACAGACAGACAAATTCATACTTGAAATAAGAAAACAAAACAATACGCTTAAAAACTTTTTCACTATGTTCCCTTTATTTTACCAGTTCTTTAACAAAATTGGGCAGCGCAAAACGTGCAAGGTGATATTCCTTGTTATAAATCTTACATTGTTTTGCAATTTTTTCCGCTCTGGCTTCATCAATATAGCTCAACGGTTTGACAGTTTCAGAGCAAAAACACCAGCTCCAGTAGCCGCCCGGATATGAAGGGATAGGCCCTGTATAAGTATCAACTATAGGAAATACTTTTCTTAAAAGAGGATACATTTTTTTCATTTCAGCCTGATTAATAAACGGAGATTCAGACTGAGCAGACATAATACCGCCTTCTTTAAGAGCTTCTTTTACATTTGTATAAAATTCTTCTGTAAACAAGCCTTCACCGGGGCCCATGGGGTCTGTTGAGTCAATCAATATAACGTCATATCGGGCTTTTTTATCTTTAATAAATTCAATTGCATCTTCAATTCTTACTTCAACCTTCGGGTTATCAAGCTCACAACCTATGGTCGGGAGATATTTTTTGCAAGCATCAACAACCATTCCGTCAATCTCACAGAGTACAACTTTTTTAACCGTATCGTGTTTTAATACTTCTCTTATTGTACCGCCATCGCCGCCGCCTATTACAAGAACGGATTCCGGTTTTTTATGGTTCATCATCGGAATATGGGCAATCATCTCATGATAATAAAATTCATCACGTTCGGTAGTCATCATCAAACCGTCTAACGTAAGCACTCTGCCCATAGATTCCGTATCAAAAACATCTACCTTTTGAAACTCCGATTGTCCGCTGAACAAAGTTTCTTTTACGGTCATACAGCAGCCAAAGCCGTCTTTGCTGAGTTCGCAATATCTCATGTCTAACATAAATGCAATTCCCTCTTGTTAACTGATTGGTGTTTTTGATTATAACACAACCAGTATAAAGTAAAATAAAGCTCATTAACACACTATCTAAAAACTGTGTTAAAATTTTTTAATAGAGGATATGATGAAAGACAAAATCGCTGAAAAACTTAAAGGTCTAAGAGCTTCCAAAAACAGGGACGACGTAATTTGTATTCTCCAAAACAGCAGCACGCCTGTATCTGTGGAAGATATATATGAAAAAATAAAAAAAACAAATAACAAAATATCCCTTTCAACCGTATACAGAATCATTGAAAAATTAGTAAATCTGGGCATTGTTCACAAAGTTACAACGCTTGATGACAACAAAGCTTTGTACGAAATAATAAAAGATTCTCACACCCATCATCATTATATGATTTGTGTAAAATGCAAAAAAATGATACCAATTGACGACTGCCCAGTAAAAGAACTGGAAAAAATTATAGCCGATAAAACAGGGTTTAATATAACTGGCCACAAGTTTGAGCTTTACGGAGAATGTGAAAACTGCGCCCGTAAAGACAAAAAATAGCCTGACAGGCCTTCCCCTGCTGTCGTTTACTGAAATGCTGCAATCTCTATAATTAACTTTATAAATAACAAAGGTTATTTAAAGTTAAGGAGAATTTATATGAAAAAAACCGCAATCACCCTTTGTGCAACAATGTTATGCACCGCAACAGCAAGTTTTGCCGTACCTACCCCGCCTATGGCTTCAATCCCCTCCCCTTCACAAGCCTCCGTTATCCCGATAGTTTGTCCTGCATCATCACCGTGCAATCAAACCTGTGAAGAAAAAAAAGACCCCTGCCCGACCTGCGGCAAGACTGACTGCAACTGCGGCAGTGCTCCGGTGTTTGATTCCTGCGAAGAACTTCAAAACCTGAAAACAAAATACTTTGAAAAAAGATGCGAAATCTATACAAAACTTGGCTTAAGTCAGGAACAGAGAGTAAAAGGCAAATGTATTGACGAAAAATTCTTTGATGAAATCGCTCCCTTAAAAATGTGCTGCAAACAGGAAAAAGCTAAACTCGAAAAAATGAAATGCGAAAAATGCAGCTGGCGCGCCAAACACGAACAAAAACAAAAGATAAAAGATATAAAATCTGAAATAAAAGATAAACAAAAAGACCACAAAAAATGTTTTATGGAACTTTTGAACCAGTGTCAGAAAGATGAATACAAAAAACTCACAAAAGGCGATAAATGCGGCTGCTGATTAGCATAAACCTGATGACATAAAAAATAAAAAAGAGGCGGTTTTTTTCGCCTCTTATTTATTTTCGTATTCCGAATATTCTTTTGATTCCGCTTCCCAGTCCTGTCTTTCGATTTTGTGGGCATGTGACCAGAATTTTTCTATTGCATAAGTTTCTCTTTCTTCCCTGTGCAGTATATGTACGATTACGTCGCCGTAATCAAGCAGGTTCCATCTGTTTTTGAGGTCATTTTCTTCACCCGACGGAATACGGTCAAAAAGATGTTTGATTCTGTCACGAATATAACCTGTCAATGCTTTTACCTGCGTATTTGTATCGGCGGAACATATTACAAAATAATCTGCCAGTACGGAAACATTACTTATGTTCAAAATTGCAATATCCTTTGCAAGTTTGTCGTCTAAAATTCTTGCAATTACACTTGCAAGCTTGTATGAACTTATCTGAGCCAACTTCTTTTTCCTTTTCTTAATCTGGTGCCGCAGTTTGCGTCTTGCCTCTCACAAAACCTGCAACCGGCTGTTTTGTCAGGCAAAATATTTTTATCACAAATTTTCTCGGACAACTATAATTGTGACGCCTTATTATTTTATCACAAAGTTTTTATTTCATATCGCTTTATACGAAATTATTTAATGTAAAAGAACTTTGCCCTGCACTTCTTTTCTCGCGCCGAAGGAATTTTGCAAACTCTCTAAAAGCTCTGCGGACGTGTTTGCACTGTAAAATTTACCGCCCGTAACAAGAGCAGTACATTTTAGCTGGTTATTTGCTTCAGTATCATAAATGTTAAAGGCAATTACATCTATAAATATATCCTGTCTGGTTTTTGTAAGCTCTAAAACATAATCGCAAGGACTCTCGTCACAATTCTCTCCCCCGTCAGAAAGAAGTATAATCCTTTTTTGACCGTTTACACCGGCAAAATCCGAATTAACTGCCTGTTTTAAAGAATAAGTAATCGGAGTCCAGCCTGTAGGCCTAAGACTAAATAGTGCACTTTGTATAGCAGCCCCGCTGTTTTTTGACATCGGTACGATAAGAGAACTTGCTTTACATGCGGAATCAGGAATTATAGACCCACCTTTATGACCGTAAACTCTGAGTCCTACCCTTTTTTCGTAAGGCAGATTGGGGATTATTTCCTGCAAAGTGTCCAATACCATGTTTATTTTGCTGGTACCGTGGAGCTTTTCGCTCATGCTGTTTGAAAAATCAACAATAAAAAGTATAAATTCATCTTCGTTATTTTTAAGGCTAAAATCCTGATACGGCGCCGATTTTACAAATGTACTCTTTACAAAAATTAAAAAAAGTACTATAAATATAACAAGTAGTTTACTGGATGTAGTTTTCATAACGTGTTAAATCTCGGAGTTAAGTATTATGTGTGCAGCAGCGCAAGCCCCTGCAAAAAATTTTGCAAATTTACTCAGTACAGCTAAAAGTACTCGAAATTTTAAAAATATAACACCCCCCGTAGAGGCTATTTCACAAATTGTCGAAACAGCTAAAGCCTCTTTGCCGGCTGAATTATCCGCAAGGATAGATTTTACCGTAATATATGATGAAAAAATGAAAACCCGTATGGTTCAAGCCTCAGAAGAGATGTTTCAAAAATTATATGAAAAAGCCGAAAACGAAATTGATAAAGCAAAACTGCACGCTTACATGCACTATACAACCTCGTTTATTAAAGCACCCGTTGTCATTGCATTGCACCAAAAATCACCTTTTGATATGCAATTAAACGACATGATGCATTCTATGAGCGTATGTTCCAAAGTTTACGGGCTTGATATCCACGAGCTCACTCCTCAACTGAGTGCTCATAAAGAATTTGCAGAGATTTTAGGTTTGACAAAACCTGCCAGAGTTTTGACGATTATTGCGGTCGGATATCCTCAATAAAAGAATATCCGTAAGTTTTATTGCATTTTAGGCGTGTATTTTATATTATTTATTCTGTTAAGTCAGCCTAAAATTAGGAGTTTTGTATGTTTTCTTTTATAAACAATCATCATCATTTTATTTTTACTGTACTGCCTGATTTTTTACACAACAAATGGACTTTAATGGTAATCAATTTATTTATCTTTGCGTTATTAATAAAAGTTGCTAACCTTTTTATTGATAAATTTCTTGAAAAAATAGGCCAGTATAAAGATGATTTTGAGTTTAAAAAACAGCTTATTACTCTAAAATCCATAGCAAAATCAATTGTAGACACTATAATAATAATGTTCGCCGCAATATACATATTAAATGTGCTTGGTGTGGATATAAGACCTATACTTACCGCAGCAGGTGTTCTGGGTGTTGCCGTTGGTTTCGGTGCAAAAAGATTTTTTGAAGACATTATCTCAGGTGCTTCTCTGCTTTTAGAAGGACAGGTACGCGTGGGCGATTATATAGAAGTTTCCGGCCACGAAGGCGTTGTTGAAAAAATAGATATACGTCTTATTCAAATCAGAGATTTACAAGGCAGGGTTCATTACATAAGAAACGGTATGGTCGATATAATAGTTAATTACACAAGAGATTTTTCATACTATGTATTTGATTTGGGTGTAAGTTACGATGCGGATATAAATTACGTCATGCAGGCCTTAAAAGAAGCTGACGAAGAGTTCAGAGCAAATTCGCCGGCAAAAAATCATGTACTTGCCCCTCTGGAAATTCTCGGGGTAGATAAATTCGATGATTCTGCCGTTATTGTAAAAGCAAGAATTAAAACAACACCGATAAAACAGTGGGAAGTGGGTCGTGCATTTAACAAGGCAATAAAAGAAAAATTTGACGCAAAAGGTATTGAAATACCATTTCCGCAAACAACCGTTCATATGGTCAAAGAAAATGTTTGAACATAAAATTGACTCAATTTGTAAGAGTTTGTTTAATCCTAGCGGCAAACATCTCCGCTTTTTACACAAAATTTCATATAAAACGGTGTGAATATTTGTCCAAAAGAGCCAAAAAGCTTTAGACCTTTAATTTTGGCTATTTTGTTATCTCCCGTAATTACCCAGAGAGTGTTGTTGTTTTTTTTCAAGACCAACCCAGGTTTGTTAAATTTGGTTTTGTTTTCAAAAAATTTAATCTTACCTGCCTGCAAAAAAGCATTTTTATGTGCTATATAAGCCGGCTGCCACGGGGTTAAGGCTCTTACAAGACGATTTATCTCTTCTGCTGTTTTATCAAAATTTATTAATATGTCTTTTTCACAGATTTGAGGATAATATGACGCATCTTTTGCACTTTGATTTGTCGGTATTATCATTTCATTATTCATCGCTGTTAAAAGCTCGCTCACCCCTGTTTTAGCAAGATTACAGCATTTGTTTTTCAAGGTTTCTCCGGTATCACCGCAAAAACCTTGCAGAACAGATATCTTTTTTTGTAAAAGAATCGGGCCGGTATCAAGATTTTCGTCCATAAGATGAAAAGTAATCCCTGTTTGAGTTTCTCCGTTCATAATAACTCTTATATAAGGATTAGGCCCTCTATACTTTGGTAAAAGTGACGGATGACAGTTTATTGTACCTATTTTAGGCAGCTCAATAATAGGTTTTTTGAATTTTTCACTCCACGAACCGACAAGTATAACATCGGGATTTAGTCTTAATATTTCTTTTCTAAAAGCAGAAGAATTAACGCTTCGGGCTTTTATTTCGTGCAAATTTAAACTTTTTATAAAAGAATAATCCTTCCCCGGTGCGATAATATCTTTAAAAAACAACAACAAAGGGTGTATTCTCACACGTTCATGCCGGAAAACGCCTACTACCTTATTTTTAGACTCCAGTGAACCCAAAATAAGGTTGGAAAACATTTTATCATAACCGACTACTACTATTCTCATTAATTATCAGATTTCGTTTTGTAATTTCTTTGCACATGCCGAACAGAGCATATTTGTTTTACCGGCAATAGGGACTATTTTTCCGCATTTAGCACATTTCATTGTTACTTTTTGTGCAATTTTAACAAATTTGCCGGCAGAAAAAAATGACTCAAATTCGTCTATTGTAAGATTAAATTTTTTAAGTATATCTTCCAGTGCTATGTGTTCTTCGGGATACATTATTACAAAAGTATTAATTTCGCTTAAGAGTTTATTTTGTTCCTCAAAACACTTATCACAGACTTCTATCCGGTTAGAGGTCTGCAAAAACAATGCTCCGCACTTTTTACAATTAGCAACATTTGCCATGACAATTTACCTTTTATTAAAAAGCTTTTCGATAAAATATTATATGAACGATAACCAAAAAGCAACATACATTCACTGTAAATCAATTATGTTGACAAAAAATCATTACAAATAGTATAAGTGTATTGTATTGTAAAAAAAATTAAAAATTATGTACCTGTAATGTAAAATTTTGTATACAATATTGTTACAAGTGTCAAATGAACCATTTCAAAATAAAAGACACTAGATTATAAGAGAGATAATTTGGATAACAACTTCAACAGCTTTGATAACCTTGAAACATCAATAAGAAAATCTTCCGTTATTCAAGAGAGGATTAATCTTGTTTCAACCCACATGTACAAACAGTTTTTGGAATATCAGCGCTCGACAATGAATGCTGCGGAAACTTTTGTAAAAATTACGGATAACATGCAAGCTACCGTTGAATATCTTAAACAATCATTTGCCGCAAGAGGCGTGGCCACAGATAATATCTATTTTGAATCGGATGAGTCAAAAACAGTTTTAATCCTGCATATTTTGTGGCACACAATAAGCTTTACCACAAGATGGAACAACCAGCCGCAGGCACTTTACCGCGGTGTTGAAATGCCCATGATTTCAAACAGAATAATTGCACTTAAAGGGAACTTCAACGAGGTTGTTAAAGGCGTGAACGAAGAAAACCAGCTGCAAGCAGTGCTTGAGCAGGAGGTGGCTTCATTGTTCATTCCTGCGGAACGCGGACAAAATTGCATTATAAAGATAAACCACCTCGGCAATAAAGAGTTTTATATAAACCACATGGACGCTCCGAGAGAATTTTTGCTCAAAGTTATAGAAACTATCTGCGGCGGCGGCATTTACCACGAAGAGTTAAGGCAATAGAGGGCAGGTATGGCAGACATACAAGAGGCTCTTAATCTGCAAATGCAGGGTAAATTTGAAGAAGCCGGAAAAATTTATCTGGAGTTTTTAAATGAAAACCCAAAACAGCCTGATGTATCAAACCTTTTGGGGCTTATTTATTTGAATACTCAAAAGTATGAATCCGCACAAAAGTATTTTGAATATGCAACAGAAGGCTTTCCTTGCGCGGAATACTATCAAAACTTAGGATTTGCGTTTTATAAACAACAATTATACGAAAAAGCAATGCCCTGCTTTGAAAAAGCTATTGAATACGAGCCTGACAATGTTGATTTTATAAGAAATTTTGCAAAAATGGCTCAAAAAGCCCAACAAACGGATTATGCAATAAAATTTTACCAAAAATCTCTCAATATAGCCCCAGATGACCCTATAGGACTGAACAATTTAGGACTGCTATACGAACAAAAACATGACTACACAGCCGCTAAAGAATCATATATAAAATCTTTAAAAATTAAAAATAATTATGAGGCACAACACAACCTCGGCGTATTATACAGAGTCGAAAGAAATTTTCAAGAGTCAATAAATTGTCTGAAAAAAGCCTTAAAACTCCAACCCTCATCAGAAAAGACCCTTCTGGCACTTGGAATGTCGTATCTGTCACAAAAAGACTTTAAAAACGGTTACAAATATTACATGACCAAAAAACCCGAAGTACAATCCCTTTATAAAAACCATTGGGACGGTACACAACATAAAGACAAAACTCTGCTTGTGTACTATGATTCCGGCTTTGGCGACCAGATAATGTTTTGCAGATACTTAAACATCGTCAAAAAACACTTTAAACAGGTTAAAATGTTTACGCATGCTTCTTTATTCAATCTGTTTAAAAATAATTTCAGTGATATTGAAGTTGTACTAAATAATGACGGAAATTACGATTACAGTGACAACATAATGTATCTTAACTATCATCTTGGTATGGATTTTGATAATATTCCATATTCTAAAGGGTATTTAAAAGCAAAAAAATCTGACGACAAACGTTTTGATACAAACAAAAAAAAGATAGGTCTTTTCTGGCAGGGGAATTATGACGGATATAAAAACAGAGCTATTGCATTAAAAGAGCTGGCACCATTGTTAGATACAGAAAATGCACAATTTTACGGTTTTGTTAAAGAAGACAAATTAAATCAGATTAAAGAATACCCGCAGATTGTTGATATAGGAACAGATTTAAAAGACTTTGCGGATACGGCGTCAAAATTAATGAATCTTGACTTATTTATTACAATCGATACGGCAGCAGCAAACCTTGCCGGTGCTCTTGGTGTAAAAACATTTTTGTTACTGCCTTATGCAAGTGAGTGGAGATGGTTCAATGATGTAAAGACCACACCATGGTATGACAGTGTAACTATTGTTAAACAAAAAACACACTGGGATTGGGCACCTGTAGTAGAGAACATCTATGAGGAACTTAAAAAATCCGTTTAAGGACTTGACACTTAAACATGTCCTTAATATTATAATCCTATGCCGAAGTGGCTCAATGGTAGAGCAACGGTTTTGTAAACCGTAGGTTGTAGGTTCGATTCCTATCTTCGGCAATTTTTTTGAAAACTAAATATAAATTTGACGGGCAAAACAAGCCTTTGTGGCAGGGGCTCAGTTTGAGGCCTTTGTGGCAGGGTCCCGCGGGTCAATTGAGTATTGACGAGTGGGGAAGGTAGCAGCACTCCCTTGGTACATTGCTGACTAATGCCTTTGTGGCAAGGACTCCGTCGAGAGTTGACTAAATGTCAAGTCGAGATGGAGGAAGGTAGCAGCACTCCCTTGGTACATTGCTAGACTAATGCCTTTGTGGCAAGGACTCCGTCGAGAGTTGACTAAATGTCAAGTCGAGATGGAGGAAGGTAGCAGCACT
>CALUTJ010000025.1 GCA_944323685.1 Candidatus Gastranaerophilales bacterium | reverse complement strand
TCACTATGTGAACAATGTATCACTCCAAAAATTCGTTCACGTCGCTTTGCTCCTTATCACGAATTTTTCTCGGACAATATATTTCTTTTATTTGAATGTGTGGTATTATTATAATCAAGAGTACTTGGATAGGAATATAAATTATGCCGGTTGATGATACATTGGTTATGATACTTGCGGGCGGAGAAGGAAAAAGACTGTATCCTCTTACGCGTGACCGTGCAAAACCTGCTGTTCCTTTCGGTGGCAGGTATCGTATTATCGATTTTGTTATAAATAATTTTATTAATTCCGGATTTTATAAATTAAAAATTCTTACTCAGTATAAGTCAGACTCTTTAAACAAGCATATTTTAAAAACCTGGCCTCTGTCACCGATTATCAACCAGTATGTTGATTTAGTTCCGGCGCAGATGCGTATTGACAGCCACTGGTATAAGGGTACGGCTGACGCTGTGTTCCAGAATATTCATCATATTCTGGCAGAAGACAGCAAGTTTGTTGCTGTTTTCGGCGGCGATCATATTTATAAAATGAATGTTGAGCAAATGCTTGATTTCCATAAGAAAAACAACGCGGATTTGACAATCTCCGCTATTCCTATTCCGATAGAACAGGCTGGCGAATACGGGATTATGGAAGTTGACGATAACTGGCGTTTAACTAATTTTATAGAAAAACCGAAAACAAAACCCAAACATATTCCGGGGGACGAAACAAAATGTCTTGCGTCTATGGGTAATTATTTCTTTAACAGAGATAAACTGATAGATGAATTGCAGGCTGATGCTGTTATAGAAGAGTCAAACCATGATTTCGGCAAAAATGTTATCCCGAAAATGCTAGAGCAGGGGGATAGGATTTTTGTTTATGATTTTGCACAAAACACTTTCCCCGGAATGGAAGAATCCGAGCGGGGCTACTGGCGTGATGTAGGAACGATGGACGCATACTGGCAGGCCAATATGGATTTGCTGGCTTATGACCCTGAGTTTAACTTATACACTAAAGAGTGGCCGGTAAGAACATACAATTATAACTTCCCGCCGGCAAAATTTATCTGGGAAGAACTCGAAAGACGCGGTATGGCTACAAACTCTCTTGTATCAGAGGGGTGTATCATATCAGGCGGTACTTTGTCGCGCTGTATATTGTCGCCTAAAGTCAGGATAAACAGTTTTTCAAGTGTAGAAGATTCAATAATTATGGAAAATGTTAATATCGGCAGACATTCCCATATTAAAAAAGCTATAATAGATAAGAATGTTGATATTCCGCCATATACTAATATAGGCTTTGACCGTGAGCAGGATGAAGCACGGGGCTTCTATATTTCTGAAGGCGGGGTAACAGTAGTACCAAAAGGAGCACAGATTTGAACAAGAAGTTAAGAATTTCATTGATTGCAGTTGCAATTATTTTGCTTATAGGAATTTCAGTGACAAGCTGTATGGCGATTTTGCCTAAAGCTAATATGAAACCGTCTGATTATGATTTGGGGATGACAATGGAGCAGGCCTCTAAACAGGATAAGGCTATTTTAACCGTTTTTTACGTTGACTGGTGTACATACTGCAAAAAATTCATGCCGAGATTGGATAAAGTAAGAAATATTAATAAAGATAATTTAAATGTTGTTTTAATTAATGTTGAAGATCCGGCAAACGAAAAAATATCAAGAGAATATAAAATAGGCGCGTTCCCTACAGTTTATATTATAGATCCAAAATATGACTACCGTTCGCATATCGATGGTGCTTTTCTTGAGTCTGTTGATGTCTTAAATACGGAAGTTCATAAATACTTAAATTTAAGAAAACTCGCCCAGCGCGGAGTATCCTGCCAACAATAGAAAGGTCTTTTTATGTTTAGAAAAAACAGAGCGTTTACTTTTGCTGAATTAGCCATTGTAATGCTGATATTAGGTATAGTTGCAATGATGACAGTTCCCGGCTTAAGAAGAGTTATGCAGCGAAGCCAGTTTGAACGCGGTGCCCAAAAAGCATATCTTACCTTTAACGAGGCGTTTGATGAAGCTGTTGTCTTGTACGGTCCTCCGCATACGTGGTCTAAAAATCCTGACGGAAAAGTTCCGACTGAAATGATTTCGGAGCATTTAAAAATTCAGGATAACGGACTCACTACTGACGGCATGGAGCTGATTGTTAACTGTGACCAAGAAAAGTGCTCGTTTACTGCTGACGTGAACGGCCCCAAAAAAGAGCCGAACCTGTACGGCAAAGATATTTTTGAATATGAATTGTACTTTAGTAAACTTGATCCTGCTGACAACAAGAAGGGAACAATTGAAGGTTCGGACAATGAGGTTGATATAACTGACAGAGTAATCCCTCTTGGCGATGCAGCCGAATTGCAGAGAAACAGCTGGCGCTTTACTAATGAACTCTGGGATAAAGCAGGTACAACTTCTCCTGCTGCCGGTGACAGCGAGTAAAGTGCTGCCGGCGTAAATTAGGTTGTTGCGCTAACTTTTTTGACAAGGAACAATTTAACATGAGCAAAATTTTGGGGTAACGTTTTAAATGAAGTCAGTTACGGCTCAACTCGGGCACCGGATTAGATAAATATGTCCGAGAAAAATTCGTGATAAGGAGCAAAGCGACGTGAACGAATTTTTGGAGTGTCACATTGTTCACATAGTGAAGCCATTTTTCAGGCTTCACCACAGTTCAGCCGAAAAAGAAGGCAAAGGTGAGCAGTGACGGCTTGAAGGTTCGAGGCGGCAACTGCGACACTAGATTAGAGCAAATTACACAAATGTTGTGTTGATTTTAACTTTCCGGTGCCTTGTACATGCCTGATTAGACTATCTAAAGAAGAATATACTCCGGCTGTACTATTATTGTAAATACTCTTGATATTATAATAGATTGTTGCTATGATAACAAAAGTAAAGTTGATTAATGGGGAGAGATTTACATAATGGATAGGAAAAAATTGATAGGGATAATTGTAATTGCAATAATTGTTGTCCCTATTGTTTTTAATAAAGTTGCCGGCTTTATCTCTGAGAGAATAGCCGCACAAATGCAAAAAAAGCCTACAGAGGTTGAAATCGGTTATGCGGTTGAAGGAGATTATTACCCTAAAACAGAATCCGTAGGCCGTGTAGAGGCAAAATATTCCGTTGATGTTGTAGCAAGGATAAACGGATGGCTTCAAAAAAGGTATTTTAAAGAAGGTGCTTTTGTAAAGAAAGGCCAGACTCTGTTTCTTATTCAGCCTAACGAATACCAGATTGCCGTTCAACAGGCAGAGGCTGCCGTAAGACAATCAGAAGCGGCTTTGATTAATGCGGAAAAAGAACTTGTCAGAGCAAAAGAACTTGTTAAAAATGATTTTGTAAGTAAATCTTATTACGATAACGCACTTGCTACCCGTGATCAGAACAGAGCGACACTTGATGTTAACAAAGCTAATCTTGCTGCTGCAGAGTTAAATTTAAGCTACACAAAAATTATCTCTCCGGTTGACGGACGTGTAGGTAAAATTTTGATTACGGAAGGCAACCTTGTTAACTCTCAGTCCGGTACGCTTGCAAGAATTGTAAGCACCAGCCCGATTTATGTTTATTTCACCATTAAAAGCGAGGATTATATAGCTTACCGCAGATTTAGAATGGAAAACAAAGACAAAAAGAAATCCGGCATGGATGTCCAAATAAGACTTTCTGACGGAACATTGTATAAAGAACAGGGCAAGATGGAATTTATGAATAACGAAGTTGACCAGACAGCAGGCACCATCTCGTTAAGAGCTACGTTTATGAACAAAGACAATCTGCTTGTTCCAGGTGACTTTGTTAATGTTACGGCAACCGCAAAAGAACCGGTTAAGGTTATTCTTGTTCCTCAAATAGCTGTTTCAGACAGTACGGAAGGTACTTACGTATGGCTTGTTGACGAAAACAAACAGGTTCATCAGCAATTTATAAAAATTGATAAACAAGAAGGTGATAACTGGATTGTTACGGAAGGTCTAAACCCCGGAGATATTGTGGTTGAATCGGGCTTCCAAAAATTAAGAGAGGGTTCTTATGTTTCTTTTAAAGAACCTGCTTCTTCGGTGAAAACAGAAAGCAATGAGAAAGAAAAATAATAAATTATGCATTTAAGTGATAATAACCAACCTGAAAAAGATAAAAGCAAAAACGAGGAGTTATACTTTTTTATTCGTAAACCGAGGTTTGCGATTGTAATTTCTTTGTTTATAACCCTTGTCGGGATTATATCAATGATGGGGCTTCAGCTTGAAAAGTACCCTGATATTACCCCGCCTCAAATTCAGGTAACCGCCTCGTACCCCGGTGCCAGTGCCGATGTAGTTGAGTCTTCGGTTGCATCACTTATTGAATCTCAGGTTAACGGTGTTGAAGACATGATTTACATGGTTTCAACAAGTACCGACGCTTCTTATCAGCTTCAAATATATTTTAAAGTAGGTTCTGACAGAAACATTGACCTTGTAAACGTTCAAAACAGAATCCAGCAAATTGAACCAAAACTGCCCGAAGATGTAAAAAGACTGGGTGTAACGGCAAAACAACGTGTATCCGGTGCCGGTGTTGCAATTTTGAACCTTGCTTCAACTGACGGCAGGTACTCACAGCTTGATGTTACAAACTACGCTTCAATATATATTAAAGACGAAATCGCCCGTTTGTACGGTGTGGGCGAAGTCGGGGTTTACGGTGCAGGCAACTATTCTATGAGAATATGGCTTGATACCGAAAAAATGGCAAACCTCAATGTGTCCGTTGCGGAGGTTCAAAATGCAATAAATACTCAAAATATTCAGGTTTCAGCAGGCGCACTCGGTCAGGAGCCGGGGCCTGATAAACAAAAATTCCAAATTACATTAAGAACAAAAGGGCGTTTATTAGAGCCTGAGGAATTTGAAAATATAATTGTTCGTTCTAACCTCGATGGCTCAAGCGTTAAGATAAAAGATATAGCCAGAGTTGAACTCGGTTCTGAAACATACGACAGAAACGGCCGTGTTGACGGAAAACCTGCGGCTTTGATGCAAATTATCCAGATTCCGGGTGCAAACGGTATCGAGATTGTTAATCAGGTTAAAGCAAAAATGGCGGAAATCTCCAAAACTTTGCCTGACGGTATGGAACTTGCAATGGTTCACGATGATACCCAGTTTATCCGTGAGTCAATGAAAGAAGTTGTCAAAACGATTATAGAAACATCTATTATCGTTGTTGCAATTATATTCGTATTCCTCGGTGACCCGAGAGCTACACTTGTACCGTTGATTGCAATACCTGTATCGTTGATTGGTACTTTTGCGGCGTTGCCCGTATTTGGTATGTCCATCAACCTTTTGACGTTGTTTGCGATGGTACTGGCGGTTGCGACGGTAGTCGATGACGCGATTGTTGTAATAGAAAACGTAAAAAGGCACCTTGAAGAAGGGAAAACTCCCGTTGAAGCAACTCAAATTACAATGAAGGAAATCGGCGGAGCTCTCGTTTCAATGGCGCTTGTCTTGATGGCGGTATTTGTTCCGGTTTCGTTTATGCCGGGGTTGTCAGGATTGATGTATAAACAGTTTGCCGTATGTATAGCCGTGTCTATTGCTTTGTCGGCAGTTTGTGCGTTAACACTGTCACCGGCTTTGTGTGCGATTATTTTGCGTGCCGAAGACCCGAATAGAAAGCCCTCTAATAAAGCCTCAGCAGCTATTAAGTGGATATTTACCGAGTTCAATGTTTATTTCCAAAAATTAACAGATGTTTATTTGCATTGCGTTAAAAAATTTGTATACAGTCAAAAACTCACATTGATAACTTATATTGCAATTGTTGCACTTATGCTTGTGTTGTTTAAAGTTATACCGACAGGCTTTATCCCTGACGAAGATCAGGCCGTGTTGATGACTCAAATAAACCTTCCGTCGGGTGCTTCGCTTGCAAGAACGACTGATGTAACCCACGAGATGGAAGAAAAGCTCAGTAAAATTGATGGTATAGACGGAGTTCTTGTCTTTGTTGGTATGGGGCCATCTAACCAGGCGTTTATGGTTATCCGTTTGGATGAATGGAGCAAACGTGAGTTTAATATATTCCAAAAAATGATAAGAAAAATTCAGGGTAAAGAAACCGATTTGTCTTTGAACGCAATACAAAACAGAATCAGACAGGCGTTTTCTTCTATCAAAACAGCGCAGATTGGTGTTTTCTCTCCTCCTGCAATTACAGGTATGAGTATGGTAGGCGGTTTCGAATTCCAGATGCTGTCAAAAGGCGAGTATACTCCGCAGCAGATGGAGCAGTGGGCAAACAAACTTATTGCCGCAGCAAACAGCAACAAATATTTAACCAATGTTTATACACAGTATCAGGCAAATATGCTGCAATATATCGTAGAAATTGATTATGCAAAAGCGCTTGCTCAGGGCATTGATCTTCAGGAGCTTTATTCTACTCTGTCGTCAACGCTCGGTACATACTATGTAAACGACTTTAACAAATTAGGCCGTGTATTCAGGGTTCAAATGCAGGCTGAACAAAGATACAGAAGAAATGCAAACGACCTGAGCGGAATATATGTTAAAAACAGTGCGGGTAAAATGGTTCCGATAACAACGGTTGTTTCTCTTAAACAGTCTGTTGGTGCGGCTTCTATTACACGATACAACCAGTACGAAAACGTGCAGATTTCCGGCCAGCCGGCAGCCGGAGTAAGCTCGGGTGTTGCGATGAAAGCAATGGAAGAGGTTGCTTCACAGGTTCTGCCTAAAGATATGGGCTATGAGTGGTCAGGTACTTCAAAACAGGAACTTGAATCCAGCGGTCAAACCACAACAATTATTGCCCTTGCTTTGATTTTTGTTTACCTGTTCCTTGTTGCACTGTATGAGAGCTGGTCAATACCGTTTGCCGTATTGCTTATCTGTCCTCTGGCAGCGGCAGGTGCGTTGATATTCCAGTTGGTAATGGGACAGGCATTTGACCTTTACTCACAGGTCGGTATGATTATGCTTATAGGTCTTGCCGCAAAACAGGCGATTTTGATTGTAGAATTTGCTAAAGAATTGCATGAAAACGGCGGGATGTCAGTTGAAGAAGCTGCCGTTGAGGCTTCACATATAAGATTCAGGGCCATTATGATGACGGTTGTTGCCTTTGTTGTCGGTATGCTGCCGTTGATTCTTGCTCACGGAGCAGGCGCTGCATCAAGAATATCTGTAGGTTCTACGGTATTCGGCGGTATGCTTGCAGCAGGTACTTTAGGTACAATTATGACTCCTGCATTTTATGTAATTATTCAGCACCTTGTTTACAGAGTGCTTCGTAAAAATGTGGACAAGGAGCAAAAATAAATCCATAATAAATTATTGGGGAAGAGATGAAAAGATTACAGAAAACATTAGCAATAACTTTAATACTATCTATGCTTACACAGGCAGTGTCCTCGCAGGCATTTGCCCTGAACTGGTTTAAAAAGGATAAAAACCAGCCGCCAAAGGTTCAGCAAGAAGATGTTGTTGAACAAAAAGAGGCTAAGCCTAAAAAACAAAAAAAAGAAAAATACGACGAGCAAAAAGTTACTGCAAAAACTGATAAATCTCAGTATTCAGTGCGTTTAATCGTTGATGATAACAAGGATAAAAAAGAAAAAAAAGCTGCTAAAAAAGAGAAAAAAGAAACAAAGGTTAAGCATAAGCATTTTTCAAAACCAAAAGCTTCAAAGGCCAAAAATGCGGAAGAAAATACCTCTTCTTCCCAAAATGAAGAAGCCTTGCAGCAAAATGAACAGCAAGCAGACGCATTCAGTGCGGAAAGACCCGATATTGAAGGTTCTGTTTCCGCTACCAAAATCATTTCTGTTGATGATTGCGTTAAAATAGCACTGCAAAATAACCCGACGATTTTGTCACAATTGCTGAGCAAAGATATCTATAAAAATCAGATAGCACAGGCATGGTCAAATTATTTTCCGACTATTAACGCAGGGCTGTCTTATTCTAAAAACGATATGCTCGTTACCAACTTCCGTTTTCCGACTCAAACTTACAACTCGTGGAATATGCCGACAGTTGGTGTAAACTTGCTTTTGTATGACTTTGGAAAGACAAGCACACAGGCTAATGTTGCCAAAAAGACTTATGAAGCTTCGAGAGAAACTTTGCAATCAAGCATTAACGATGTTGTGTATAACGTAAAAAATTATTATTACAATCTGTTGTATTTGCAGCAGCAGGTAGAAGTTTATGAAGACACGGTGCTACAGTACCAAATTCACCTTGAACAGGCTCAGGCTTATTACAATATAGGCAGCAAAGCAAAAATTGATGTTTCTACTGCTGCATTTAACCTTGATAACGCAAAATTGACTCTTATACAGGCTAAAAACGCAGTTGATACAGGTTTTGCACAATTGACTAATGCAATGGGCGTGCCCGAGTTTGCTAAGTTCGACATAAAAGACAGACTCGATAAAAAAAGATACGATATAACTTTTGATGAGGCACTTGAAATTGCATATAAACAAAGTCCTACACTGGCAGCAGCCAAAAAGAAAATGGAAGGTTCAAAACTTCTTGTTAAAGCGTCTAAGGTTGCTTTCTTGCCTAATTTACAGGGCTTCGGGTCTTATATAAACGGCGGTAAAACTCCCAGCACCGATTACAGTTATCAAATAGGTGCGCAGCTCAGCTATTCAAACCTTAACCTGCTTTTGTTAAAAGAACAGGTAGATGAGGCCAAATTGACCTATAAAAAAGATCAGGCTGATTACGAGGTTCAGCGTCAGAAGGTCTATCTGGACGTAAAACAGGCTTATATTCAGCTTAAAAACGCGCAACAGTCTATTCCTGTATCAAGAGCATCGATGGATGTAGCTCAAGAACGTTATGAACTTGCTGCCGGACGTTATAAAGTAGGTCTTGGCGATGCGTTAGAGCTTAAAGATTCACAGATTACTTATATGAATGCAAAACTACAGTATTATAACACTTTAATGCAATACCATATATCTGCTGCAAACCTTGAACGTGTAATCGGGGCGCCTCTTACCACAAGTGACGTAACTCTTTAAACTCTGTTTGATTAAAAAACAGCCGGGGCGAAGTGGATTGGATAGAATAATTTTCTCTTCTGTTGAAAAAAGCGATGCTTTTTAAGCACCGCTTTTTCAGGATAACGATAAATACAATGGCTTACACTATTTGCAGCCGCAATCATCATCGCAGTCGCAAGGGTTTGCATCGCATCCGCAGTCACAAGATGGAGCAGCCTGTTCACAAGGGTTGCAGGGTTGAATCGGGGCAGCACAGCCGGTGCAGGAGTTGCAGCCGAATGCTACAGTGATATTTTCTCTCGGGTTGACGGAGGTAACTCTGTTGCCTTTCGGGTCAACAAGGTAAGCCACCTCATCACCTGTATGCTGCAGCAAGCCGATTGTGCCTGAAAGAGCTGTTCTTGTTAAATCTACAGGTGCTTTAACAAGTGCTTTTGACGCATCCATCAAGCTTCTGCCCGCAGCAGGCAGCTGACCTTGAAGAGTTTCCCCGAGAGTTAATCCAACTCCGTCGGTTACGTGTTCGGCAGCGTTACCTGCTGCAATGATTGCACCGCCTACTGTTCTGCCTATGGTACCTACCACACCACCGGCAAAGGTGAACGGAGCTTCGATTAATTTTGCAAAGAAGTTTGGTTTTTTATCGGTTTTAACCTGTGCTGTCAAAACCTGTTGAGGTAAGTCTGCTTTGCAATCGTGGCATTGGATTCTTTCAAAAGAAAGTTTTAACCCGCCTTTGCAGTTGCCTGACGGTCTTTCTACCTCTGTTACTTTACCGTAAACATTTGAGCCTGCGGGGAAGGTCTGGCCGTTAATTGTTACTGATTCTGTTGTTTTAGCTGCAAATCTGTCGCCTATTGTGGCTGATTTTGCGCTTATTTCGTCTTCAAATTTTAAACAGAGTGTCGGTATTGTAACAACTTCGTCCTTTGCTATAAACGCAGCACCGCCTGTGCATCCGCAATCAGATGTATATGCCACATCTTTTTTGGAATATCCCATTGCAACTCGCACGGATTCAAGCATAGAAGCTACATCTGCACGGCTTGCATCTTTGCATGCCTGAATTTCGTTTGAATTAGGGATATCGCTCAAAGCACCTGATTCAATAGCTTTTGCTACAGGGATTTTTGCCCACGCCGGAACTTTGTTACCGTCACAGTATTTGCTTAAAATCTGGTCGGCCTTGCAGTTATCCATTTCGCAGGGAATACCTTTTGCAAGTGTAACCATTGCCTCGGCTCTTGTTACGGGTTTGTTCGGTTTAAACATATCTCCCGGATATCCGTCCATTAAGCCGTTGGCTACTGCTGTATTTATGGCCTGATTTGCCCAGTGGTCGGCAGGAACATCCTTAAACTGTTTTGACGGGCAGCCGCAGCTTCTGAGGTTAAAGCCGTTAACAGCCATAGAGGCAATTTCCGCGCGTGATACCGGCAGATTAGGTTTGAAGGTTCTGTCAGGATATCCGGCAACAACCTTGTTTTCGGCAAGAAGGTTGATGTCACAGCCTGCCCAGAATCCGTCGGGAACATCTTCAAAAGAAGACGCGCCTGTAATTGGTGCAGCTGCGCCTGTTATAGGCGGGTTGTAAGGAGTGATTGTTCTTTTAATCACCTCCATACCCGATGAGGTTTGCATTTCTACGGGGCAGCCGCCTGTTACCGCTGTCGGGTCAACAGGTGCGGCTCCGCCTGTTATAACCTGATTTAGGTCAAAATTTGTATTGCCTATTACCGGCATATCCGCAGCTGCACCTGTTGTAATGCCTTCTCCGCATCCGCAACCGCAGGTGGGCAAATCAGAAACCATTACACCCGGTGTCGGGCACAGAGAGCAGCCGCACTGTGAAGATTCTCCGATAATAACGTTATTTGCTGTTGAACCAACCGACTGGCTGTCTGAATAAACGTTAGCCGGATAAGCATAATGCTGTTTAGAAACAGATTTTCCGTCACATTGTGAAGCGCAAACAGACTGTACTACAGGCTGGCAATCACAAGGCGGTGCAGCTGCTTCACACGGGTCACATGGTTCTACGGGTGCACAGGTGTTGCACGGGTCGCAAGGGCACGGTGCAGCGGCGCCTGTTTCACATCCGCAGTCATCTTTTGGTACAGGCGTACACGGACAGACTGCCGTTGATGGTGTTACATCTGCCTGACAACCTGATATCGGGCATGCCGCAAGTTTTGTCATATCTAAATTGGTAATATCTACATTACTTGCAATCCCCGAGTTCATTGTACCTGCCATCAATCCGATAGTAAGGGCTGCGGCAAGTGTAAGTTTGTTAATCGTCATTTTTCCCTCCTTAATTAAACAAACTGAAACCGGATTTTTTATATTCAAATCCAATTTGTGATTATTAACATCTTATGCCGTATTATTACGGGGAAACCTGCAAAAAATCATTACCACGGCAGCTTGCCTTAACAGGCTATTAGAATTTTTATATTAATTATATTAGTCATAAAAATCTGTGCACCAAAGCGCACCTGCTTATCCGGCAGAGGCAGTGTGTGACAGATGACTCATATTTTCAAAAATTATTGTATATCAAAAAACTTGTGTACCTGACCGATTAGGCGGGTATTAGGATAATTTTGCGAAAAGCGGTTAAAAATTTCCAGAATTTTTTCATGCGATACATTGACTGTATTCTTATCCATTTTTGGTTGCAGAATTAGCGGTATATTATATTTTTTAGCCAGTGTCAGGCATTCGTTTAATTCGTAATCCCTTATATTGTCGTCAAATACGAGCTTTGCAAAGGTATCTTTTTTATTTTCTGTCGCTATATTCAAAAACTCATCATGTGTTGCGTAAACATCGCCTATTTTTGCGCTGGAATCAAGTTTGAAATCCATAGACACGATATCAATAAAATCGATAACTGATTTCAAAGGTTTCGGCAGGGTGCCGTTTGTTTCGAGATAAATTTTCAGTTTTAATTTTTTAAGTTCCGGTAAAAATTCCTGCAAAAATTGATAATGCAAAAGCGGCTCTCCTCCTGTCAGGCTGACTGAATGTAAGGCTGCGAGATTGAAAGTTTTTACTTTTTCTGTTAACGATTCTTTGCTGTATTCTTCGCCTTTATCAAATTCTGTATCACAGTAATCACAAAGCAGATTACAGCCGCAAAATCTTATAAAAAGCTGTCTGTACCCTATATATGGCCCTTCTCCCTGAACGGAATCAAATATTTCCGCAATTTTTGTTTTATTTGTCATTTAACAAATTCTCCCTGACATTATGTTTGGAAATCAGTTTTAACTGTTCGTACAGTTCAAGTTCTTTTTCTGTCATTTCTTTAGGCACAACTATTTTTACCGTGACAATCTGGTCGCCTTTTTTGTTTTTACCCGTGCCTTGCTGTGACAATCTGAATTTTTGTCCTGTTGTTGTGTAAGGCGGAATCTTCATTGAAACATTGCCTGATAAGGTCGGTACCTCAATATTTGCACCCAGTACTGCTTCAAAAGGCGTAATCGGAATTTCGCAAAGGACGTTATTGCCTTCGTACTTAAAAAAGCTGCTTTCTTCTATATCAATAAAAAGGTATAAATCCCCGCTTTTGCCGCCGTTGTAACCTTTATTGCCCTCATCTGCTATCCTTATTTTTGCACCTTTTTTTATGCCCGCGGGGATTTTTACGCTGAGTTTTTTGTGTATGGAAATTTCTCCGGTTCCTTTACACAAGGGGCATTTTGCACCGTTAATAAACCTTCTGCCTTCGCATTTCGGGCATCTTTCGCTATGCAGGACATTAACTGTTCTGTTTGTACCGGAAATCGCCTCTGAAATCTTTATTGTAACGTTTAAATTTATATCTCTGCCGTTTTCGGGTTTATGTTTTTTCTTTTCGGTTTTTGTTTTTTTAGGACTGCTTTCTCCCGTAAACAATCCGTCTAAAATGTTTTCAAATACCTGAGAGAAAGAACTCTTGTCGTGACTCCGGTTTTCCTGTTGTTTGGTTTCTGTTTTGAACTCTGTTTTTGTCTGTGTTGACGATGATTGAGTATAAGCCTTTTTTGCCTGAGTTTGTGTTGTATAAGACGAGGATTTAAAATTAAAGCCTTTTAATATATCGTACTGGCTTTTTTTGTGTTCGTCAGTCAAGACTTCATAGGCTTCCGTTATTTCTTTAAAACGGACAATGCTTTCCTGAGAATTGTCATTTACGTCAGGATGCCATATGCGGGCCTGTTTGCGGTACGCAGATTTTATTTGTGCTTCATCTGCGTCAGGTTCGATTCCTAAAATAGCGTATAAGTCTTTTTGATAATACTGGTTCACTGATTTATCCGTTTGATATAACACACAATTATATTATTAATAATATTTTATCAAAAGTCAGATATTTCATATAGTAAACTTATACAAATTTATTAATAATATTATTTCAGGCATTATGCTCCAAAAATAGTCATAATACCAAGTATTACATTGCCTAAAAGGTCAAGTATTCCCATTTAATATTATCCTAAATCGGTTATTGATGTTCTGCCGAATTTTGCGCTTAAATCATCTATGTGGTGAATCAAGTATAATAAAGGTTCAAGATCTTTTTCATTCAAATCAACAATAGCGCCCCATTCAAGACGTCCGTGGTGTGCGGCAATCATTTTTGCTACTGTTTTAAAGCCGTGAGCCATACAGTTTGAAAATCCCCATTGAGAGTGAGTAAGCCATTCTTTTGGGAATTTTTCGTCATACTCTATCAAGCCTGATTCAGTATCTATTTTGTATTCGAAAATTTTTCCGAAATCGTGTAAAATACAGGCTGCGTATACATATGACTTATTAACTTTTTTGTATAGCCCTGACATAATACATTTTGCAATTTCAAGACATTCAAAAGTGTGTTCGACAAGTCCGCCTAAATAATTGTGGTGCATTAATCTTGCGGCAGGTGTGATTTTAAATTTGTCTTCATATTCAAACAAAAGTTCCGTTACGTATTTTTTCAAATCCTCGTCTTCGATTTCATTTGCGTATTCCACAACAGAATCAAAAAGTTTGTTGCGTTCATCTTCACTGAGTCCTATTTTTGCTTCTTTTACCAGCTCAATGCTTGAGATAAGACAGTTGTTATACTTTTCGTTATAAGAACCGCCGAGAATTTTTATATGGTTGCCGGTTCTGAATATCTTGCTGTCGTATCTGTTGAGGGTTTCTTCCCACAAAATACAATTTAAAAGGGAGTCATCCGAAAGGTTCTTCAACTGAAGCTTCCCCATTTTTGTACCGGCTTTTGTATCACCGATTGAAAATATAACTATCTCATAGGTTTGTGACAAATCCAACATACTTTCCCTTTCAAATATTGTGCGATATTTAATTATATTAGCACTAAAAATGTATAAATGTTAAATATTGTTTTAAATAAATGTACAATGTATGCGTTTTATACTACAATTTTGTTTAAGTTTTACGTAAGACATGCGGGAGAGCAATCTTGATAAAAAAAGCAATGGTTATGGCAGCAGGTGTCGGCTCAAGACTCGACCCTTTGACACAAAAAATTCCCAAACCTCTTGTGCCTGTTTTAAATAAGCCCGTTATGGATATATTGCTGCAAAAGCTGAAAGATTACGGTATTGAAAAAGTTATTGCAAATACTCATTATCTTGCGCAGCAAATTCAAACACGCTACAGCAAAAATTCTCCCGTTAATATTCAATTTGAATACATACACGAAGATACACTCTCCGGTACAGCTGGCGGTGTAAAAAAATGTGAATTTTTCTTTGATGATGTTGAAGATTTTCTTGTTGTTAGTGCAGACGGCTTGCACGATGCTGATTTCGAAAAAATAATCCGCTCCCATAAAGAAAGCGGCTGCATTGCAACAATGGCTATTTCCGCCGTTGAACATGAAGAGGTCTGTCATTACGGTGTTGTTGTTCCGTCTGTAGAGCACCTTGTTACGGAATTTCAGGAAAAACCGCCAGTTGCCGAAGCAAAAAGCAATTACATAAACACCGGTATTTATGTATTCAATAAACGTATTTTTGATTTTATACCGGCAGGTCAAAAATATGATTTTGCAAAAAATGTTTTTCCTTCATTGTTAGCAGCCGGCGAAAAAATCAATGTTTACAGAATATATTCTTACTGGTCGGATATAGGGACGATTGAACAGTATATTCAATCAAATATTGATGCTTTAAACAGAAAAGTTTTAATAAAAAATCCTGACATTATGCGTAAATTTGATTCGTTATATGTTATAGGCGAAAATACCGATATTGATTCGAGCGTAAGGTTTAAAGACAGTATTGTTATCGGCAACAACTGCAAAATCGGGAAAAATGTATCGTTAGAAAATGTTATCCTCTGGGATAACGTTGAAATTGTGGATAATTTATCACTAAAAAATGTAGTTTGTGCCAATAACACGGTGATAAAGAGTTCAGTTTCGGGCGCTGATAAATGGGAAATAATAGGGCCTGACAGAGTTGTTGAGTATTGTAACTTATAGAAAATAGAAAGAGCCGAACATGATAATAATAATGGAACCCAAAGCCACTGTTGAACAGATTAACGCAGTAAAACGCTATATGGAAAACAAAGGGTTTAAAATTATTTTAAACCACGGCGATGTTATGACAGTACTGGCCGCAATCGGGGATAAACGACTTATCGAGCCTCAATCCGTGGCATCGTTTGAAGGTGTAAGAGAAGTAAAACTTATTCAAGAACCGTACAAACTTGCTTCAAGAGAATATAAAGAAGATGACACCGTTATTGAGTTTAAAAACGGCGTAAAAATCGGCGGTCTGGAAAAACCGGTTATGATGGTAGGGCCGTGTTCCGTAGAGAAAGAATTTGACGGGCTTATGGAAATAGCCGCTGCCGCAAAAGAAATGGGCTGCGAATTTTTAAGAGGCGGTGCTTTTAAACCGAGAACTTCACCATATGATTTTCAAGGGCTTGGGGAAAAAGGGCTGCAATACCTTAAAGAAGCTGCGGAAAAAACAGGTCTTCTTGTAGTTTCCGAGGTTATGGATACTGTTGATGTCGATATGTTCTGCGACTATGTTGACCTTATCCAAATCGGAGCCAGAAATATGCAGAACTTTAAACTTCTTAAGGCTGTCGGTAAAGCAGGCAAGCCCGTGTTATTAAAAAGAGGTCCTGCTGCAACCATACGTGAATTTTTACTTGCTGCCGAACATATTATGGCCAACGACAACGATAAGGTAATTCTCTGTGAACGTGGTGTTAAAGGGTTTGATTCCACCTTTACCCGTAACACACTTGATATTGCCGCTATACCGATTATAAAAAAATATTCACATCTTCCTGTTATTGCCGACCCCAGCCATGGTACAGGCAGAAGATATCTTGTTGAACCATTGAGCAAGGCAGCACTTGTTGCAGGTGCAAACGGTTTGATGATAGAAATTCACAATGATCCTGACCATGCTTCTTCTGACGGTGCCCAAAGCCTCAGCCTGCCTCAGTTCAGAGAAGTCCAAAGACATCTGAACAAAATGATAGGCAGAATTGATTATGACAACAAAGTGCTTAAAGAAGAAAGAAAAAAGGCCTCGCTTTTATAATGAAAAAATATTCCGATAAAAAAGAAATATTATTTGCTCAAAATACGAAACTTAACGATATTTTAAAAGACAGCCTTTTAAAAACGGTTTTGTATGAAAAAGCATTGAAGGAAGACCACGCTCAAAAACGTGCCGTATAGAATCTAATTTAGTGTCGCAGTTGCCGCCTCGAGCCTTTGAGCCGTCATTGCTCACCTTTGCCTTCTTTTTCTGCTGAACTGTGGTGAAGCCTGAAAAATGGCTTCACTATGTGAACAATGTGACACTCCAAAAATTCGTTCACGTCGTTTTGCGCCTTATCACGAATTTTTCTCGGACAGATTTTGTTGTTTCAAAATAAAAAAAAGATGAGTTTTGAGGACTCATCTAATAATCAAGCAATAAATTAAGGGATATTAATGAATATAATGGATTCAAATTTTATTATGCAAAGATGTTAACTATTTTTTCTTCCTGTTTTTCTTTGCCTTTGTTAGTGTTCATTGAGAAAAATGAGAACGGGTTAGAACCTCTTTTGTCTTTGTCTAATGTTTTTGCATTAGATAATTCAACTGTTTGAGGAAGATTGAAGATATTTTTAACTTCTGATTTTTCGCCTTCAGCAACCGGAGCAATCATTTTTCCTTCAACATTTTTTTGAACTTTTGTTGCATCAACAGCAGCCATTGTGTTCAAGTATTGAACGTTAGCTATGAAGTTCTGGTTTAAGTTGATATCAAGGCCTGCATTTCTTACCGCAACAAATTTTGTTGTATCGAGATTTGTTCTCTGGCTGTATAAATCGATACCTACTTCAGGTCTTCTGAATTTTGTTAAATCAACATTGCTTAAATCGGAAGTTGTTGTTTTTGATTGAGCATTTGTAAAAATCTGTTTTGCAACTTCGTTGATTGCTGCTGTATCAATATAATTTCTGTTAGTATTTAATGTAACGCCAAGACTCATTTGTTTCATACCCCTTTTTGCTTGTATTATATGTATCGGCAATTTTGTTTTAAACTTTACGATTTTTAGTTTATAATTTACATAAGTTTACAAAGTGTGTTATAATCTTATAACCGAACGATGAATATTAATTAGAGGAAATAATAATGAATAAAAGCCAATCAACCGGAATTTGGATTGTAGTTATCCTGCTTGTGTTATGTCTGGGGTCAATGCTTTTCCCTGCTCAAACAACAAGTACTCAGGATATTTCATATTCTCAATTCCTTTCAAAAGTCAAAAGCGGTCAAATAGAATCCGTGCAAATTGACAGAGATGTGTTAATTGCAAAACCTGTCAAACAAAAAACTGATAGTGCTCAAAAGGTTCCGCAGCCCGCGCCCGACACAAATTCTCTTGCCGGAGTTATGGGTGCAAAAAGACTCTCTGCACCTGCGAGCATACAGTACAGGGTTATGATTCCGCTGAATGATGACTCGCTTTATCAAAAATTGGAGGCCAGCAAGGTTGATATAAATGTTAAAAAGCCAAGCGATTCTTCTCAGTTAATTGCCATATTATCAACGGTTTTGCCGTTATTGCTTATTATCGGTTTTGTTGTTCTTATGGCAAAAACATTGCAATCAGGCGGCTCTCAGGCAATGTCTTTTGGCAAAAGCAAAGCAAAGCTTATGCTTGATAGCAAAGTAAAAGTTACTTTTGATGACGTTGCCGGTATTGATGAAGAAAAACAAGAGCTTGAAGAAATTGTTGATTTTCTTAAAAACGGTGAAAAATATATCAAACTCGGGGCTAAAATTCCTAAAGGCGTTTTGCTTGTCGGTGTCCCCGGTACCGGTAAAACATTAATGGCTAAAGCCGTTGCCGGTGAGGCAGGTGTTCCCTTCTTCTCTATAAGCGGTTCCGACTTTGTTGAAATGTTTGTTGGTGTCGGTGCTTCGCGTGTAAGAGATTTATTCGAACAGGCAAAAAAACATCAGCCCTGTATTATATTTATAGATGAAATTGATGCTGTCGGCAGACAAAGAGGTGCCGGCATGGGCGGCGGCCACGATGAAAGAGAACAGACCCTTAACCAGCTGCTTGTTGAGATGGACGGTTTTGACGAAAATACAAATATCATCGTAATCGCAGCAACAAACAGACCTGATATCTTAGATAACGCTCTTTTAAGACCCGGTCGTTTTGACAGACAGATAGTTGTTCACAGACCGGATATTCTTGGCAGAGAGCAGATTTTAAAAGTCCATGCTAAAAACAAGCCTCTGGCTGATGATGTTGATTTAAAAGTTCTTGCAAAAAGAACCCCCGGTTTTACAGGTGCGGATTTACAGAACCTTTTAAACGAAGCAGCATTGCTTGCAGCACGTAAAAATCAGGATAAAATCGATATGCCCGATTTGGAAGAAGCTATTGATAAAGTAATAGCCGGCCCTGAAAAGAAAAGCAGAATTATCTCAGATGAGGAAAAAGAAAATACCGCTTATCACGAGGTTGGTCATGCTTTGCTTGCAAAATTACTTAAAAATACAGACCCTCTTCACAAGGTTTCCATTATTCCGAGAGGTATGGCGCTGGGTGTCACAATGACGCTGCCTGAAAAAGACCATTTAACACTTAAAAAATCACAGTTGTTGGATAGAATCACTATGCTTTTAGGCGGACGTGTTGCGGAAGAAATTATATACGGGTCTGATTCTATTACTACGGGCGCACAGAATGACTTAGAAAAAGTTACAGCAACTGCAAGAAACATGGTTACAACTTACGGTATGTCCTTCAAAATGGGTAATATGGCATACGGAAAGAGTGAAGAACATGTGTTTATGGGCAGAGACTTCGGACATTCGAGAGATTATTCGGAAGAAATTGCCGCAGACATTGACAGAGAAGTTAAAAAGATTGTTGATGAAAGGTACAACCTTGCTAAAGAACTTCTCTTAGGCAACAGAGATATGTTAGAAGTTATTGCAAAAGAACTTCTTGAAAGAGAAACTCTTGACGAGGAAGAATTTGAAGAAATTATGAAACGTGTTGAAGATAAAAGACAGCACCACGATTTATAATAAGTAATTTACATAGAAAAATCCGGCCCTTTTTATTTCAAAAGAGCCGGATTTTTTATTTTAATTTGCTGCTTTTTCTTTTTTGCTCATTTTTGCCTGAGCTTTTAAATCAGCTTTTAAACTTTTTATCTCTGTTTTAAGATTTTTTAATTGTAGTTTGTATGTTTGCAACACAAATTTTTTGACTGTCTTTGAAAATTTTTTGTCATCTTTTTTGGTGGTTTTTGATATGTGGTTGTCTTTGTATTGTTCGACTTTTATATGCTCTACATCATCTTTTATATTTGCTTTTGCTTTTTGGATGTTTTCTCTAAACGCTATAAACCATGCTTTTATTTTTTTGAAAAATGTTTTTTGAGAAGGTGCTGTATCCAGAGCGTTTTTATAGAATGTGTCTAACTGTTTGCTGAAATTTTCGGGGTTTAATTTGCCCTTTTCAACATTGTTTACTACTTTTCTGCCTAAAGTTGTTGCTTTTGCCGCAAGTCTTGTAACCTGAAACATTTGTAATCCTTTCTTTATTTTTTATTATTTCTTAAAATCCGTACAGATTTATTTTTGTCATTTGCAAATATTTTGTTAAATAATTTGTTACACGTGTTCGCTTAGTTTTATTTTGGCTGTGTTTTTTTTATAATTTCTCTTATGGAAAACAAGAATTTTACAAAAAAGGTTTATATAGAAACAATGGGCTGTCAGATGAATAAGTCCGACAGCGAAAGAATACTGGGAATGCTTTCTCACTTCGGTTATGAGCAAACAGATGATGATAAGCAGGCTGATTTGTTAATGGTGAACACATGTTCGATACGTCAGTTGTCAGCTGACAAAGCATACAGTCTTGTCGGAGTCTGGGGCAAGAGAAAAAGTGAAGAACATCAGAAAGAATTGCAGGGCAAACCTTTTAAAAATATAAAAATAGCTTTTTGCGGATGTGTGGCGCAGCAGGATAAAGAAAAACTCCTGAAAAGATTTCCTTATGTTGATTTAGTGTTCGGCACCAACAATGTTTATGAACTCCCCGAGCTTATTAAACGTATTAATAACGGAGAGAGAGTCTGCGCAACAAATGAAACTCCTAAAAAATTTACTGATGGCGAAGAAGAAGCTAAATACGAAATTAAACGCGCCAAAAGTTTGAATGCCTGGATTCCTATTATGGAAGGCTGCGATAATTTTTGTACTTATTGTATTGTTCCTTTTACAAGAGGCAGGGAAAGAAGCCGAAAACCGGCAGAAATATACGCGGAAGCAGCAAAAGCAATTCAAGAAGACGGCTTTAAAGAGATTACACTGCTCGGGCAAAATGTTGACAGCTACGGTAAAAAATTAGACCCTGATAAAGATTATGACGGAAGAGATGTCACCCTTGCCAATCTTTTAAGGGATTTGAACAAAATTGACGGCAAATTCCGTATAAGGTTTGTTACATCATACCCGACTGATATCTCTGACGACCTTATAAAAGCGGTAAAAGAGTGTGACAAGGTCTGTGAGTTCTTCCATATACCTATGCAGTCAGGTAATTCAAAGGTGTTAAAAGAGATGAACCGCCGTTATGACAGACAGCAGTACGGTGAAATTGTAAAAAAAATCAGAAATACTTTTGAAGATGTTGCTATAACTTCAGACTTTATTGCAGGTTTCCCCGGAGAAACTGAAGAAGAGTTTTTAGATACCCTCAGTGCAATTGACGAGTTTGAGCTTGATTATTCAAATACGGCAGCTTATTCTCCGAGGGTAAAAACTAAGGCGGCGAAATGGACTGATAAATTTATAGACGAGGATACTAAATCAGACAGACTTGCACGTTTGAACGAAAAAAACAGACAGGCGTGCCTTAAATCAAACCAAAAATGTGTCGGCAAAGTTTTTGAAATTCTTGTTGAATCATACGAAGAAAAAGATAATAATATAATACTGGCAGGCCGTGCAAGAAATAACAAAATCGTGCATTTTGCAGGTAATAAAAATCTTGTCGGCGAGTTTGTTGAGGTAAAAATTACAGGTGCCAGCACATGGCATTTGCGCGGAGAATTAAATTAATGAAAAAATGTCTGCTCGCGGTTTCTTTTATGGCTTTTATTGCACTTCCAGCGTTCGCAATGAAAGAAATAAACCCTTACAAATGGGGAACCCATGAAAAAGTCGAAGTCAAAAGAGTTTTTGATGCATTGCAGGTTCGTGTTGAATTAAACAGAATGCGTGCTCCTGTCTACGTATCGAACCTTGATTGCCACGAATATTCAAAAACTTATACCCTGAACAGCTCAAGAGGTGCTACCTATGTTTTGCCGAGCCGTTTGGCTGAAAGAGTGAGCACTCAGGTAACTGATTACGTACAATCTGTCTTTGAAAAATATCCGGATGACATTTATTTTGCAGCAAACGGCTATGGTTTATATGCCAATTTAGTAGGAGAATTTTTTATAGGTGATGTAAGTCTTAGCGAACATTTGATAGAAAAGGGGTATTGTACACGTGTTGAAAATAAGCCGGATTCCGACAATGATAAAAAATATCCTAAACAAACAATACAATAACTGTGTTTTTATAAGGAGTTTATATGAAAAAGAGTTTTTTGGTTTTGGCTTTTTGTTTTATAACCGCACTACCGGCTTTTGCCCTGAAGGTAATAAATAATGCATTTGTTTTTGACAGACCAGTGAAGGTTGATATCTTTGATGTTTCAAATGCTTTGCAGATGAGGGTGAAATTCAATAACGATGAGATGATGTACAGGAAGGTATTGTTAACGGTTTATGTTTCGAACTTAAATTGTCATGAATTTTCAAAAACTATTCTCCGTAAAAGCACAAAAAAACAGGTGGCTAAAAAGAGAGATTATAACGGTGCTTCTTATCTGCTGCCGTCAAATTATTCCGTAAAAAGAGAAAGTGAGCCGACAAAATACGTAAAACAACTGTTTAAACAATATCCTGACAGTATTTATCTTGTTGTGAAGGGTTACGGAATTAGGAATAATCTTGTTGGTGAGTTTTATATTAACGGTGTTAGCCTTAATCAACACCTTATAGAAAAAGGGTATTGCGATTACATTAAATAAATTTTATAATTATCGTGTTTAAAATTAAATTATAGAGGAAGTTTTATGAAAAAGAATTTGATTATATTAAGTATCTGTATGTTAGTAGCAATGCCTGCTTTTGCGATAAAATATGCAAGTAAAAGCATGATGAGCACACCTATTCCTGTTAGGATATTTAAAGTGGACAATGCCTTACAGGTCAAAATTATATTTGAAGTCCCTCAAGCAGAAAGTTTTTTCTTTCCCCGCGGCAATAATTCACTTGCTACTGTATATGTTTCTAATCTGGATTGCCATGAATATTCGCAAACCGAACTGCTCAAAGGCACCTTAAGTCAGGCTGCCAAAAACAGTGATTTCAACGGAGTATCTTATCTTCGTCCGGCAAAGTTGGCAAAGGAAACAAATTCAAATGCAACTGACTATGTAAAATCACTGTTTAGACAGTACAGAAAGAAAATTTCTTTTATAGCTAAAGGCTATGGAGAAAGAAATAACCTTGTCGGAGAATTTTATGTTAACGGAGTAAACCTCAACCAACACCTTATAGAAAAAGGTTATTGCTCTTATGTTCAATAACATATTGTATAAAATCAGCAAATAATTTATACTTAATTTACTGATTGTATTGAACAAGGAGAAAGTTATGGCTATTCGTTTTGACGCGGGCGAGATTATCACTGCAATGGTTACACCTATGGACGAGAACAGAAAAGTAGATTTTCCTGCTCTTGAAAAACTGGTGGAACACCTTATAAAAACAGGCTCTAACTCTTTGCTTGTTGCCGGTACGACGGGAGAATCTCCCACGTTGACTCACGAAGAGGAAGTCGAGATTTTCAGTTTCGTAAAAAAAGTCGCAAACGGCAGATGTAAACTGATTATGGGCGCAGGTTCAAATTGTACGCAAACGGCTGTTATGGCAACAGAAAATGCTAAAAAAGCCGGCGCTGACGCCGTGTTGTCTGTTGTACCGTATTACAACAAACCGTCTCAAAAAGGGTTATTAAAACATTTTTCTACAATTGCACAATCAACGGACTTGCCGATTATCCTGTACAATATTCCAGGCAGAACCGGTATAACAATGAATCCTGAAACGATAGCTGAATTAGCTAATAACCACAAAAATATTTTTGCCGTAAAACAGAGTCTGGCTAACATGGATATAATCACGGAAACTCGTAAACTCTGTCCCGATGATTTTGTTATTTATTCGGGCGACGACAGTTTGACCCTGCCGATGGTTTCAGTCGGTGCGTACGGGGTAATATCCGTTGCCTCTCACATAATCGGCAACCAGATGCATGAAATGCTCAATCTTTATAAATCAGGTAATGTTAAAGCGGCTACTGATATGCACTTAAAATTGTATCCGCTGTTTAAAAAAATATTTATGGCGCCTAATCCTGTACCTGTCAAAGAATGTTTGTCAAAAATGGGCATAATTAAAAATTACGTAAGATGTCCGCTTGTTGAACTTGACGCAGATGAGAAAAAAGATTTGTATTCAGTATTGGAGCAGTACATCTAAAATTTAGCCGTTCTTTAAAAATTCGGGAATCTGGCAGGCTTCAATTGTTCCGGTAATTATTTCCCATTCCGGCATAGCTTCTTGAAGCTCATCTCTCATATGTGCCAAAAGTCCGGGGATAATGATTTTTCTGGTATTGACTTTTTGTGCAAGCTCGAAATTTTTAACCGAACGTGCAACCAGCTCTGCCGTAAATTTATCAGCAGACCACGCCGTTAAAACACTCATTCCGTCAGAAGGTGTAACAACAAGATAAGAGCCGAACGGAAGCGACTCAAGTTCTGCTGCAACCGCAAAGTAAGTAAGTGCAAAGTTTGTTGTCAAAAGTACAGGCGCGTTTTTGTCAGGTTCATTAAATTCATAAACCTTTGCTTCTACCTGAAGAGGCTTTTGCGGGTTTGTATAGATATTTTGTCTTAGTGTAAACAGTGTTGATAAAATTGCCTCATTAAAAAACGGAAGCACAATTATACTGGCATATCTGCACAACAACACTGATGCTGAAGCAGCAATTTGTAAAGTATCCATATCACGCGGTATTTTTACCATAACAGGATATGTAAAAGGTTCATAACGCTTTATGATTGCCGCGCGTCTTATCAGCGTGAGTTCTTCAACTATATCTTGCAGCCTTTTATTTCCGTATTCAAGCTCCAGTATAATATCCTTTTTGTTTTGCGCAAGAGCTTGCTGAGAGGATTTTTCAATAGTTTCAAAATCTTTCCCTTTTACTATTGAATAAGGTGCTATCTCTGATATTGCCGCAATAGATTTTGCTTCAACTTTCTTCGTTGCTGTTTCAAGATTTTTCCCCGTAAGATAAATTGCGTCTACCTTGAATTTTTCGCCTATACGTTCGATTTCGTAGTTTGAAATCTGCTCAAGTTTTTTATCGAAATCTTTGTCATCGGAATCAAGCCAAACCGCAATTACCGTACGGTTAACAAAAGTCTTGTCATGACGGTACATAACATTTTCTCCGCCTGTCACAAGGGTGTGGGAGAGTTTTATTTCGTGCTGTTGAATCTTTGATGCCTCGCAAAACATTTCTTTAAGTTCTGAAGGAATATGCGGGCATTTTTCAATAGCAACCTGTTGTTTTGCAAGTTTTAGAGCAAAAGCCATGCAGGTAGGGCAGCCGCATTGTTTGCAGTTTGTTCCTTCTGCTTTTTTAGCTCCCGGCAGATATTTAAAAATTTGCATACCCGTAAGGCTCATTTATTTTCCCCTTTTAACAGTGATTTTATTGCTTGTACACTCTGAGGATTCCACAAAACAACAATATCCGCTCCTGCGCTAATCATTGCACAGGCTCCGGATATTTCCCACATAGCTGCGCGTTCCTTGTAATCTCCCCATTGAGTGTCAAATGTATCTGATTTTGCTTCTTTAGCGCGGTAGGACTCTTCGCCGATGAAGGCAATGATAGGCATATTAAGCATTGTGTCGCCGTCAAAAGCTGCCTGTCTGATTTTTTCTATTATGCTGTAGCCGTAATCAAGCCCGTAACCAAGCCCGCCCATATCCGGATCTATAAGAATATTTTCCGGTGCTATACCTTTGTCGATTGATAAAATATTCAATTCTTTTGCCAGATTAATATCAATCGGGCTTCTTAAAACAAGCAGATGATTGTATTTTGCAACAACCGGAACAATTTGTTCGTAAGTACTTTCCTGAGCAAAAGAAATTATACACTGTTTTGGTGCGTTTTGAGCAAGAAAAGGTAAAAGTTTTAAATCAACCGCATCATTGTTTGCTCCTCTTAAAATAATCGGTTTGCTTATTTTTGAAACAGTGTTTTTTAAGAATATTGCAATGTCACTAATGCTGCCATCAATATTTTCTTCCGTCAGGTTAAATTTTATCGATATTATATCAGCCTCTGACTTACAGGCTTTTTCTAGCATTTGCTCAGCTTTATCGCAGCCCCAGACTGTCTGTAATACCTCAGGATACGTGTTGTCAATGGTATAAGGAATCTCTATTGCAACAAGCGGTCTGGCAATATTATCATTTTCCCTCATAAAAGAGCGGGCAGAGGCGCCGCCTATTTTTAAATTCCCGAGTTTTGTTTCTCTTATTTTTTCTTTTATATCAAACGAAAGTAATGATTTATCCATAAGTTTTATATTAAAAATTAAATATCCCTTTGTCAATTTAATAAAAAAAAGGGAGTTGTTTTTAACAAACCTCCCGTATTTCCCCATTTCTCCGTATATTTACGCCTAATAATTAGTGCGTTAATATTCGATACCCTGTCTTGCCATAACACCCATATCAAAGTAGTGTTTAATCGGCTTCATTTCAGTAACCAGATGCGCCATAGCAACAAGCTCGGGGTGAGCATATCTGCCTGTTAATACAATTTCAAGGCTTTCCGGTTTATTCATCAAAACTTCTTTTACATCGGAAACTTTAATCATATTCATAGCAACACAAATGTTAATTTCGTCTAAGATAATAAGCTGGTATTCACCGCTTTGAATAGCTTGCTTAGCAAGTTCCCAGCCTTTTTTAGCTTCTTTATAGTCTTCGATGCAAACATTATGTTTGTAAACAACTCTGTCCATGCCAAACTGGTGAACTTCAAGATTTGGTAAAAATTGACCGGCAGAGGCAATTTCTCCGTAAGTAGTTCCTGAATCACCTTTAGTAAACTGGATAACAAGAACTTTCCAGCCATGGCCTAATGCACGTAAAGCCAACCCCAATGATGCCGTTGTTTTACCTTTGCCGTCCCCTGTATAAATTTGTATATAACCATGTTCTAACAAAGTTTTGTCCTCCGAAACTGACAGACTCTAATCTCATCTATCATTATAAATACTTTCTGGTTGTTTTTTATCGATTAAATGATGTATATCATTAATACGCTAGTGCGGAATAGGGTAAAAAGTACACTTATTATGCAAAAAAAATTTTGCATAAATCGTATCCCCGAAAAATTTTTAATTTCTTTTATGAAAATAAAATTTAATTGTTATCCGAACTTGTATATCCATATTAAAACAAATTTTGAACGCATGGGCAATTTTTATTCTTTCCATGCTTTTTATTTTACAATTTTACCTGTGTAGCAATACCTGAAATTCAATAAAAAAGGCTTTTTATAACTTTTACAAAAAGTTTTACATTATTTTTTTTATAATTCTTAAAAAAAGACTTGAAACCATGAATATAAGGCTATTTCATCTTTGTTTATAAAAATAATTTGCGTTAATCTTTTGTAATTATTTTTATGGTTTTAAAAATGTCAAGTTATAAAAAAAAGAAATAAACGAGGTTTTCGTCTATTTCTTTTTTATTTTGAAAAATTATTAAACAAATCTATTTTGTCCGGGAAAAATTCGTGATAAGGAGCAAAGCGACGTGAACGAATTTTTGGAGAGTCCCATTGAAAAAAAGGAGAGCAGTGACGGCTCGAAGGCTCGAGGCGGCAACTGCGACACTAGATTAGATTTTTATTCTGTCAAACCAGCCTTTTAATATTTTTAAAGGTGCTCTGGTTAAACCCAGTGCGTTTGCTTCAATATCTTTGCTTATAACAGACCCCGCGCCTATTGATGCATTTTCGCCTATGTGAGCAGGGGCAACAATTACTGAATTTGAGCCGGTTGAAGCATTGTCATCTATAACGGTTTTAAATTTTTCTTTGGTAATGTGGTTGTAGTTTGCGGTGATTGTTCCGGCACCTATGTTAACATTGCTGCCTAACATGCTGTCTCCGACATAGCTCAGGTGGCAGACATTTGTATGGTCTTTGATTTTGGTCTTTTTGATTTCAACAAAGTTGCCTATTTTTACCCCGTCACCAAGTTCAACATCGCCTCTTAAACGTGCAAACGGGCCGATTTTGCAATCTCTTCCGATTTTGTTTTTACCTTCGATATAAGTGCAGGGATAAATTATCGTGTCCGGTTCAATTTGCGTTTCCGGTGAAATATAGGTTGTATCAGGGTCAACAACAGTTACTCCTTCATCTAACAGTTTGTCTATAACTCTGTTTTTGAGAATTTTTGCAGCTTCTGCAAGCTGTTTTTTAGAGTTTATTCCGAAAGACTCCTCATTATTTTCAAGAATATAAGAGCGTGCTTTAAGTCCCTTGTTTATAGTCCATTTAACAATGTCTGTCAAATAGTATTCGTGCTGGGCATTGTTTGTATCAAAGCTTAAAAAAGCTTCATTAACTTTTGGCCAGTCAAGTAAATATGCGCCCGTATTAATTTCATTAATTTTTTTCTGCTCTTCTGTCGCATCTTTTTCTTCTACAATAGCTTTTAAATCTCCGTTTTCATCTCTCACTATTCGTCCGTAATTTGTCGGGTCATCAAGTATTGCTGACATAACGGTGAGTGCGTTGGTGTTTTTTCTGTGTTCTTCTATAAATTTATTTAAGGTCTCCGTGGTTAAAAGAGGAATATCTCCGTTTAATATTAAAACTTCACCCTCAAAGCCTTTTAAATCCTCATAAGCCTGCATTGCGGCATGGCCTGTGCCCAGCTGCGGTGATTGAAGACGGCATTTTGCATTTGTATAATTTTTTGTAACGTAATCTTCTACCTGCTGTGCGCAATGCCCTACAATAATATAATTTTCTTCGGCTTTGCCTGTATTGTTTACCGCGTCTATTACGTAGCCTAAAAGTTCTTTGTTAAAAATTTTATGCAAAACTTTAGGCGTTTGTGATTTCATTCTTGTACCTTTGCCGGCGGCTAAGATAATTGATTTTATTGTCTTTTTTGTTGTTTCCATAATATTAATCCTGCTTTTTGTAATCTTAATAATATTTTACCTCAAAGTTAATTTGTTGAAATTTTATAATAAAATATAATTATGGATAAATATGTATTAATTACTGGTTCATCATCGGGGCTTGGCAAATCGGCCGCACAAAAACTTGCACAAGAGGGGTTTAAAGTTTTTGCGGGGGTAAGAAAACAGGAGGATAAGCAGGCTCTTGAACAGCTGCATTCAAATATTATTCCCGTATTTATAGATGTAACAAGTGACGAAAGTGTAAACCGTGCATTTGAAAAAATAAAAGAGCATACGGACAAGCTTTTTGCTCTTGTTAACAATGCAGGAGTTGCTCTTGCCGGGCCTGTTGAATATATTCCGGTTGATATTTTAAAAAAGCAGTTTGATATAAACGTTTTCGGGGCAATACGTACCGCGCAAAAGGCTCTGCCGTTTATGCGGGATATTGACGATTGCAGAATTGTCAACATAAGTTCAATGGCAAGTTACGGTATATTCCCTTTTATTTCTCCTTATTGTGTATCTAAACGGGCGCTGGATATGTTTTTTAACTTTTTGACTTTAGAATGTAAAATGCCCAATCTTAAGGTCGTTTCTATAAAACCGGGGGTAGTGTCAACCCCTATCTGGAACAAGTCAGTTGATGCTTCTTTAAAAAATCTTGAAAATCTTTGCGAAGAAGGCAAAAAAAAGTACGCAAAAGAGTTTGATTTCTTGATGAAAAATGCACTCAAAAATACGGAGAAAGGATTAAATCCTCAGGATATTGCAGAGCTTGTGTTTAAAGTCTTAACCGTAAAAAATCCGGAGCTTTCATACAATATCGGAAAAGATTCCGTATTTGCACGGCTTATGTCTTACCTGCCTGTAAAAATATCAAATTCTCTCGTTAAAGCCGGATTAAAGAATCGTATAGGTTAACAATATTTAAACTTTTGGCAACTTTTGAGGTTGTTTTGTTTTAATATTAGCAGTGAAGTAAGCAAGTTGTAAGAAGTTTTGTTGTATGCCGCTAAATTCTGTAAACAATACTTATAAAAGCTTTTTAAATACCCTCGGTATGGGCAAAACAGCCTATACTCCGCCGCAGAATCCGCCTGCTGCCGTAAACGTCGGAGATATAAACTCTCAAAACCTTGCTGCTTCGGATACACAGGATAAACAGGGAACAAGTCATAAAAAACTATTCGGCATAATAGGAATTTCTGTCGGTTCGGCATTGTTACTTACGGTTATAGGCTTATTCACTTTAAGTAAAGGTTTTTCCGGAAATATTGCAAGAAAACTGAGAAAAGTTTCCGACAGTGCAAAAAAAGCGATTTATGACCTGACAACACAGTCACAGGAATTGACGGAATCTCAAAAATTAAAACTCGGTGTACATAAAGGCGTTCAGCATTTTGCTGATGCAATGCAGGCTTCTTCCAATATTTCGGCTGTCAAAGACAGTGCCATGCTCAAGCTTATGAAAACACTTCACCTTGAAAAAGCTGTGAACTCGATTAATAAATTCTTTAAAAATAAATTAATTTTAAAAACCAAAAATGTTGCATATAATGAGGCAGAATATGCAACGATAGAATTTTGCAACTATCTTGAAAATCTTGCAAAAATAAAAAACAATCCTGAACTGGCAAGAAAAGCAAAACAAATTATGGCGGATTACTCCGCAAAATTCTCCACCCCGAACCACGTAAAACGTTCAGAAGAAGCATGGCAGAGCATGCAGGGGTTGCATACGGATGTTTATAACAGGCTTTTTAAACAAAAAGGCGGTTTCTTTAAGAACTTAAAACAGCTGCGTTCTTACGTAACAACGGATATAATCGCCCCACGCCGCGGGGTTATAGATCGTGACATAAAAAACGCAAAAGCAAATATTTCCAACAACATGACAGATGTAAATGATGCAATAAAAGAAGCGTTTAATAACTTGAAAATCAGCATTAATCCGCGTAATGATAAAGCTGTAGATATTGTTAAGAAAATCAACAAATTACTTGAAGAAAGCAAAAACCTCAAAGGTAAATCAGAAGCTAACTCAAGAGCTGCTTTGTTTTCTTCTATAAAAGAATATTTAGATGAACTTTCTCATATTGCAAGAAAAGATATAAAAAATCCTGAAGATTACAAGCTTGCGCAGCAGCGAATTTCTAAATTTTACGAAATAATAAAACCTGATTTTTATAAAAAAGGACTGGCGCAAGAGGCAATAACAGACGTCAAACATATGTTTGAACAGGGCGCTCAATCAAAAGAGTATAAACTTGCACACAAATATATGAAAAATATGAATGCCAAACTCAACAACGCCATTTATCAGGAGATGAATGTCTATGAAAAAATGGCGGAACTCGCTGTCGGTTCCGCTCCGTCGGATATTGTCGGTATCCTAGCTCCGACTGCTCTCGGCGTTGGCATGGTTGTTAATGCGGATAACAAAGACGAACGTATCTCAAAAACTCTTACTCAGGGTGTACCTATTTTAGGCGGTGTCGGTGTAACATACTACGGTACTGTTAGAGGCTATACGGGTGCTAAAAACTTGCTTTTGGGTCTTGGTTCGGGCTGGTTGTTAAGTATAATCGGCACTCAGGCTGACAGTTTTGTTAAAAAATACCGTAACGAACAACATAAGCTGAAAGCAGCTTTTGATTCCTGGACCAAGCTTCAAAAAAGCCAAACACCTCAGAACAGTCAAAATGTATAAGAATTTTATCTGTCACGGACAGTCAGTTGTGCTATACTATCGCTAACCAGCGGGGGTAAATTTACGACACAGGATAAAAGATAATGACAAATACTGTTGATAAAATAAAAGTAAGGGGAGCAAGGGTTCACAATTTAAAAAATATTGACGTTGATATTCCTCTTAATAAAATTGTGGGCATAGCAGGCGTTTCGGGCTCGGGTAAATCTTCTCTTGCCCTCGGGGTATTGTATTCCGAAGGTTCAAGAAGATACCTTGAATCCCTCTCTACTTATACAAGAAGAAGAATGACGCAGGCACAAAAAGCTCAGGTAGATGAGGTTTTGTATGTTCCTGCTTCTCTGGCTTTGCATCAGCGTCCCTCAGTCCCCGGTATAAGAAGCACTTTCGGTACCGGCACAGAACTGTTAAACAGCTTAAGACTTATGTTTTCAAGACTGGCAAACCATCGCTGCCCGAACGGCCACTATCTGGAACCTACTCTTGCGGTTGCTGCCGAGCAGGAACTTATATGCCCCGTATGCGGCGAGCATTTTTATCCTCCGTCTGCTGAGGAACTTGCTTTTAACAGTCAGGGGGCATGCCCGACCTGTCAGGGGACAGGCATAATAAGGACTGTCGATAAATCAACGCTTATTCCGGATGAATCCTTAACAATTGATGAGGGGGCGGTTGCTCCGTGGAATTCCTTAATGTGGACGTTAATGACGGACGTATGCAGAGCAATGGGTGTAAGAACAAATATTCCGTTTAAAGATTTAACGGATAAAGAAAAAGATATAGTCTATAACGGTCCGGCTGAGAAAAAGCATATATTCTACAAAGCTAAAAACTCGGAACTTGCCGGAGAGCTGGATTTTACATACTACAACGCCACCTATACCGTAGAAAATGCTCTTTCTAAGGTCAAAGACGAAAAGAGTATGAAAAGAGTGGAAAAATTCTTAAAACAGGATATCTGTCCGGATTGCCGCGGCTCGAGACTGTCAGAAGCAGCAAGAGCACCGAAATTAATGGGGATTTCTCTTGATAAAGCCTGCGAAATGACATTATCAGAACTTATCCGTTGGGTAGACAAAGTACCGGACTCCCTGCCCGACAAAATGAAACCTATGGCCATAAGTATTTGCGAATCTTTTCAAAGCTCTGCCAAAAGACTGATAGATTTGGGATTAGGATATTTAACTCTGGATAGAGCTTCTTCAACGCTTTCTACCGGCGAAAGACAGCGTATGCAGCTTGCTCGTGCTGTGCGCAACCGCACAACCGGAGTGCTGTATGTTCTTGATGAACCCTCAATCGGACTTCACCCCGCAAACATAGAAGGTTTAAAAGGGGTTATACACGATTTGGTCTCGGATGGAAATTCTGTTGTACTGGTTGATCACGATACGCAAATTTTGTCGGAATCCGACTGGGTTGTAGAAATGGGCCCAAAAGCAGGGGCACAGGGCGGAAATGTTATTGCACAGGGAACGATTAAAGAGCTTGAAAAAGATAAAAATTCTTTAATCGGAGGCTTTCTTTCAGGCAAAAATAAAGTTTTGGTCAGAACTCCTGCTAATACGGACAATATGTTCGATAACGGTAAAATTCATATGTCTACAGGCTCAATACATACGGTAAAACCGCTTGAAGTTGATATTCCTAAAAGCAAATTAACCGTGGTCACGGGAGTATCCGGCTCCGGAAAAACCACAATGATTCTTGAAAGTCTTGTGCCTGCGTTAGAAGCTGCAACTTCAAATAAAAAGCTGCCGGAACATGTTTTGAAAATAGAAGCGGACGGAATCAAACAGGTAAAGCTGATTGATGCAACGCCTATCGGTATAAATGTCCGTTCAACGGTTGCAACATACGCCAATGTGCATGACGAATTAAGAAAAGTATTTGCGAGAACCTCTCAAGCAAAAGAACTGGGCTTTAAATCCGGTGATTTTTCATACAATACGGGTAAATTACGCTGTCCGGCATGTGACGGAACAGGGGTGATAAGTTTAGATGTACAATTTTTACCCGATGTTGAAATCCCCTGTCCCGATTGCGGGGGATCAAGATATGCAAGGATTGCGGGGAACGTAAAATATAATTCATATTCTCTGCCGGAGCTTATGGCAATGGATGTTAACAGCGCATCCGAGGTTTGCAAAGATTTAAAAACCGTCCATCAAAGATTAAAAGTCTTGCAGGAACTCGGCTTAGGTTATTTAACGCTTGGCGAACAAACTCCGGGGCTTTCAGGCGGTGAGGCTCAAAGATTGAAACTTGCTGGAGAAATGAGAAAAGCCCAGTCTGATACCGTTTTTGTTTTTGATGAACCTACAATCGGGCTGCACCCTCTGGATGTTCAAACGCTGCTTACGGTTTTTCAAACGTTAATACAAAACGGCGCTACCGTAATTGTAATTGAACACGATACCGATGTTATAAAAAATGCCGATTATATAATAGATATGGGCCCTGAAGGCGGAGAAGCAGGCGGAGAAATTATTTTTGCTGGAACGTTAGACGGACTGAAAAGTTGCAGTGATTCTAAAACCGCAAAATTTATTTTCTAATCTAGTGTCGCAGTTGCCGCCTCGAGCCTTCGAACCGTCACTGCTCACCTTTGCCTTCTTTTTCGGCTGAACTGTGGTGAAGCCTGAAAAATGGCTTCACTATGTGAACA
>CALUTJ010000024.1 GCA_944323685.1 Candidatus Gastranaerophilales bacterium | reverse complement strand
TTCACTATGTGAACAATGTGTCACTCCAAAAATTCGTTCACGTCGCTTTGCTCCTTATCACGAATTTTTCTCGGACATTTTATAATATTCGTAGAAATTAATATGTAAGCACACACCATTTTTATTGTAAAATTTATGTATGGATATGTAAAAGTAAGGAATGAAATATGTCAGAAACAGTTAATAAACCTTTAACAGGAGCACAGATTAGAGAAGCTTTTTTAAAATTTTTCTCTGAAAAACACCAATCAACAATAGTTAAAAGTTCATCACTCGTACCGGATAACCCGACCGTACTTTTGACAACAGCAGGTATGCTACAGTTTGTACCGTATTTTCTGGGGTATGAAGAATGTCCGTATGACCCGAAAAGAATAACCACCTGCCAAAAATGCGCACGCGCGGGCGGAAAAGACTCTGACATAGAAAATGTTGGCAGAACCCCTCGCCACCACACCTTTTTCGAAATGCTGGGGAACTTCTCTTTTGGCGACTATTACAAAGAAGAAGTTATTCCCTGGGCATGGGATTTTGTCACAAACTACCTTCACTTAGACCCGAACAGACTCTACATCACCATCTACAAAGATGACGATGAAGCTTTTGACATCTGGCACAACAAAGTCGGAATCCCCGCAGAAAAAATCTTCAGAAAAGGCAAAAAAGATAACTTCTGGGGCCCTGTTTCAGACGTAGGCTCCTGCGGCCCGTGCTCTGAAATTCATTACGATTTAGGTGAAGAGTTAAAATGCTGTGATAACTGTTCTGTTGCCACCTGCGAATGCGACAGATGGGTCGAAATATGGAACCTTGTGTTCACGGAACTTTTTAAAGACAAAGAAGGCAACTACACCCCGCTTGAAAAGAAAAACGTGGATACAGGCATGGGGCTTGAAAGAATTGCAATGGTCGTTCAGGGCAAAACCTCTACCTTTGAAACAGACCTTCTCACACCTATTTTGAATAAAGTCTGCGAAATGACAGGTAAAGAGTACAAAAAAGACAACAAAACGGATATCTCTTTAAGAATCATAACAGACCACGCTCGCTGCGTAACCTTTATGATTTCTGACGGAATCGTCCCCGGCAACGAAGGAAGAAACTACGTACTGCGTATGATTATGCGCCGTGCACTAAGACACGGAAAAATGCTTGGATTGGAACTTCCGTTTTTATACAACATTGTTGACACTGTTGTTGACAATTACAAAGAGGCTTATCCGGAACTTGAACAAAACCGTCAAAAAATTAAAGATGTTATCAAAAAAGAAGAAGAAAAATTCAAACAGACTCTCGACAGAGGACAAAAACTTCTTGATGACTTACTTTCAGATGGCTCTGATACTATCAGTGGCGAGAATGCTTTCAAACTCTATGACACTTACGGATTCCCGCTAGAATTAACAGTTGAAATTGCTGCGGAAAAAGGCATAAAGGTTGACGAAGAAGGTTTTAAAGCCTGCATGAAAGAGCAAAAAGAACGTGCTAAAGCGGCTGCTCAAAAGATTATTTTAACAGACGATTTAATCTATATTGATATCGAAAAAGAAAAAGGCGAAACAAACTTTACCGGCTATGAACAGACTTGCGCTGAAGCTAAAGTTGTTGCTCTTGTCAAAGACGCTAAAAAAATTGATTCGGCAGATGAGGGTGAAACCGTTGATATCGTACTTGATACAACTCCATTCTACGCGGAATGCGGCGGTCAGGTAGGTGATTCAGGTGTTATTGAGGGCAAAAACTTTAAAGCAAGAGTTTTAAACACCTTTAAAGTTGACAACCTGTATGCCCACAGAGCAGAAATCACAGAAGGTACGGTAAAACCCGAAGATGAGGTCTGTGCTGCAATTGACGTATACAGAAGAAAACAAATAACAGCCCACCACACAACAGCGCACCTTTTGCAGGCTGCTTTACAAAAAGTACTGGGCGACGGCGTTAAACAGGCAGGTTCTCAGGTTGAACCCGACAAAACCCGTTTTGACTTTTCTTTTGACAGAGCAATGACGCCTGCTGAAATTGAACAGGTCGAAGAGACAATGAACGACTGGATTTCCCGCGGATTAGAACAGCACACTGATATAATGGATGCAGAAGAAGCTAAAAAATGCGGGGCAATGGCTCTGTTCGGCGAAAAATACGGCGACAAAGTCCGTGTTGTAGGCATAAAAGACGAAAAAGGCAATTATGTATCCCGCGAACTATGCGGCGGCACACACGTCAGCAACACCGCTCAAATAAGACTTGCTAAAGTTGTTCAGGAATCTGCAATTTCCGCAGGTTCAAGACGTATCGAGGTTGTTGTTGCAGATGCAGCGTTTAAGTTCTTAAACGATAAGGCAAAAGAAGCAGACAAGCTTGCTCACCTGTTTAAAGCCCAAACTGATGAAATCTGCGAACGCGTAGACAAACTCATTGAAACAAACAAATCATTAACCAAAAAGACAGAAGAGCTGCAAAATGAGATTGCAACGGCTAAATTTGCAACCTTCCTGAGTAAAACTCAGGAGATAAAAGACGGAAAGCTCTTTATCTCTAAGATAGAAGATTTTGAACCAAACATGGTTAAAACGTTTGTTGAAAAACTGTCCGACAAAATTGGTGACAGCGTTATTGTTATTACCTCTTTGAAAAAAGACGGCAGCATATTTATTATGGTTAAAGTCTCAGACAAATTTGTTCAAAAAGGTATTAATGCAGGAAAAATAGTCGGAGAAATTGCGGCAGCCACCGGCGGTAAAGGCGGCGGACGCCCCAACTTTGCTCAGGGTGCAGGCAAAGATGCTTCTCAATTAGACAGTATTCTTGCTAAAATAGAGTCAGAAATTAAATCTGTTTAAAAAGACAAAAATAAAAGACAAAAAAAAAGCCCGTAGAAAATTTTCTACGGGCTTTTTTGTACTTAAAAGAAAGGATATAAAATTATTCTTTAACTTTTATATCAGACGGATCAAGATTTCTGTTATAAATATAAGAAACTGTACCGCCTACAAGCTGCCAGCCGGGGATAAGAGCAGGCAATGTTGAATATACCTGTTCTCGTTTGATTTGTTTTACGAGTTTTTTGTCTTTTTCCGGGTCAAGGTTATATTTTTTAGCAACTTTTTCATCAGATCTTAAACCGTAGTACAAAGTACTCCAAAAGCTGCCGAATACAGAGTAACCTGCGGCTTTTTGTCTGGCTTTCTGAATAATTTCCTGTTTCTTTTCTGTTGTTAAATCTTTTTTGTCTGCTTTTTCTGAAATTTCAACAGTATCTTTTGATTTGTTGTATTTTTCTTTTAAAGCATCTACCCCTGCTTTGTCAGTAACATAAGCCCCCAGATTACCGTTGTTAACGGCTACAGAGTACTTGTTATCACCAATTTTAGTGATATTAAAATTGCCTACTGTTTCCACACCCATCATTTTATACTTCCTTTCACCGGTACTTGTGTATTATGCTCTATAGAAAACAGGTGACACTAAAAAATTGCTAAAAAATACATATAGATAAACACATTGTTACAAAAAATTAATCAATCTGTTTTTGTATCCAGCGCATAATCAAGTCAACAATATATTTTTGCTGCTGTTCGTTTAGTTGAGTACCAGTCGCAAAGCCGTGCCACTTGTTTATACATTTTCTGCAGCAGGTTGCAGTAGCGTGCTGTGCGACAAAAACAGGGTGATTGCGCATAGGGGTTTGTTTGCCGTCATTTTGTATATCAGCCGGCGCAATCCTTTTTGCAATAAAATCAACCGCGTGTTGTCTTATTGTATCAAGACCTTTTTGTTCAATATAGTCTCTGTCTTTTTTCGACAGCTTAAAACGGCTGCGGAATTTTGATTTAGAAAGTTTTTCGAAAATATCGTCCAAAATAACCACCTCACAGACAATTTTAATCCTTTTTTTAAAGAAATAAAAGAAAATTTAAAAAACGCAAATATGATAAAAAATACAAACTCTGTTCATGATAGCCTGCCCCGTAGGGTACGTGTTGTTGTTGTGTGTGTGTGTGTGTGGCCACCCCTAGAATTGTATATTCTAAAATCGCCATGTAGTCCCTGTAAATTTTAAAAAAAATCATATAAATTTCAAATATGAATTACAAAGCACTTGTTAACAATGGTATAAAACGTTTAAGAGAAAAAACAGGTTTAAGCCAAGAAAAATTTGCAGAAAAAATTGGTTTCTCCGCTAAAGGGATAAGCAACATTGAACGCAACAAATACCAGCCCACGGCAGAAACAATTGACAAAATCTGCGAAGTTTTTAATATCCACCCTGTTGATTTGCTTATGGATTGCCCCGAAGATTCCACAAAACAGGAATTGTTAATCCAGATTAACGCAATATTACAGACTTATTCAAAAGAAAATCTTGAAAAAGTCTGCAAAGTCTTAAATATATTAAAAAATTAATACCCCAATTCCTCGTTAACAAGCAATACGGTTATCTTTTCAGCAGGTTTACAGAGTCTTGTTATAACGATTTGAGAACAAATGCTGTCAGCGCTCAAACAGTCGGCACAGGCACCCGAGTAAACGCAGGGTGTTTCTTTCTCAGCCATTGCGTTGATACGCTGCATATTTACGGGTGCAGCGACATTGCGTGCTCTTGAGAGAGCATCTTGCAATGTTTTTGCAACTTTATTCATGCCTGCAACCACAATAACCCTTTTAGGCCCGAAACACAAGGCTGCAACGCGATTGCCCGTTCCGTCAACGTTAACAAGCTGCCCGTCCTCGCTTATCGCATTTGTACTCATCAAAAAAGTGTCGCACAAAAGCCCTTTACGGGTAAGCTCAACTTTTTCTTCAGGAGTTTTTGCGCTGTCACGGTTTATCACGTTATATCCGTTTTCACATAAATATTTTGTTATTCCTGCCTGTTCAAGCGTAACAGACCCGCCCCAGGAGATTGTTTCTTCTTTTGTAACAAGTTCAAGCACTTTTGACAGTGCTGCGGCAGCGTTTTCGCAATAAATTGCGTTAAAATGTCTTTTTTTAAGTGCGTTGACAACTTTTTGGGCAAGTTTTTCATTGCGTTCTTTCAGGTATGTATTTTCGCTCATAATAAAGTCCCCGTATAATTATTTCTTTTCAGATTGTAACTCTTTTACATACTTTTGAGCAAGTTCCTCGGGCATATACATCGGAGTAAAGCCCCAATTTTTTAAATCAACTTTGCCGCCGCTGTTTTGAGATTGGGCAATAAGGTTTTCCAGTATTTCATTTACATCACAGCTGCCGTATTTTTTTGTAAAAAACTCAAATGCATTGGATTCGGGCTCAAGCGGCAAAAAGCGTTTGCCTCTAAGGTAGTGCGCAACGTGAGAATCACAATCCGCTACAGATAAAATAACAGGTTTTATTCCGTTATCTAGGCAGTGTTTCACGGATATTTTATCAGCCAGCCTGCCAATAGCTCCGTATCTGCTGTCGTTCCAGTTTTGCAGATAATCGATAATAACCCTTGGCCCTTTTATTTTTAAATCAGGATAGTCCGCAAAAAGTTCGCTATCAAGATAGCCAAGAATGTCATACGCCTGTTTGGGGTTTGTACAAAGCGTCATATCTACATATCCGTATTCTTTTTTCAAATTAGGGGACATAAAATGATATGAGGTTGAATATTTGCCGTGGGTCGATTTAAGTATAGCGACTTTAACGGGTTTGTTTTTTTGTTTATCCCATATTACACCTGTTCTGTCAGGGTCATAATCAAGCTCTAAAGTCGGGCTTTCGTTCTTTAACAATTTTTTCCGGCTGATTACGATTTTTTGCGGTTTTGCTAAATCAACCTCTACCCTGCCGCGGCTGTTAGTATTTGTTACAGGGTCATAAACACTCATATCAAAACATTGCACCTTAGAAGATTTTTCAAACGTATCCGGTTTTAAATCAGGTAAAGCTTTAAAATTGATATGGGTTCCGGGTATGTTTGTATTTAAACCACTATGAAATTTTATAGAATTAAATTTTATGTCCATACAGGCATAAAACATGTGAATAAAAATTATTGCCAAAAATCCTGATTTTTTTTGACGGATATTTTTTGAATTTTTTATATAGTAAAATATTTTTAACAAAAAGGTTTTTATATGATAAACGACATGACAAAAGGCAGTCCGCTTAAGCATATTTTGCTTTTCACGGTACCGCTTTTGATAGGTAATGTATTTCAACAGTTATATAATATTGCGGATATTGTTATAGTAGGCAGAACAATAGGTACTAACGCCCTTGCGGCAGTTGGGGCAATTTCGCCAGTGTTTTTCTTTGTGATGTTTGTTGTAGTAGGGTTAACAAACGGTTTTGCAATCATCACGGGGCAAAGATTCGGTGCAAAAGACATGGTCGGCGTAAGGCATTCCGTAACGGTTTCGACTGTATTAAGCAGTGTAATTACTGTTGCGTTTTCGGTTGTACTTATGCTTTTAATGCATCAGATATTGTACTGGATGAATGTGCCGGAAGAAATTTATTCCGATGCTTATTATTACATAATGATAGTCACTGCGGGACTTATTACGGCCAACTTTTACAATCTTCTGGCAAGTATTGTAAGAGCGCTTGGCGACAGCAAAACTCCTCTGTACTTTTTAATATTTGCCTCGGTTTTAAATATTATTCTGGCGCTTGTGTTCATATTGCAGTTTAAAATGGGCGTTCCGGGGTCGGCAATAGCGGTTGTACTTTCTCAGGGTGTATCGGCTTTGATGTGCGTATTTTACATAAAGAAAAAATTTCCGATACTTCATCTGAAAAAAGAAGACTGGCTTTTTGCCATACGCAAAAGAAATTTCGATTTTGCAATGGAACACTTAAACGTAGGTGTGCCAATGGCAGTGCAGTTTTCCGTTTTAGGGATAGGCATATTAATATTGCAAAGTGTGTGCAACACCTTTGGCCCTGATTTGATTGCTGCGTTTACCGCAGCGTTGAGGATAGAACAAATTGCAACAATGCCTATGATGTCTTTAGGTGTGGCAATTTCTGCGTACACGGCACAGAACTTTGGCGCGTACAATTTTTCCCGCATACGGTACGGGGTAAACAGGTGCTCGCTTTTGTGTCTGTCTTTAAGTATTGTAATGACACTTATCATGCATTTTTACGGCAGCGACATTGTTGCGGCTTTCTTAGGAACAAAAGCGCACGAAATCGTATCAATCGCAAGAAGCTACCTTTTAATAAGTACAATGTTTTACTTTTTTCTCGGACAAATTTTTGTATTCAGAAACGCCCTGCAAGGTATGGGAGAAACCATACTGCCTTTGTCAGCCAGCATAGCGGAACTTGTTGTAAGGTCGTTTGCGGCGATTTATCTTGCCGTAAAGTTCGGTTATTACGGAATATTCTACGCGGGGCCGATTGCATGGATTTCTGCTTCCACCATAATGGCTGCGGGGTATTATATGAACCTGTTTAAAATTGCAAAAAAAGCACACGCAAACGCAAGGCTGCAACGCAGAATGGAAAAAGAGTTTAATATAAAAGTAAATTAGAGTTTTTTAAAAGCCCTACCGTTACTTCAGGTATGGTTAATTTTTTTACAAAAACAGTGCATGAGCAAATATCTCGCCGACCTGATGGTTGTAATAACGCCCGTCGTCTTTTGTAAAGAGTTCTCTCCAGTGACTTTTTGGACTTCCGTCCAGAGAATATGAAGGATTGCTCATCATAAGGTGGTGAGTGCTTGTATCATACCTTAGAGGGAACAAATCCTCTGTTTGCATAAAACTCGGCAGCTTATCACTTGCGTATTCAAACCCGAAAAGGCAGTTGCTTATGCGATTTAACCTTGTTTCGTAAGTCGTTCCGCCCTCTGTATTATCGTTTGAAACCTCAACACCCGGAGCGTAATCGCGGGAATATTTGAGTTTTTCCGACCATTTTTTCACATTTTCAAAATCATCTACACTTATAAATGCAGTCCCCGCATTGAGCCCCATTTGCCTGTATCTTTCAAAGTCATCAGAGCTTTTTTCTCCGACAAAGCTTAGAGTAGTGCACCCTGTGCGCTTGCGGATTTCGTCGGTTATATATTGCATCTGCGCATAATCCGGCAGCGCGCCTACACCCGTATAATTTTGCATATCATACCCGCCTATGTGTTTTGCCGAATCTACAAATATTGCCTCAAAACCTGTATTAACGACCTTTACTGTTTCTTGTATATAAAGTTCCACATGCTCGGGATTGCTCCAGCGAAAATTTTCGTCCGGCAGGTAAGGTTTTGAAACTTTTAACTGGTCTTCCGAAATTATCGTTCTGAAACCTGTTTTTAGCCCTCTAAAATGTGCAAGGTCATTAAAAGCTTTAAACTGTTCATCCGGAGATATTTTATCAGATTTTTCAAAATCTATAATATTTTCGCTGTAGCCGATACCTAATTTTATCCCGTAAATTGAATTTTCTTCCCACGGTTCTTTATTGTAGCCGTCACCGTAAATATTCGGCCAGATTTGCGAAAGTATAATACAGTTTGCCCAGCTTTTGGCACTCGGAGGAATTGCGGGCAGCATTTTTATTGCACTCAAAAGTCCGTTGCGGCATAACCTGTCTTCCATTTGTGCTATTGCCCTGTTGTTTATTTCTATGTAATTTGCCAGTCTGCCCCATTTATCACCGTAATCCGGTGTATGGATTTCATCGGGAAATTTTTTATAAAAAGTGGTGCACTCACACAGTGTAACGATTGATTCTACAGCCTTTTTTATGTTTCTCTCAAGAAGTTCCGAGGGCAGAATATTTGAAATCCACTGTTTAAGATTTCCGTCATTTAAGGCTCTATAGGCATGTTTTTCGCTCCATTTGTCATAATGCAGGGTGGTATTATGTCCGTATGCTTTTAGCAGTTTATTTACAGCGTTCATAAACACAATATAAAAAATATTATTTTATTTTTCATTACCGGAAGCGGTGATTTTATACAACAGATTTTGAAAACACTTTTATGATTACTACGCCTGCAAGTATCAGTACAATGCCTGCTACAGCAGGCAAATCAAGAGTTTGCTTGTGGACAAGCCACCCCAAAACAGCAATACCGACTATACCGATTCCCGACCACATTGCATAAATCATACCCGTAGGAATCGATTGCACACAAAGGCTCAACATAAAAAAAGCTAGTGCATATCCGATTACGGTAAATAAAGACGGCAAAAATACAGTAAAACCGTTTGTATCCTTAAGCATTGTGGTTGCAAAAATTTCTGCCGCTATTGCTATTGCCAGATAAAAATAGGCCATGACCCCTCCTTTATTTTTTAGCTGTGTAATTTTATCGTCTTAAATTTTTAAAATCAACAGGCAAAAAATTTTTGTTTGTTTTTTATATAATCGGATAAGGGAGATTTAATAATGGAAATTACTCAGGTAAAAACATATAACAATTTTTCAATAAAAAAGCCGAAACAAACACAGATTTTGCCATATCAAAAATCACAACACGCTAACAACCCTGCCAATCTTTCTAACGCACACAAACTTCTTGCGGCAAACAACATTTCGTTTCACGGTTTGTTCGGGTTAGATAGAAGCACAAAAGCCACTCCGGAGGATAAATTAAACGCTGCCATACAAAGCCTTGACTACAAAAGTGTTGTTTTATTTTCCGACGATTTTGAAAATGCAAAAACATATTTGACGGAGCAGTTAAACAGTATCAAATTTCCGATGGAAAATATTTATTTTGTAAAAAACACAATCAATGACGGTGCTTTTGCTGTATACAAAGACAAACAGGACGGAAAATACAAGATTTTCAGACTCCGTCCGCTGGATACTGTACAAATTTATGACGCCGATCCCGAGACGGCAAAATTTTCAGACCGGCACCTTGTCTTTCGTGCCGATGACCCGTTTGAGCTGAAAGACAACAAATACATATCTTTTGGCCCGTACAAACAGGAGGCTTTTATAAAAACAAATTTTTCAAAAACCAGTTTGAGATTTATTTTTGAAAAAGAAGTGGACAAATACACCTACTTAAACAGCGACAATGAAATCAAAAAATATAATTCAACAAGGCTTGCCGCGCTTAAACAAAAAAGTAATAAACCCGTATCACAAATAAAAAAGATAAAATTTGCCGACATAGGCGCGCAGGACGAAAACATAAAAGCGCTTGAAGAAAATGTTATATTCCCTATTTTGTATCCGGATTTTTACAAAAATTTCAGAATCAACAAAGGCATTTTGCTCTACGGCCCGCCAAGATGCGGAAAAACAATGCTTGCACTTGCGCTCGCTAACGAACTCGGCGTTAATTTCATAAAAATCGGCGCAAATGACCTTACACACGCACATGTGGGTAAAACGGAAGAAAACTGGCGCAATTTGTTCAAAACAGCAAGAGAAGCGCAGCCGACAATTATATTTATAGACGAGATTGATTCAATTGCCCGTTCAAGAGGAGGCTCAAGCGACACAGCAAGACATCAGGACGACATTGTAAACCAGCTTTTAACCCTGATGAGTGATCTTGAAAAAACAGACGATAAAGTTTTTGTCATAGCCGCAACAAACAGAGCTGATTTATTAGACAAAGCCCTGGTTAACACAGGCAGGTTCGGACTTTCGCTGGAGGTAAAAGCTCCTGATTTGGCCGGGACAAAACAAATTTATAACATACATCAAAAAGACAAACCGCTTGATGACAACATAGACAAAGATTTGTTGTGTCAAAAAATGTTTGAAAATCACTTTAACGGCTCCGATATTGCCGAAACCTTCTATATCGCACACTCCTGTGCTATGAACAGACTCGGTATTTACGATAAAATGAGAAACCGCACTGTTTGCGGAGAAGATTTAAAGAATTTTAGAATCAGCCAATGCGATATGGAAAAAGCTATAGAAAAACTTGCCGCGCAAAAAATATAATTTAATTAAATGGCTTTACTAAATCAAAAAAAACATTATCATATAATTATGAAAAAGTTTTTGACATGTTATATTTTGTTAATGTTTTTATTGCCGGCACTGCCCTGTGCCGCATTTGACGATGACTTTTGGGATGAGCCAATAAAGGTTGATAATGAGGCAAAAAGCCAGCAAAAAGCCGTAACGGATCAGGAATTTAACAAAGTTCTGAATTTTTTCACAAGGAAAAAGAAAGAAAAAGAAGAGAAGAAAAAGCCAAAAGGTGCGCCAATAGGCCCTCAAATTCCGGAAGGGCAGATGCCTTCCATGGACAACACTGTAATAAAAAACGCCAAAGACGACTATTCTACGGTTATGATACCTGTAACTCTTATTACCCGTGACGGAAAAGAAATCGAGCCGGGGTATTACAGGATACTGCCGGTAAAATCCGGAAATAAAATATATTATTTAAATTTTTATCAGGGCAATCAACTTATAGCCAAAATACCTGCGTACGAATCAGCAACGGATCACAACCAGAAATCTTTGAACTATGCTAAAGTTATACCCGTAGAAGACAGGTATATGAATGTTATCTACGGTGACATAGACTGCAACATTGAAGCAAGAGTTGATATCAAGCAATAAAAAAGCCTTAACTTTTTCGGTTAAGGCTTTTTATAAACAAATTGAAAATTATACTTCAACGTATTCTCTCAAACGTTTGCTTCTGTTAGGATGTCTGAGTTTTCTTAAAGCTTTTGCTTCGATTTGTCTGATACGTTCACGTGTAACACCGAAGAGCTGTCCTACTTCTTCTAATGTTCTCTGGCGTCCGTCATCCATGCCGAAACGTAATCTTAAAACATCTCTTTCACGGGGAGAAAGACCGCTTAGTACTTCAGCAAGATCTTCTCTTAAAAGTTCGTGAGCAACTGTTTTAACAGGAGCATCAGCATCTTTGTCTTCGATAAAATCGCCGAGTCTGGAATCTTCTTCTTTACCGATAGGAGTTTCCAAAGACAAAGGCTCTTGAGCAACTTTAATGATTTCTCTCAGTTTTGAAATAGAAATATTCATTTCCTGAGCGAGTTCATCTTCGGTCGGCTTTCTTGAAAGTTCCTGAGCGAGTTTTCTTGTGACTTTTTTAAGTTTATTAATTGTTTCTACCATGTGAACAGGGATACGGATTGTACGTGCCTGATCGGCAATGGCTCTTGTAATAGCCTGACGAATCCACCATGTAGCATAAGTAGAGAACTTATAACCTCTTTCGTGGTCAAATTTTTCTGCTGCACGGATAAGACCGAGGTTGCCTTCCTGAATAAGGTCTAAGAACAACATTCCTCTGCCTACGTATTTTTTAGCAATAGAAACAACGAGTCTTAAGTTAGCCTGTACTAATTTTCTTTTTGCTACCGCACCGACATTTCCGCCTTGAATAATTTTTCTTGCAAGGTCTATTTCTTCTTCTGCGGTTAAAAGTTTAATACGGCCGATTTCTCTTAAATACATTCTGACAGGGTCATCTAGAGAAACACCTCTGGGGACTGCTATTTGTTGTTCGTCTTCGGAATCTAAATCATCAGAAGGCTGCATATAAATTTCATCAGCGGCGACAGAACCTGATTTACCGATTATTACATCGATACTGTCTGTGGTGATGGTTTCGGGTTCGCTAAATAAATCATCACCTGCTGTATCATCGTCTTGAAGTTCATCCTCATCGATTATACTAACGAGTGATTTGTCTGACATTCTTTTTCTGCTCATTAATTGTCTCCAGTTCTTAGCTTGTTTTTATTTTTTAAAAGCTCTTTTAATTGAATCTGTTTTTCAATAGCTTTTATATCGTCGTCATTAACCTCTTTATATTGAGACCGTAAGTGGTTTTTGACTTCCTTTTCCTTAAAAGCATTAATAGTTTCAATGTTTTCATTAATAGCTGTTTTAAAATCCTTTTCCGACAAATCTTTAAAACTGTCGGATAAGTATATCAAATCTGTGATTATATCTTTGACTTCATAGTCCTCGGCAAATTCTGTATACAGGGTTTCTGTTAATTCTTTAACATTATTTATCCGTTGAACCAATTTGTCAATTGTATTTTTTACAATTATTAATGTTTCATTCGTAAAGTCTACATCTTTTAGAATATTACTTAATGTTTGAATACTATACGTACTTTCATTTACTAAATACATCGACAATAAATTTTTTTGCGCTTTTTCCGAAATATTTAAAGATTTCTTTACAATTGGTGCAAGCTGCGCCTGCGGCTGTGGTTTCAATGAATATAAATAATTATTTGTCTTAAGAAGTTTATTTCTTAATGCATCTATGGAAATGTCAAGATACTGTGCAACTAAAAGCAAGTACGAATCTCTTTCAACGTTATCATCTATAGTTGTTAAAATATTTATAATCTCACTAGTTAGTTCTTTTTTTTCTTGTGGAGACATATTCTGTTTTTTAGTTTTTAACAATTCTTTGATCTGAAAATCAATTAATAAAGGTGCTTGATTGAGTACTTCTTGATACGCAGCAGCGCCATTCTCCTTTATAAATTCGTCAGGATCTTTACCTTCCGGAGGAGCAACAACTCTTATTTCACACACAACTCTTGAAGCATCAGATACTGAAGTTTTATCAAATTGTTTTATATTCCCTAAATTAGTAAAAAGTTTTTTTATTGTATTAGCCCCTTTAGTTGTCGCGTTCTGCCCTGCTTTATCAGTGTCAAAAGCCAGATAAATTCTGCGAGAAGGCGTGTAGCGCGAAATCATTTTTACATGGCTGTCTGTCAATGCCGTTCCGCAGGCTCCGACCGCATTTTTTACACCGTTAACCTGTGCGGAAATGACATCAAAATATCCTTCCATAATAACTATGGCATCATTGGTTTTTATTGCGTCTTTTGCCTGATACAAGCCGTATAAAATGTGGCTTTTGTTATAAACCAGCGTGTCGGGAGAGTTAAGATATTTAGGGTTTTGTCCGGCTTCTATTGCACGTGCACCAAAGGCAACAATGTTTCCTTTTTCATCAAAAATAGGAATTGTTATTCTGTTACGGAACCTGTCAACATAACCGTTATTATTCTCTCTTTTAATTATAAGACCGGCTTTTTCAAGAACATCTTCCGTGTATTTACCTTTAAGGTGCTGCTGCAAAGCGTCATATGAATTAGGCGCAAAACCAAGCATGTAGGTTTCTATATTTTCATCGGTAATACTTCTGCCTGAAATATATTTGTAGGCAACGGAATTTTTATCCGAAAGAAGAGTTTTTTTGAAAAATTCCGCACTGTCTTTCATACAGGAATAAATCTGTTCTTTTACATCTTTGTTGTCTTTTGTTTTGTCAAAAGATGAGGGAAGCTCTATCCCCAGTATTTCGGCCTGCTCTTTTACAACCTCATGAAAGGACTGGTTGTTTATCTTCATCAAAAAGCTTAAGACATCGCCGCCTTCGCCGCAGCCAAAACATTTGTAAATCTGTTTTGCAGGACTCACACTGAAAGACGGAGTTTTTTCGTTATGAAACGGACAGCAGCCCCAGTAGTTTCCTCCCTGTTTTTTGAGGATAACATATTTTGAAACGACGTCGACAATATCCAGTCTGTCTTTTATTTGGGTTACTACATCTTGATAGGTAACAGTATTCATATTAATAAAATTATATCACAGGAATTTTACCCGATAGGGTACAAATTTTTTAATATCTGTTAGACTTAAACACCATATAGTATTTAGACTCGCCGTAATAAAGAACAATAAGATACATGTCGCCTTCAATGTTTTCCGTCACGATATAAGATTTTGGCGGCGGAGCCTTACGAGAAGAATTTCTGAATATTGTATAAAAACCGTCGCGTACTGATTTGCAGAATTTTTGCCATTTTGTATATTTAGGAGTCGGCAGGTTATTATGATAAAAATCAACGGGTACAAGTTCTTTTTTTACAACAGGTATAATGAATGACACCTTGCCGGATTCTTTAAAAAATACATAGGTATTGCCGTTCATCTCACGCGGAGTAAGTATGTAATATCCGGCAGGTATTGTCTGCCCTTTAAAATAGACATCCGATGCCAGCCTGAACAGAGGAAACGGAGACCATGCGTATTTTTGATAATCCTCATTTTGATAAGGATCAATATTATGCACCAGTTGAAAATCGGCCGGCTTTGCCTGTTCGTAGAGGGTTGCATAGTCTGTCTGAGCAAAGACAGGCATGTGTATTAATGCTATTAATAAAGCTGTAATTGTGATTATCTTCTTCATATATACAATGATAATAATTTTTTTTGCTTCGTCAACATCGGTTAAAAACATGAGGACTCTCTTTTTATTTGTAACAATTAAATACTCAAAGTTGGCAAGATGATATTTTCCTAATATAATGACATGGAATTATATATAATTAATAAAAGGGATAAGTTAATGATAAATTCTGTAGTGTTAGTCGGAAGAGCCGGTCAGGATCCTGAAATGAAATACTTTGAATCAGGCAAAGTTAAAACAACTTTTTCTATTGCTGTCAGCCGCTGGGATTCCAAAACAAAATCAGAAGTAACAGACTGGTTTAATGTAGAATTATGGGACAAACTTGCAGAAGTTGCGGGAGAATACGTAAAAAAAGGCAAACTCGTTGCAATAGACGGCAGACTTGCTTCCAGCAAATGGAATGACGCCTCCGGAGCCCAGAAAGAAAGATTTTTTGTCAGAGCAAGCAATTTAAGACTGCTTTCAGCCGGAAGATCCGATCAGGGTGCTGCATAATATAATCAGGGATTTGAGATGTTTATATCAAATAATATCGGTATAATAGCTGATGATTTAACGGGTGCTGATGATACCGCGCTGCAATTTCATTTAAGAGGGGCAAATACCCAGATTTTACTTGATGATTCCGTCATACCTGAAAACAAAGTCAGTACACAGGTTTGGGCAATACCGACGGAAACAAGAAATATAGATGCGCACGACGCTTACGAACGCGTTAAAACCTCGGCAAAAAAACTTTCTGAAACCTTTAACGTGGAATATTTTTATAAAAAAATGGACTCCACATTAAGAGGTCACATTGCGGTTGAAGCACTCGGAATTCTTGAAGCGCTTGAATGGGATGCAGCCGTAATAATTCCGGCATTCCCTCAAGAAGGACGAACAACTATCGGCGGTTATCACCTGTTAAAAGGTATTCCGATTGAAAGAACCGAATTTGCACGTGACCCGAGATTTCCGATATATGAATCCCACATCCCTACAGTGCTTAAAAACGAGCTTCAAAATGAACAGGACGAACTTATTGATTTGATTGAGCTGCGCACTGTTATCAAAGGTGCTGGCCCGATTTTAAAAAAGCTGAACGAGCTCATTGAAAAAGGTGTAAAACTTATTGTTGTAGATGCTGTGTCTGTTACGGATATCGAGCAGGTTGTGCTTGCTATAGAAAAAAGCTCATACAAAATTTTGCCATGCGGTTCAGCAGGCTGTGCACAGGTTTTGGGTAATATCTGGCTCCCCGAAACAGAAAACCACCAGCAGGAGAGAACTATTCCTGCCTTGCCAAAACTCATTGTTTCAGGCAGTGCAACTCAGGTAACGGCTCTTCAAATTCAAAAACTGCAAGACAATGATGACATTGAAAACACCTACTTTATTGACCTTAAGATGGAAGATATTCTTGAAGGCGTAACAGAAGACATAATCAAAAGGGTAGCTGAAAACCTAATTAAAGATAATGTGGTTGTTGTGCATACGTCCAATTTGACAGTAGATTCAAAGATTGTTTCGCAATTTTTGTTTGATAATGAGCTTTCTAAAACGCAATTCCTGTCCAAAATCAGCGAGTATCTGGCTGTATTAACAAAACGTGTTTTGTTTAACAAAGACGCAATACTTATAACAATCGGAGGAGAAACCTCGTTTAAATGTTGCAGGGCTATAAACAGCAATGCTTTACAGATTATAGATTCTATTTTGCCGGCTATCCCGCTTTGTCTTGATACAAAAGCTCAATGGGTAGTTACAAAATCAGGCAACCTCGGCAACCCCAGCACTTTAGTGGATATTTTAAAATATTTTGAACAACATGAATAAAAAAATAGCAATAACAGCAGGCGATTTCAACGGAATCGGCCCTGAAGTTATTATAAAAGCTTTGAATAAATTAATGCTGCCGGAAGACAGTGTTGTTTTAATCGGTGCAAAACCTATTTTTACCGGTCTGAAAATTGATTACGAGATTAAAGAAATTCCGTATGATATAAAAAATCAAGAATACGGCAAAGAAACAAAAGACGCCGGCGAATTTTCCTATAACTGTCTGATAAAAGCCTGCGAAATGGCTAAAAAAGGAGAAATCAGCGCAATAGTTACCGCACCTGTATCAAAAAATGCAATGCACCTTGCGGGACACAATTTTTCAGGCCAGACAGAAGTGCTTGAATACGAGCTTGCTGACAAAAATAAAAACGAAAAAGCCGAGATGGTATTTGTTTCCAATGATTTAAGAATACTTCTTTTGACACGCCACCTGCCTTTAAAAGAGGTCAAAATAACCCAAAAACTGTTAATCGAAAAAGTTGAAAGAATAAACAGAGTTTTAAAAAATAATTTTAAAATTAACTGTCCTAAAATTGCACTTTGTTCCCTAAACCCTCATGCCGGAGAAAGCGGAATCCTTGGGTTAGACGAAATAGAAGAGTTTACTCCTGCTGTTGAATATTTAAGAGGCTCCGGCATTGATGTTTCTGCTCCCATGCCGGCAGACACTTTGTTTGCAAAAGCAGCAAAGGCTTATACTAAAGGGGAAAAACAGCCCTATGACATGTATTGTGCCTGCTACCACGATCAGGGGCTTATACCGATAAAAGTACTGGCAATAGACAACACCGTTAATATGACTGCGGGTCTGAGTGTAATAAGAACATCCCCCGCACATGGCACAGCATATGATATCGCCGGCAAAGGTATTGCCGGCGAAAACAGTATGATTTGTGCTATAAAACAAGCCTTACTTTAATTTTTCCATTCTTATATTAAGGTAATTTATAGCTTCCGGCTGACCGTGTACATACGGATTCTTCTTAAGAACACTTTTTGCGGATTTTAAAGTTTTATAAGCAGCCTTTGCGTCATTGTTTGCTTTTAATTCAAGGTTAGCTATTGTAATTGAATCAACTACTATATCCTGAATTACAGAATCAGTCGTTTTTAAAAGAAGATAATCAATTCTGCCTTTTTCTTTACCGATACAAGAAACAAGTGCCTCATCAGCCTCTTTTTCTGTCATTTGTAATAAACATTTGTCGGTTACTCTTCTTTTATACAAATTTACGATTTGTTTGCTCTGTCTGATTCTTTCTTTGCGAATAGCGATTGCCTCATCGTATTTTTTCTGTGCAGTTATGTCTTTTACATACATCTGACAGGAGGGCGCAAATACATTCTTGCAATTTTCATTGAACTCTTTTGAAGGGTCATAAAGTACATAAGCTCTGAATATCAGTGAAGCGCAAAACAACACTACAAAAATTATTGAATAAATTATTGCCTTTTTCTTTGTCATAATATTTCTCCTATGTTTATTTGTCTAAACTATATCACACTATTGTACAGACTGGGAATAATCTTTTGTGATGATATTTTTTATACTGATTTTAAGCAAAAACAAAGGGAGGTATTATGACAGAAAGACTTGAAATGTACAAATGCAATGTTTGCGGAAATATCGCAGAAGTAATTATATCAGGTAAAGGCGAGCTCGTCTGTTGTTCTCAGCCTATGGAAAAACTTAAAGAGCATACAAACGCTGAGGAAATGGCCGGAGAAAAACACGTACCCGTAGTAGAAACCACTCAAGACGGAATAACTGTAAGAGTGGGCAGTGTTGCGCATCCGATGGAGAACGAGCATTACATTATGTTTATTGAAGTCATCTCACCGGATAAAAGATACGTAAAAAGAAAATATCTCTATCCACATGAAGAACCGGTGTTGAATTTAAAATGTTCTTGCGATAAAGTGATTGCGAGAGAATTATGTAATATTCACGGCTTGTGGATATCATCCGACAAATAGATTGGAGTTAAAAATGATTTCCGAAAAATTAAACGCTGCTTTTAACAAGCAAATCAAAGATGAAATGTACTCATCAAACCTCTACCTTTCAATGGTGGCTTATTTTGAAAATGTTGGTTTAAAAGGCTTTGCAAACTGGATGAGAGTACAGGTTCAAGAAGAAAACGCCCACGCTATGGGGCTTTTTGACTATCTTATTTCAAGAGACGGCAGAGTTATAATTGATGCAATTGACAAACCCGCGTTTGAGTGGAATTCTCCTCTTGATTGCTTTGAAGCTGTATACAAACATGAACAATTAGTTACATCATTAATTAACGCACTCGTTGATGTTGCGGAAGCAGAAAAAGACAGAGCAGCAATTTCATTTCTGCAATGGTATATCAAAGAACAGGTTGAAGAAGAAGCTAACTGCTCGGAAATTTGTGCTAAATTAAAACTTATCGGTGATGACAAACATGCATTGCTTTTAATTGATCAGGAACTCGCTGCAAGAACTTATGTTGCACCTGTGATTGAATAAAGGGCAAATTATAAAAACAAACCAAACAGGAGATGCCGCAGCAACTCCTGTTTTTTTATTTAATTTTGTAAAAATTGTATACTTTTTTGTAAATTTTGATGTTTTATCAACGTTTGTAAAAATATGTTTATAAATAATAATACGAATAATATACAACCGGATTTTCAACAGACTCAGCAGCCCCGACAGGTGCAAGATACTACAGATATTCCGCAGGTGCAGCAGACTGAAGAAACTACACGCGTTGATTCATCCGTATTAAAAGCTTACGCAGGGATTCAAGATAAAAAGAAGGTTTCAAAAGACGAAGTAATTGCATATTTCAGACAAATCGGTTTAAAAAACGAAACCAGATTTGATAGTATGTTAAAAAGTTTAACAGACAAAGACGGGCAAATTCCGGCTGAAGCTTTTGAATTTTTAAAACAATATCAAGCAAAAAACCATTTGATATGGGATTCGTTAAAAATATTTGATGCTGCCAAAAATCCGGACGGAAATTTTAATTATAAAGCTTTGCAGTTTGCGGATACAATAATGGATACAAACCAAAACACACATTATTCTTATTCACAAGACTACTGTCCGGTTGTATTAAAATCACTAAAAAATAATAATGGTACGTTTAATGATGACGCAATCAAATTTTTTACAAAACACTCGGATTATTTTAAAAAAGTTTTTATATACAACCCCAAATATGCTTTTGCACCCTTAAAAAACAAAGACGGGGAATTTGACAAAACAGCAATGGAATATGCAGACGAAAAACTATCCAATGGTGTAAAACTACAGGAAGTTTTTTCTCAAATTTCGGAAGCAAAAGATGAAAACGGCAATTTTTCTTTTTATATAAAAAATTTAACGGATGAGCTTAACTCTGTATTTGATTCATTCAAAGCCGCCAGAGTAAAAAAAATAGCACTGTCTTTTGCCGAAGATAAAAAACAACAGCGGGTTGATTTTATAGAGCTTGCAAAAACAATAAAGGATGATGACGATTTTATAGAAATCCTCAACTTTATCACGGAAGCAAAAGAACAGGAAAACAATAAGTCAGGTCTTAATTTTGACAGACCGTCCGTAGACTTTGTAAAAAATCTGGTGACTTCCGTTTATGACGGCGCAGATAAAACGAAATTGCTTCTGGAAAAAACCGGCAAACCCTATAATGCTTTTTCTGAAAGAGGCATCGAAACTCTAAAAAGGCTTTTTATGAATATTGAACAAAAAGATATAGAGCTTTTTATTGATGCTGCAACAAGAAAATCAGGCCCGAACAAAGGCAATTTTGAATCTTCAGCCCTTGAAAAATATCTTGATATGTATTTCAAAAACAATCGTTCAATATTCATTCCATACATTGAATATATGTCAAAATGTTTTGCCCTTGAAGAAGATGATTACGCACTGGATACGTTTGCCAAATTATTTAACTTGAGATGGTCAAGAAATACTTCTTATTATTCGCCTGATGAACGTATCGACCCGCAAACTCTGCGTTTTATTCTTATGATGTCCTGTCTTGAGCATGACGGACACCCCAAAAGGCCTTGTTATAAAGCTGTATTAGACAGATTAAACAAATTGATGACAATGAAGCTGCCTATGTCCTCAAAAGATGCGTTTGAAAACTTTATTACATATCAAGATCTTGATATTGCGGAAAAAATCGAAAAAGTGAATTTTGAAGAACTCGGCATAAAAAAAACGGGTCAAATCTCCAGCGGCATCTTTAAAAGAGCTTCGGAAGAAGAATTACTTCATTTTAAAGAATATTTAAAAGACTATCTTAAAGACAAAAATATTAATTCCGTAAATATAAACCTCAACCGCAACATTGGCACTATTGTGGAACTTACAACAGGTGATGAATGGAGAAACACAAAACTTCTTTATGATATCCAAAAAGGCGAACCTACAACAGAAATTAAAGAGCGAAAATGGCTTAATGCTATTGAAAGAAAAGAACACAACTTTAAAAACAACACTGTCACAACCGTTATGCACCGCATAAAAAAAGAAGATTATGCCGATTACGAAACTCTTAAATCAATGACGACAGAAAAATTCGACGCAGACAACAATCTTATATACAAAGAACAAGTTGAACCTTCCGTGATTAACGGCGTGTTTAACATAACAAGAACCTATCCTGACGGGCGGGTGGAAAAAATTTCCGATGCCTCTAAAACAAAAGAAGGCAACGAGGTCATTGAAAAGAAAATGGAATCACTCGACGGTACAAAAACTTACTACCGCTACGAAGACGACCCGCAGGGCAACAGGATTCTGGATTACAAAATCACTGAAAAAAACGGTAAAGAGCTTTTAAACCGTTCCGTCACTTTTGAAGTTATAGATGAAAACCATTTTGTATCATCCTCCGGCGATGAAAAATTCGATATAAAATTCGATAAAAACACCCTTAAGGTTAAAAATTTGCAAAACGGAAAAATCGTTGAGATTGATTTAAAAAATTTCACAAAAGACACGTCTGATTTGCTTTTGCCGGTTTTAAAATCGATTCCGGGTAATGAATTGTTCAAAATGAAAGAACTTGACCTTAAAACGCTTTACGTTACCGACAAAGCCGACAATGCGGCATATAGTCGCGCAGAACAATCAATAATGACAAAAGAACAATATATAGACCTCGGCGTATTACTCCACGAATGGGGACACGCAAAAGACGAGCTTATGTTTAAAGAAATACAAGAAGAAATCAAAAGCGATAAAAAACTCAGAGAAATATATAATCAGGAAAGAGCGGCTTTCCGTGATTATTTCTGCGATGCACAGCTTTCTGAAATCGGGTATTTTACGGCAGATTATCACTACCTCGGCTCCGATTCCATAAAAGAAGGCATCGCAGAAACAAATACACTGCTCAGCACCTGCCCGAAAAACGAAACACAGGCAATACGCTCCCATTACTGGCAGCAGTATTTTCCGCGCACAATCGCTTATCTTGCAGGACTTTTAGAATAACTCTAGTATTTTTCAAGATATTCTTTTGTTTCCCAGGGAGAAACATCTGTTCTGTATCTGTCCCATTCAATTTCTTTAGCCATAACAAATTCGTTAAAGATGTGATCACCCAGAGCCTGCTTTACGATTTTGCTTTTCTTCATCAAAGCGAGAGCTTCGTTCAAGCTTCCGGGTAATGAATCAATATGACTGCGTTTTCTTTCTTTAGCGCTCATTTCGTAAATATTTTCTTCTGTCTGCAAAGGCGGTTTTACCTGATTTTTAACGCCTTCCATTGCAACAGTTAACAGTACTGCCATAACAAGGTAAGGATTGCAAGAACCGTCAGGCGAACGCAATTCTATTCTGGTTGCATTACCTCTTTTAGCGGGAACTCTTATAAGAGCGCTTCTGTTAGACAAAGACCAGGCAATGTATACAGGCGCTTCGTACCCCGGAACAAGTCTTTTGTAGCTGTTTACTGTCGGGTTTGTTACTGCCGTAAAATCTTTTACATTTTCAAGAATAGCACCTATTGTATAAAGAGCTTCTTTAGAGAGCTGATATGCAGAATCTTCGCAATAAAAAGCATTCTTATCTTCTTTAATATTGTACAAAGATATGTTGCAATGCATGCCAGAACCGTTTATACCGTAAATCGGTTTTGGCATAAATGTTGCGTGTAAACCGTTTTTGTCGGCACATGCTTTAACCGCGTACTTAAAAGTAACAATGTTATCCGCAGCAGTAAGGGCATCTGCGTATTTAAAGTCTATTTCGTGCTGTCCTCTGGCAACTTCGTGGTGGCTTGCTTCTATCTCAAAGCCCAGACGTTCCAGATTGTCAACAATTTCCGCTCTTATATCTTCACCCTTGTCATCAGGTCCTACGTCATAATATCCTGCCGCATCGTGTGTGGATGTTGTGGGCATGCCGTCATCGTCTTTTTTGAAAAGGAAAAACTCTGCTTCCGGCCCCACATTCATAACAAAGCCCATTTCTTTAGCTTCTTTGATTACTCTTTTTAAGTTACATCTGGGGCAGCCTTCAAAAGGTGTTCCGTCAGAATTATAAATATCACAGATTATCCTGGCTACATTCCATTCTCCCTCTTTGCATCTCCAGGGAAGAATCGCAAATGTTGAGCGGTCAGGGTGGAAACACATATCCGAAGTTTCAATGCTTCTGAAACCTTTAATAGATGAGCCGTCAAGCATAAGTTCGTTATTCAAAATCTTGTCAATCTGACCGGCCGGAACCGCCAAATTTTTTACCATGCCGTTTATATCAACAAATTGCAGTCTTACAAACTTAACTTTGTGTTCCACAATAAGTTTTTTAATCTCTTCTTTTGACAACTCAACTCCCGGTTTTGGGATATAGGTACTCATAGCATACTCCTTCGTTTCGTAGTGTGATTTCATACTTTCTTATTTAATAATTATGATGAATTTGCTCGTTTTGTGCAATAAAATCTTTTTACAAACACATATAAAAAATTTTTTAACTGTAAAAAATAAGCAGTATACTCGGTTAAATTATATTATTTTATTAATATTTTTCATTAAAAACCGCAAAATTTTACTCTAAACAAAAGTTTTTATTTATAAAATTAGAGATTATTAACTAATACACAAACATTTTAAAAATCTTTGCAATTAACAGACAAAATTGCTATATTATAATAACTATTTAGGTTGCATAAAAATTTTGTAGCTTGGCGGAGAAAAAATGTTAACAATAGATAAAATAATTAAAGCGGCAGAAACCCTTAAACCGGTTATAAGAAAAACTGATTTGATACATTCAAATGCATTGTCAAAAAACAATGAAATCTATCTTAAAGCCGAAAATCTGCAAATAACGGGTTCTTTTAAAGTAAGAGGCGCATACGTAAAAATAGCCGGACTGTCTGATGCACAAAAAGCAAAAGGTATTATAGCATGTTCCGCAGGCAACCATGCTCAGGGTGTAGCGCTCTCCGCGCAAAAAAGCGGTATAGAATCCACTATATTCATACCGAGCACGGCTCCTATTTCAAAAATAGAAGCAACAAAAAAACTCGGTGCAACAATAAGACTTGTTGACGGAGTATATGATGATGCGTATAACGAGGCGGTTAAATTCCAACAAGAAACAGGCGCTGAATTTATCCACCCGTTTGACGATGAAGATGTAATAGCAGGGCAGGGAACAATCGCTCTTGAAATTATCGAACAGCTTCCCGACGTTGATGCTGTTATCGTCCCTATTGGCGGGGGCGGGCTTATCTCCGGTATTGCCTACACAATAAAAATGCTTAAACCGGACTGCAAGGTATACGGAGTTCAGGCCGCAGGCGCTGGCAGCATGTACAATTCAATAGAAAAAAATGAACGTATTGAGCTGCCTTCAGTTTCAACCTTTGCTGACGGTACCGCAGTAAAAATGCCGGGCGAGCATACCTTTGAATACTGCCAAAAATACGTGGATAAAATAGTTACGGTATCTGATGACGAAACTGCCACAGCTGTTTTATCTCTTATCGAAGCCCAAAAATTAATCGCAGAAGGTGCAGGCGCCCTCAGTGTGGCCGCCGCAATCTTTAAAAAGCTGCCGATTGAAGGCAAAAAAGTTGTATGTGTTGTTTCGGGCGGCAACATAGACGTAAACATACTGTCCAGAGTTATCAACAGAGGTCTGTTAAAATCAGGCAGAATAGCTGACTTAACAATAGAAATGCTTGACAAACCAGGGCAGTTGAAAGAAGTTTCCCGCATAATTGCGGATCTCGGGGCAAACGTTATAAGAGTACGCCACAATCAAGGCGGTGAAAACACTGATATTAACGATTGTTACCTTAAAATCACAATGGAAACACGCAACCTGCGCCACCTTTGCGAAATTAAACACGCATTAAGCAAAGCAGGTTACAAACTGACAGAAGATAAATAGATTAATAAGGAATAGGTTATGAAACAAATAATTTACACAGCCGATGCACCGGAACCGGTCGGGCCTTATTCTCAGGCCGTAATAGCAGGTAACACCCTGTATTGCTCCGGCCAGATAGCCATAGACCCTTCTACCGGCAAACTTTCTGACGGTAATATAACAGAACAGGCACATTTGTGCATAAAAAATATAAAAAATATACTAAAAGCTGCAAACATGAATCTTAACAATGTTGTTAAAACTTCATGCTTTTTAAAAGAGATGGGTGATTTTGCCGAATTTAATGAGGTTTACGCACAATACTTTAACGAAAACAAGCCTGCACGTTCCTGCGTAGCTGTTAAAGAACTGCCTAAAGGCGCGCTTGTTGAAATAGAGGTTATTGCAATTTGCAACTAAAAAGTGATAATTGTAACAATTTCTTCATATTTTGGCATTAAACCCATAAAAAATGTTTAAAAATTAAAAAATTGGGTATTTATATAATAGTGAAGGTTTCATGCTTTTTTAAGAGATGAGCGGTTTTGCTGAATTTATTAATTTATGCGGAATAACTTCACTGGTGACAATCGGCTCCTTCCTGCTTTGCAGTGAAAGACCTCCCCAGGGAGCCCTCATAGAAATCGAAGTTATTGCAGTAAAGTAACAAGTAAGTGTAAAAATTTTTGTCAAGTTTTTCCCGCGTTCTAGCCGAAAATTGTAAAGATTTTTTACATAAATAAAAAATATGCGCAAATAAATTTCTTCAGCGTATTTCTATTAGGCACCACAACATTAATAACTAAAAAAGGAGTAAAATTAAATGACTATTGATGGTATTAATTTCAACAAGCTTCCTAAAAAGACAGAAGTTAACCAAACTTCAAAAGAAGCTCCTAAGGGTCCCTCTGTTGAACCTGAAATGACAGAAGAAGAAAAAACACTTATGGCAAAAATAAGAGACAGTGCTCTTGCAGGCTACGTTCTAGGTCTTATGAAAGTTACAGGCGCCACTCTCGGTGCAGGTGTAGCTGCAGGGTCATTAACAAGCTGCGTTGATCAGGAACAAAACGTTGATTTTGATATGTCTCAAATTTTAGAAAAATTAGACGCCATGATGAAATTACAGCAGCAGCAGATTGCTAATCAACAGGAAATGTTGAATTATTTAAAAGAAATGAACTCTGATAACAAACAGTTAATTAAACTTGTACAGGATATAATTGCACAAAACCAGGAAATCACTTCAATCATCAGCAGCATTGACGGTACAACAGCATCTATCGAATCAGCAATGTATCGTATAGTTGCTCTACTTGAACAGGCTAACTCTAATGACCAGGAATTCCTTGCTAAATTAGATGCAATTATTGCAGGTCAGGGTGATGCAGCTGATAAATTAGAACAAATTATCCAGGCTAATAACGAACAAAACCAAACTCTTATTAACATGGAAAAATTGTTGGAATCACTCGACAACACAAACAAAAATCTTTATAACACAGTTCTTGATTTCTACAATGATTACAAAAAAGGCGATTCAACAAAATCAGAAATGCTTGAAAATATTCTCAACGAAATCAAGAATAACGGCAGCATAAGCTCTGATATTTTAGCCGCAATCAATAACCTGTCACAGAAATTCGAAAGCGGTCAGATTACAGAATCAGAAATGCTTGCACAAATTATCGAATTGTTATCAAGCATTGACGGCAAACTCGACAACTTAAAAGATGCCGTTGACCAAATCAAGTCAGAATTCCCTGATCTTGCAGGTAAAATTGATGAATTCATTCAAAAATATCAAGAAGGCGAACTTACAGAACACGCCTTGTTGAGCGCAATCCTTAACGAACTCAAAAATTCTACTGCAGGTGATACAGAACTCAATGCCAAACTTGATGCAATCCTGAATGCTATCAATCAGGGTCAATTGACAGCAGGTGAAGCACTTGATCAAATCATCGGACTGTTAGGTCAAATTGAAGCTAACACAGGGGCTATCCTTGATGCAATTAACAAACTTTCTGATGAGGTCGGCAAATTGAACGCTAACTTTGAAAACAACCAACAAGCTATTATTGACGGTTTAGGCGATATCAATGACGGCATAGGCAGCATCAACAGCAAATTGGATAAAGTAATCGCAAATCAAGAAAAGAACAACGAAACTACTTTAGAAATTTCGCAAAAAATGGACGAAATCGGTGCTCAACTGAACCAGATTAACCAAAAAACATTAACAATCGACCAGGTACAGGATATGCTTGGACCTATGTACGAAGAAATCAAAGGCTATCTGGAAAATATTTCCGGCGGTCAAATCACCGTAGGCGACCTCAATGCAGCTCTTGAAGCTCACAAAACAGACCTTACAAGAACAAACGCATTGATAGAAACTCTGGTTAACCTTGTTGCAAACCTCGACCTGAGCGGCGACGCAGAAGCTATGCAGGCTGTTGTAGATGCAATTAAAGACTTCCAAAACTCAAGCAACAATAACAGTGCTCAAGTAAACGCAAACCTTGAAGAGGTTCTTGCTCAATTAGCTACAATGCAAGGTTCTTTAGATGCTATTGTTACAACTGGTAATGCAATCAAAGACCAATTTGATGCCGCTATGAGTTCTGCAACAACATACGGAAATAAATTGTTGGATGAAATTTCCAAAATCGGCGACAATATGGTTAACAAAACTGCCTTCCAGACATACGCCGACAGCTATACTGAATACCTGCAAAAAGCAGAACAACAAAGACAGGAACAATACGCAGTATTGCAGGCAATCTTTGAAAATATGGGCAAAGGTGACGGCGGCAGCCTGACAATCGAACAGTTGAAAGACATCATTCCTGATTACACAGATATCTTGAATGAAATCAACGAAAAATTAGGTCACGTTATTACCAGTGAAGACTTAGAAAACTTCTTTGTTAACACAAAACCTGACCTTACAAGAACAAACGCATTGATAGAAACTCTGGTTAACCTTGTTGCTAACCTCAACACATCTGGCGGCGGCAGCGGTTCATCGGTTGATATGTCAGAACTTACAAGCCTTGTAAGCGAAATAAGAACATTGATTCAAAACCAACAACCGCCAACAGCAGAACAAATGCAGCAATTAATTGACTTAATTAAAGATGCTCAATCTGGTACAGAAACACCGGGTACAAGATCCGCAGGTGCAAACTACTATCACCAGGGTTGGAGATACAACTAATAAGCATTTAATTAAACTGCTTAATAAAAAACCCCGTACTAAATCTTTGGTACGGGGTTTTAATTTACCTATTGTTAAAATAAAGCCCCCGGAGATAATTCTCGGAGGGCTTATATTTGACTTTTTTTGAGAGTTTTTGGATATTTACCGTTAGTGATTATTTTTCAATCGGATAATGATGTTCGCTAACAGTTACCTTTCTGCCTTTGGCTTCTTGTTCTTTTTTATAGTCATTAGCAGCCTGTCTTGCTTTTTCTTCAGTGGTGCCTTCTGCGAGCGGCCCTTCTTGTGCATATGAACCCCAGGTTGTGCCTTTTCTTTCTGTTAAGAATGGATTAGAATTTGCTTTGTAAGTTGCACCTTTGTAGTTCTTGCTTGGAGCTTCAGAAATTACCTTTCCTTCTTCAAGATATGTATATTTGTTGCCGTTCGGAAGAGTGATTTCAGAAGGGATACATAATTCATCGCCTACTTTCGGGAAGAATGCATCTCTTGAAGATGTTATACCTTTAGGTAAAGTACCTGATTTTTTCATTTCTTCGAATGTTGCATCTTTCAATATTCTGATAAGAGCTTTTCTGTCTTCATTAGTTTTCGGTTTGTATTTACCTATGACTACGGAGTTCCAGTTATCACCTGATTTAACTTTGTAGCAGCTTGTTTCGTCAACTTTTTCTACATATTCTTCAGATTGGATGAGTACATCGCGTTCTTCCGGTTCCGGTTTCGGAGGTTCAGGTTTGTCAACTTTGATTTTACCTGATTCGAGTTTTGTTAACAGAGCTAATGCTTCTCTGTGGTTGAGTACACTTGCATCGCTGTAATCTGCATTTTGTGTGTCATCAACGTCAGCTGAACCGCCTGCGTGTCTGTATGCATCAATTAACTTATCTTTTAATAATGTGCCGTCTTCAGTTGTATAGTATGCTGCAATTTTCATTGCCATAGCTTTTGCCTGTTTTGACGGGAATGAATCAGACTTTTTGATAAATGCTGCATAGTCGTCGAATGTTTTAATACTGTCATCGATGTGTACAGGAATTGCTTTGTCTTCGACTCTTACAGCCTGTTCTTTAATTGAACCTAATGTTCCTAATGCCGTACCGAGGGCTGCTGTTACAACAGGGCCTAATACAACCTTTTGTGATTGGCTTATTTTGCCTAAACCTTCACCGAGGTTAACGTTTTGTGTCTGAGTTGTAATAAGCGGGATACCTGCTGCTGCTGACGGAATGCCGACTGTTGCTGCATCTCTGATTACTTTCTTGGCATCAATTTTCTTTTCAATACCGTAACCGGCAGCTTTCATAATCTGTTTTGCTTCTTTATCAGTAAAGTCTACATCAGAAACACCGTTTTTCAGAGCAAATTCATCAAAAGCATCTGCAATAAACTGTGCTTCGCCTGCCTGTACCTTTTTGTTTGAGTAAGATACTACGGCTTCTGAACCGACTAAGTTGTCACCTATCTGGTAAACCATTTCTTTTGTGATGCCGGCTTTTTTCAATTTAGCCTGTAATTCTGCATCAAGTTCAAGCGGTTTTCCGTTGTTTCTGATTTCTTCAACGTTGTTGTTTTGTCCGACTGATCTGTATACTTCGGAAGATTCTTTAGTTCCGCCGAATACGCCTCTCCATACTGATTTGAAGAAGTGAGTGCCTTTTTTGGTTTCACCATATTTTCTTGCGTAGTCATAAACTTCTTTAGAAATATTGCCTTCCTCAAATTCAGCAGCAAGGCCTGCTCTTACAAAGGCTCTTACTTCTTTGTCATCTGTGTAAGGAGCCATACCTGCAATTCTTCTTACTAATTGCTGAGCATATGCTTCTCTGGCTTCTTCAGTTTTTTCTATTGCGTTGTCTAAAGCTTTTAAAGAAGATTTATACATATCTTTGTCTGTATCTTTGTATCTTTCTTTTAATTCGGCTTTAAGTTTCTTTTCTAAGTCATCAGTTTCTAAGTTTGCATATTCTTCCTGATTAGATAACTGTGCAATTAATTTTGCTGCAACATTTTGTCTTTCTTGTTCTTTACGAGCTTCTTCAGCTTTTTCAGCAGCTTTTCTTTCTTTTCTGCTCATGGGTTCTGTTGCATTTAATCTTGAAATTTCTCCGCTCATGTAAATACCCTTTCTTTAGTTTTCCTCTCAAAATAGTCTAGTAAAGAATATAAAATCCTCTATACTTACATGAAAAATTTTTAGAATCGAAAATTGCCAAAAGTTAATAAAAAAGATTAACAAAAAAAGCGTTTAGTTACCCTAAACGCTCTCTTTATCATAGTTTTGAGATTATTAAGTTATCTTAACATTTCTTAAATATTAGTGACCTAATGCCCATCTCATACCGAGGGTAAACGCAATACCGTTTCTACCGCCGTTTCTTATCATAGCCTGACCGAAACCGGTAAATCTGTCACCCTGACGTTTCATAATACCGACGCCGTATTCAACATAAGGTTTAACTGAAAGTTCTGTCAAAGCAACGTCATCAGCATAGAATTTAGTTCTGTCCATAAGGTTCCATGTCATATTTACACCGAGGTATGGCTGCCAGCCGTTTTTAAGGTTTCCGATGATTCTCAAACCGGGTATGATTTCTATTGCGTGCAGAGGATCCTGTGTAACTCTTACTCCGGTAGAGGTTGTGTAATCAAATACGTTAACCATAGTATAGCTCATCATGTAGCTTGGCTGGATAACCATTTTGTTGTTAAACAAACCGAAGTTATAACCAGATTTCCATGCTGCACCTGTCATTAATATCGGGAAGTCGTCATTACCAAACATATGGCTTGATTGAGCGGCACTTGCGCCGATGTTAGCTGTAATACCTGTCCAGAAGTTGCCTTTGTAAGCTGTTGCAACACCGCCGATTGAACCGCCGTTTTGCCAGATATCAACACCGTTGTAAGCCTGATGCGAACCGTGGTAAGCACCGAAGAACGAGAAATTTCCGTCCCAGCCGTGTCCGAGTTCAATAAGGTCGGATTCACCGCCGATTAAAGTACCGTAAAATACGTTAGATACTTTTGGCCCGTTTTTGAGAGGAACATTTTCAAAGTTAGCGAACGGTCTTATGTAGAAACCGTCTCTTTCTTCAGGAATAACGTTCGGTGCAAACACGCCAGTATGATAAGCGGAAGCGTATTTGTTTCTCATCTTCCACGCCATTCTCTGTTCCGGTGTCATTAGCGTAACCATATCCATGTTAGCGAATGACTGTCTGTAAATGTTGTCCTGCAAGAGGAACGCAGCCTGTGCCGCAACAGGAGCCGAGATAATCGGGTCAGAATCGCCGATTCTGTTGAATACAAAGTATTCACCGGGGTCTACACCTGATGTGCTGCCGCCGCTCATTGTAGGATAAGGAACAGTTTCTTGTTTTACTTCATATTTATGTATCGGAGCCTGTACGATATTAGCACCTTTTGACAATTCAACATTGCCGACAAGAGCTTCTGCATCGGTAAACAGAATTCTTACGCTGTCAGTTTTTGCTTCCGATACGGATTTCATCTGGTCAATAAATAAAGTATTGTTACCGTCATTTGTAATTCCGTTAGGGAAGTTCGCCTTCAATATTGCGTCCATTTCGGGATTCCCGGAGCTTGAATATTTCCCGCCAAGGTCAACGTCCAGTTTAATATGAGAATCTCCCATCAAGTGCAAAGACTGTGCATGTATTTGATTAGAAGAATATTCGTTATTTAAAAGGTTCAACAAACCGCCGTGTAAATATAAATTGTTTGTTGATGTAAGGCTTGCATCGTGATCAAATTTTAATTCACCGTTATAAAGGTGAATGTTAGCATTCTCAACACGTCCGCCATCGCCTTTAAAATGGACAAGACCGCTGTAGTTACCATTATTTATATTAATAACGGAATCATTATTTGAAGCATCACCTCTTACAACAGTATTTAACTCAATTACACCGTTTTGCTCTGCATTAAAATTACCTACAGCATTACCAACAAAACTTATTGTATCTGTTGATGCATTTGCACCCGGTATCGGAGCGCCGTACTGAGTTACACCTATTGTTGTTTTACCGTTTTTGGAAGCTACAATATTAGTAACAGAGTTAGCAGCACCGTATATAGCACCGCCGGATTCAACAGTACCTGCTGTAGTTGTGTTGCCTGTCATTGTAACGTTGGTCAAAGTAGCTGTAGCCTTGTGATCAACATTACCCCCGGCATTATATAAAGCCCCGCCCTGAATGGAAGCAATGTTATTGGTAAATGTTGTATTTGTTATCTGTAAATTAGTATCAACAGTACCGATAGTACCTGTTGTTCCTGACTGGAAGTTTCTTATAGCACCACCGTATTGTGCATAGGAAACGTCATCATCATATTTTTGCTCTACCACATCATAAGCATGATAAGCACCATTTGAATCAAAAGCGGAATTTGAAATAGTCATTACGCCGGTGTTTGTGATTGCACCGCCGGCAGAAGCTCCATTATTTCTGAACACAGAGTTATCAATTTGCGCATTTGATACACTTCCGCCTTCACCTGTCGGCAAGCTGTTATAAATAGCACCGCCCTGGCCGCCTAAAGTTGCAGTGTTGTTCTCAAATGTTGAATTACGCACCACAAGAGTGTGAGATATATCACTGCTTGTAGTACCGGCGTTAAAAATAGCACCGCCCCCGTTTAAAGAGGTATTTCCGTTAAAAATTGCTCCTGCAACTTCAAGATAACTGCTTGTATCTTCAACCTGTCCGGATATAGTTAACGCATTTGAAATTGCACCGCCGTAATTACCGCCGTTGTTATTATTAAAACTTGAGTTTGTAACATAGGTTGTTGCACCGTTAACGATAGCACCGCCCTGAGTTACCGCAGAGTTGTTGTTGAGTACAGAATTGTAGATATTGACAATACCGTTTCTGTTTGCGACTGCACCGCCAAAGCTGTCTGAACTGTTATAAGAAAAAGCGGAATTATATATATCTAATTGTCCGTCCGTATCTCCGGCAATGTTGTTATCAATTGCACCCCCGAAACCGTCCGTACCTCCTAACTGCGCTGCATGGTTTCCATCACCGTCCGCACCGCCAAACAGTGTATTTGAAATCATCATAGAGCCCTGGTTTTCGATGGCACCGCCGTTACCTCTGACAGAATGATTTTTGAATGAAGAGCTGAAGTTATCAACATTTATTTTACCTTCTTGCAAATTAACCCCGCCGGAGGTTGTGCCTTCTATTGTCATTGTACCGGAGTTGCTGATAGCGGCACCGCTTGTGTTAATTTGTGTACCGGAACCTTGAAAATTAGTGTCAGTGATTGTTGTTGTCGGAACTCCGTCGTCTGTAGCTCTGTTATCAATAACGGAACCCGTAAAAGGATTGCTGCCACCGCTAGGCACTGTTGTATTGTCAGCAGTAATCGTATGACCGTTACCGTTAATTTTATATCCACCGGGGACAGGAGGCAAAGCCAGCTGACTGTTGGCAGTAGCATTATTGTTTAACTGCATGTTGGCAGGGCTTGTTGTTGCCTGATTTGTAAAATTATCCCAATTGGTATCGGCAAATGCACCGCCACCCGACAAAAATAAGATGAGGGCGCTTGTCATAACCACACTTTTTCTTAAACGTTTTGCATTAATCTTCTTCATATTTATTCCACTCTTTTGATAAAGCTTTTATTCTACATAATAAAACCAAGTCTACATCTTATCATCGCACAAAAATATTAAAATTTGCCAAAATTTACAAAAACATTACAATTTCGACATATAATATATATCTAAATATAGACTTGTGTTGATATCAAAAACACATAAATAAAAATAGTTGCTACATATACAAATTATTTTTATTATTTAAAGCTAAAATATTAACTTTTGTAAAAAAGTGTGATTTTTCCCTAAAGTTTTTTCATAACCTGGTCGAAATAAAAAAAGTAAGGATTAGTGTGCAAATTTTTGCTTGCG
>CALUTJ010000023.1 GCA_944323685.1 Candidatus Gastranaerophilales bacterium | reverse complement strand
CTCATAACCCGAAGGTCGTTGGTTCAAATCCAGCTCCCGCAACCATTTATGATAAAGCTTTTAGAAAAATTCTAAAAGCTTTTTTAGTAACAGCCCTTGGAGTTTTGATGATAGAGCAGCATATTAACAGCTACATTGACAGATTAAAAAAAGCCTTAGATAACTTAGACAGAAAAGAGATTGAACAATTCGAAAATATTCTGACTATTGCACGTGACAGCGGCTCTAATATTTTTATTATGGGAAACGGCGGGTCGGCTGCTACTGCAAGCCATTATTGTTGTGATTTTAATAAAGTAGCAAGCTACGGGTATGACGATAGGAAACGCTTTAGATTTATATGCTTGAGCGATAATATTTCTACAGTAATGTCTTATTCAAACGATGTGTGTTATGAAGATATTTTTGTTGAGCAGCTTAAAAACTTTGTGCAAAAAAACGACGTAGTAATCGGTATTTCAAGCAGCGGAAATTCCGAAAACGTTTTAAGAGCAATCGATTATGCAAACCAAAACGGCATTGTTACTGTTGGGTTAACGGGCTGTGATGGCGGAAAATTAAAGCAGAAAGCAAAATTTTCCGTTAATGCCAATATAGGTGATAAACAAATAGCAGAGGACATACACCTTATTCTGTGCCATATGCTGATGCAAATTTCCTGTGCTCAGAAATAAAAAACGCAGAATTGTGTTATAATTGACAGGAAAGGTATAATAATGGTTTTAGAAAATAAACTCGGTATTACTGATTCCTCTGAACTTGCAAGACAAGAAGAAAAAATAAGCAAGAAAAAAGCACTTGAACTATTTGAAAAAGGGGTTCTTGATTCTCTTGAAGCGGGGACTTTTGATGCATTATCAAAAATCCATAAACATTTATTTGATGAAATTTATTACTTTGCGGGAGAAATCAGAAACGTTATTATAGCCAAAGGCAATTTCAGGTTTGCACCCGTTATGTATTTAAAACAGGCTTTAGAACATATTGAGCAAATGCCGCAATCAACTTTCGAAGAAATTATTGCAAAATATGTTGAAATGAATGCCGCACACCCTTTCAGAGAAGGTAACGGGCGTGCTGCACGTATATGGCTGGACTTAATCCTGAAAAAAGAACTATCTATGGTAGTTGACTGGAGCAAGGTCGACAAGGACGATTATCTGCTCGCAATGGAGCGCAGTCCGATTAAAGATATCGAGATTCGAGAACTTTTAAAACAGGCTCTTACAACAGATATAAATGACCGTGAAGTCTATATGAAAGGTATAGATGCAAGCTATAATTATGAAGGGTATTTTACTTATAAAACCAGAGAACTGAATTAAATCCCCGATATTTTAAAGAATAAAAATGAATACAAGGAGTTTTATATGAATAATGAAGTTTTGACAAAACTGTCTTACGGCGTTTATGTCGTAACAACAAACTGCAAAGAAAAACCGGTCGGCTGCGTTGTAAACTGCGTTATGCAAATAACGTACGATACATTGTGCATAAGCGTTAACCACAACAATTTTACAAATAAATGTATAGAAGACAGCAAAAAGTTTGCGATATCAATACTAGGTGAACACGTAAACGATAATATTATACCAGCATTTGGTTTTAGTTCTTGCAGAGAAGTCAATAAGTTCGAAAACGTTAAAACACAAAAAATAGACGGACTTGAGGTATTGGAAGATTCTGTCGGATATATTATCTGCGAGCTTGTTAACAAATTTGAAACAGAAACTCATTCAGTGTTTATAGGCAAAATTCTTGACGGAGATGTGTTACAAAAAGATGAGCCGATGACTTATGAGTATTACCACCGTATAAAAAAAGGCAAAAGTCCAAAGGCCGCACCTACTTATATCGAAGAAAAAAAGCAGACAGACAAAATTGCTTATAAATGCAGAATTTGCGGTTATGTTTACGAAGGTGACATTACAAAAGAGCCTGACACTTACGTCTGTCCGGTTTGTAAAAAAGACAAATCTTTCTTTGATAAAATTTAGTCTTTAATCATATTTTGTTCAAATTCTTCCCGTGGCAAAAACGGATACATATCTTCAAGCGAAGGCGAAATCATAGAGCCGTCGGCCAGTTTTTTGGAGGATAATTTGGGAGAAAATATGTAGTCGGGATTGACCATAATTTCGCAAATGAGAGGTGTTTTTGAGTTAATCATTTTATTTATCGCGCCGTCAATTTCATCGGGCCTTGTTATACGGAATGACTCTATACCAAAAGCACTGCCTACTTTAACAAAATCAGGAATGCTTACACCGCTGTTTGTGCCGGCGCCTGTGTTTCTTCCTTCAAAAAAGTTGTTTTGTGTTTGTTTTATTGATATATAACCATCGTTGTTTATTACAAATATTTTGACAGGCAGATTGTTGTGCTTTATGGTTTGCAGCTCCTGTATGTTCATCATTATAGAGCCGTCACCTGTTATACAAAAAGTGCTTTGATTTCCGGAGGCCACGCACGCGCCTATTGCGGCAGGGACGTCATAGCCCATTGACGCATCGCCGGAATTTGAAAAATATCTTTGGTTTTCTTTTATTAATGCTGTTTGCATTGATGCAATAATCGCTGTCGCGTTGCCTAAAACACAGGCTGCTCCTTGCGGCAGCAGCTCGGTAATTCTGCGAACAGCACCGTACGCATTGATTTTATCCGTGTGTTTGTATTCCTCAGTGTTTTCAAATGAATATTTTTCTTTTAATTTTTTACAAAAATCAAGCCATTCCGGTTTTGTTATTTCGCCGGCAGATTCTGACAATAATGGCAAAAAGTCTTCTAAATCAACATTTATTGCCATATCCGGTTTTACTGTAGGTTTTTGCAGCTCTGCATTATCAATATCAACAATTATTTTGTAAGCATTTTTTGCGAAATTTTCCCAGTTATAACTTATCTGGCGTATGTTGTTTCTTGAACCTAAAAACAGTACAACATCAGCATTTTGCAGTGCAAAATTTCCGCATCTCTGGCCTATTGTTCCTATTCGGCCTATAAAACAGGGGTGATTGTCCGGTATTAAATCAAAGCCGTTAAAGGTCGTTACAACAGGTATTTTGAATTTATCAAGCAGTTTAATAAAATTGCTTTTCCGGCCTGATAATCTTATACCATGGCCCGCAACAATCAAGGGTCTTTTGGCGTTTTTTAGTTTTGATATTATTTCTTCAATTTTGCAATCGTTTTTAGTCGGAGAAATTCCGCAGCTATAGTCACAGTCAATCAATTCATCTTCTTCCACAAGAGCACCCTGTACATTCATCGGGATATCAAGCCAGACAGGGCCTTTTCTGCCGGTAGTGGCTTCGTGTATTGCTTTGTCCAGATGATATTTTATCTCTTTAGGCTCCGTAACCATTTTTGCGTATTTTGTAAGCGGTTTTACAACACTGATTATGTCAGCCTCCTGATCGCCGAGTTGACGCAGCTTTATATCAGGGCAAGAAGCAAGGGTTGTCGAAAATTTAACCTGTCCTGAAATATACAGAACAGGAACTGAATCCGTCCACTGTCCGAATACCCCGTTCAGACAGTTCAATCCGCCGGGGCCGGTTGTAACATTTACAACGGCAAGTTTTTGTGAAGCTTTGGCATAACCTTCCGCAGCGATAGCGCTTGCCTGTTCGTTATGGTTGCAAATATAAGGGATATACTTGCCGAAACTGTCATTGAGGTGCATTGCGCCGCCGCCTGACACCATAAAAACATTTTTTACGTTATAGATTTCTTTCAGCCTTTTTGCAATATAATCACTGACTTTTATTTTTGACATTCTAATTCCCTTATATTGTTTATTGCAAAATCCGCACAAGATTTAAGCTTTTCTTTGTCAGCTTCATAACCCCATAGCGCCGCAATGGCTTTTACCCCTGCCTCTTTGGCGGCCGCCATATCTGTCAGAGCATCTCCAATCATTGCTGTTTCTTCTCTTTTAAGATTATATTTTTTAAGTATATCTTCTATCATTTCGGTTTTAGACATTTTTTCGCCGAATTTGTCAATTGTGTAAATATCTTCAAACATGTCAAGCTTGAGTTTTTTTACAATCCTTATTGTCGGCAGCATTGGTTTGAAGGTTGCGAGAAATATTTTTTTATTTGATTTTTTAAGGTTTAACAAAAATTCGTATATTCCGTAATAAAAGTCTGTTATGTCATTTTCGTCATTGTCATATATTTGACGAAAATTTTGCATTACTTCTTTTATTTTTTCTTCACTTTTTAAATCCGGTGCAATAAGTTTTATTATCTCGACAAGCGGCGGGCCTATTACGTCTGTGTTAAGTCTTGTTTCATCTATTTTTACGTCAGAAGCTTCAAAGGCCTTTTTAAAGCATAACAAAACTTCGTTAGAAGAGTTAACAAGAGTTCCGTCTAAATCGAAAATAAAATTGTTAACAATATTATTCATACTGGCCGCCTGCGTCTTCAATAAGCTTTTTGTATCTGGATTCCAGAAGCTTAAGTCTTGCTTCGTCTTCTCTGTATATCATACCGTAGAATTCGCGTTTGTTTCTGAGCCACATAAGCTCAAAGCCGACGGCTTTTAAAATACCTTTGTCAGCATCGGGGTCGGCAATTGCTTTTTGTGCATCAAAAATAATTTTGCGGGTTTCGAACCTGTTAAGTGCGCCTTCGGGCAGTCTTTTGAAAAACTGTATAGATTCTGCGGACACGCCGCCGCCTATAACCATTTCTTTGCCGTTTTTAAGAGTTTTGAGCGCAACCTGATTTGCGATGTCAAAAATTGCATCAGTGTTTATATCATCTCTTGATAATCCCATTGACCCCGTCATATCGACACGTCCGACAACTATGCCGTTAACCTCTTTAAAGTAAGGAGAGGTTATCATTTCATCAAGATTGTTAAAACCTGTAATAGTTTCAACATTTATTAAAAATTTTATGTCTTTATGTTCTTCTTCAGGAAAAACATAGTTTGTTGCCTGTACATATTTTTTCATTGCGTAGGCGGTTTCTATCATAGGAGCAACAATTGTATTTACACCTATTGTTCTTGCCTCAAACATGTCTTTAATGGCTTCGCAGCCGCCTATTTTTATTGTTAATTCAAGGCCTGCTTTTGTAACAACTTCTTTTAAACGCAAAGCTTCTTCCAGCCTTGTGCCTTCGGCTTCAAATTCTGCTTTGACACCGACAACGTGATGATTTTCTTTCAAATCAAGCAGGGTGCCCAACATTTTTTTTTCTAATTTATTCATTAATTCTCTCTCAAAATCTCATAAATACTTATATAATTATAATACATCAAAAACACAGCTGTTTTATTTTTATATTGCAAAATAATACAATTTTGTCTTTCTGTTTGCGTACATTATAATTATACTTATGAGAATATTGGGGCTTGATCCGGGAATAGCAATAGTCGGCTACAGCATTATTGATGCTGTTGACGGGGTGTACAACCTTGTTGCTTCGGGTTCCATTCAAACGGACAAAAACAAAACCGATGCAGGCAGGCTTTTTGAAATTTCTCAAGATTTGGAACAAATAATAAACATGTACAAACCGGATTGCGCGGGAGTTGAAAAACTTTACTTTTTCAAAAACCAGAAAACAATTATTCCCGTTGCACAGGCACGCGGTGTTATACTAATGCTGCTTGAAAAATACTCGATTGACGCATACGAATATACTCCGATTGTGGTAAAACAAACTATAACAGGTTACGGCCGCGCTTCTAAAACAGAAGTGGCAGAAGGCGTAAAAAGAATGGTTGAAACAAACGGCAATGTCTGGCCGAAACTCGATGACACAGTGGATTCCATAGCTATTGCGGTATGCCATGCCCGAAATGCGGAAGTCGAATTGAGATGTATATCGTAATGATTTTATTATAAAATTATAATGTTAAACAAACAAAGGACAAAAAATGCTGTTAAAAGAACTATTATTTAAACAAATGTCTATACTTTCAGGACTGCTCGGGCTTATACTCGGCGTGCTCACGATAATACCGTTTATATGCAATTTTTCTTTCTTTGCCTTATTTGTGATGGCTGCGCCGATAATTATGATATATATGAAAAAAATGCAAATGATGGGAATACTTGATATAAGACAGGGTGCAATGTATGGTGCAATTATCGGTTTTGTATCGTTTTTAGGTTTTTCGATATCATTTGTTCCGCTGGCAACAATCATCGGCTTTATTTATAAGGGCTCTTATTATCTCGGGGTAAGTCTGTTATTCCGTTCGGGATTTTTTGTGCTGATTATGATGATTTTCTTTGTTGCACTGCTGTCAGCATTGATGAATTCTTTTTCCGGACTTGTCACAATGTACATATACAATCAGATAGAAGCCAAACCGGAAGAATCACAAACGGATATTGAAATTAAAGAATAGTATAAAGGATGTAAGGAATGGATTTTAAATCAAAAATAAAGACTATTGAATGGATAAAAGATAAAAAAGTATCAAGAATGGTTGACCAGCTTGTTATCCCTTATGAATACAAACTGGTTGATATAACAACATCAGATGATATGTTTGATGCCATAAAAACAATGGTGGTCAGAGGCGCGCCGGCTATTGGTATTGCAGGTGCTCACGGTATGGCGCTGGCTGCACTTGAAATAGCCCAGGATACACAAAACCCGCAGGAATTTTTGCAAAAACTGAAAGCTAAAGCAGAGTATCTCAAAAGTTCAAGACCTACCGCTGTAAACCTTATGTGGGCTGTTGATAAACAGTATGACTACATAAAAGACAGCGGCAAATCCGTTAATGAAATGGTGCAAATGCTTATTGACCATGGTATTCAACTCGAAAACGAAGATATAGAAATAAACAAAAAAATCGGGGATAACGGTGCAGCACTTGTTCCGAAAAAAGGAGCAACTATTCTTACGCACTGCAACGCGGGTGCTCTTGCAACAGTAGGCTACGGTACGGCTTTAGGGGTTGTACGTTCAGCTTTTGCAAATGATGATACAATACAGGTTTTTGCGGACGAAACCCGCCCCAGACAGCAGGGTGCACGAATCACTACCTTTGAACTTGCTATGGACGGTATTCCTGTAACTCTTATCACTGACGGTATGAGCGGGTATTTTATGAACAAAGGTATGATTGACATGGTTGTTGTCGGTGCTGACAGAATTGCACTCAACGGTGATACTGCAAACAAAATAGGTACTTATAACCTTGCAATTGTCGCAAATTATCACAATGTGCCTTTTTATATTGCGGCTCCTTTGTCGACAATAGATACTTCAATTGAAACGGGCAAACAAATACCAATTGAAGAGCGCAGCCACGAAGAAGTTACACACATTAACGGAAAATCAGTCTGTGCTGAAGGTGTAAACGTAATAAATCCCGGCTTTGATGTAACTCCCGCTTCTTTAATCAAAGGAATCATTACAGAAAAAGGAGTTTTGTATCCTCCGTATAATGAATCAATAAAAAAAGCTTTTGATATGGCAGAAGCTTAAAAAAGACTTTTTTTGAGTGGATTAAACTTTTATAAAACACCCTGCTATAATAGCAAGTACAATTAATATCATCGGATTTTTGCGCATTTTTAAACCTATTGCGGTAAATATAACAAGCAAAATCAGTGCTTTAAGCGATATTATGTCAAAAAGGTTATGTGCTGCTTTGAATTTTTCAAAGTGAAAAAATGTTGTGTTCATAATCTTTAAACCTGCTACCCCGATTAGTGCAACTGCTGCAGGTCTAAGACCGTACATAACAAAATTTATGTATTTGTTTTCCTGATTTTTTTTCAAAAATTTAGCAAGGCAGCATATTATTATGACAGATGGAATCATAAAAGCTATTGTCGTAAAGGCAGAGCCTATTATTCCACCTACTTTTACCCCGACAAATGTTGCCATATTAATTCCTATTGGCCCGGGCGTGAGATTTGATACAGCAATCATCTGGGTGATTTCTGCAACATTAAACCAGTGGTATTTTTCAACCAGATAATACAAAAAAGGAATAACCGTATACCCGCCGCCGATAGCAACTGCACCGATTTTCATGTATTCAAAAGCAAGAAGTAATACGTTATGCATCGTTGGATTGCTCCTTTCCCGCTTCTTTTTCGCATTTTTCGGAGCAAGCACATTTTGCCGCCTTAGGCAGTAATATGTTTCTTAACAGACCGGCACTGCCTGCGCTGATAACAATTATAAAAGGCGATATGTTAAACATTGCGGCGGCTACGGCCGTTATAAATATAAACATTGTAAATTTGTCGTATATGGAAAACTCCCATAACTCAAGTATTGTCAAAAATATTAATACACAAACAGCAATATCAAGTACCGAAAAAATGCTTTGTACTACAGGATAGTGCGTAATCACCGATAAAAACGAGAATATTAGAACAATACTTAAATAAGCGGGCAAACAAACACCGGTTACGGCAGCTATTGCTCCTGCTACCCCGCGTGCTTTGTATCCTGTGAACATTGAAACATTCCCTGCGACAAGCCCCGGAAAACACTGGCTCAGTGCATAATAGTTTGTTATTTCTTCCATTGTACAGATGTTCTCTTTGTCGCACATTTCGCTTTTTAAAAACGGCAAAATAGCGTACCCGCCGCCAAAAAGCACAAGGCCTATTTTAAAAAATATCCAGAACAATTTTAAAAGACTTATTTTTTTGGTTTCAGCTGTTTGGTTATCGTTTCCCGTCATTATCCAAGCTCCGTGCTTAATGTTTGAGCAACTTCGGCCGCTGCCTCGTGTTTTGACAGAATAGCCTTAACCTGTGACAGATCGTGTATCATGTTTTGTCTGTATGTTTCGTCGTTGAGAATTTTTAAAAGGTAATCAGCTATCGTATGCGGGTTAGAATCTGCCATTAAAAGTTCAGGAACAATATCTTTATTCATAATAATATTAGGCAGACATACTCTGTCAATGCAGCGTACAAGCCTGTATACAAGGTATGCAAACCAGGGGCCTTTATAGCTTATTATCATCGGGGTATTGTACAAAGCAGCCTCAAGTGCAACCGTTCCGGAAGCAAGCATCAAGGCGTCAGACGCGCTTAAAAGTTCATAGTTTGCATTTTTAACGATTTTTATATCCGTATCTTTTATAAATTTACCAAACGTCTTGTCATTTAAGCTGTCTGCTTGTGCAATAACAAACTGCACGTCTTTTTCTTTTTCCTGAATAATTTTTGCTGCATTTAAAAAGGTTTGTGCAAGATAATGCAGCTCAAATGTGCGGCTGCCCGGGAAAATCGAAATAAGTTTTTTGTTTTTATCAAGTCCGTATTTTTCAAAAACACTATCTCTGTCAGCAGCAGTCGGCATTTGAGATACAAGCGGGTGACCTACGAATTGTACATCTATGCCCTCTTTTTTGTACATATCTTCTTCAAACGGAAAGATAGTCATAACTTTGGCAATGTTTTTCTTGACCGTTTTTATTCTCCATTTGCGTGAAGCCCAAATTTGCGGCGGTATATAGTAAAAAACTTTTATACCCGCTTTTTTTAAAAATTTTGAAATATTCAGGTTAAATCCGCCGTAGTCAATAAGCAAGACCATATCAGGTTTGTATTCTTTTGTAAGGTAATCTACAAGCCTTTTGCCCAGCGTCAAATGGTCAAAAAGAATCTTTGGCGTAAGCCCCATTGCTGACATGTGGGCTTTTGTATGGTCGACAAAGAGTTTTACGCCTGCTTTTTTTAGATTTTCACCGCCGATTGCCTCGATTTCAATATCGCTGCGAAGTTTTTTTAAATGCTCAACAACAAGCGATGCGTGTTTGTCGCCAGACAGCTCTCCCGTAACGATAAATAGCTTTTTTTTCTCCATAATTCAAGCCTCCGCCTTCAGTTAGTTACGGGCTTTTTGCACACAAAAGCCGTCCGCTAGATTGACATAACGATTATGCCTTTTTTGTTGGCAAAATCTATAACTTTTTTCTGGTCTACTATAATTGTTTCGTTAGCTTCAATAGCAAGAATTTTTGCACCGAATCTGTCCATTGTTTTCAGCGTATTAAGCCCTATTGCGGGAATATCAAAACGTTTGTCCTGAGTCGGTTTGCTTACTTTTACCACAGTAATGCCTTTACCGCCGAGTTTGCAGCCTCTTTCGATACATTTGTCTGTGCCTTCTATGGCTTCAACCGCCATAATCATTTTGTTTTTTATAACAACGGACTGACCGACATCAAGTTTACCCATTTCTTTTGCAAGCCAGAAACCGTATTCAACGTCAAGCGACTGTTCTTCGTCAGGTTCATGCACACCGAGAACCCCCGGAGGTGCCATAAGATTTTTGATAAATATTGTCTGATCCAGCACCATTATGCCCATTTTTTCAAGCTGTTCGACAATGATAAGCATAACCGCATCATCATTGAGCCTTTGAGCTTCTTTCATAAGCCGGATTGCTTCCATATCGAGTTTTGGACGTCTTAAGAGCAAACCTTTGTGTACTTTACCGATAAATGTGACCTGAGTGATTTTTTCATCGATAAGAGTTTGTTTTATCTTTAGAACTTCACCTGGGCCAAAGTTATAAACCTTTGAACAGTATTTTTTGAGTCTGTTTCTGTTATCGGATGACAGGGAAATTGCCACGACATCAAAACCGTTTTTTTGTGCGGATTCCGCCATTGCAACGGGAAGTTCTCCGTCACCGGCTATCAAACATTGCTTTTTATCCAGAACAATAGACAATTTCCTCTCCTTTTTGCGAAAAATTCTATTCTAAAATCTATTTGCAGAATGTATTATTTTTTCAACGATACATCCCGTAAGTCTATAATACAATAACAAGTTTTTTTTTCAAATATTGCACTAAAAAATTATTATTAAAAGAATAATTTTATAATATAATTTATTTGTAGTAACAAAAGGGATAATTAAATGAACAAACCAAACATAGCAGTTTTAGGCGCAACCGGTGTAGTAGGCAGAGAAATTTTAAAAATTCTTGTTGAACAAAATGTTCCTTACAACGAGATTAAATTTCTTGCAAGTGCAAAAAGCGCAGGTAAAAAAATTACGTTTAAGGGAGAAGAACATACAATTATAGAAGCAACTCCCGATGCTTTTGAAGGTGTGAATATTGTTCTTGCCTCGGCTGGTGGTTCAACATCAAAAGCTCTTGCTCCGGAAGCCGTAAAACGTGGCTGTGTTTTTATTGATAATTCCAGTGCATACAGAATGGATAAGGATTGTCCGCTTGTTATCGTCGGGGTAAATGACGATGATTTAAAAAATCACAAAGGTATTATTCCGAACCCGAACTGCTCAACATCACAGCTTATGCTGGTTTTAAAACCTCTGCATGATTACGCTAAAATAAAAAGACTTATCGTAAGCACTTATCAGGCAGTTTCAGGTGCAGGGCTTGCCGCAATAAACGAGCTTAAGGAAAACACTGTTGCTGCTAACGAGGGCAAAGATTTTGAAAACGTAAAATTTAAAAAGCCCATAGCTTACAACGTTATTCCTCAAATTGATGTGTTCTGTGAAAACGGCTATACAAAAGAGGAAATGAAGGTTACAAACGAAACAAGAAAAATTCTCCACCTGGGAGAAGATGTTCCAATCTCTTGCACTGCTGTCAGAGTACCGGTATTCCACGGACACTCTGAGGCGGTAACAATTGAATTTGAAAAAGAAATTTCCGCTCAAAAAGCAAAAGAACTTTTAGAAAACGCATGGGGTGTTGAAGTTATGGATGATGTTGAAAACTACGTCTACCCGACCCCTGTGGATGCAGCCGGAAAAGATCCTGTTTATGTCGGCAGAATCAGAAAAAATATTGCCTTTGACAATGCTATAGATCTCTGGTGCGTTGCAGACAATATCAGAATCGGTGCGGCTCTTAATACCGTAAGAATTGCACAAAAAGTAATTGAAATGAAATTATATTAGTCAACAAAAAAGGCTTTGAGCAAACAAAGTCTTTTTTATTGAAGTTGGATGAAGCTATGGAAAATATACAAGACAAATATAGTGTCAGCTGTTATGATTATGACCTGCCAAAAGAACTTATTGCACAGGTTCCGTCGCAAAAACGCGAAAATTGCAGAATGATGGTGCTTGACAGAAAAACGCAGGCAATAGAACACAAGCATTTTTATGACATAACTGATTATTTTGATGAAAATGACGTAATTGTACTTAACAACACAAAGGTTATGCCTGCAAGACTTTTCGGCAGAAAAGATACCGGAGCGCATATTGAGGTATTTTTGCTTAAACGTATAAGCGACAAAGTCTGGGAAGTGTTGATTAATCCGTCTAAAAGGGTTAAGGAAGAAACACTCATTGATATTTCGCCAGATCTTTATGTCAAGGTTTTGACAAGACAAAACGAAGGAAAATGGCTTGTTGAAATGCACTACGACGGAGATTTTTACGAAATTCTCGATAAAGTGGGCAATATTCCTCTTCCGCCTTATATTGAAAGAACAATGACGGACGAACAGTTAAAAAGCCTTGATTATGACAGATATCAGACTGTATACGCACAAAAGGAAGGTTCTGTTGCCGCGCCTACTGCGGGATTGCATTTTACAAACGAAATTCTTGATAAGCTCAAAGCAAAAGGTGTTCAAATTTGTAACGTAACTTTAAATGTAGGACTCGGTACCTTCCGTCCGGTTAAGGTAGAAAATATTCTTGAGCACAAAATGGATTCCGAGGAATTTGAAATCTGTAAGCAAACCGCTCAGCTTATTATGCAGGCAAAAAAACAGGGTAAAAAAATTACGGCAGTGGGGACAACCTCTGTCAGAACACTTGAAACCTGTATGAAAAAATACGGCGAAATTATTGAAACTATCGAAGATTCAAACCTGTTTATATATCCCGGTTTTGAGTTTAAGGTTGTTGACAGGCTGATTACAAACTTCCACCTGCCAAAATCCACGCTTATTATGCTTGTTTCGGCTTTCGCCGGCAAGGATTTTGTCTTTAAAGCATACGAAGAAGCTATCAAAGAGCAGTACAAGTTTTACAGCTACGGCGATTGTATGCTTATAAATTAAGTTATGTAAAATCAACATCAGACTTTAACAAAAAAATTTGTTCAGATAGTTTGTATAAACGTTGAAAAATTCAGTTTTTAAAAGGAATATTGTATGAGAGTATCTGTCGTAAATTTGCACAATTTCACTTCAACACCTGCAAATTTAAAGTCAAATTTTAAATCTCGTAAAAAAAATACACAAGCGCACAAACAAAATGTTATAAATTCGCTTGACCCTAAGGCACTTGCTATTGCTGCGGCACTTGTCACAATGACTCCGTCTTGCTCAAATAATCAGGCGGAAAAAATTAAACAGCCTACAGACCCTGTTATGACTTATGTTTCGGAAAGATACGGCGAGTATGATAATGACTCAGTAAGAGATGAAAAAAGATATTACTTTGCTCAGCTTGCTGATTTAATTGATACCGATAAAGCAATGTTTGCGCAAACCGGCAGAAACACTTTTAAAGGCGATATTGAGTTCGAAAATTATAAGGTAAATTTAAACATCGCTTCAGCCTCTGATGACTTGAAAAATTTCAGCGGACTTGTGTCTGTTGCTAACAAACAGTGGAATAGCCGTGAAACCTACAATTTTGATGCTCAAATACTCGACAAATATAATACCAATCTAAAACTGCGTAACATTGTTGACGGTTCTGAAGCCGAGGAATATTTGATACACCGCAATTTTGACGGACAACTTTTTGCTATCGACAAAACAAATAATTCTGTTACCGTTTTAAACAAAGCTTTTTGGGAAGAAGTAAGACAAAAAGAGGCAGAAATTAAGGATAAACAAAAAGACAAAGATGATATGATTTCGCTTATTGCAATCAGCTCCTTTTCAATTTTTGCAGGATATATTTTCGGTATAAAGGCGGGACTGGCAAGAAAGATAAATAAAAATGCAAATACAAAAAATTAGTACATATAATAACTACACAAATAAACGTGCTTCGTTTAAACGTGCTCCGGGCATGACGACAGGGGCAGGGGGAAGATGGCACAATGACAGCTCTCAACCACCTAAAAATAAAAAAGGGGGGTCGTTTGTAGATGTTATTTACTGGACGCTTATAATTAACACTCTTGCTGTTAACCCGTTTGTTGTAAAAAAGTTTAATGACAGCCGGCAGAAACAATTGCAGCAATATCAACAAGATGCACAATCAATTGATATTTTGGAAGAGGTAAAAAAAGAGATTGATTCTCAGGGAAAAACCTCAAATGCCTTTTATCAATTGAATAATTTTAATTCAATTGAAATGCCTGCGTTTACAAAACTTGATGATTCTTTGTACGGCGCACAGTTTGATATGGGCGATACAAAAATTGGTCTGACTTTTTCTACTGATGAACTCGAGGATAATATTATAAGCGGCGAAATTGCTTCTAAAAAAGCGGCTCAGCCTACGGAATTGTACTCGTATAGAATTAATTTAGATACACTCGGAAGCAAAACTTTTGATATAGAACTTAAAGACAGAAACGGAATGAACCGTATAAAACAAACCTATGAGAGAGATTCTGAGGGAATGTTATATTATGTCGATAAAGAAAACAACAAAAAAATTCCGGTAAACGAATATTCGTACAACAGATTTATAGACAAACAAAGACTGCAAGATGAAATGCTTGAGATTGACAGGACTTATAAAAAAACTCAACGTTTAAATTACATATTATGTTTTATAGCCACAGTTATTCAGATGATGAGATACACTCCTTCCCGTACTAATAGAGAAGAGGAGCAGGAAGGACAAAACTAAAAAACAATTTCTGTCTTGATTATAGTGTAATAAATAAAAAAGTATACCCGCCGAAATTAATCAGCGGGTATTTTAAGGATCTTATTTCACAATAAGTATTATATTCTTCCGTAGTATGCATCGAGATACATTTGTTTGATTTCTTCAAACAGCGGATATCTCGGGTTTGCACCTGTGCACTGGTCGTCGAATGCGAGTTCAACCATTTCGTCCAGTTTTTCAAGGAATTCGTGTTCTTCGATACCGAATTCTTTAATAGACATAGGCAAACCGAGGTCTTTTTTCATCTGAACGAGAGCCTGTTGCAGCAATTCAACTTTTTCATCATCATTTTTGCCGCCCAAGCCTAATTCATCAGCGATTTGACCGTATCTTGCTTTAGCATTCGGGAATTTGTACTGCGGGAATGCAGCCTGTTTTGTAGGTTTGTCAGTTGCGTTGAACTTGATAACCTGATTGATTAACAGAGCGTTAGCCATACCGTGAGGTACGTGGAACATAGCGCCGAGTTTGTGAGCCATAGAGTGGCAAACACCCAAGAATGCGTTAGCAAATGCCATACCTGCAATTGTTGAAGCATAGTGAACTTTTTCTCTTGCCTGCGGATCGTTTGCACCGTTGTCGTAAGAACGTTTCAAATATCTGAATAACAGCTTCAATGCTTCTAAAGAGTTAGAGTTTGTGAAGTTTGTTGCCATTGTAGATACATAAGCTTCGATTGCGTGAGTGATAGCATCGTAACCTGATACTGCCGTCAAACCTTTAGGCATTGTGTCAACAAGGTTCGGGTCAACGATTGCTACGTTAGGAGTCAATGCGTAATCGGCGATTGCGTATTTAACACCTGTCTGGTCATCAGTGATGATAGCAAACGGAGTAACTTCTGAACCTGTACCTGATGTTGTCGGTACACAAACCATTTCGGCTTTTTTACCGAGTGAAGGAATCATGCAGATTCTCTTTCTGATATCCATAAATCTCATTGCGATATCTTCGAATACTGTATCAGGTTGTTCATACATTAACCACAAGATTTTAGCTGCGTCCATAGAAGAACCGCCGCCTAATGCGATGAATACATCAGGTTCGTAAGCTTTAACCATCATCATTGCATCGTTGATTGTTGATAATGTCGGATCCGGTTTAACGTCAAAGAAGATTTGATAATCAACACCGATTTCGTCTAATGTGTTAGTGATTGCATTAGTCATGCCGGAATTGAATAAGAATCTGTCCGTAACGATGAATGCACGTTTTTTGCCTTGCAATTCTCTGAGAGCCAAATCCAAAGCCCCTCTTTTGAAATATACTTTAGCAGGAACTTTGTACCAGAGCATATTTTCTCTCCTTTCAGCAACTGTCTTGATGTTCAATAAGTGTTGAGGGCCAACGTTTTCACTTACAGCGTTGCCGCCCCAGGAACCACAGCCCAATGTCAATGACGGATTGAGTCTGAAGTTGTACAAGTCACCGATACCGCCTTGAGAAGAAGGAGTATTGATTAAGATTCTGCAAGTGTGTAATTTTACACCGAATTTTTCGATTCTTTCAGAATCTCTTTCATCTGTATAAAGAACAGATGTGTGACCCGCACCACCAAAGTCTACCAGATCATAGGCTTTTTGTACAGCATCGTCAAAATCTTTAGCTTTGTACATAGCTAAGACAGGAGAAAGTTTTTCGTGAGCAAACGGCTCTTCTTCGCAAATATCTGTTACTTCACCGATAAGAACTTTTGTACCCGGTTCAACAGTAACACCGGCCATCTCTGCAATTTTTGTTGCAGGCTGACCAACGATAGCTGCGTTTACTCTGCCGTCTTTCATAATGATAGCGCCGACTTTTGCTCTTTCTTTATCGTTGAGGATGTGTGCACCTCTTAAGATAAATTCTTTTTTAACTTCTTCGTATACATCTTTAACAACGACAACTGATTGTTCGGAAGCACAAATCATACCGTTATCGAAAGTTTTTGACATAAGAACTGAAGAAACTGCCATTTTGATATCAGCTGTTTCATCAATAACCGCGGGAGTGTTGCCGGGGCCTACGCCTAAAGCGGGTTTTCCTGATGAATAAGCAGCTTTAACCATGCCAGGGCCGCCTGTAGCAAGAATCATATCGATGTCTTCGTGGTGCATCAAAGCGCCTGAAAGTTCAACTGACGGTTCGTCAATCCATGCAATAAGTCCGTCCGGAGCGCCAGCTTTAACAGCAGCGTCAAGAACGATTCTTGCTGCTTCTATAGTACATTTTTTAGCTCTCGGGTGAGGTGAAAATACAAGAGCGTTACGGGTTTTTAATGCAATTAATGATTTGAAAATAGCAGTTGAGGTCGGGTTAGTAGTAGGAATAACAGCTGCAATAACACCGATAGGTTCAGCTACTTTTTTGATTCCGTTAGCTTTGTCTTCAAAAATAACGCCTGCTGTTTTCATATTTTTATATTTGTTGTAGATGTATTCGGCAGCGAAGTGGTTTTTGATGATTTTATCTTCCATAACGCCCATGCCGGATTCTTCTACAGCCATTTTAGCAAGAGGAATTCTCATTTTGTCAGCTGCTGTAGCTGCTGCTTTAAAGATTTTGTCAACCTGTTCCTGTGAGAAGGTTGCATAAATTTTTTGAGCTTTTTTAGCTCTTTCGATGATTAATTTCAAATCATCATGAGTTTTTACCTCTGTTGATTTGTTAAAAGCCTTTTCTAACTTTTCAGTTTCGGCTTGCTTTTTTGTTGCCATGTGTAATATCTCCTTTATCGTGAAATAATTCACTATTAATATTACACATAAATAAGAAAATTTCAAGTGTTATTTTTACAATTATTAAATTTTATGAATCTGTGAAAAACTCTTGTGACAATGCTTCTAAATATATATACAGTATATTAAGTTTAAACAGTTGTCTAAAAAACAAAATGTGATTTTTTTCACAATTTAGGTTTATATTTCAAGATAGCTGTTTGTATACACCTTGTGATTTAACAAAATCTGGGCGGTTTTTATTATTTTAACCTGTTGAGGGTCATTTGCATCGTATTTTACTGCATCAAGCTCTTCAAAATTCTGCATAATTTCAAACAAAGACAGGTATGCGTTATCATATGACTTTTGCGCTGTTTGCGTTTCTATTACACTGTTAATTCTTAAAAGTTCCTCATCAAAAGAATCAACAATAGCACTGTCTATGCCGCAACCGGCCGCAAGCACCATAAAAACCCTGTTAATAAGCGGTCTTAATTCTTTAGGGCAGCCGTTAGATACATTTGAAAGCCCTATGGTTGTATTCACCTGAGGTTCAAAGCTTTCTTTAAGCATTCTTATTGTGTTTAATGCCTCGACAGCCTGTGTCTGGTCGACACAAACCGGCAGAATCAAAGGGTCGAAATATAATCTGTCGTTAGAAATTTCTTTGGCTTCGGCAGCTGAGCAAATCTCAAACGCAAGCTCCAATCTTTTGTCCGCTTCTTTTGGGATGCCGAGTTCGCTGTTCATAGTGAGTGCAATCAGGCTGCATCCGTATTTTGCGGCAATGTCCGTAACCCTGTCCAGTCTGGCTTCGTCTGCACTTGTGCTGTTTATAATCCACTTTTGCGGTTGTTTTGCAAGCGAAAGGCCTTTTTCAATCTCTTCAGCGTTTGTACTGTCTAAAGAAAGAGGAATATCGGTCATTGATTGAACAATATCCACAAGCCATTGCATTGTCCCTGCAAAGGCTCCTCTTGCAGGGCCGATATTGAGGTCTATCCAGTCCGGTTGAGTTTTTATCTGTCTTTCCAGCAGATTTTTTATGTAGCATTCATCGCGATTCAGCACCGCTTCTTTTGTCGTTTTGGATATTATGTGAAGGTTTTCTGATATTAATTTCATTGATTGTTTCCTTTATTTATAAAATATTTTGTAAAATTTCTGATACGGCGTGTGCTTTGTTAAGCGTATAAAAATGCAGACCTTTTGCTCCGTTTTGTAATAGTTTTTGACATTGGATAGAGGCGTATTCTATGCCGTATTTTTTTGTATAATCTTTGTCGTCTTGATGTTTTTCAAGGATTTCTCTCATTTTTGAGGGAATTTCTACTTTACACATATCAGCCATTTTTAAAATCTGGTTGTAGGAGGACACCGGCAAAACCCCCGGTATGACGGTTTGATTAATCCCGAGTTTCAGACATTTTTCAACAAAAGAAAAATAATGCTCCGTATTAAAAAACATTTGGGTATAAATCACATCCGCGCCTTTGTCGGCTTTTTGTTTAAGGTATAACATATCTTTTTCAAAAGATTCGCACTCTTTGTGACCTTCCGGATATCCGGCAATTGCAACGGAGAGATTTGTATTGTCTTTTATGTATTGCACAAGCTCATCTGCGTGTTTAAAATCGTGGCAGACATTGCCGTCTTGAGGCATATCGCCTCTGAGTGCAAGTATATTTTCAATATCAAATGACTCTAAGGTTTTTAAGTATTCTCTTATGTTTTTTGTGCTCGTTGAAACGCAGGTAAAATGCGGCATCGGAGTAATTTTAAGCTCTTCTTTTATACGTTTTATTATTTCTACGGACTCGTTTCTGTTAGAACCGCCTGCGCCGTAGGTTACAGAGATTAAAGAGGGCTTGAATACAAGCAGTTTGTTTAATTCTTCAAAAAGATTTTCAAGTTTTTCGCCGTCAGTGTCGTCTTTTGGCGGGAATACTTCGTAAGAGATTACCGGAGTTTTATCCTGATTGTAAATATCTTTTAGTTTCAAGTGCGCTGGTTCCTTCAGTTGTTAATTGCAAAGTAGACTTCTTTTAAACGTTTTTTGCTTACGTGTGTATAAAGCTGAGTTGTGGACACATCGCTGTGTCCGAGTAATTCTTGAACAACCCTTAAGTCTGCTCCGTTTTCGAGCATATGAGTAGCAAAGCTGTGTCTCAGGGTGTGAGGCGAGATGTGTTTTTTTAAAATTTCGCCCTGTTTTTTTATAAAAACATAAACATCCTGACGGGTCACGGGTTTTCCGTTTTCTTTGATAAAAAGTTTCTTTGTATCAAGTCTGAATTTTTTTACCAAGAGTTCTCGCTTTTTAAAGTAAATTTTTAGGGCTTTAACAGCCTTTTCTCCGATAGGGATAATCCTTTCTTTTGAACCTTTGCCTATGCAGCGTACGTATTTTGACGACATCTCAATATTATTAAGTTCAAGATTTACAAGCTCTGATACCCGCAGCCCCGCACCGTATAGCAGCTCTAAGACAGCTGATTCTATATCCGTAAGATGATTTTTTAAAATGTTTTCTATCTCTGCGACTGTCATAACTTTTGGCAGCTTTTTAGCGAGTTTGGGAAGTTCTACGCCTAAACTCGGGTCTGTTGGGGTAATTTCGTTTGCACTGAGCCATCTGAACCAGCCGCGTATTGCCGCAATTTTTCTTGTAACGCTTGTCGGTGAATAGTTTTTGTCATGCAGCTCTTTTATGTAGTAGTTGATGTGAAGGCGTGTTATCTTGTTAAAATCGTCAATGTCTGCGAGCTTATACAAAAAGTCACAAAAAGCGGTGAGATCACGTCTGTAGGCATCGATAGTGTTTTGTGCAAGTCCTCTTTCCGCCTGTAGATATTCAAGATATTCAGCTATGTATTGTATGAGCATATAATATTATACTATTTTTTATATTAATTGGTTACTATTTTATAATTAATTAAGTTATAAGCTTGTCTTAAGCCGTTTAAGCAATAACCATTGATTAAAAATTTTTAAGATGTTATTATATCAAGGCTTATCGTTATACATTATTTATACAGACAAGTAAAGGTTTATGGCACCAACAGCAAAAACAAAAAAAAGTGATGTACAGCAGGAAGAAAAAAAGCCCGCGAAAACAAAATCGAAATCTAAGGGCGAAAAAGTTCTTGTTATAGTAGAGTCCCCCGCAAAATCTAAAACCATAAAAAAAATACTGGGCGATTCTTATCAGATAGAAGCCAGCTACGGACATATAAGAGATTTTCCGCCGAAAGTGCTCGGGTTTGATGTTGCACACAATTTTGAACCAAGTTTTATTGTTATACCTGAAAAAACAGCCGTAGTGAAAAAACTTAACGAGCTTGCCAAAAAATCAGACAAAGTCCTTCTCGCGTCCGACCCAGACCGTGAGGGAGAAGCTATTGCGTGGCATGTCAGACAGGTTCTTGATGTACCGGACAGCAAAATATATCGTATTGAGTTTAACGAAATTACTCCAAAAGCAATAAAAAATGCTGTTGAACACTCTCGCCAGATTGATATGGAAAGGGTTAAAGCCCAGCAGACAAGACAGATTTTAGACCGTCTTGTGGGGTATAAAATCAGCCCGGTGCTCTGGGAAAAAATGAGAAACTACAGGCTTTCGGCAGGCAGGGTACAAAGTGTTGCGCTGCGTATGATTTGCGAGCGTGAAGATGAAATTGATGCTTTTACTCCGGTGGAATTCTGGACTATTTCGGCTGAACTTTTAAAGGATAAACTTCCCTTCAGTGCAGAGCTGTCAAAATACAAAGATAAAAAAATAGAAATAAAAAATAAAGAAGAGGCTGATAAAATTGTAGCGGAACTTTCTAAAAAAGGTCTGGCTTATGAGGTCAGCAAAGTAACTTTCAGAGATACTCAAAGAAAGCCATCGGCACCGTTTATCACCTCAACACTGCAAAGAGAAGCCAGCTCAAAACTCGGCTACGGCGTATCAAAAACAATGCAGATAGCTCAAAAGCTTTATGAAGGTATCGATATAGGAGCAGACGGCCCTGTCGGTTTGATTACCTATATGAGAACCGACTCTGTCAGAATTTCCGATGATGCGCAGGCAGCAGCAAAAGATTTCATTACTCAAAATTTTGGTCAAAACTATTACCCCTCAACACCTAACAATTATGTTAAAGGTAAGGGGAAAAACGTTCAGGACGCTCACGAAGCTATCAGACCTTCTTATATAGAAAGAACTCCTGACAGTATTAAGCAATATCTGACCTCCGAGCAATACAGACTGTACAAACTCATCTGGTCAAGGTTTATTGCATCTCAGATGGAAAACGCAAAGGTTAAAAACACTTCTGTTGATATTTCCGCAGGTGACTACCTGTTTAAAGCCGGTACAAGTAAAATTACCTTTGACGGATTTTTAAAAGTTTATAATGATTCAGACGAGGATATCGATAAAAGTAAAATACCTGATTTAAAAGAGGGGGATTCTCTAAAACTAGAAAAGATTGACCCCAAACAGCACTTTACACAACCACCGCCGAGATTTACGGAAGCTTCTCTTGTTAAGGCGCTTGAAGAACATGGCATCGGACGTCCGTCTACTTATGCGCCAATTATTTCAAAAATCCAGCAAAAAGGTTATGTGGAGAAGCAGGAGAAAGCGCTTGCTCCGACAATACTCGGCAGAACCCTTTGCAGAGAGCTTGTTAAATATTTTACCGATATTATGAACTATGAGTTCACCGCACAGATGGAAACAAAGCTCGATGATATTGCGGAAGAGAAAGCTGTTTGGACGGAGGTCCTCAAGGATTTTTATGCTCCGTTTACGGAAACTGTCGACTCGGCAAAGAAAAATATGCCTCGCGTATTGATAGAGTCAGACGTTGTTTGTCCTAAATGCGGCAAAAAAATGATTGTAAGAACAAGCCGTTTCGGTACGCAATTCTTAGGGTGTTCCGGCTATCCCGAATGCAAAACAATGCTGCCTTTGAATAAAGACGGTACTGCTGCTGCCGTAGACGAAAAAAGCGATGAAAAATGCGAAAAATGCGGCTCTGATATGATTGTAAAAGTCGGCCCGTACGGAAAATACCTGCAATGCACAAATGATGAGTGCAAACACAGAAAACGTCTAGTTGTAACAACCGGCGTTAAATGTCCAAAATGCGGCGAGGGTGATGTTATACAGCGTAAGTCAAAATACGGAAAAATATTTTACGGCTGTAGCAAGTATCCTGATTGTGACTTTGTTTCCTGGAATGAGCCGGTTGCAAAAAAATGTCCTGACTGCGGGGCTTATCTTGTTAAAAAAGTTACCAAAAAAGAATCTAAACTCGTTTGTTCCAACAATTCCTGCTCGTATAGCGAACCTCTGGAAATCGCCGGAAGCGGGGAAGGAGAAGTATAATGATGAAATTTGCCGTTATCGGTCATCCGCTTACCCAGTCACTGTCTGCGGTTATGCATAATGCAATGCTTAAAGAGCTTAATATCGACGGAGTCTATGAGCTTTTGGATACCGAGCAGGAAGACCTTGTAACACGGGTAAAACAGCTTAAATCTCAAGGATACACGGGTTTTAACGTAACGATTCCCTTAAAAGTGCCCATAACCTTGTTTTTAGACGAGTTTGACCATCTTGCTGATCTTGCCGGATGTGCAAATACTGTTAAAATAAATGAGAATCATACGCTTTCCGGCTATAATACCGATATTTACGGTTTTATGACAGCTATTCCCTCAGATATTCAGGCAAATTTAAAAGGCAAAAAAGTTTCCATACTCGGTACGGGCGGGGCTTCACGTGCAGCGGCAATAGCTTTTTCACAAATCGGAGTCAGGGAAATTGAATTTTTCGCACGTAATATCATTAATGCTCAGGATATGGTTAATTTTTTAAGAAACAACTTCCCGTCCGTTACGTTTAACCTTAAGCAAATGCAAAGTTTGCGAGATTTGTCGGATTCTAAAATGCTTGTTAACTCCACTCCCGTCGGAATGCGCGGCAAAGCTATGGGAATAAGTCCGATAGAAGAAGATGTGTTGAAAACTCTTCCTCAAGATGCTGCGGTTTATGATATTGTATACAACCCTTTAAAGACTCAGTTTATAAAGTTAGCGCAAAAAAACGGATACAAAACGATTACGGGGCTGGATATGTTTGTATATCAAGGTGCTAAAGCTTTTGAAATTTGGACGGGTAAAAAGGCAAAGCCAGAAGTTATGAAGATGGCTGCGCTCGAAGAACTGGCCGGGTAATAATTTATTTTCCAAAAATTTTGTTATGAAAACCGTAACCCTCTGATATTGTACGGCCTATTGATTCTATATTTTTTACTATGCTGTTTTTGTAGTCAAGCGCAGTATTGTTAAGCCCTGCTTTGCCAGGATAGATTGTATATTTTTGTTTGCAGTCTTGCTCCGTAACATCAGGCATGACTACGTTGGCTCCGCTTTGAAGCGCAAGTATTCTGCCGTTTGGCTGAAGTGTTTCCATCGCTGTTGTCGCAGGAATATTTATGTCCGGCAAAAGAAGCCTTGTCAAAGCCATAACCTTGAGCGCTTTTATCAAAGTTCCGCCTTTTTCGTTTTCAAGCGGAGTATTCGGACAGGGAATGAACGGTCCTAGCCCTATCATATCTGCATCGAGTTCTTTAAAAAATAAAATATCGTTTGCAAGCGATTCATCACTTTGTTGCGGCAGACCGACAAGACAGCCTGTACCGACTTCAAACCCGAGTGTTTTAAGGTCTTTAAGACAACGGACTCTGTTCTCAAAACTCATTGACGGGTGCAGTTTTGCATAAAGATTTTTATCCGTGGTTTCTATTCTTAAAAGGTATCTGTCAGCGCCTGCTTGCTTGTATGCCTTGTACTCTTCGTAGGTTTTTTCTCCTGCGCTCAGCGTCAGGGCAAGACCTAAACTCTTAATGGAAGAAATTATTTTGCACAATTTTTTTGTATCAAAAAAAGCGTCTTCGCCGGATTGTAAAACGACTGTTTTGTATCCGTAGTCTTTGGCGTTTTGCGCAAGTTCAATAATCTGTTCCGCTGTCATTCTGTATCTTTGTACCGACGGATTGTCTTTTCTTAATCCGCAATAAAAGCAGCTGCATTTACAAATATTTGAAAACTCTATTAATCCGCGCAGGTGCACTTCATCTCCGACATATTTTTTGCGCACGATATCCGCGGTTTTAAACAAGATATCGTTTGCGGAGTTGTCATTTAAGACAGAAACAAGCTCATCTTTTTTCAGAGAATGAGTAGTTTGTGCTTTTTCGATAAGTTCTGTGATTTCAGTCAATCCAGCCTCCGCCGATTAAGTGTCTGTCATTTATATCGTAAAAAACGACCGCCTGCCCCGGCGTAATCGATGCAACAGGAGTTTCAAAAAATATTTTGGCTGTTTTTTGTTCTTTATCGATTTTTACACGGGCTTTTTGCGCCTGCATGTTGTAGCGGATTTTTACAAGTGCGTCAAACTCGCTTTGTTCAATCGGGTATTGTAATTTTACCTCTTTAATTTCTGTAAAATCACTGTACAAATCTTCTTTTGTGCCGACATATACTATATTTTTTTGCGCATCAAGTTTTACTACGTACAAAGGCTGTTCAAACGCAATGCCGATACCTTTTCTCTGACCGATTGTGTATTGCCAGAATCCTTCATGAATACCGAGTTTGCGTCCGTCTTTAATATAGATAAAACTGCCTTTTCTTGTTCCGAATTTTTCGAGCAGGTATTTTTTGGTTGTCATCGGTTTGGTAATAAAACAAATATCCTGACTTTCTTTTGAAGATTTTGACGGAAGGTCGTTATCTATCGCAATTTGTCTGATTTCTTCTTTGACATAATCGCTCAGAGGAAACATTATTTTGTTTAAATGGCTTTGGTCAAGTTCAAACAAATAATACTGCTGATCTTTCTGTTCATCGCGTGCGGGATACATTTTTTTTATGCCGTTATCATCGATGATACGTGCATAATGTCCCGAGGCTACATAATCACACCCGAGTTCTTGTGTGGCATAATCAAACAGTCTGCCCCATTTTATCGTGCGGTTGCATAAGATGCACGGGTTAGGTGTTTTTCCGTTTTTGTAAGCATTTTCGAAATAATCTATAACATCTTTTTTAAATTCCGTGCTTAAATCAAGAACATAATGAGCTACGCCGAGCTTTTGTGCAACGGTTTTGGCGTTTTGGACAACGGTTTTGAATTTTTCGTCCCTGACCATTATTGCCGTAACTGTACAAACATCATAACCCTGCTGTTTTAGCAGAAAACATGTTACACTGCTATCCAGTCCTCCTGATAGTGCGACTGCAACCTTTATTTTTTTGTTCTCGTTAACCATATAACAATTATAGTTTAAAATTTTGGATATTGTCTATTATAAAAAGTTTGAACTATAATATCCTTAGTTATTACGGCTAAGGATTTATTTTTATGTCAAAAATCAGAGTTTTAACGGTATTCGGAACACGTCCGGAAGCTATAAAGATGGCGCCGCTGGTAAAAGAATTTGAAAAGCAGCCCGATGTTTTTAAAAGCATTGTATGTGTAACGGCACAACACAGACAGATGCTTGATCAGGTGCTGAAACTTTTTCAAATATTCCCTGATTTTGACCTGAATATAATGAAGCCCAATCAGGATTTATGGAGCATTACAACAGAAGTTCTTATGCTTATGAAAGATGTTTTTGAACAGAGCAAGCCTGATATTGTTCTCGTGCACGGAGATACAACGACATCCATGGCAGCCGCTTTATCCGCTTTTTATGCAAGAATTCCCGTCGGGCATGTAGAGGCAGGGTTGAGAACTTTCAACAAGTTTTACCCTTTCCCTGAAGAGATAAACAGAGTTTTTGCGGATGCATTGAGTTCTTATCATTTTGCACCGACCCAAACAAGCTGCGACAATCTCGTAAAATCTTCCATTAGCGCGCAACATATTTATAAGACCGGTAATACCGTTATAGATGCACTGCTGCATACAGTGGAAAATAATAAAGCGGATTTAAGTTATATTGGTTTAAATCCGGAGCTTAAAACAATTCTTCTTACTTCTCACAGAAGAGAAAATTTTGGCGAACCTATAAGAAATATTTGCAGAGCCGTACTTGAGCTTGTTGAAAAAAATAAAGATATACAGGTTGTTTATCCGGTTCATTTGAATCCTAATGTGCAGCAGCCGGTTAATGAGTTTTTAGGCGGAAAAGAACGTATACATCTTATTGAACCTATGGAGTATGCTCCGTTTTGTTCTTTGATGAAAGAATCTCACATAATAATGACAGATTCGGGCGGAGTACAGGAAGAAGCCCCGTCTTTAGGCAAGCCTGTTCTTGTTTTAAGAACAACAACGGAACGTCCCGAAGCAGTGGAATACGGTACTGTTAAGCTTGTCGGTACCGATACTCAAAAAATTGTTGAAGAGGTTCAAAAGCTGCTTGACAATCAGGACGAGTATAAAAAAATGTCGGAAGCTGTAAACCCTTACGGGGACGGTCTTGCTTCTAAAAGGATAGTCGAAATAATAGCAAAAGAATTTGCCGATAAAATTAAATGATTTTAAACGAATCCTTAATAATTAGCCTGATTTTTTGCGGCGTGTTAACATATTATCATGCCAAAAATATTGTTAGTATCGGATGATGAAAACCTTAATAAGATAATTACGCAGGCACTTGCCAAGACTTCAACGGCTGTTATTGTTTCAACCGATGAGTCTGCAATACTTAATTATGCTGAAAAAAACCTGATATCTCTTATTGTAATTGATGAAAATATAAAGAATCCTGATGCGCTTATTCTTTGCAAAAAGCTGCAAGCGTTTAATATCAGAGAAAATATTGCAATAATTTCCGTCATCAATCCCGATACAGACAATGTCGAGATTTTAAAGCTGACCAATGCTTATGTAACAAAACCTGTTAATGAAAAGGTGCTGGCTGCGTGCGTAAATACAAATCTTAAACTCAAAAAAGCTATCGATACACTTTCCACAAATAACAGTGAACTTGCAAAAAGTCTTTACCAGCTTGATGTTTTGTATAATACGTCAACGGGGCTTGCAGGTTCATTAGACAAACAAAAACTAATAAACATAATGATAGACGGGTTGGAAAAGAGCTTGAGTTTTTCACTTTCGTCAACGCTTGTGTTCAATGACGAGCACAATATTGATTTAATAATAAATTCGCTTTACGCTGTTTCTCCAAGACTTGAACATTCTCTTAAGCTGAGGGCGATTTTAAGCTACAGAGCGCTTTTTGACAAAAAAAGAATTCCCTATGATATTAACATTAACGACATAAAAGTTATAAAAAATATTAAACACCCGCTTGAGGAATACGATCTCAATATCCTGAAATTTGACAATCTTTTTGCTCCGATAAATGTAGGGGAAAAGTTTTTCGGACTTATTGAGGTTTTTAGAGAAGCTGATTTTTCGCAAGAAGACACAACATGTTTTCAAACTCTTGCAAGACAGGTGTCACTACCTTTAGAAAATGCCTCTTTATACGATGAAATCAAGAAAACAAACATAAAACTTGAAAAACTGGAACGTTTGAAATCGGAATTTATTTCGATTGTTTCTCATGAGTTAAGAACTCCTTTAACGGCAATAAAAAATTCTTTGGAAATTTGCCTCAGCGGTAAAGCCGGAGAGGTAAGTTCTATTATGGATAAATTCTTAAACATGGCCCAGCGCAATGTGACAAGGCTTTCGGGTATTATTAACGACCTGTTGGATTTATCAAAAGTCGAAGCCGGAAAAATGGATTTTAAATTCGAAAAAGCCAATATTAACACTCCCGTTGAGTTTATAAAAAATACGTTTGAAAATGTTGCAAAAGATAAAAATATTACACTTACTCTTGAAAAAGACGATAACATTGCCCGAACTTACTATGATAACCAGAGGATTGAGCAGGTTATGTCTAACCTTGTTTCAAACGCAATAAAATTTACAAACGAAAACGGAAACATAATAATTAAAACAGAAAATATTTCGTTAAAAGATATTGACAGGACTAAACTTGCCGGTATTGAAAATGTATCGTTTTATGAAAATTATATAAAAGTTTCCGTAAAAGACAGCGGCATAGGCATAGCACCCGAGGATCAGAAAAAAGTCTTTGACCAGTTCCAGCAGATAGAAAATTCTCTAAACCGTAAAAACGGCGGAACCGGTCTGGGGCTTCCCATTGCCAAACAGCTTATAGAAGCACATAAAGGTTTTATATGGGTAGAAAGCGAGCTAAACCGCGGTACGACTTTTTCTTTTGTTATTCCTGTTTTGAGTGAAAAAGAAAAATTTATTCTTGATCTGGATAAAGAGATTGCCAAAGCAAAAGCTTGTAATCAAAGCCTTTTGCTTGTACTTATAAAAGAATTTCAGGGTAAAGATAAGTCTTTTATTTCAGAAATTCAAGAAGGGAAAATTTCTATTATAAGAAAGACGGCAAACACAAAAGAGGCCTATTTTTCTCAAGAGGATGCAAATTTCTTTGCTGTAATGATTCCAGAGGCCGATAAATTTGCCCAGAGCTTTATAGAAAAGAAAATCGAAAGTACAATAAAACCCGATACTCAAGAGCAGACAGACTCAAAATATGATATATTGTATTCATCGGCAACCTTTCCTGAAGGCGGAGCCGATGCAAAAGAACTGTTTGAGTTTGTGGAAAATTCTTTAAACAAAGAGGTTTCTCAAAACGATTTGGCGGAGGTATAGCTATAAATGAGTGATAATAAAAAAATTCTTATTGTTGATGACGAGCAGGATATTGTAGAAACTCTTAAATTTATGCTTGAGGCGCAGGGGTACGAATGTTTTTGCGCTTATGACGGCGAGGCCGGGCTTAATATGGCAAAAGAAATCATGCCGGATTTGATGATACTTGATGTTATGATGCCTAAAATTAACGGATACAAAATCAGCCGTCTTTTAAAATATGACAACAAATACAAAGATATTCCGATTATCATGGTGACAGCACGTTCTCAGGAGGATGACAAGTTAATCGGACAGGAAACAGGCGTAAACGAATATATAACCAAACCTTTTGAACTTGACGAAGTTATAAATAAAGTAAAAGAATATCTTAAATAAAAGCGGGCAAAACAATGGAGTTTGTAAGAAATAAAACACTCGAAAAATTAAAATATGACCTTGTGCGTGACAATCTTATCAAATACGAGGATTTGGAAACCGCACAACAGGTTGCCGATGCCCAGCACGTAAACATAGGTCAGGTTTTGATTTCATCAGGACTTATCGAAGAAGATACGCTGCTTAAATTTTTGGAGGGCAAACTCCATATTCCATACGTAAATCTTGAGGATTATTCCCTTGATAAAAAATGTTTGAGCTATATCAATCTTAATAACGCTCAAAAATATAAGGTCATACCGCTTTTTGAAATTGAAGGCATATTAACTGTGGCAATGTCAGACCCGCTGGATTTGTTTGCAATAGATAAAATTGTAGAAGATGCAAAATGCGAGATAGAACCCGTAATATCTTCCGAACATGCAATTTTAAAAAAGATAGAAGAGTATTACACAAGCTCAAGTTCTGTCGGGCAGATTTTTATTGATGATGACAAACCCAAATATGACTGGAGAGAGGTCTTGAACGGAACTGAGGTTTCTTCGGGGCTTTCTGACGAGCATATACAAAAAATGATTCGTGCTGTATTAAAGCAGGCTATATTGCAAGACGTGCATGAACTCTTTTTTGAACATGTGCCAAACGGATTGAGTGTTATATTTAAAGACAACTCGCAAAATATATTAACCGGCGAAATCCCTTCCATACTTGTTTCTTCATTTATTGCAAAGTTGAAAACGTTATCCAATCTTGACCCTACTGTGTCTGAGCTTCCACAGCTGGGAAAATTGAGTTTCAAAGTTGATGATGTGGCTCTTATTGCCAGTATATCCGCCTTCCCTACAATACACGGCGAGAGAATTTCCGTCAAAATATATAAGCCTCCGAAAAAACTTTCCGAGTGTGGACTTGATGACAAAAAGATAAACACAATAGCAAAAGCTATTAATGCTCCCGGAATAATCCTTGTTTGCGGTTCTTCTTTATGCGGAAAAACGCATATGATTTATTCTATTTTGTCGGAGATAGCTACTCAAAACAAAAATGTAATGACAATTGAATCTATCACAAAATATAATCTCGAAAATGTTAACCAGTGTGAACTCAACGAGCATATAGGCTTTAACCTTGATAAAGCAATGAGGTTTATCGAGTTTCAGTCACCGGATATCCTGTATTTTGAAGGTATAAACACAAAAGAGGGGCTTGATTATTTTACCTCGCTTGTATTTAAAAATAAAACGCTTATAACTGAATTTTTGGCTGAAAATATCGCTGATTTGATGAAGAAGTTTTCTTTAAACGAATTTTCCATGTTCAAATCAATGCTTACTTGCCTGATATTTTTACACAGCAAAGACAGTATAGAAGTTTTTGATAAACAGGCTCTTGAAAAATACTTTACGTAATTTGTATATTCGGATTAAAAAAGTTGTAAACAGCCTTTGCCGTACGGGCGTTTGTTTTTTCTTTCAACTGTTCGTAACTTGCCTGAGAAATCTTTTTAACGTCTTTAAATTCGTGCATTAGTATTTCTTTATTGGCTTTAGACAGCCCTTTTATTTCATCAAGTACCGATTCAGTGGCTTTTTTGCCGCGCAGCTGCCTGTGGAAGGTTATTGCAAATCTGTGAGCTTCGTCTCTTATTCTCTGGAAAAAGTACAAAGCCGGTGAATTAATCGGGAATATTACGGGATTGGATTGGTGAGGTTTAAAGACTTCCTCCAGTCTTTTGGCAAGAGAAACAACATCAGGGTGAAAATTGTGTGCATCAAAGATTTCCAGAACGGATGATAACTGGCCTTTGCCGCCGTCTATTATTATTAAATCCGGCATTGGCAGAGTTTCTGTCAACTTGCCGAAGTATCTTCTTTCCACAACCTCCTGCAAGGATTTAAAGTCATCGGGTTTTGATTCCGTAGATTTCACCTTAAATTTTCTGTATCGTGATTTCTTGGGCAGTCCGTTTTCAAAAGTAACCATTGAAGCAACCGTGTTTGTACCCTGAATATGTGAGATATCAAAGCACTCCACAACATACGGGAATTTTGACAGACCGAGTTTTTCTTGAATATAGCTGCCTACTTCGTTGTAGTCTCTTTGAATTTCCGTCAATTTTTGAAGTTTTACTTTTTCAAAATAGAATTTTGCATTTTTTTGAGCAAGGTTTAAAAGCTCAATATTTCTTTTTGTTGGCGAATCTGTTATTTTTACTTTTTTATTAGCAACTGATTCCAGCCATTTTGCATAGAGTTCGATATCTTCTTTTTCTAAAACACGGGGAACAACAACAGTATTAGGTATATCAAATTCTGATGCAAGTGTATAGTATTCTTTTAAAAATGCTGCCAGAACTTCGCTTTCGTTTGCAAAATTTTCTTCTGTCTGTTCAAAAGTTTCTGTGTTAGAAAATTGAAAATCTTTTTTATCAGTAAGTCTGCCCTGTCGTATTTGTAAAAGAGATACAACAAAAAGACTGCCTTCGCTGTAGACCGCGATTATATCCTGATTTATGTTTGTGTTTTCAAATACGACTTTTTGATGTTCCATTGTTTTTTGTACATCAAGCCAGCTGTCACGATACCTTGCAGCTTTTTCAAAGTCCTCTGTAGCTGCGTATTTTTCCATCTCTTTTTTTAACGCGTCAACCAGTTCTTTTTGTTTACCCGTTAAAAAAAGTTCCACGTTTTTTAAAACCTTTTTGTATTCTTCAGGTGTGACAAGCCTCTGACATGGTGCCATACAGCGTCCTATGTGGTAATACAGGCAGGGGCGGTCTTTAAATTTAGGATTTTTGCATTGTTTTAGCGGAAACAACTTTTTTATCAAATCCAAAGTTGCGTACATTGCACGTGAATCTGTATATGGGCCGAAATATTTGCCTTTGATTTTATTTTTGTTGGCTTTTCGTGCAACTATAATTCTCGGGTATTCTTCATCAGTTATGACGAAATACGGGAATTTTTTATCGTCTTTTAAAAGTACATTGTATTTTGGTTTGTGTTTCTTTATAAGGTGAGATTCAAGAATAAGAGCCTCAACCTCGCTGTCGGTGACAATGAACTGGATTTTTGCAATCTGAGGCACCATAACCCTGAGTTTTGGCGAGTCGTGGTGTTTGTTAAAGTAGCTGTAGACTCTTTTTTTTAAGTTTTTGGCTTTGCCCACGTAAATAATTTCGCCGTTGTTATCAAAATACTGATAAGAACCGCTTAGCTCCGGTATTACGGCAAGGGTTTGTTTTACCTCTGCGGGCAGGTTGGATTTTTGAATACTCATAGTAATAATCTTAGCACAAGTTATATATTTTAAGGTCGGGTTTGTTATTAATATGTCTGAACGGAAGGTTTAAACAGTTTTGTTATATCTAAATTGTCTACCTTCATCGGGTTATTTTGCCCGTATTCAAAAAAATGATTATAAAAATTAAAAGCTTCTTGAGGTTTCATAATCCTGTTGCTCCAGGCATCCACTACAATAGCTTCAGGCCCCCAGGTTTCAGGTTTATTAAAAACAGCGTCTGGTGCAAGCCCTATAACATTAAAAACGTGATTGTTATAATTTTTATTTCCGCTTATTTCAATAACAGCTTGATTTTTTATTCCCGTTTTGTTAAGCCTGTCATGCAAAATATAAGCCCTTTCACCGCAATTGCCCATATTATATGTCGCAAATTCTTGTTTTACCATTGCAAGATATTCGTCAAACGTCATCAATCTTTGATTAGGTCTTTTGTTGAGATAAGAAATCATTTTTTCAAAATCTCTGTCGGCAATTCCCTTTAATACTGTTGTTTGAATAGAATGAGGATTATATTTTTGAGCTTTTATTGAACGCAGCTCGGACATTGTAAATGATTCAAGATTGGGATATTGAGAATTAAATTCATTCAACAAAGATTCTGCGAGTTTTATATTATTGTTCAAATTGCTATATGTATAATTTATCGGTTGCGTATAATATGCAGCATTAGCCGGTTGATATTGATTAAAATATCCCGAATAATTGTAATTTTGCAATCGGTTGTATTGAGGCAATCCCTGAGTTAGCGCCGGTTGAGAATATTGCGGAACCCGTGTTTGAACACCGCTATAAAAATTGTTGTACCCGTAATTTGGGAAATAACAGGGAGAAACCATTTAACCTTCCAATACTTAATTAAAATAGACCTTAATTTGTAAAAGATATTTTATTAACAAAAATTGCCATTAATGTAATAAAAATATACATAATATTTTTATTATGTTAACAATTTCTATTTTGTATAAATATTGAAATTAACTATTCAAAACCATATGCAGTAAAAAATAAAACTGTGTGTTCTTTTACAATTTACCCCTGACACAGGTCAGGGGTAAATTAAAAATCTTTGTTTATTAATATTTGATTTTACAGTACTGTTCATTGTTTTGTACGGACTGCATATATCTTGTTTCTGCTGAAAATGGGTCACAGTTGCCGGCAAGGGTGTTATTTATGTGTTTTATAGCTGCTTTTGTGTATTTTTTAAGAACTTTATCAGGAAGATAACAATCATTGTGCGAATATCTTATATGACATTGCCCGTTTTCTTTCCCGTAAATCTCGAGGCTTCCGTCATTTGATTTTGCCGGAGTGCACTTTGCCGCTTTTTCCCAGATAGGCAGCATTACCTTAGCCTGCTCTTTGGCGCCCTGCATGTACCCCTGACGGAAAATGTCTTCCATTGTTTTGTCTTTTGCCATTGCGCAGCTGCACAGGCACAGTGTGAGCAATGATGCTGTTAAGATAGTTTTTATATTTTTTTTCATATGTTTCCTCATATACTTTCTCTCTACTATACTAATAACTATTTTGTTGTATTTTACAATATTGAGGATTTGAAATAATGCCGGAAAGAGTCTTATCTGCTGATGAATTTGGATTTATATATCCTCTTTTTGCATTATCTGATACTACGGTCAAAGACAGAACAAATTTTTGCAGCACATCTTCGGGTAAATTGCAATCTATCCCCTGATAAAACAAATGACAATTATTTCCCTTTTTACCGTAAATTATCAAAAGTCCTTTTTGTGAAGATGCGGGCGTGCAGCTTTTAGCTGGTCCACGCAATACAGGGAGCATATCTTCCGCATAAATCTCTGCAATTTTTCCAAAAGCCTTTACCATATCTGTAGTATCTGACAAAGCAATGTTGCTTATTGCTGTTGATAATAATACTGATATTAATGCGATAAGTGTTATTTTCTTTTTCATACTTTCTCCTTTATTTAGAACATTAACCTGAACAGCAGGAATCGTTTGTTCAATTTTTCCGAGAACTTGCGAAGGTTTTTGGAAGTTTCGTTAACATTGTTAATTGTGTCATTGAGTTCTTCTTTTTTGTCCGTTGTAAGTCCGTTAACAGTTTCTAATGTACAGGACAGGTCATCGAGTGCTTTATTGAACTTTGTAACCGTTGTATTAATCTGTTCTTTTAAGACAGGGTCTTTTGTCATTGTGTTTACGTAAGTGGCAATTTCGGATATATTCTTACTTGCAACATTCAGGTTATCCATAGTTTCTTTTGTTTTTGGATCTTCAAGAACTTTGTTCAGATTCTGCGATAATCTGTCAATTGATTTTGTTGTTGACATCAGTGTGTCTTTAAAGTCTTCGTCGCCTATAATTTTGTTAATGTTGTCAGTAAGAACAATAATTTTGCCTGACAGTTTGTCTGTTGTAACCATCAAAGAATCCAGATCTTTTCTTGAAGAATCAAGCAGAGCCTGTGTTTTGTCAAGTGTTGAGTTGGCTTTTATTGTCAGCATATCAACATTTGCTACGATATTTTTTAAATCGGCAATAATGTCGTCAGACATAAGTGCACTGAGCTTTTCGTTTGTTTCTGCCAGCGCCATTGCTGCTCTGTATTGCAAATCCATAAAGTCAGAGAGTCTTAACGGTTCAATTACCGTAAATCTTGAGGTTGATTTAGGATAAGCAAGTTCCATTTTTGTATAAGGTTTTAAGAATAAATAGTGTTTAGAATCGGCGGTTTTAACCTTGGCCTGAAGCCTGTCAGGAAGCTGAAGCCCCGGCAAAGTAACAATGTAACCTACCTTGTAGGCTGAAGGTGTTTTTATTTCTTCCTGAATATTTATCGGCAAAGTTTTTGTCTGGATAATTTCTATTTTTTTTACCTTACCTACATCATAAGGTTTGTTGCTCAAAATCATCTGCACTTTGTCATTAGCGTGCAGCACCTGTGAGCGTTTGTTTATCGGAAGATAAATGGTTCTTAATTTTGGCGGGGTAATTTCAAGGAACTGTTCACCAATAATACCTGACTGCTGGATTGAGATTGTTGATGCGTTAGGTATTGTTATGTCAGGTTCTGTTATAACAAACTTTACCCTTACATACGGGTCATCAGGGTTTGTTAAAACAGGTGTGATTTCTTCCACCTGACCTATCCTAAGCCCCATTAACTGTACGGCAGAACCCGGACGCATCCCGTTAATATCTTTAAAATCTACAAACAGCCTTTCGCCGGCTGAAAGTGCTCTGCCTTTTATCCATAGTATTGAAAAAATCAATATTATAAGTGCTGATAAAGTTAATAAACCGACTTTAAATGAGGATGAAAAACGCATTTTTATAAAATTCCTTTTATTTTTTATTAATCGCTTCCTGCTACTTTCATGGGGCCGTCAATGCAGGCGTTTATAAATTGTTTTGTGTACTCGTTTCCGCCTTCTATCATATCCTGAGGGGTTCCGGAGTATACGATTTTTGTATTATACAACATGATGACTTTTGACGCACACCTTTGAATGGTGGATAATTGGTGTGTAACAATAACGGATGCGGGATTGAACTCGTCTTTGAGTCTTACTATGTAATCTTCAATCATTGTTGATGACACAGGGTCAAGTCCGGCAGTAGGTTCGTCATATAAAATTGTTTTAGGGTCTGTTACAACCGCACGTGCAAAACTTACGCGTTTTTGCATACCGCCTGAGAGTTCGTGCGGCATTTTATTTTCAATGCCTTCCAGTCCGACAAGTTTCAATTTTTGGGCAACTATTTCTTCCAGCTGCTTTTGAGTGTATTTGTTTTTGAATTCTTTTCTCTCTTTGAGTGCAAAAGCTATATTTTCAAAAACGTCCAAGGAGTCAAACAACGCTGAATACTGAAAAACCATGGCTATGTCCCCCGGTGAAACAATAATTTCCCCGCTGTCGGGTTGAGTTAGCCCGCAAATAAGTTTTAATATGGTGCTTTTCCCTGCACCGCTGAGTCCGACAACCGCCAGAATCTCTCCGTCTTCAACCTTAAACGATATGTCATCCAGAACGGTTTTGTCTTTAAAAGATTTTTTAAGATGTCTTACATCTATGCTCATTGTTTTTGTCCTTGTGGGTTAGTATAAGTTAAATTTTCTGTGTTTTTTTAAAAGAAGAATATTGACGCGAAAATATAGTCGATTATGCAAATCGCAACAAACGACCATACAACGGCTTTGGTTGTAGAAAGCCCTACACCTTTTGCTCCGCCGTAAGCAAGGTAGCCGCATGTGCTGCTGATTATGGCAATTGCGGCGCCGAAGCAGGCTGCTTTCCCCAGAGATACAAAAATATCTTTAAGATACAACCCCTGCCACAGTGAGCTTATATAGTTAAGTCTGCTTATATGGGCGCTTAAGTGTGCGGCAATTCCCGAACATATAAGCCCGAAAGTGGAGGCTATTATCACAACAACGGGCATCATAACAAAACCCGCAACAACACGCGGAATAAAAAGATACTCTATCGGGTTAACCTTTAGCACTTTAAGGGCATCAATCTGCTCTGTTACCCTCATTGTCGCAATTTCTGAAGCATAAGAGGAGCCTATCATTGAAATAATTGCAAAACCTGACATAATAACACCGAGTTCTCTTGTTGTAACAACCGCCATCAGCGCTCCGACAAATTTTTCTCCGCCCTGTTTAACCATCTCAGGTGCAACCTGCATAGAGATAATAACCGAAACCATACCGACAATGGTCAGAGTTATGGGCAGAGAATCAACAGCAAAACGTGAACACTGATCTATAATCAGTTTCCATTTCATTTGTCTTTGAATGAGAGCCTTTACTGTAAGATAAAACACCTGACAGGTTCTTATGCCCATTTCGCCAAGGGTTTCAAAAAAATCCTGAGTCTGGTTAACAAGCATTTTACCTAAAGCAAATGTTGCACTCTGTCTGAATATTTCAATTACTCTGGAGGAATTCATAAAATATATTGTATCAAATATTAGTTTGTTTGGTAATACTTTGTTCGTTAGATTTTAATCCAATTCCACGGGGGAAGCTATTCTTCCGAGTACAGCACTTGCGGCTGCAACAGCCGGTGAAGCGAGATAAACTTCGCTGTCTACGTGTCCCATTCGTCCGACAAAGTTTCTGTTTGTGGTAGAGATGCATCTTTCGCCTTCTGCCAGAATGCCGGCGTATCCGCCTAAGCAAGGCCCGCAGGTCGGCGTGGAGACAGCGCCTTGAGCTTCTATGATTGTTTGTATATAACCGAGTTTTATTGCTTCAAGATAAATATCCTGCGTTCCCGGAAATACTATCAAACGTACGTCAGGGTGAACTTTTCTTCCTTTTAAAATTTCTGCCGTAACAGCGAGGTCGGAAAGTCTGCCGTTTGTACAGCTGCCTATTACCGATTGATTTATTTTTATCTCACCCACTTGAGAAATCGGTTTTGTATTTTCCGGCAAATGAGGGAATGCAACGGTTGGTTCAATTTTGGAAACATCATACACAAGAACTTTTTCATACTGTGCATCTGTATCACTTGTGTAGAATACAGGTTCTCTGAGACTTCTGTTCTTTAAATATTCTCTTGTAACCTTGTCGGGAACAATTATTCCCGCTTTAGCTCCGGCTTCAATAGCCATGTTGCAGATGGTTAATCGGCCGTCCATTTCCATTTCTTCAATTGCGCTGCCGCCGATTTCAAGAACTTTATAAAGCGCTCCGTCTACACCTATATCCCCGATCAGGTGTAATATTAAATCTTTTGCACTTACCCATTTGTTGAGTTTTCCGTTAAACTCAACTTTAATTGTTGAAGGTACTTTAAACCATGTTTCACCGCTTGCCATTGCACAGGCAAGGTCTGTTGAGCCGACACCTGTGGCAAAAGCGCCTAATGCTCCGTAAGTGCAGGTGTGTGAGTCAGCCCCTATGATTAAATCACCTGCTGTAACAATGCCTTTTTCGGGCAGCAGTGCGTGTTCAATTCCCATTCTACCGACTTCAAAATAGTTTTTCAGGTTTTGTTCTTTGGAAAACTCTCTGACACTTTTTGCCTGCCGGGCTGATTTAATGTCTTTGTTCGGGACAAAATGGTCAGGTACAAAGACGACTCTGTCTTTATCAAAAACTTTATCCACTCCGATTTTTTGGAATTCTTTTATTGCGACAGGCCCTGTTATGTCATTTGCAAGTGTGATATCAAGCTTTGCACTGATAAGCTGCCCCGGCGTAACTTCACTTAAGCCGGCATGTTTTGCCAGTATTTTTTCTGCAATTGTCATCGGTCTTGTCATAAGAATATCCTCAAATTATTTTTACAGTAAATATTTTATTACAAATATATGCTTTTTAAAAAAAATCCGAAAAAGTCTTAATTCTGTGTATATAAAGCTTTTCACGATGTTTATGTATTGTGTGTTTTAAGTTTGAAGGAGCTTATGCAGGGTAAGTTAAAATTTAAGATTTAACAACCGTATTTATCTAATCTAGTGTCGCAGTGATGCCTCGAGCCTTCGAGCCGTCACTGCTCACCTTTGCCTTCTTTTTCGGCTGAACTGTGGTGAAGCCTGAAAAATGG
>CALUTJ010000022.1 GCA_944323685.1 Candidatus Gastranaerophilales bacterium | reverse complement strand
ACATAGTGAAGCCATTTTTCAGGCTTCACCACAGTTCAGCCGAAAAAGAAGGCAAAGGTGAGCAGTGACGGCTCGAGGCGTCAACTGCGACACCAGATTAGAAAAAATATTCGAGCATAACCTTTTCAAATTCTTTAATCATTGTTTTTGCGTTTTGTCGTATTGTATCGGGCTTGTGGAAATGTTCCAAAAGATAGCTCTGATTTTTAAGTGAAAAATAATTGAAATTTATCTTGCAGTTGTCAGAATACAGGTAGTCAAAACTTGTCTGCAATTTATTATCCGGCATTTTGGAAAGCTTTGTAAAAAGCTGTGCAAGTTTTGAAAAAACGCCAAGATTTTCATCCCTCAAAATAAGCGGTTTGCCGTTTAGCCAGAACTCTTTTTGATATTGTTTCCGGGCTTCCGAAAAATACCTGTCATAAAAAAAGTTTATTGTGTCTTTGTTGTGATAATTCGGAAATCGTTTCAAAATTTCGCCAAAAATTTGTTTATCTTTATCACCTGTATCGTTTAGCGTTGTTGTAAGCGTTAAATGTACATACGGCGGACTTTTGAAATATTTATTGTTTTTTAACAGTTGTTTTGAATACTTGTTTACATCAAGACCTATTCCCGTATTTTGGAATCCTTTAAAGTTTATTTCCATAATATTTTTTATAATGTTCCTGTTGTCGAAATTCGTTTTGTATGTTTCAAAACGTAAAAATATTATTTTTTGCTATTCAAGTTGTTCTTAAAGATATTTAGTATTTAGTACAAAGTATTTTGATTTTATTTATAGCTGATGTAAAATTAAGAAAAACAATGAGATTAGGGAGGTTTACAATGGAATTGGATGTTATAAGAAGAGTTGACCCTGATGTTGCACAGGCAATAGAAAATGAGCTGTACAGACAGCAAAACACAATAGAATTAATCGCCAGCGAGAATTTTACATCCCCTGCGGTTATGGCGGCATGCGGTTCCGTTTTGACGAATAAATACGCAGAAGGCAAACCTCACAAAAGATTTTATAACGGCTGTGAAAATGTTGATATAATCGAAGAGCTTGCTCAAAAAAGAGCGTGCGAATTATTTAAAATGGATCACGCAAACGTTCAGCCTCACAGCGGCGCTCAGGCTAACATGGCCGTATTTATGTATGCTTTAAAAATCGGAGATACGGTTTTGGGCATGGATTTATCTAACGGCGGGCACTTAAGCCACGGTTCACCCGTTAACTTTTCCGGCATAAACTACAACATCGTGAGCTACGGCGTTAACGACAACGGCGAAATAGACTACGATGAAGTCCAAAAACTGGCAACAGAACATAAACCCAAACTTATAATTGCAGGCGCAAGCAACTATTCAAAAATCATAGATTTTAAACGTTTCAGAGAAATTGCAGACTCTGTCGGCGCTTATCTTATGGCGGATATAGCACACATTGCCGCACTTGTTGCAGGCGGTGTACACCCTTCGCCGGCAGGTTATGCACATTTTGTTACAACGACCACACATAAAACTTTAAGAGGCCCGAGAGGCGGTATTATTATGTGTGATGAAGAACACGCAGCAGGCATCGACAAGGCTGTGTTCCCCGGCATGCAAGGCGGGCCTCTGGAACACATAATAGCAGGCAAGGCAATTGCGCTTAAAGAAGCTTTAGACCCGTCATTTAAAGAGTATGCAGCACAAATCGTTAAAAACGCAAAGGCTCTTGCTGACGGATTGATGGATGAGGGGATGGATATTGTAGGCGGCTGCACGGAAAATCACCTTATGACGCTTGATTTAAGAAAATTCAATAAAACAGGTAAAGATATTGCAAACGTGCTTGAAAGAGTCGGAATTACGGCAAACAAAAACACTGTGCCGAATGACCCGCAAAGTCCTTTTGTTACAAGCGGTGTAAGACTCGGCGCTGCCGCAGTGACAACAAGAGGTTTTAAAGAAGACGACATGGTTGAAGTAGCAAAAATTATTGCCTCTACCGTAACCGCTTCAGATAACGAAATTGCTCTGCAAAACCTCAGAGAACGTTCTTTAAAACTGTGTAAAAAATATCCGTTGTATGAAGGAATGAGAGTATAATGTTTACGCTAAAACTCACAGACGCACATATATTAGGGATGATAATGGCATATTTGCTCGGATTTTTTATAATGCCGTATGTCATCTGGTTTGCAAAGAAAAACAACCTTATAGACAAACCTAATGAACGAAAAATCCACCACGGGCCGATAGCAAGACTGGGCGGGATTGCAATATGGTCAAGCTCAATGCTGTCGTTTTTGCTGCTTGTAATACTCAGCTATTATCCTTACGGAAAGCTTTTATCAGGGATACTGCTGGGCGGTTCTTTGATGTTCTTGCTCGGGTTGATAGACGACATTTACGGACTCAATGCAAAATTTAAACTGATGATACAAATAGCGATTGCATCTATAGTGTTTTTGCTGGGTATAAGCGTAAGTACGATATATAACCCATTCGGGGCGCCAGTACAGCTCGGGCTTGTAGTTTCTTACATAGTTACGGTGCTATGGATTGTAGGTATATCAAATGCATTGAACTTTATTGACGGTGTTGACGGGCTTGCAGGTTCAATTGTGACAATAAGCTCGGTTACACTGGGGTTGATTGCCGTCGCAATGACGCCGTCTAACGGAATAAGCGCGTTGATTGCTTTTATTCTTGCCGGCTCAATGCTTGCATTTTTGACATACAATTTCCACCCCGCAAAGATTTTTATGGGGGATTCCGGCTCATTATTTGCGGGCTTTTTACTCGCAACTCTTTCTATAACAGGGGTTATGAAATCACCCGAGTTAACAATGTTTGTACCGTTTTTCATCCTTGCGGTGCCTATTATTGATATAACTTTTTCTTCTTTAAGAAGAATTGCCAAAGGCGTGTCGCCTTTTACCCCTGATGCGGAGCACCTGCATCACAAGCTTTTGCACAGAGGATTTTCTCAAAACCAGACAGTACTGATTCTGTCTTCGGTTGCCGTTATATCCGGAGCCATAGCAAGCTTTATTGTCGGAACGTCTTTAAAATTCTTTGTATATGCAATTTTAATTTCTGTTATAATGCTGTTATTAAGTTTTCTTGCCAGTAAGAATAAAGATTAGGGTATGGGAAAGGCTAAAAAAAGAAATTTTCAGACTTGTGTACATTCCGGCGCTGCAATAGGGGCGCTGCCTTCCTGCTGTTCGCGGGAAGAGGCGGTTAAGTTTGTCATAAAAAAAATAAAAGCCGCTGATTTAGGTGCACAAACAAAAGATATAATAAGCCTTTTCGGAATTACGGCCGAAGAACTGGCCGAAGCAGGCGCAGCGTACGAAGATTTGGTCGCATTAAGAGCGGTATTGATTTAAAATAAAACGGCCGTTATCTAATCTAGTGTCGCAGTTGCCGCCTCGAGCCTTCGAGCCGTCACTGCTCACCTTTGCCTTCTTTTTCGGCTGAACTGTGGTGAAGCCTGAAAAATGGCTTCACTATGTGAACAATGTGACACTCCAAAAATTCGTTCACGCCGCTTTGCTCCTTACCACGAATTTTTCTCGGACAATATTTGCGGCCGTTTGTTTTATAACTTTCTGAAATTAATCTTTATCTTCCTTTTCGTCATCGTCTTTTTTTTCAGGCTTTTTGTCGTTTTCGTTTTCTTTTACTTTATCGTCTTTTTCCGATTTTTCTCCGGCTTTGACAGGTTCGTCGGCTTCAGGTTTTTCCTGTTCAACAGGGGTTGGCGAGAAAAGTTTTTTGTATTTATCGGCAGCATTTGTTACGCCTATACCGGCAGCAAAACCTACTGCGGCCATAACAATCATATTTATTGCTTTTGCAAGTCCTTTTTTGGCGCTGCAAAGACCTGCAACGGCAGAACCTAAAGTTAATATCCCGATAGCTGCCTGCTGGGCCGGCTTTTTGTTTTTGAGGTTAACAACATCGGACACAAATGCGTTGTATACTGTTTTAAATCCGTTTTGCAAGTTTTCTTCCGGTGCTTTTTGTGCAACGGAGGAGGCAGGTTGTTGTGCTTGAGTTGATGCAGAAACATTTACGGGCGGTATTTGCATAATTTTTACTCCTTAACCTTAGACCATTACTGTTGTGTGTATTCAAAATATCATAAATAAATTTTTTTGTTAGGGAATAAAAATTTTTTTTACTTAACTTAATGAATTTCAGGCAAAAAACTGCGGGGAGGTTAAACAACCCGCCCGCAGCAATTTCAATCGGATTTACGTCTTAAACACACTCGTGTTCTATTTCTTCTTCTTTCATCATCTTTTTAAGCTGTTCGACAGAAACAGTATCCGGAGCCTGAGCCTGAGGTTCAAGCCCCTGTTCCAGCAGCTGAGCCTGTTTCTCTTTCAGGTTATCGCCGGCAATAATCAAATCTCTGCCTTTTGCCGCTGCGATAATTTGGACTGTCATTTCCGTCGGAGAACCTTCTTCCCCTGTTTTTTTCTGAACTTTATAACTTTTCCAGTCATCGGGTAGTTTGTCTATTTCGGTATAATCCATACCGTCATTGGAAAGTCGTTTTTGTATCTGGGTTTCCAGAATTTTTGTCACGTATTCTTTTTGTGATTTAAAGCGGTTTGGTATAACGACTTTTGTACCGATAACCTCTTCAGCGTCGCGTTTTTCGTATTTTTTAAACAGGTCGGCGGCAATTTTTAAGTGAGCGATTTCGTATTCCAAAAACATTTCCCATATTTTTTTAATACGTTCGTCCGCCTCATCTTCAACACAGGTGTAGTAGTTGCATACCTCTGTAAACTCGTGTAATAGCAGTTTTTCAAGAGGAGTTTCCGTAGGGTCTATTAATGATTCGTACATGGAAACATGTTCTTCTTCCACGTCTTTGATTTCGGCGTAGGTTTCTCTTATGCACTGGTTGCCGTATTCCATACCGTGTTCGGCGTAATAGTTGTGGGTTTGCTGCTCGCCTGAAACAAGAGTATAAATGTTAACTTTTGTCTGAGGGTCAGCAGTGGCTTTGTCATAAGGCTTTCTTAATCTTAAAGTGTTATCGTTGTGGTGGTTTTGTGTAGGACGGCTGAGCATAACATCTGTTTGTCCCTGTACAATGTCATTAGGGCTTATGCCGTGTTCCAGATATGCCCACTGACTGTATCTGTAAAGGTGGTCAAAGTCCTCTAAAAGCCCGAAGTCAAAAGTTTCTTTAACATACGGGTCGGGCTCGTTTTGTGCCATCCAGGCTGTCAGGTCAACTGCCACCTGTTCATAGCCGAGCGTAGTTTCTAAAATCGACTGGTCAGAAGGCGTCAGCCAGTTTACGGTTGTTTGCTGCATGTCTTCAATGCGTCTTGTTGAGGCAATAAACTTGTTAATCTCAGGGTCGCTGCAATTTCTTGAAAAGTTGTGTTTAAAATTCCACGCTTCGACCTCAATACCGTTCATAAGAATCTGTCTTGTCCTTGTATAACAGTCAACATCGTTTTTATTGAACGGTTTTTTGGCTATTTCATGCCAGCTGCGTATTTGTTTTTCTATGGGGGTTCCTTTTTCTTGTAACGGATTGAAACTCATTTTTTTACCTTTCTTATCTTTTTCATATTTTAAAAAAAGCTTTTATTTAGCTTTTTTTAAGGATAACCGTAAACAATTGATTTTTTATTACGCAAAAGTCTAAATTTTGAAAAACAAAATAAGAAAATACTACAATACTTGTACTGTGATATAATTTTTTTATGCTGAAAATACTAATTCTGCGCCTGAGTGCAATAGGCGATACCATACATACCTTACCGCTTGTCAATGCATTAAAATCAAAATACCCTGATTGCCAAATCGGCTGGGTTGTTGAAGATAAAGCCTCGCTTTTTGTCGAAGGTCACAAAAACGTAGATAAATGTTTTATCATACCTAAAAAAACATGGAAAAAACGGGGGCTTTCAATTCAAAATATAAAAGATTTTTTTGAAATCATAAATTCAATTAATGCACAAAATTATGACATAGTGCTTGACACCCAGCAGCTTTTAAAAAGCTCGATACTGCTTCCTTTTTTAAATATAAAAAGAAAAATTACGCTCTCGGGCGGGCGTGAGTTTTCGCAGCTTTTTTCAAACGAAACCGTAAAAGCCTCGCACGAACTTTTTGACCCCGATTATCACGTAGTAAAAAGAAACCTTGAACTTGCGCAATATCTGGGGGCGCCTGCTGATGCGCCCGTGTTTGAGCTGCCGCAGGCCGGTTCGGAAACCGTAACAAAGATAAAAACACTGCTTGACTCACTTGCCCCGAACAAAAAAAATGTTGTGATTTCTCCCGCAACAACGTGGGAGAACAAACACTGGGACGAAAATTGCTGGAAGCAGGTTACAGATTGGCTCAATGACAGAGCCAACCTGATATTTACGGGTATGGATGCCGATTTGCCCCTTATAAAGAGAATCTCAACCTCCGTTAAAAATCCTGTTATACTTGCGGGACAAACAAACCTCGCTGAACTTGCAGAAGTGTTCAGAAATGCCGATATTGTAATTTCTCCGGATTCCGGCAGTGCTCACATTGCCTGGGCAGCAGAAAAACCTTTTGTCATAACGATTTTTACCGCTACCGCAGCAAAAAGAAACGCGCCCTACGGGCAAAACTGCGCCTGCTTTTTTCCTGATATAGAGTGCTATCCCTGTATGAAAAGAAAATGCAAACTTAAAAAAGACAAAAACCGTTGCTGCAAAAGCGTTGATGCACTAAAAGTAATAAATAAACTTCAGGATTTATTAACAAGATGAAAGGATTAAACATGAATAAAATACCTGTTGTGTTTGCTATTGACAAAAACTATGCCCCTCAACTTTCTGCTGTTGTTGCGTCAATATTAAAAAATGCAAAAAAGGATTCTTATTTGGAGTTTAACATTTTATGCAGCGGTGTTCCCGAGGATTGCTTAAATAAAATACAAAATCTTAAAAAACTGAATGCCAACTGTAGTTTTAATTTTATTGATGTAATAGATCTATCCGAAAAATTTAACCTTAGCAAATATGATACGGTTGAACGTACAAACAGTTATATTACTCAGGCTACATTTTACAGATTATTTATTGCGGATATTTTTAAAAATTACGACAAAATGCTCTACCTTGATGTGGATATAGTTGTCTTAAAAGATTTGTTTGACTTGTATAATACGGATTTGGGCAATAATCTGGCTGCTGCGGTTAAAGTAAGCTGGCTGGTTTCGCAATATCAAAAAAATGCATACCTTAAAGAAGGTATGACCTTCCGTGATTATTTTGACAACGTATTAAAACTTGATTGCAAATCTTATTTTAATTCTGGGATTATGGTGTTCAATTTAAAACAAATGAGAGAAGAAAACACTGCGCAAAAATTTTGGGAGATTTTTAACGGAGGCACCCCGTTTGAATATTTCGATCAGGATATATTAAATATTGTTATGTCAGGCAGAATCCGCTATATTGATAAGCGCTGGAACTGTTCACTAAACGACTTAAGCTGCTTTTCTCCAAACATAATACATTATCTCGGAATATCAAAACCATGGAAAGTTTCCCAAACCAACCAATTTTGGGATTACTGGTGGAAATATTATAAATTGACGGATTTTTATACGGAAGAACAAAAAGCTGTATACCAAAAACTAAAAAGAGAATCTAAGTATTATCAGATAACAATTAACGGTATTAATATAATTACTCTGCAAATAACAGCTGACAGTTTTGTTATAAAAATTTTCACGATAAAAACAAGAATAAAAAGAAAGTAAGTCGTAAAATCCACCGTCTATACGTGTAAAACCTCTGATTATCTGCTACAATTATTGCGTAAGATTGGATATATGCAATATAGAGGTAAATCAGGTGGAAAATATCACTAAAAAAGAAATAAATTATCCGTATTTAACACGCCCTGTTGAAATATACGAAAGAGAAAACGGCCACAAAATCGTGCTTGCCCACAAAGAAGGCGGGCTTGTAAACGTTTCAAGCTGGGTGAAAACAGGCTCAATCAATGAAACAGACGAAAATAACGGCATATCACATTTTTTGGAGCACCTTATGTTCAAAGGTACGCACAAACACAAGGCCGGTTATTTTGACAGAACTCTTGAGGCAAAAGGTGCAATAGTCAATGCCGCTACGTGGAAGGATTACACATTCTATTACGTAACTCTGCCAAAAGGCCCTGAAAACGCTTATTTAAAAGAAGCAATCGAGCTGCATGCGGATATGATGCTTGACCCAGTTATACCTGAAGAAGAAATCGGCCCCGCGTTCAAATTAGGCGATGACAAAGTGTCACAAAAAAGAGAAAGACACGTTGTTATCGAAGAGATAAGAATGCGTCAGGATCAGCCGTGGACAAAAATTTATAACTCCACTAACTTTAATATGTATACAAAACACCCGTACAAGCGTGATGTAATAGGCTTCCCCGAAACAATAGCTTCTATTCCGAGAGAAACTATTATGGACTATTACAAAACCCACTACACCCCTAATAATATAACAACAATTGTTGCCGGTGATTTTGATACAAAAGAAATTCTTGAACTTGTGTGCAAAGCCTTTGATTTTAAAGGCAGAACAAATTTTGAAAACCCCGAACACGAGCTTGATACACCGGTAAGCGAGGCTAAATATATAGAGCTTAAAGGAAAAATAAATACCGGTTTTGCCATAACAGGCTGGCTTGGTCCGGTTGCCCGTGATTTAAAGGAAAATATTGCCCTTGAAATCGTTAACGTAATCCTCGGTGAAGGTCAGAGCTCAAGACTCTATCAAAACCTTATCGAAAAAGCAAAAGAGCCTGTGTTCAACGTTGTTACAACAGATTTTTACAACTTTAAAGACGGCGGAAATTTCTTTGTTCAGGCAAATTATAAAGCCGACAAAAAAGACCTTGCGCTTGAGCTTATCAAACGTGAGATGACAAACTTTTTGAACGGCGATATGACGGAAAGCGAGTTTGTTAAAGCAAAGAAAAAACTCAAAGTCCGTTTTGCGGAATCCGCAGAAACAGTGTCTGATATTGCCGAAAATATAGGTTATTACATGACTGTTTGTGATGACTTAGACCTTGTTGAGCAGTACTCAAAAGCTCTGGAAGAAATAACAATAGATGAGGTCAATAAAATCGCAAACAAACATCTGGACTTGAACCATTGCGTAACTACAGTATTATTGCCGGAATAAAAAGGATATAAAAATGGAAAAAATAATTTTAAATAACAATATACCGCTGGTGCTTAAGGAAAACACAAACACCCCCCGCCACGCACTTTGCTTTTATTTTAAAATAACCGAGCCCGAAAAAAAGGCTGGTGTTTATACGCTTTTAAACAGACTGTTTTTGCAGGGGACCAAAAAACGCAGCGCTCAGGTTCTGGCTCAGGAACTGGATGAAAACGCAATAGACTGCTACAGCGAAATGAAACAGGATTTTATACGTTTTAAACTCCAGTGCCTCAACGAGGATTTTGAAAAAGGCTTAGAGATTCTGTCTGATATAATTCAAAACTCCACGCTTGAGGATTTTGAAAAAGAGGTTATCAAACTTAAAGGCGAAATTCAAGCCGAGCTTGATGAGCCCAAAACTCTTGCAATGAATGCTTTTTATTCAACAGTGTTTAAAAATCACCCCTACGGTCACACTTATACAAATATTTTAAGAGATATTGATTCAATCACAATTGAAGACGTAAAAAATGCGTATAAAAGCCTTCTTGAAAAATCTCCGAAGGTCATAAGCCTTGTCGGTGATTTTCATTCGGAAGATACGGCAGGATTGTTGAATAAGTATTTTGAAAATATACAAAATTGTGCGGAAACAGAAATTTCAAACTCTGTTGAAGATATCGAAAAAGCACAAACCGTGAAGGTAGCCAAAGACGATGCATCGCAGGCTCAAATTATTCAGGGCTGGAGAGTGCCTACAATATTCGATAAAGACTATGCGCCTATTATGGTTATGAACACTATGCTCGGCTCAAGCGGGTTGTCTTCAAGATTGTTTCTGGAGCTGAGAGATAAAAAAGGTCTTGCTTATGTTGTGCGCAGCACTTACGAAATATATGACAACGCTGCATTGTTTAATGTATATATAGCAACCGAACCCAAAAACATAAAAACTTCACTCGAGGGCTTTAAAGTTGAACTTGATAAAGTAAAACAAATTCCCGTAACAGAAGCTGAACTTGAAAATGCAAAAAACAACCTTCTGGGCAAACGTCAGTTCTTTACGGAAACAAATCTTCAGCAGGCCAGCCTTATTGCTTATTACGAAGACAAGGGGCTGGGGTCTGATTTTGAACGGAAATTTGTTGATATGGTGAACAGTGTAACCGTTGAAGATATTCAAAGAGTTGCAAACACTTATATAACAGACAGGTACGTACTTGCGGTTCTTGCTCCGCAGCAATTTTTGAAAGAGTTATAAACCATGGCATTGAGTTCCGTAAAAAAAGGACAAAAAGTCCAGATAGAAGTTGATGCGGGGATAAAAAAGACAATCATAGATTGTTATATTCTCGAACCCGAATCCGACAGATTAACGCTGTCGTTTCCCGCATCAAAAAACGAATACGCACCGTATTTGAGCGAAGGTACAGAGATAAAAGCTTTTGTTTACAGTTTTACGGGGATTATGATTTTTGATTCCATCGTATTTGATTCTCCATACAACGGAATGATAGTCATCGAATTCAGCGAGCACCATCAGGTCATACAACGCCGCAAATACCTTAGAATGCCTTTTATCACAGACTTTTACATAATAAGAGAAGAGGAAGGCAACATAAAAACTTCAACAGTAGACATAAGCGGAGGCGGGATAAGATTCACCTGCGAGACGCCTGTTGAACCTGACAGGCTTTATCCGGCCCAGTTGAGATTAAGCACGGCACAGCACCTGATTAAACTTGAAGGCGTAATTTTAAAAAAGAATTTTTACCGCGCAAACGAGTATGTTATGGAGTTTACGGAAATTGAAGAAAAAGACCGCGACAAAATTATACAAAAATGCCTTGAGCTTGAACGCATACAAAATGCCAGGTCAAATTTTTAAGTTTCTTTAGCCGGTTTGCAAAAATATGATAAGTATTTTAATATTAAGTATAGAGTAAATTATTAGAGCAACCATGTTCAGATTATTACAGTATAGAGACAGAGCCAAAAAAGATTTTCAACCGACAAGCAGCCTTCAGCGTGCAATAGAAAAATGCCAGATTGAACTGGCTAATGACCCTACAAATGCAGAGCTGCACATAAAACTCGGTGATTTATACATTGAATGGCATCTTGATATACATCAGGCACGTCAATATATTGATGAAGCTATAACCGAGTATCAGAGGGCTTTAGAGTCTTATATAGATTCTGACGCAGTATATTTTAAAATCGGCATGGCTTTTTATTATAAAAATGAAATAGACCGCGCAATCAATTATTTTAACCTTGCGGTTGAAAAAAATAAAAAGAATGCTCAGGCATACTATATGCTGGCTTGTTGTCATACAAAAAAGGCTCACTTCCCCGATGCAATGGAATTTGCTCAAAAAGCAATCAATCTTAAGCCCTTTTCGTCTTCAAGAGCACACTTTTTGAGATACAATCTGTACCGCGTAATGTCTGTTAAAAATTTCAAAATTACGCTGCAAAGACAAAAAGAGCTTTTGCTCTCTATTCTTACTCTTCCGTTTGATAAACACGCTTTAAAAAGTGTTTTCAAGGTTGTTTCATATCTTCAATTTATGCCTATGCTGTTTAAGGGCTGGTTTCTTGTTGCAAGAAACGGTATAAACGAAGCCGTTGACCTGTATAGAGAAGCTCTTGAAAAAGCACCCGGCTTCATCCTTTTATATTGTCTTCTTGGTGATATTTACAGGGCAATGGGCAGGTATGAAGACGCTATACTTGAATACAAAATGGCTATTATTGTAGACAGCCTTAATATTACGGCATATCGCTCTTTGTGTTCTGTTTACGAAGAGCTTGGCGATTTAGACAGTGCGGTTGAATCTTATTTAAAACTAATAGAAATTCAGCCCAATGCTGCGGAGTTTTACAGCAATCTTGCCAACATTTTGTATTTGAAAGGCGAAACTAAAGCGGCTATTTCTTATTACCAAAACGCAATTACACTCAACCCGCGTCCTGAATGGACAAGCATTATTGCTCAAACACTTGGGTATGTGTTTCAGGAATCCGAAAAAAATACCGATGCGGCAATAAGCGCTTATCACTGTGCGTATTTGCTTACGCCGACGGATATTGATATTTTTATAAATCTGGGCAGCGCATTTTACGACAAGCAGGAATATAATAACGCGCTGACAGTGTATCGCCGTGCATTGGAACTTGACCCGACTAACGCAAAAATCCATTGTAACCTCGGATTTCTGCACTGGGGTAAAGGCGATATTGACGAGGCAATAAAAGAGTATGAACTTTCAATTAAATATGACCCTTCGTATGATATTGCATACAACAACCTCGGTGTAATTTATCTCGACGATTTGGGCAGGGTTCAGCCGGCCATTGAACTGTTTGAAAAAGCAATCAAATTTAACCCGAATTATGCACTTGCTCATTACAATCTCGGACGTTCGGTTGCTATAAAAGGCGATAAGGTAGAAGCAGCAAAGCTCTATCAAATCGCTATGGATTTGAATAATGTTACAAACGAACTAGACCCTCAGGAAATTCAGGACAAAATTCAGGGGCTGTTTGATTCATAAAAGGTTTTATATATGCGGCATAATGATGAAATAAGGGTTTATTACGCAGATACGGATGCATACGGTGTTGTCTGGCACGGTGCATATTTGAGATGGCTTGAGGCAGGAAGAATCGAGTTTACGGATAAAGTGCTCGGGCTTGATTTAAAACAAATGCAAGAGCAGGGCTGCGTGCTGCCTGTTGTGGAATTAAACGTCAAATACAAAGTTTCCGCCAGATTAGACGACAACCTTATTTTGACAACTGAAATTGAACAGCTGCGCCCGAGTGCGATTGTGTTCAAACAAACTTTAAAAAATAAAGATACCGGCGTTGTTAATATTGTTGCAACCGTAACCTGCGTTGCAGTTGATACAAAAACAAACAAGATGTTTCGCCGTCTGCCGGAGTGCATAACAAAACCGTACGAAAAATTGACTGCTGCCGCAGTGTAACTTGTGTATAAACATTTTTTTTTAACGCTGTTGTATAATTATGTTCTAAACTGTTAAATAGAAGAAAGAATAAAACGGACAAAACGTGTTAATACAGGGCAGCACAAAAACAGAACGCACACAGCGTCTTACTGAAATATACACAAACCTGCTTGACGGTGGTGTTGAGGCGGAAAAAATTCTTGTGCTTGTTCAAAATCCGTACAAAAAATCAGTTTTTCAAGAAACAGTAAGAAAAAACTTAAAAATAAAACATTTTGAAGAACCTCAAATCTACACATTTTACGGGCTTGCATACAATACCATACTAAAAATGTGGCCGGTTATTCAAAATGACATTAATACAGGCAACAATGTTGTTATCCCGAATCTTACCGGTCTTGAAATTTCACAGTTCTTTTTTCGTCAGGCAATTAAAGAGGTCGGCTTTAGCGATTACAATTCTAAAATAAACCTTATCCACCAGCTTTTCAGACGATATTCTCTTATAGTAAATAATGACCTCACAGATGCGGAAGTGAAAGAAAAAAGCTTAATTTTAGGAGAAACCTTTGCTGACGATGCAAAACAGGCAATAGAACTTTATAAGAAAAAAACTCTCGAGTACAGAACTTTTGATTACATAAGACAAACGGCTGTTTTTAGCTATATATACAAAAAGACAGACTGTTTTAAAAATATACAATATCTGATAATTGATGATGCGGATGAAATCTCACGCTGTGAACTGGAGTTTGTAAAGTACATAAAAAACACGGGCAAACGGGTTTTTGCCGGTTATGACAGGTACGGCGGCTCGCGTATCGGTTTTTTAAATGCCGATTTAAACATCGTAAACGAGCTTGAAGAACTTTTGTCTGATGAAGAAATTATAAACCTTGATGACATAGAATCATTGCCTTTATCCGCGCAGCATTTTGATTATACAAGACGGCTTGAGATGCTTAACGGCGCAGCTCAAAATATTGCGGATTTGATAAAAAGCGGTGTTTCGCCGGACGAAATTGCAATCATTACACCTGTTATTGATACAACTTTAAAGTTTGCACTCGAGGAAGTTTTTAAACCTCTCAATATAAAAGTATCCTATTTTTCGGGAAGCGAAAAACTCTGCGAAACACCGCTTGTAAAAGACACTTTAACGCTGTTGAACCTTTCAACGGGGCAAAAAACAGACAGTTACAAGATTCGTACACTGTTGAACGGATTGCTTAAAATTCCTGTAAAATATTGTCTGCCCGTTGTTACGGCTTACAACTCAAGGGGAGAATTGCAGGCGGTAGAACTTGCTAACCCAAAATATACCGAAGCTTTAAAAGACCTTGTATCGACTCTTGACTTAATAAAAGACGAAAATTTGACTCTCTCTCAAAAGATTTTTATCATATATCAAAAACTTGTTAACCCCGCTTTTGACGAGTTTAATCAGCTTGAAAAATTCAACTTTTTTATAAAACAAATTCAGGATTTTGAAACAGTTTTTGAACAACAAAAAACCAATCCGGCAATGCAAAAAGCTGTGTTAATGCAGATAGAAAACTCTATAATGTCAGAAAACCCGGCGTATTCTCCGGAAATTGAAGAAAAATCAGTTGTTGCCGCTACCGCACAAAAAGTAATCGACTTTTCTCTTAAGAAAAGATACCAGTTTTTGCTTGATATAAGCTCTTCTCTCTGGACAAAAGAAGACCTCGGCACGTTGTATAATGCGTGGGTGTTCCAAAAGTCATGGCACAAAAAAGACTTTAGCTGTGATGACAATATTGAATTAACTAAACTCAAAATAAAAAGACAGCTGCGCAAGCTGACCCTTCTTGCGCAAGAAAAAATATTTGCTTACTCCAGCCTTTTTGACTCTGAGGGCAACGAAAATTTCGGCGGAATAGAAGACTATATTGCTTCACGGGAAAATCCTGAAAGTGAAACCGTAAATTTTAAGTTTACACCGCGTGAAGACCAGAAACCTGTCTTGAATTATGTTTCGGGCAAAATGTCCGTATCCGCCGTACCGGGAGCAGGAAAAACAACAATACTGCTGGCTTTGATTATAAAACTTTTGCAAAGAGGAGTAAAAAGCGATAACATTTTCGTTTTAACATATATGGATTCGGCAGCTAAAAACTTTAAAGAAAGAATTAAAAAAGCCTGCCCGAATCTTGAAAAACTTCCTAATATTTCTACAATACACGGCCTTGCTCTGAGAATTTTAAAAGAAAACGCAAACTACATAAAAGCCGGTCTTAATGCTGATTTCGAAGTCTGTGACGACAATCTGCGCGTAAGAATTTTAAGAGAAATTATGGCGAAAATGCAGCTGCCTCAAGATGATTTTGATAAATACGAAAAAGCCGTATCAGCCTTAAAACTCTCTGCCGTCGACAAAATTCCGTATATAAAAGATAAAGAGCTTAAAACATTTATAAAATTCTACAATGTATACAATAATTTTCTTAAAAGCAGAAATTTAATAGACTACGATGATATGCTGTGCTACTGTGTAAAAATTCTGGAAGAAAATAAAGACGCCGCTCAATATTATCAAAATCTATGTCATTATGTAATAGAAGATGAAGCTCAGGATTCATCCGCCCTACAGCAAAGACTTTTAAACCTGCTCAGCGCAAAATATAAAAATCTTATACGCTGCGGTGACATCAATCAGGCTATTACAACGACATTTACAAATGCGGATTTAGAAGGTTTTAGAGACTTTGTAAACTCAAGCTCAAATGTTACGATGAATCATTCTCAACGCTGTTCAAAACAGGTTTTTGAAACCGCTAACAGACTTGTCGATTATGCAAACAACTCCACGGAACTCAAAGGCTCGTTTTTTGATATAAAAATGAAAGAGGTTTCCGGCAAAAATCCCCGGGTAAAAAACGGACTCGAGGTAAAAACTTTTGATACATACAATGAAGAAAACGCATATATTTTGCAGCAGATACGACAAATTTTTTCGCAGGAGCCAGACGCCTCTGTAGCGCTGCTTGTTCGCAATAACTATAAAATAGAAGAATATTCCCAATTTTTCGGCAATTACGGCTACAGGGTCATAAACCGGAGTGATTGCCTTAAAAATCAATCCGTATTTGCTCTTTTGTTTGCGCTTTTGAAATTTTGCGCCCACCCGTGGCAGAATGAAAAAGTGCTGGAGGTTGCAACAGAGCTTAAGCAGCAAAAGATTTTAAAACTTTCAAATGAAGATTTTGTATATTTGAAAGGATTAAAAACGCCATTTATTTTGCAGCAGCAAGATGAATGTCCTTCTTTTGAACTTTCGCAGCTTCTGTGGGATTTAAACTACTGGCTGGAAAACACCCGTCTGACGCTGGAAGAGTTTGTCGTAAAGGCCGGAAACTACTACTATAATACTTATGTCGAAAAATCTAATATATATATTATTGCACTGCTTTTAAAACGGATGACCAATCAATATGCCACATACGATTTGCTGCTTGAAAAGGTTGAAGAGCTTTCTCAAAAGCCGATTTTGAGCAAATTTAACTTTTTTTCGGAAGAAACAAAAAAACAAACCGATGAAAGCGCAATCCACATAATGACCTATCACAAATCTAAAGGGGATGAGTTCGATTATGTATTTATCCCTGCCCTGAGTGAAGAAATTTTGCCCCTTGAGCTGAATGAAATAAAAATTAAATCAAAAGAGCGTTTTATAGAAGCGATAAAAGCGCTAAACTTAAGATATAAAAGAAAAAATGAAAATGAATTAAAAACATACATTGCGCAGGAGAATATGAGGCTGTTTTACGTGGCAATCACACGTGCAAAGAAACAACTTTTCGTAACCTGTGCAAAAAAATATAAGAAATTTTCTAAAGTAAAGGATACAAAAGTGTCTTTATTGTTTGAAAAATTTTTTGGAGTAAAAAATGAACAAAACAGCAAATAATACCTCTACAACATATACTTTAAGCAAATTGCAGATGTATGATGAATGTCCGCAAAAATACAAACTCTGCTATATAGACAGAGTCCACATTGTTGAACCTATTGCACAAACGCAAACAGGCAATAATCTTCACAGCATAATAAATTATTATCTTAAAGGCATGGATGTAACAAAGCTTGCAGAAGCATTGCCTAAAAGCGATAAACAGCTGTGGTATAACTTTAAAAACAGTGATGTAAAAAATTATAAAATTATCAAAAGCGAGTATGCCTTTAATTTAAAAATTGATGAATACTGGTTAACAGGCAGGCTGGATGCACTGTTTGAGTTTGACGGAAATTACATTATCCTTGACTGGAAAACAGGTTCGAGTTTTGCGCCGGAAAAAGTTAAGTTTCAAACAACATTTTATCTTTTGTGCATTTACGAAATTTTAAAACTCAAAAAGCTTATAAGCACTCCGGAAGAGCTTTCAATGCAGTATCTTAATCTTGCTGCTGACAGTAAAATAAATATCCTTTTCGGGGAAGAAAAATATCTTGCATACAAAAAACAGGTGCTTGATATAATCACAAATATAAACGAAAACCCTAACTTCTATTGCAACAAAACACCTGCCTGCAAACACTGCAAGTATTACAGAGCCTGCCCGTACGTGTAAATTCAAATACTCAACGGAACATGCGCGCAGTACATAAGCATATTCCACCCTTGAGAATATTTTATCTGAGTTGCACTGCCGGTTGGGATAAACACTCTGTTTTGATATTCAACAGGGATTTCAAGCGCATTTCTTATTGCCGCTCTTATGAAATTTGAGTGAGTAACAATGATAATTCTTTTTGTGAGGTTTTCTTCTATAATTTGATTAATGATTGAATCCACGCGGGCTTGAAATTCCAGCAGGGTTTCCCCCCCGTCAGGTGCGTAGCTTGAGGTGAACTCATGGTATTTTTGAAGCATTTCAGGATATTTTTTTTCAATTTCTGAGAAACTCAGCCCTTTCCACACGCCGTACTCCTGATTTTTTAAATCGGGACGTATAATTATGTCTTTATCGTACTCTTTTGCGACATATTTTGCAGTTTGTATGCAGCTTAAAGATTCGCCCGTATAAATAGCGTCTACCTGCGGCGAACGTTTTGCAACCCAGCGGGCAATAAGCTCTGCTTCTTCCTGACCTCTTTCGTTGAGCGGAGGGTGGCTTTCTATATCACATATTCTGTTTTCTTCCGTATAAAGGGTTGCGCCGTGGGCTATAAAGGTTATTTTACATTTTCTTTTAAACAGCATACATATTCTCTTTTCTTTTGCGAATACAAATATTTTTCTACGATTTTAATTTACATCGGCAAAATTTTAAAAAACTTTAATATAATACCTAAAAATAAATTAAAAGACCGAGATTATTATAATCACGGTCTTTTTTATAATACTGTTATAGTTTACTATTCAAGAATCATACCGTTAGTAAGGTCGATTTTAACCGGTTTTTGAAGCTTAAGATTCAAAATATCGCCTTCGTGGATAACGATTCTGTGACCTTTGATAACTTTCAAATAAAGCGTTTTCCAGAAGCCTTCCAGTCTGTAACCGCCTACTGCATCACCCAAAAGTTCTGCGGTTTGTTCTCTGTCGGTTGTGATAGTATGTGTCTGCATATTAACGGAACCGTTTCTGACAAAGAGTCTGCCGCGTTTTACATCGGTGATTTTACCGTTAAGCGTATCACCTTCTACAAGAAGAAGATATTTTTCTTTTGTAATAAGGTTTTTGGGAAGCTTGGAAAGAAAATCATCGTTTACGTTATTGTCCTTGCAGGTAATTTTTTTGTTAAGAACCATAATCGGAATAACAGTACCGGCAGGAATTGTCGCAATATATCCGTCTACATCCGAGTCAATAACAATACCTTCTCCCATTCTGGGGCGCATTGCTTCTCTTAATTTTTCGTTAGGGTTAAGCTTGGCCTGTTCAAGCATTTTTACTACAAAAGCTGCAAGCTCTGCTCTTGTTGCGGGACGGTTTGCGTTGATATAGTTATCTTCACCGGGTTCTTTTACGACCATACCGAGGATTTCTGCCTTACCGGCCGCAATAATAAGCCAATCAGGCAGCTGGTCATAGTCATCGTAGCTGTTTTCAAGAATTTCTTTTGCTTTTCTGGCAGAGACAGTTTCCGTAGTCAACGCGTTAACTACAGTAGAGATAACATGACCTCTTTCAACAGTGCCGCGGGGATTAAAGTTTCCGTTAGGATAACCTTTTAACAGGTCAAACATTACAGCTCTTTGAACTACGCCGTAAAACCAGTCTTTTGTGCTTACGTCTTTGAAATTTACGGGGTTAGTGATAGGAGCGTTGGCCTGATCAAATGCTTTTACAACAATTGAAGAAAATTCTGCCCTTGTAACCTGCTGGTCAGGACGATAAAGCCCGTCAGGGTATCCGACAACTACATCAAAATCCGTCAAAATTTGAATCTGTTTGTACGCCCAGTGGTTTTTCGGAAGATCCTTGTATTCTTTTGCAATCGTTGCAGCACAAGATATACCGAAAACAACAGCAAGCATAAGTGCTTTTGTCAAAAATCTCTTCATATCTTTCTCCTTATTAAAAACAAATTATAATCACATTTAATTTACTTGATTTTATCAAAGAAACAAATACTTGTCATTATTTTTCACTGTTTTTATTGATACAAAAGTACACGAATGCAGAAAATAAAATTTGTCAAAATAAAAAAACTAACCTATAATACACGAATGGAAAAGATAAAACTGAAACTTCAAAAGCTAAACGATGCCGTTACACTCCCCTGTTATCAAACAGAAGGTGCTGCCGGGATGGATTTATGTGCTTTTTTACAGGAGCCTGTTACGCTAAAGCCTCTGGAGAGAAGGCTTATTCCTACGGGATTAAAAATGGAATTACCTCACGGCTACGAAGCACAAATAAGGCCCCGTTCCGGCATGTCCATAAAACACGGAATTACTCTGGTTAATTGTGTCGGTACAATTGATGAGGATTACAGAGGCGAACTTTGCGTACCTGTTATAAATCTCTCTGATAAAGAATTCAGCATTTCAAACGGTGACAGAATTGCACAAATGGTGATTGCCCCCGTAACCAGAGCCGCTATTGAGGTTGTAGCGCAACTTTCCGACACACAAAGAGGCGAAGGCGGTTTCGGCTCAACAGGAGTATCAGCTGCGGCACATACGGAAAAAATATAATGACAAAACTTGCTGTTTTTGATTTTGATTCAACATTAATGGACGGAGAAACAATAGAAATTATTGCCGCCTGTGTCGGTTTGCGTGATGAGGTTGCCAAAATAACCAAAAGAGCAATGGAAGGAGAGCTCGATTTTTTTGACAGCCTCACTTACAGAGTTTCTCTGTTAAAAGGGCTCGAAGAATCACGGGTGAACGAAATTTGCGCTAACCTGACATACATGCCTGGTGCAAAAGAAACCATAGCGGAACTTAAAAAACGCGGTTATAAGGTTGTTTGTTTCTCTGGCGGGTTTAAAAATGCTACGGGATACGCCGGAAACATTCTTGGTTATGACGCGGATTTTTCAAATATTTTGCATGTACAAGACGGCATTTTAACAGGAAAAGCCGGCGGAGAGATGATGTTTTCCGACAGCAAGGGAAGAATGCTTCAAAAGCTTCAGGCTCTGCTCGGCGTTACCCCCGAAAATACACTTGCCGTAGGCGACGGAGCAAATGACCTCAGTATGTTTAAATATGCAAAAAATCGTGTTGCCTTTTGCGCTAAAGAGTGTTTGAAAAAAGAATCTACAATTTGTATAGAACAAAAAGATTTAACACAGATTATTCCACTTTTGTTTGCAAACTAAATTTTCTAATCTAGTGTCGCAGTTGCCGCCTCGAGCCTTTGAGCCGTCACTGCTCACCTTTGCCTTCTTTTTCGGCTGAACTGTGGTGAAGCCTGAAAAATGGCTTCACTATGTGAACAATGTGACACTCCAAAAAATTCGTTCACGTCGCTTTGCTCCTTATAACGAATTTTTCTCGGACAGATTTAAACTGTTAATAATATTAAATTTCTGTTATATTTTTGGCAATTTTGCAGATTCACGGTATTTTTACAAACTGTTATGCAGCAAATACAACAACTGAACGCAAACAGATATTATCAATACAGACGCAATAACTGTTGTTATGTTTCTAATTCGTATGCGGCAAATTGCACAGGCAAAGATGTTGTTTCCTTCAGTTCGCGCCCAAAAGATTTGCTTGAACTTCCCCAAAACGAAATTTTTAAGAAATTAGAAGAGTCAATCTCCGGAAAAAACTTCATCGGTGCAGGGCGGGAAGCAAGAGTATATAAAATTCCGGACACTCACTACGTATTACGTTTGGAAAAGGTCGCTCATACCCAAAAAGCCTGGCAGGGTTACAAAAAGAATTTTACTTTTGATTTAACTGAGCAGGATAAAATAAATCACACCGTAGCAAAACTCGGCGGGGAATCCCGCATAATGAAGCATATTGAAGGAGAAAACTGTTTCAGATACAAAAACCAGAAAGAGCTTTTTAATCTTCCGTTAAAATCATATTACGATTTATACAAACAACTTTGTTATGCAAAAAATAATGACATGGTTTTTGACAGCAGCGCAAGTAACATAATTTATAACCCCAAAGACCGTTCGCTGACCGCAATTGATTTTTATAAACAGGATTTTGATTATCCGGAAAACGTTACCCCTCTTGCCTCTATTTTTTCTGCATTTACCTCAACCTCGTTTTTGTTTCAGCCGCAAAATTTTTCGCATTTGCTGGCCTCGCTTTTAAATGTTGTGCTTGAAGAATCCGCTCCTAAAAAAATACCGGCACAGCCTGTCACGGATATTGCTCTCGGCAAGCTCTTCAAAAACTTTGAAAGCTGCTACGAAGACGCTCTGCCGCCGCAGTACAATATATTAAAAAAGACAATGTATTCCGTTGTACAGCTTAAATACGAAGAACAGCGCGGCAAAGACGTAACGGTTGAGCTTAACGGAAAAATAAAACTTGCAAATTCTTTGATAAAACAGGTTCTCAGAAAAGACAACAATTCATTTTTAAGCAAACTCAAATTATTGAACCGCGAAATTTTTTAATTAATCTTCCACTATAACAACTTCACCGGTATCAAATTTCAAATAAGCGCGCACGATTTCAAATTTTCCGTCAAAATGTGCCTGTCTTAATATTTTAGAACGTTTTAGCAGTTTTCTCTTTTTGGTAAGTGTGTAGTTTTTGGCTATCTCGTTGTAGCATTCCGTTTCACTGTCAATAATTTCATAAACAGAGCGGATTAAAAGCTCAAGATGCTCAGGTTCTTCAGGATAAAGTGATTTTGCGGCCTTCATAACCCCGCAGTCATCATGGCTTAACACCATAACAAGCGGAACTTTCAGATGATCAACGGCGTATTCCACACTTTCAAGAATATTTTCGCCTATTACTGCCCCTGCGCAGCGCACAATGAATATATCGCCAAACCCTTTATCAAATACAAGTTCGGGTATAACTCTCGAGTCGGAACACGTAACAACACAGGCTATCGGTGACTGCCCCTGTGACAGTTTTTTTAAGTCTTCAACAGTTCTGTGCTGAGCCGTTGTTTTTCCGCTGACAAAATTTCTGTTGCCCTCTAAGAGAATTTCAAGAGCCTGTTTTGCTTTATCGTTCATTATTCATCCTTTGTGTCAGAATTTTTAGAATCCACGTTTTTAATTTCTTTTGCCTGCACTTTTTTTGCATCTTTAACAGGTGCGTCTTCAACAAGCACTTTTTTGTTCTTCGGATTTGCTTCTTCCATATCAAGCTGTTTGTTTATTATGACGGTCTGGAAAACCATAATTATGTTGCTTGAAATGAGGTACAACAAAACACCGGCAGGAATCGGAATAAACAGGAAAGAAGCCGTCAGCATAACCGGCATCATAGTGCCGAGAGTTTTTTGCATAGCCTCCTGAGCCGGATCTGCCTGCTGCATTTTGTTAGTCATCATCATGATTTTTTGCGTCAGGAACATCGAAGCGCCAAAGATTACAACAAGCAGCAGAACATCGTAATTGAACGAGGATTTTGCCTCAAGAGTCGGTACGGAAGCAACAAGGTTGTCACCCTGTTTTTTAAAGGTAACGCTTTCGATTTCTCTTGTGTTGTTATCAGTAACAGTCGCAACAGCACTTGTGATTTGCGCAAGCTGGCTGAATTTTAAATCAAAATCATCAAGACTTATTTTTAAATCAACAGGCTGTCCGGGGGTAATATCTCCCTGAACTTTTACTGCGTTGCGAGGGTTTGTCAGTTTTGCATTTTCAAGCTGTTTTTCACCGACAAAAACTTTTATGTTTTTGCTCAAAGAAAAAGTATCGTTTTGACCTACCCGGAAAGTTCCGTCATAAGACACGCCTGCGTTGCCTTTTAATGTTGCATCAAGTCTGTTGATAAACAAAAACTTTGACTGCCCTGCCATTGAAATAAACTGCGGGCTCATTAAAGAAGAATACAAAAGAATAAAAATCGGCATTTGAATTAACAGCGGCAAGCAACCGGCCATGGGGTTAAACTTGTGGTCTTTGTAGAACTCCATCATTTTTTGCTGCATCATCTGCGGATTATTCTTGTATCTGTCTTGAATTGCTTTCATTTTAGGCTGCAATTTCTGCATTGTCTTCATGGAACGCTGCTGAGAAACATTCAGCGGCCACATTGCAAGCCTTATGATTACGGTAAGGGCGATAATGCCAAGTCCGTAGCTGCCGAAAATATTACTTAACTGTTTTAAAAAATCTATGGTTAGTGTGGTAAAATCCAATTTTCTTCTCCCCTTTGAGGCTTCATTCCGTAAGAAATCCGCCGCCGATACTCTGAATATATTTACTATTTTAAAACAAAAATATATTTTGCAAATTATGTCCGAGAAAAATTCGTGATAAGGAGCAAAGCGACGTGAACGAATTTTTGGAGTGTCACATTGTTCACATAGTGAAGCCATTTTTCAGGCTTCACCGCAGTTCAGCCGAAAAAGAAGGCAAAGGTGAGCAGTGACGGATTGAAGGCTCGAGACGGCAACTGCGACCCCAGATTAGAAAAAACTCACGGTGCGAATTTTTTACTAAAAATTTTTGTGCTAAAATCTCTCATGTATTATTTACAGAGAAAAATGAGGATAACGATTATGGTTGAACTTTCACCTTTGCAAAAAGCAAGATTAGCTTTCAAACCCGTTCTGCCTTCTACACTTGCCGAAGGCATTAAAAAAGTAGAAGTTATTGAAGGCGAAAAAACTGAATGTGTTAAAGACAAAGAACAAATTCAAAAACTTTTTGCCAACACATACGGAAAATGCACAGTCACATTTAAGTCAGGTACCGAAAAAGAATTTGCGGCAAGAAATGTCGGTGTAATTCTGTCAGGCGGTCAGGCTCCCGGCGGCCACAACGTTGTTGCCGGTTTGTATGACGCACTCAAACAGGCTAACCCTCAAAGCAAATTATACGGCTTTTTAGGCGGCCCGTCCGGTATCATTGACGGCGAATATATAGAACTGACAGACGAAATCATTGACGCTTACAGAAACACAGGCGGTTTTGATATTATCGGTTCCGGCAGAACAAAACTTGAAACAGAAGAACAGTTTGAAAAATCACTTGCAAACTGCAAAAAATTAAACATCTCCGGTATTGTTATAATCGGCGGCGATGACTCTAACACAAACGCAGCAATGCTTGCAGAATGGTTCGTTTCCAAAAACGCAGGTATTCAGGTTATCGGCTGTCCCAAAACAATCGATGGTGACTTGAAAAACGACCAGATTGAAATTTCTTTCGGCTTTGATACTGCTACAAAAACTTACGCTGAACTCGTCGGCAATATTCAAAGAGATGTCAACTCCGCTAAAAAATACTGGCACTTTGTCAAAGTCATGGGCAGAAGCGCCACTCACGTAGCGCTGGAAGTTGCTCTGCAAACTCAGCCGAATATCACTTTGATTTCGGAAGAAGTTGAAGAAAAGAAAATGTCGCTTAAACAAATTGTGAACTACATGGCCGATATCATTGCAAGACGTGCAAATGACGGCAAAAATTTCGGTGTGGCTTTAATCCCTGAAGGGTTAATCGAATTTATTCCCGAAATGAAAACAATGATAGCAAACCTCAACGATGTTATGTCAACTCTTGAACAGGATGCTTCTTACAACAAACTCACAGTTCCTGCCGACAGATTTGACTTCATCGAAAGCAGACTCGAACCCGAAAACGCTGCGGTGTTTGAATCTCTTCCTGTCTTAATTAAAGCTCAATTGCTTATGGACAGAGATCCTCACGGCAATGTTCAGGTTTCTAAAATTGAAACAGAAAAACTCTTAATTGAAATGATTAAGGTTAAACTCGGCGAAATGAAAGCTCAGGGCGAATTTATGGGCAAATTCTCCGACCAGTGCCACTTCTTCGGCTACGAAGGCAGATGCGCATTCCCGTCAAACTTCGACGCAAATTACTGCTATGCTCTCGGCTTTAACGCATATGCATTGATTCAGGCCGGTTTAACAGGATACCTTTCATCAGTAAGAAACCTCACAGCTCCTTCTACACAATGGGTTGCAGGCGGTGTACCTCTTACAATGATGATGAATATGGAAAAACGCCACGGTCATATGAAACCTGTTATCCAGAAGGCGCTTGTAAGACTCGACGGCCCTGTATTCAAAAAACTTGAAGCAAACAGAGAAAACTGGGCTATGAACGATGAATACATCTTCCCCGGTTCTATTCAGTACTGGGGCCCGTCAGAAGTTTGTGATATCACTACACAAACTCTTAAACTGGAAAGAGAAGCTGCTTTGGCTTCTGTTTAAACGGGTTTAAAACATAAAACTTAAAGGCGGATATTTTTATATCCGCCTTTTTAGTTATTTTTATAATGTCTAATTATTTATCCGTTATTGTCCGTAGAAGTTTCTTGCCTGTACCGGCGGATTCTTTCGGTCAAATCATTGATTTTTGTCAGGCTTTTTCTTAAATATCAAGTCCATAACCGGGTGCAGCACAAGCTGTGAAGTTATAGGCGCGCATATTGCCAGTATAAAAACCGTTGAAAGAATTGAGCTTAACTCTTTTACCCCCTTGCCGAAGTGATAATCTTTATTTGTGTGCAAAAGGTGTGTAAATCTTTTTTGCAGCCGTGTTTTTGCAGCTTTGTCTTTTGTCTGTTCTATTTTTGTACGGAAAGAATCATACAGGTCAAGTTTTCTTTTATCTTCGGGGTTTTTGGCTGCCAATTTTTTGCTTATGGTTTTATAAACTCTGTCTTTAACCGGATTTATCAGGCTCAGATACAACCCCAGACAAAACGTCTGGTACAAAAACTCTTTTGTTGCCGCATATTTTTTAGACTGTTTGTTTGCATGCTTGTCGCAATAAATAAATGCAGGTCTGAACGAGGCTTTTAAAGTTGTTTCAACAGCCATTGCACAAACGGTATTTTTGGCAAACTCGGCTGCTTTGGGGTTTGTGATGATTTTTCTTGTGCTTATTAATGCTTTTTGAACAGGTGTAATTTTCATAGGCTACACTCTCATTCCTGACCGGTAAAACGGAGAACCTGCTTTTACCCTATAAATGTTGTAATAATTTTGATTCTGTGACATTTGACCGAAAGCCGGTTTTTTATTGACTTCGGGGCTGGTAATACTTCCGCCGTCAGGGTCGTAATCCGGCATGAGTTTTTTCATAATCGGCGGCATGCCGAGATTGCAAAACTTTGGAACAAAAAATCCGGCCGCAACACAAATTCCTAAAAAAGACATAAAAGCCTTTGCGTTTTTATAAGCCTGCGAACCTTTGCCGGCTGCAAAACGTGCAAGATTTTCCCCGATTAAGCCGCAGGCAAAAGTTGTCGGCACTCCGATAAATTCTGTCATAAGCTCCCTTAATGCAGCATATTTTCTGGCATCCGGAGCTTCTTTTTTGTCGGTTATACTCAATATCGGTCTTACCGTACCTTTACCGCAGGCAACAGCCATAACCGTGTAAATCGGCTTATTGTTTTCGCCGAGCTTTTCACATAATTTGTGAACTAAACTCATATTCTCACGCTATCGTTTGTTATTAATGTTTAAATGTTTCGCTTCACAAAATATTTTATATCGTTAAAACACAAATTCAAGCCCCCGGACGTTGAGATATTAATCAAACACATCGAAAGCGTGTTGACCGATGATTAACGGTATTAGCGAACAAGAAGAAGCAATTATCAAAGGTATTTTATCAAAATATCCTTACGACTTTTATTACTACGGCTCAAGGGTAAAGGGTGATTATACGCCTGCTTCTGATTTAGATATTTTGCTTGAAAACGGGCAAAATGCAGAAAGAAATATAATTGAACAAATTGAATTGGAGTTCAACAAAAGTAAAATTCCTTATGTTGTAAAAATAACAAATAGAGCTGATATTGAGGATTATTTTTACGATTTAATAAAAGATTCTCTGGTAAAAATATTGTAAACAGTTTAGATATTTTTGATTATTTTTTTTATTATTAAAAGAAGTTTTTCTTGATATATTTGAATTTAAGACCATGCCGTTTTTGTTACAAAAACAACAGGCATGCTTTTTCATCTCAAAGAAAAGCGCAAGAACCTTGATATTATTCACTTTAAGACCATGCCATTTTTTTACAAAAAGAAAAACGGCATGCCCGCAGTTTTCATCAACCCATCCAAAACGCGGCCATATCAATACTTTTCAGGATAATCTTTTTCAGGCAATTTCTTAAAATGAAAAGTTTTTAATATAGTATAAGAGCAACGTGTGTAAGACGGAAAGGTAGTTATTATGACAGTTTACGGTGTTGGCACTGCTACAGGCGCACCTGTAGTTTTTGCATCTCAAAATTTAAAAAATGCTCAGCAGCCCGCAGCAGTATCGGCAGGCACCGGCGAGCCGGTGGCATACCCTGCGGAACAGAAAAAATCTTCCACCCCTAAAGTATTATTATCTCTTGCCGCATTAGGCGTACTTACTTACGGCGTAATCCGCTACAGAAACGCTCAGGCGCTTAAACCGATTATCGAAAATCTTGAAAAAGCAACCAAAGACGGCGGAAAACTTACAACCCGGTTAGTTAAAACAAAAGTTAAAAACCCTGACGGAACAACAGGTACACAGCTCGTTAAATCGGTAAAAACACATTTTGACAAAGACGGCAACAAACATGCCGAAATTATTCACGATTTCCAAAAACATGAACGCTACAGCGTTTTTTATGACAAAGACGGCAATGTAACCAAAAACGTTGTCAGCAGAATGTCTGTACCGACAAAAGAAGCAAAAAGCAGAGTCGAACAGCAGCTGACAAATGTGTTTACAAGAAACGGCGACAATGTAACCACAACAACAAACATTGTTGATTTTTCAGGCGCAAAACCGTTACAAATGTATTCTTTTACAAAGACAGAACCAATTCTGACTATAAACACTCCAAAAACCTCAACCTAAACCTATCTACATAGCACCACTAACTCTGTATCTACAGAGAAAAAACCGGACATAATGTCCGGTTTTTCTTTCTTTTCGGGTAATATATAGTTTTTTATATGATACCCTGAGCAATCATTGCTTTTGATATCTTGTCAAAAGCCGCAATGTTTGCACCTGCAACATAATTTTTAGCGAGTCCGTACTCGTTTGCCGCTTTTTCGCAGGCTTTGAAGATATTTGTCATAATACCGTCAAGTTTTTTGTCTACTTCTTCAAATGTCCAGCTGTATCTCATTGAGTTCTGGCTCATTTCAAGAGCGGAAGTAGCTACACCGCCTGCGTTTGCTGCTTTTGCAGGAGCAAGCAGCACGCCTTTTGAAAGGAAGTATTCGATAGCTTCAAGGTTTGTCGGCATGTTAGCGCCTTCGCCTATAGCAATTACTCCGTTTTCTACAAGAGCTTTAGCATCCTCGAGTTTTATTTCATTTTGAGTTGCACACGGCAGTGCAATGTCGGCTTTGATTTTCCATATTGGTCTTTCTTCTCCTGTGCTTTCAGTATAAGTTGAGCCTGAAACTCTGGCAGCGTATTCTTTTATTCTGCCTCTTTCAACTTCTTTAATCTGTTTAATAACATCAAGTTTTATGCCGGCAGGGTCATAAATACAACCGTTAGAATCGCTCATTGCAACAACTTTAGCTCCGTATTGAGCAGCTTTTTCGCACGCGTAAATTGCAACGTTGCCTGAGCCTGAGATAATTACGGTTTTACCGCTAAGGTCTGTACCGTTGGCTTTGAGCATTTCTCTCATAAAGTATATTAATCCGTAGCCTGTTGCTTCCGTTCTTGCGAGAGAACCGCCGTATTCAAGGCCTTTGCCGGTTAGAACGCCTGCTTCGTATGCGTTTCTGAGTCTTCTGTACTGACCGAAGAGATAACCGATTTCTCTGCCGCCAACCCCTATATCGCCTGCGGGTACGTCAACATCCTGACCGATATGTTTGTATAATTCAGACATAAAGCTCTGGCAAAAACGCATAATTTCCATATCTGATTTACCTTTGGGGTCAAAATCGCTTCCGCCTTTGCCGCCGCCGATTGGCAGACCTGTTAAAGCGTTTTTGAAGCACTGTTCAAATGCCAAAAATTTCATAATACTTTGATTTACGCTGGGGTGGAATCTTAAACCGCCTTTATAAGGGCCTATTGCACCGTTAAACTGTACTCTGTAGCCTCTGTTCACCTGAACCTGACCTTTGTCATCAACCCATGGAACTCTAAAGGAGATTAATCTTTCAGGTTCCGTAATTCTTTCCAAAAGTGCCTGTGATTTAAACTCGGGATGTTTATCAATAACAGGTTTTAAGGTAGTCAAAACTTCATAAGATGCCTGTAAAAATTCCGGTTCGTGTGCATTTTTCGCTTTCAATTTGTCAAGTACTTCGTTTAAGTATTCCATTTGCTAACTCCTTGACCGTATAAGGTCTTCTTCTAATATTTTGCGAAATTGATTATAGCATATTTTTTTTTGTATCCCCGAGATGTAAATATTTTCTTTATATCTTGAATAAAATAATATAAATATTTTGTTTTTACGGTACAATTTTTTTGTATGGATTCAAACACAAAAGTTAAAGGTGGAAATATTAAATGAACGTATCTGAGTATAATGTTGCTATTGTCGGAGCCGGCCCCGCCGGTATTTTTGCCGCACTTGAAATCATGAAGCTTAAACCCGATTGGAAAGTCGTTATTGTAGAAAAGGGTTTGAAAATTGAAGAAAGAAAATGCTTTTTAAGAGAAGGCGTAAAAAAATGTCTTAACTGCAAAACCTGCGGATTGCTTTGCGGCTGGGGCGGAGCAGGCGCATTTTCTGACGGAAAGCTTACTTTGACTCCGGATGTAGGCGGACATTTGCTTGATTATATGGACCGAAAAGATGTTGAAGCACTCATAAAATATACAGATGACATCTATCTTAAATTCGGTGCTACGGATGAAGTTTTCGGCACAAACAGAGAAGATTTTGCAGAAATCGAAAGAGCTGCAACCCTTGCGGAATTAAAGCTTGTACATTCGCCCGTAAGACATCTCGGCACGGAAAGAAGCCTCGGTGTTTTGAAGAATATGCAGGATTACCTTAGCAAAAATGTAACCATTCTCAACAAAACAGCGGCTGCAAGTCTTATTGTAGAAAATGAACAGGTTAAAGGTTTTGTTACAGCTGAAGGTGAAGAAATTCGTTCTCAATACTTGATTATTGCCCCCGGCAGAGAAGGTGCCGACTGGCTGACAAAAGAGTTTGCAAAAAACAAAATCGGTATGGTCAATAACGCTGTAGACGTAGGTGTAAGGGTAGAGCTGCCGGCGCCTGTATTCTCTCACATTACCGACAAATTATACGAGTCAAAACTCGTTTATCATTCAAAAACCTTCGGCGATGAGGTTAGAACCTTCTGCATGAACCCGTACGGAGAAGTTGTTGCGGAAAATTACAACGGCATAGCAACGGTAAACGGGCACAGCTATGCGGAAAAAAGAACTCAAAACACAAACTTTGCGCTGCTTGTCAGCGAAAAATTTACGGAACCGTTTAAAGAGCCGATTGCTTACGGCCAGCACGTGGCAAGACTGGCCAATATGCTCTCCGGCGGAATCCTCGTACAAAGATTCGGCGACCTGTTAGACGGCAGACGTTCTACCCCTGACAGAATAAAAGCCAGCATTATTACACCGACCCTTCAGTGCGCAACCCCCGGCGATTTAAGCCTTGTATTGCCATACAGACAGATGACGGCTATTATCGAAATGCTGCAAGCGTTAGACAAAATTGCCCCGGGTGTCGCTTCCAGATATACACTGCTTTACGGTATTGAAGTTAAATTCTATTCAGGCAGAGTAAAACTGACAAAAGAGCTTGAAACCGAACAGGTGAAAAATCTGTTTACCATAGGAGACGGTGCAGGCGTAACAAGAGGGCTTATTCAGGCTTCGGCCTCGGGTGTACACGCAGCAAGAGTTATTTGCAGCAGATAAAGCCGTATAAGCTTTTTGTTGTGATGATTCAGGATTTACAGGACTGGTAAATGCTGAATCAGTGCTGCTGTTTTTGGGTTGACCGGCATAATGAACCGGTACAGCCAGTTTTGTCGTGCATCTATTGCGGCAGACTAAAGCCGGCCCTGCCGCTGAACATACAACAATAATAGAACATCGCCCGCCGAGATATCGAAGCCTTATCGTGTAAACCGGATAAAAACAATGATTTGCGAGAACGGCTGTGCCGCTGAACATACAACAATAATAGAACATCGCCCGCCGAGATATCGAAGCCTTATATAAAAAACAAAAAAAAATTAAATAAAGATTAATTTTTTTTATTTTTTTTAAAACCCCATTAAAATAGTAGTATACAGATAATATCAAATTTGTGTCAAATCGGTTTTCCGTAGTGGTCTAATATAAAAAGATTCTTCACTAAAGCTGAGAATGACAATAGATAGTGAGGTAAATACAGTATGATAGATTTTAACAGACTAACCAACCAGACGCAGGAGATAATATTTTCCGCGCAGCAGCTGATGGCAAAGTTTCAAAACACACAGCTTGAACCTGCTCACATAGTAATGGCAATGGTTGAAGATAAAGAGGGGATTTCCAAAGATTATGCGGAAGCCTTAAAACTGGACAGACCGCAATTTAGAGATGCGGTGATGTCGGAATTAAACAACCTGCCTACGGTACAGCAGCCTGTAAACACACAGCAATTGTACCTTTCACAGGATACAATAAAACTGCTTGATATCGCACAAAACGAGGCAGAAGCACTTAAAGATACATATATAAGCATAGAGCATATTTTGCTGGCAATAACAGGTTTTGAGGGTTCAAAAGTCAAAGCTTTGTTTGAGAGATTCGGAGTTAACAGAAACAAAATTTTAAACGAAATGAAAAAAATAAGAGGCCAGAATAAAGTGGACTCAAAGGATTCCGAAGAAAAATTCAAAGCGCTGGAAAAATATTCTCAGAACCTTACAGACCTTGCAAAACGCGGCAAACTCGACCCTGTAATCGGCAGAGACGAAGAAGTCAGAAGGGTTATACAGGTGCTGAACAGACGTACAAAGAATAACCCTGTTTTGATAGGCGAACCGGGTGTCGGCAAAACCGCTATCGTAGAAGGACTTGCACAGAGAATAATAAGAGGCGATGTGCCCGAAGGTTTAAAAAACACCCAGCTTATAGCGCTGGATTTAGGCGCACTTGTTGCGGGTGCAAAATTCCGCGGAGAGTTTGAAGAACGATTAAAAGCCGTACTAAAAGAGGTTGAGGCTTCTGACGGTGAGATAATCCTGTTTATCGATGAATTGCACACGGTTATAGGCGCCGGGGCAACAGAGGGTTCAATGGACGCAGGCAACCTGTTAAAACCGATGCTTGCCAGAGGACTTTTAAGAACGGTAGGTGCAACAACCATAAACGAATACAGAAAATACGTAGAAAAAGACCCTGCACTGGAAAGAAGATTCCAGCCGGTTATGGTTGATGAACCGTCTGTTGAGGATACAATCAGTATCTTAAGAGGATTGAAAGAAAGGTACGAAGTCCACCACGGCATAAGAATCAAAGATTCCGCCCTTGTTGCTGCCGCAAAACTGTCGGACAGATATATAACAGACAGATTTTTGCCTGATAAAGCGATTGACCTTATTGATGAAGCGGCTTCCGCGTTGAGAATAGATATTGATTCGATGCCGGAAGAGATTGATTCTCTTGTCAGACAGAAAATGCAGCTTGAAATTGAGCGAAAAGCCATTGAAAAAGAAGACCGGACAGAAGATAACGTACAAAAAATAAACGGCTTGAATAAATCAATAAACGAACTTGATGAAAAGCTTACAAAACTCAAAACCCAGTGGGAAATGGAAAAAAGCTCAATTATGGGCGAAGCTCAAATCAAGGAAGAAATTGAAAAAACAAAAGCGCAGATAGAAATTGCCGAACGCGATGCCGACCTGGAAAGAGCAGCAGAGTTAAAATACGGCAAGATGATTGAACTGCAAAAACAGCTTGAAGAAGCACAAAAAAACAGCGGCAAAAAACAGAAAAACCAGCTTTTAAAAGAAGAGGTGGACGAAGATGATATTGCCGAAGTCGTCAGCAAATGGACAGGCATTGAGGTATCAAGACTTGTTGAAAGCGAAATGCAAAAACTCTTAAGAATGGAAGAATTTTTGCACAAGCGTGTAATAGGTCAGGACGAGGCCGTTACCGTTGTATCTGACGCGATACGACGTGCCCGCTCGGGTTTGAAAGACCCCAAACGTCCTATAGGTTCATTTATCTTTCTCGGGCCTACGGGGGTAGGTAAAACAGAGCTGGCAAAATCGCTTGCTGAATTTCTGTTTAACGAAGAAGACGCTCTTATAAGAATCGATATGTCCGAATATATGGAAAAACACTCTGTTGCCAGATTGGTCGGAGCTCCTCCCGGATATGTCGGTTATGATGAAGGCGGCCAGCTTACGGAAGCAGTAAGAAGAAAACCGTATTCGGTTGTGTTGTTTGACGAAATAGAAAAAGCACATCCTGATGTGTTTAACATAATGCTACAGCTGCTTGATGACGGCAGATTAACTGACTCTAAAGGCAGAACCGTTGATTTTAAAAACACGCTGATTATCATGACAAGCAACATCGGAAGCTCTATTATCCTTGACAATACGTTAAATGCAATGATGTCCGAAAAAGATTTTGAGCAGACAAAAGATCAGGTTATGGAACTGATGAAAGAACAGTTCAAACCCGAGTTTTTAAACAGAATCGATGATATTGTCTTCTTCAGGGCACTCACATTACAGCAGTTGAAGTCTATTGTTGACATATATTTCAACGGATTGACAAAATTGTTTGAAGAAAGAGATATGAAGCTCGTAATAACCGATGAAGCAAAAGAATTGCTTGCAACGCAGGGCTTTAATCCAATATACGGAGCAAGACCTCTCAAACGTACAATAAGACAGCTTGTCGAAAACCCGCTTGCAAAGAAAATTCTTGCACAGGATTACAAAGAAGGCGACACAATCACGGTCGATTCAGACGGTGACGAAATTATCTTTAAATAAATACCGGTCGTATTAATATGTCCGAGAAAAATTCGTGATAAGGAGCAAAGCGACGTGAACGAATTTTTGGAGTGTCACCTTGTTCACATAGTGAAGCCATTTTTCAGGCTTCACCACAGTTCAGCCGAAAAAGAAGGCAAAGGTGAGCAGTGACAGCTCGAAGGCTCGAGGCGGCAACTGCGACACTAGATTATTATAAACAAAAGGATTCTTTGAAACAGAAAAGAATCCTTTTTGTTTACAATAGCAAAACACGTCAAATTTTATGCTAAAATACTATAAGTGTTATAGGATAAGATGATGATAAAATACGCAGTTAATTTAATAAAAAATACTTTCCATCCACTGCAAGTGGCAGAAAGTGCACACGTTGAACACGGGCAGCTTGTACTTGTCCGGACTGAAAAAGGCGAGGAAGTAGCCAAGGTTTTTGTTGTTAATCCGATGATTGCCAAAGCATGGGAAAAGAAAATGCCTGAGCCGGTGCCACTTATCAGGGTTATGGGCAAACAGGACATGCAAACCCTTGATGAAATAGAAATCGCACAGGAAGAAGCTTTTAAAATCTGCAAAGAGCTTGTTGCCCAGCACAATCTTTGCATGAATCTTGTTCAGGCAAAATATACTTTCGACAGAAGAAAAATCACTTTTTACTATACAGCACCGGAAAGAGTAGACTTTAGAGCACTTTTAAAAGACCTTACACAAGCCTTTAAAAGAGTTAGAATAGACCTTCGCCACATCGGCGTCAGGGACGAAACCTCTATTATGGAAGGCAACGGGCTTTGCGGTCGTCCGTTTTGCTGCTGTTCGTTTTTAAGAAAATTTGATTCCATAAACATAAAACTGGCAAAAGATCAGGGTATGCCGATTACACCCGGAAAAATTTCAGGCACCTGCGGAAGACTTTTATGCTGCTTAAATTACGAATACAAAAATTATATCGATGCAGCTAAAGACATGCCGCCAATAGGCAGCGGTGTAATGACACCCGATGGTCTTGGCAGAGTATGTTCGCTGCACTTTTTATGCAACGAAATTTCCGTTAAAACCGAAGACGGAAAAATCAAAAATTACAAAAAAGAAGATATTGAAATGGTTGACGGCGATATCAACATTGATATCGATATTCAAGATACAGGTTCTATTTATCAGGAACAATCCGACTACAATGTCGATATAAGACAGCTTGAAGACGACAGAAACAGCTCAACCGGAAACGTTTAACACATAACAGCGGGAAAAAACTATGAAATCAACAAGAATGCAATACTGTATAAAATCAGTCCCCAGTGACGATACGTTAAAAATGGAATCTCTGCTTAACGAGATGTCGGCTCAGGGCTGGGAGCTTTATACAATGCACGAAGCCGAAGCTGATGACGGCTTTAACTTTAATTGCATTTTTGTTAAAGAAGTCGAGGTTGAACCGGATACAAACGAAGATGATGACGATATTGAGTTCGGCTATCAAAACAGAATGCAAAAAATTATCTCCGCACAAAATGAACCATTTGAAAAATGCGTTGATATTCAGGCAAAAATAAAAGATAAAAGAAAAAAAATAAACAGCATAAAATCTTTGATTGACGAAACAACAGAAACCCAAAGACAGGAGCTCAATAACGAGATGTTTAAAAACATCGAGGAGCTTAAAGAGTTAAAAAAACAGCTTCAAAAAACAATTTCGCCCGAGATTATGCTGGATAAAATCGGAGAAGATAAGATAAAAATCAAACTCAGCGAAGAAAATCTTGAGCTTGTTAATCCGGATTCCGATGCAAGCCTTGTTGCGCAAACCGTGAAAGTTCGCCAGAATCTGGCAGAAGAATTGGGCTATATTATCCCTAAAATCAAGTTTGAAAACGACGAATCATTGCAAGCCAACGAGTTTGAAATTGACGTACGAGGAGTCTGTGCCGCAAAAGGCATGGTATTTTGCGGTTACAAAATGTTTTTTAAAGACGACTTAAAACTCGAAAAAATCGCTAAGGACATGATTAAAGATACAGACCCGATTACAGGCAAACAGGTTCTGTGGATAAGCGAAGAAAAAACAAAAGATTTCTGGGTTCAGGGCTACAAACCGGAAGAAGTCATCGCCCGTATTTTAGAATACGTCTGCATAAAAAATGTCGAAGAAATTTTTGACTACAACGACATCAATAATTACATAGAAATCGTAAGCGAAAACAACCTTTACCTTATTGAAAATATTATACCCGACTTTGTTTCAATAGCTGAGCTTAAGTATATTTTAACAAGTCTGATTAAAGAACGCGTTGCAATAAAAGATATTGTCTATATCTTTGAAAAAATAAATGATTTTGCAGATGAAGAAACAAAGGAAGATTTGTTAAGCCGCGTAAGACATTCGCTGTCACGCCAGATATCAAAAAGCATTGCAAACGAAAACAATGTTATTCAGGCATTTGAACTTGCCGAAGAAACTGTTAAGTATCTTTCTTCAAAAGTTTCCGGCAAAAATACTGTTATAAGAATCGACAACACAAAAATGCAAACCGTTGTGAACAACATATACAAAATTATTGACAAACACAACATAAACGCCGATGAGATAGTCGTAATTGTGCCTATGGAAATTCGTCAGGTTACAAGCGTTGTTTTATCAAGACTTATGCCTTCCGTAAAAGTTGTTGCCAGAGAAGAAATAGCAAACGGATACACAACGGAAATTTATGACAGAGTATAACTGTAGTTTTAAACTTCCTGTGAGCAACTTTTATTTTTACGTGCATTAAATTTTATATGAAAGTTTTTAGTTCTGTTTATGATAAAAAAAATTCGCCTAATTTTGCTTCAAGAACAGCGCAGATTCGTGATGCGCAGTGGGTTTGCCGCGCAATAAATACAACATTTCCCCATATTTCACCCACTAAATTTAAACCTTTGTTTGAACACTACATAAAAAAAACAGACCCTAAAAATGCCAACCTTATATTAAAAGATATCGAGGATATTTACTCTTTTGTAAAACAGCATTCAACCGTTGAAAAAAACGGATTTTTAGAGAAAATTAAACAATTTTTTAGAATAACAAAAAACAAAGAAAAAAAAGACAATACCTTTGAGGTAATTGCAAAAAACATAGAAGTTGTAGCACAAGGAAGGCAGAATAATAAAAATACAACCGAGCTTGAAAGAACAGTTAATCTTTTGAGCATAAAAAAAATGGGAAACTGTCAGGAAAATGCAGTTATGGCGGAACTTGTCATGAAACTTAACGGTTTTAAAAACGCTTCAAGCTGTCTGTTTTATGAGCCGACCGACTCAATAAACAAAATAAAATCTTATCATGCAGCCTGCATCTTTAACCTTGATGACTCCCGTGTGGAACAATTAATCAATAATAAAACGATCATCATCGACCCGTGGCTTGGCAAGGCTGATTTTGCAAACAATATGTTAAAGTATTATGCAAATGAATGTAAGGATATTCTCCCGATGCCGGAAAAAGAGAAAGTAAAAATTATGCCGATACATCTGGTATATTTGACACGCAGCGGGTTGGAAGAATACAAAAACAAATTTCCGCGGCTTGTTTTTAAAGCTGACGGACGTAAGTTTATGCAAAAGCGTAAAAGCGCTAAAGTGATATAGCCTCGCATTGTAAAACTTAATTTTAAAAAATACTATTAGTTCACAGTGTGCAAAACGACAATATAAGTGCGCAAAATCTGTAATTTAGCGCATATTACTGATGCTTACACATAAAAATGATATGAGAACATATTATTTTTCTAATCAACATGCGTATAAAACGAACGCTGTTTTTCAAGAAGTCCGAATTTTTCGCCGAACTTTTTATAAAAAATCGAAAAATATTTTTTTACGGTATTCTGTTTTTTTAAACTGCCTCTTTGTTTAGCTTTTACAAACAAGTCCTCCAGAGATTCGTTTAAAAGCTCTTTTTGGGTCAGTTTTGTTGATTTAGAAATATTTTCCAGCGTTTCAGGTTTAAGCTTAAAATTCAGTGCTTTAAAATTTAAATTAACAGCTTCGTTTCGCATATACACTCCATATTTTTTGTATAACATTTATACAAGGTCAAAATCGCCGTGCTTTTTAAGATGTTCGATCAATCCGCCGTCGTGCAAGAGTTTTATCATTACATCAGGCAAGGGTGCAAATTTAATTTCCTTATTTTGCGTAAGATTTTTAACAACACCTGATTTCAAATCTATTTCAAGTTCATCACCGGCATCAATTTGATCTGTATCACACTCGATTAGTAAAAGACCGATATTTATGGCATTTCTGTAAAAAATTCTGGCAAAAGATTTTGCAAGTACTGCTGACACGCCTGCTATTTTTATAATCTGCGGGGCATGTTCTCTTGAAGAACCCAAACCGAAGTTGTTACCAGCAACAACAAAATCACCTTTTTTCATTCTTGAAGCAAAAGTCTCGTCAGCATCTTCCAGCACATGTTTTGCAAATTCATTTAAGTCAGAGCGCAGGTGAAAGAGCCTTCCCGGTGCAATGTGGTCTGTTGAAATATTATCACCGAATTTAAATGCCTTGCCTTTGTATTCCATAATTTTTGCTCCACTTAAATTTAAATATATATTACATTAGAGATTATAACATTCAGGTTAAAGAGTGGCAAAATTTTTGTTTATGTAATGCGGAAATACGTTTTAAGAGAGCAATCATAATATGTTGAATTTGAAATCTAATCAAATTCATTATTTATATAAAATAATGTAAATAAAAAATTTTTACAGGCAATTTACCTTTTCAAAAAAACTTTATATATGTAAGGAAAGGTAGATTATGGCGTTAACTATTAGCGGAATTTATAATATTCCAACAACAAATTATGTGCAGGGTTTTAATACTGATAAACTCCAAAAAATCACAATCAGCAGTGATGATTGCGATAAATACGGCATCGAGATAGAAGATTTTAATAAAATTGACAAAGACAAAGACGGTTTAATAAGTGCTTCAGAATTTTTATCTTTCGGTATCCGATTCCCCTCTGTTTTTAAAGCCTTTAAAAAGCAGGCAACAAAAATAGAAGGTGCCTATACAGAATCATCCGGCATGCTTGCTCAAAACAATGACTATAACAAAAACAGATTAAGCAACCCGATACAACAGCAAAAAAATTCGCTCACTCACCCGAGTATTGCCAATCACCAGAGCCTTGGCGGAAATCTGGATTTTAGCGTTTAATACACTCATTAATCGCAGGAGCCCGAATCCTACTGATTGTTTTTTGAGAGGTAGAACCTAGAACTCTGAAAAAACGATTAAGTATCGTTTTTTTAGAGGCAAGCTAAGTCAGAAGCGAAGCTTCTGCGTGCTGTATAAAGATAATATAAGCAATAAAAAAGACTCCGAAGGAGTCTTTAATAAAAAATGGTGCCGATGGCCACTCTGCCGAGCGGATTTTGCGTAGGCTGACTGAGCGCAGCGAAGGAACGCCGAAGATACGCCGAAAAAGAGAACGACTGTTTTGCACAAAGGCAAAACAAAGTGAACGGCTTGAAGGCGTAGAGCAATAATCCAAGAAACGGATTTTGCGTAGACTCGCCGTGGAATATTTTTCAAGTGCAGGAGTGAGTATACTGCTGCTAAATGTCTTGTTTTTTGAGAGGTAGAACCGGCACCAAAAAAACACCCGTTTAGGGTGTTTTTTATTAAAGTTTAAAATGCCGATGGCCACTCTGCCGAATAAAATATGACTAAATGTCATATTTTATGAGAGGTAGAACCGGGAACCGGTGAGACGACGGCAATAAAAAAGACTCCAAAGGAGTCTTTAATAAAAAATGGTGCCGATGGCCGGAGTCGAACCGGCACGTGGCGCAAACCACACAAGATTTTGAGTCTAGCACGTCTACCAATTTCATCACATCGGCATATAATTCTATTCAATTTTCAAAAGTTCTGTTGCCTCGTGATGAATTGGTAGTTTTAATTTAAAGTCTTCTCCGCTTCGCTACGGTCAGTCATCACATCGGCATATTTATTCTATTCAGTTTTCAAAAGTTCTGTTGCC
>CALUTJ010000021.1 GCA_944323685.1 Candidatus Gastranaerophilales bacterium | reverse complement strand
AGGCGGAAATACACAAAATCCTCCTCTCGGCCTTCCGGCACCAAAAGGCGGAAATACACAAAATCCTCCTCTCGGCCTTCCGGCTCCTAAGGGTGGAAATACACAAAATCCCCCTCTCGGTCTTCCGGCACCGCAAGGGTCACAGGTAGCAGGTTATTTACCTCCTTATACATCAAAAATGCAAAATGCTTTAAATAAACAGGCTGCGGCAATGAATCTGCCGTCATCAGGCAACGTAATTACAGCTCCCGGTGCTATCGCAAATACTCCGGCAATCGCTGGCGCAGAAGTTATAACTCCTACTACAATTACAATGCCAAAAGCTACAAATGCTCCCAGAATCAAATATGATTGGAAATCTGAAGCAGTTGATGTTCCGTTCTTTGAAGTAGGCCCTAAAGCCTCTTTGCCGGCACCTGCAAAAGGCGGTGTACCTGCAACGACTCCTAAAGTTGAATTAAGACCTATTCAGGATTATTACAACACAGGCAATCAATACAACCTTCAAGGCGGTATCAGAGGTTTCCTTCCTGCGCAGGCTTCATAATCAACTGATTTAAAATAAGTGTGCAGATAATGTTTTTAAATTTAGCCATAAATTTAAATTAAACATAAACCTATTATAAACAAACTAAAACCTAACCAATCCCCGTTGGCACCCGTGCCGCGGGATTTCTTTTTGTCTGGACAAGATAAAACTTATTAATCAACATACTCATAATGCTGTTGAGGCTGCGGCTGTTGAGGAATATTGTTTGTAACATTTCCCTGATCAGTCATTGAACTGTATAAGGAAGAGGCAAAGCTTGACAAATCGTCAGTTGTATAAAATCTTCCGCCTGTTGTATCCGCAAGACATTTCAATGATTTTGAAGAGGAAGAAACAAGAACTACATCCACTGTTATATCTTTTCTTTGTTTTACAAGCAATTTTGCGTACGTACACGGGTCTCCGCCGCAGTTTTCACCACCGTCAGTTATCAAAATTATTTTTTTGCGAAAAGTTTGCGGCATATTTGCAAAATCTACGTCTACAGATTGTTTTAAGGCTAAAGTTAACGGAGTCGAACCGCCCATATCAACGGAGTTCATACCGTTTAACAGTGTAGCAGAGTCATTTTGTGCAACTTTAACAATTTGTTCCGTAGCACTGCAAGAGCCACCTGTATTGCCGAGATAATCAGGCGTTGCAGCGGATACTTTATACCCGCCGTTTGATTTTTTTGTAATACTTTTGACTTTTGCCACTATAGGTGAATAAGGGTTGTTTCCACCGTCATGTCCGAAAACTCTAAAACCGACACTTGTCCCTGCCGGCAGCTGTGAAACTATGGCAGTCATTGATTTTTTGGCTTCATTTATCCAGTAATACATGCTGCCCGAGTAGTCCATTACTATATCTATTGTTGAAACCCCGCTTTTTTGTACCTGTTTTGAGTTTACATAATTTTGTGAACTGTAATTTGTATAAAAATTATTTTGAGTATTCAACAGACTGCTGTTTTGGGTTTTGCCTCTATTATCTTTGACTTTACCGCCTGTGTTTACTTTATACTTTGCAGCAAAAGCTTTGTGAGAAAAAGAAGTCACACAAAATGCCGTTATAAAAAAAGCAGATAACAAAATTGAAGCGGTTAATATTTTTTTCATACAATTATTCACCCATTACTTTTACTATAACACGTTTTCTTCTTTGTCCGTCAAACTCTGCATAATATATTTGCTGCCACGGTCCGAAATCGAGTCGGCCGTCAGTTACCGGAACAATAATTTCGTGTCCGATTAAAAGACTTTTTAAATGGCTGTCGCCGTTAGTTTCGCCTGTTGCGTGATGGTTATAATTTATATCAAAAGGTGCAATCTCCTCCAACCATTTGTCTATGTCTGCAATAAGTCCGTTTTCAGCATCATTCACATATATGCCGGCAGTAATGTGCATTGCTGATACAAGCACCATTCCTTCTTTGATGCCGCTTTTTTGCACAATTTCTTCAACCTCATCGGTTATATTTATGTATTCTCTGTGTTTTTGTGTGTTAAACCATAAATACTCGGTAGCAAATTTCATATAATCTCCTTTGTATTCATTTATTATATCAGGCTTTTATAAAATTATCTAAATACAGTGAGCATATCATTTGTGTGAATAGCATAGTACATTGTCACCCATAACGCAATCAAAGCAAAAGGTGCGGTTATCAAGGATATTGGAAGCAGACAAAAATAAATTATATTTGTCGTATTGAAAACACTCTGTTGTATTGCCGTAGAAATTACGTCAGAAGGCAGTGATTCTTGTTCAGGTGCTTGTATTACTTCTTTTTCTATTGATTTTTGAAGGCAGGAGCAATTTGCCTCAAAAACGTTATTTTGCTCGTCACCGTGACAGATATTGCCAAAATCCGGAGTCTTTGCAAAGCAAAAAACAAAAAACTGGCAAAATATGACAATAAAAACTACAGCTGATTTAAAAAAAGTACTTTTTAACATTAAGCTAAGATTAGCCCATATATAGAAAACAGTCATCCTGCATTTATATTGATTTTTGATTAAATAATTTGCTCTTACAAATATAGAAGCTGTTACGCAACAGATTCGCCAAATAAAAATATATTGACAGTATTATTTACTACTGACGGATAAATTATAAATACACATCCGTTTAATATTATTATTCAAGTAAATAAATAATATAATCTTATGAAAGATTTAAAGGTTATATTTTGGGTCATTTGTTTTGCGATATTGCCGCTTCCAGTATTTGCGGATGATATAGATATAGCAAATTTCAGAGAACTGCTTGACAGCAATGTTACAAGCGGTGATACTCTTGTGTTTACGGACAATCTAAACTCTGATGCAACAATCGGCGCACACTTTTCAGGTCTAGATATCAGTTTTGACGGAAATAATTATTATATCAACGGCAACAACACTTTTGGCGGATTTGTTCTGAACAGAAGCAGCAATTTCAACGGAGTAGGCATAAGAAACTGTCAGGGACAGACTTATCAATCTTCTACTTTTGCAGGAGCAATTTTTAATGACGGAGGCAGTCTTGAGGTAAAAAACGCAGCCTTTAGTGAAAATTTTGTTGATGCCGGCGGGCAAAATTTTGGAGTTGCCGGAGCCTTGTACAACCTTAGCGGCGGCAGTGCCGATATTGATAATACATTGTTTGAAAACAACCATACAAACGGAGCTTCATCATACGGCGGTGCTATTGCAAACGGCTACCGCGAAAGCGTTTATGTGGCACAAATGGAGATTGATAATTCAATATTTCGCAATAACTACGCATACGGAACGGTTGTACCTCACGGCGGAGCTTTGTATAACAACGGAAACGTCAATATCAGAAATACAAGCTTTGAGAATAATTATGTTTACGGGGATGACTCAATGATTGTTTACGGAGGAGCCCTGTATAACGTAGGTACAATGTCATTAGACGGCGCAACTTTTGACGGAAACTACGCTCAGGGGGATACAAATTCACCGTCTTTAGGCGGGGCAATTTACAACAATTCAAATTTAACAATAAACAATTCCGTAATAAAAAACAATTACGTAAAATCTCCGTATTATGCAGACGGAGGGGCTTTGTACAATGATGTAAACGGCAATACAACAATTTCTGATTCACTTATTGAAAATAACAGGGTGGATTCTTCAACTTCGTATTCTGACGGCGGAGCTTTGTATAACTCCGGCAGGCTTGAGATAGAAAATTCCACGCTTAAAAACAATTTTGACAAAAACAATGATTTAAACGATATATACAATAATTCAACGGGCGTTGTCGAATTTAACGGCAGCGGTACAACAAATATCCTGAGCGGAATAAAAGGCAGCGGCACTTTAAGCAAAAACGGCAGCGGTATGTTAAATCTCGGCGGTGTAAACCAAAATTATACAGGCACTTTTGACTTTAATGCCGGCACAGTCAACCTGCTTGCTGGCAGCAGCTACTTTAACGCACAAAATACAAATTTCGCTGACAATATTAATTTTAATATTGTTAATAATGAAATTAACAACATTAATTTTCACAACCTCAATTTAAACGGAACTGCCAATATTTTTGCCGATGTCAACTTTAACACCAATACAATGGATACAATTTCGGCCGATTCTTTAGGCGGAGACGGAACACTTTTTGTGCGCAATCTTGCTTTGCATGGTGCACCGGAAAACCAAAAAATCTCAATACCGTTTGCAAATGACGTTTTAAAAGATTCCGTCAAGTATGTGCCCAAAACAATACACACATCAATCTACGACTACAGGTCCAGCTATGACATTTCAAACGGAAATTTTGATTTTATAAGGGCAGGATTTAATTCTGCTATACTTGCTGCTCCGATAGCAGCACAGCTTGCCGGATATTTAACACAGATTGATACTTACAGAAATGTGTTTTCAAATCTTGATATGGTGATGATTACACCGCCTGATAACACTACTTCTTACAGCAAGATGAACAAACTGGCAGCAGCAGACAACAACTTTACGTTCTCTCCTTTTTTAATGCCGGAACAAAGAACAGGAATCTGGTTTAAACCGTATTCAACGTTTGAAAATGTTTCTTTAAGAAGGGGACCGGAGGTTTCTAACGTCAGCTACGGCAGCCTTGTCGGGGCAGAAAGCGGATTAAAGAAACTTAAAAACGGCTGGTATGCTTTATACGGAGCGTATGCAGGATATAACGGCTCGCATCAGGCATGGCAGGGCAACGGGATTTATAATAACGGCGGAGTCCTAGGGCTTGATACGGCTTTTTATAAAGACAAATTTTTTTCAGTGTGGACGGTAAACGCAGGAGCCAATTCCTCGGAAGCAACCACTATTGACGGAAGGGATAACTTTGCAATGCTCAATACAGGCATTGCCCAGATGAGCGGCTACAATTTTGAACTGTTAAAACGCCGTCTTATCTTACAACCTGCATTTTTAGCTTCGTACTCTTTTATCAATACGTTTAATTACACAACATCCTCAAATGTACGCATAAACGCTGAGCCTCTGCACGCCTTGCAGCTGGAACCGAGAATAAAGCTGATAGGAAACTTCAAAAAGTATCTACAGCCTTATCTTTGTGTATCCGTGGTATGGAATGTAATTGACCACGCAAAATTTCAGGCAAATGACGTGTATTTGCCAAACATATCAATAGAACCATTTGTTCAATACGGTGCCGGTATGCAAAAACGCTATGGAGACAGAGTAACTGGATTTTTTGAAACATTAATCCGTAACGGCGGACGAAACGGCATTGCGCTTTTATTCGGCATAAGAATAAGTATTTAGCTTTTGGCGCCTTATATGTTTTTTTGATACAATAAGATAAAAATACATATATTGTTCGACAAGGTTGGATTTATGAGCGGGGATTTAAAAGAATATCTGGAACATATTAAATTTGAAAAATATCTTGATAAATTAAACAAAAAACTCAAAAACAAAACCGTTATAATTTACGGTTCAGGCTCGTTATTTCAATATATCAAAAAAAATTATGACCTCTCAAAACTCAATATTATCGGGGTGTCTGATATGAAATTCAATTCCAAACAGGAGGGAGAGGACTTTCTCGGATACAAAATTATCCCCAAGGACAAAATGACCTCTTATAAGCCGGATGTTGTACTTGTCGCCACTTTAAAATATCTTGGTATAACAGAAGATTTTGAGATTAACGTTTTTAACAAAACAAAAACAAAAATCTATCCTTTAGCACGGATTCCGCTTGCGGATTTAATAAAAGAAATCTGGAGTAATTAAAGTAAATTATGTATATTCCTTACGACAAAATTACACAGACAATTGCCCTTTTTCTTCCTTCAAAATACAGAGAAGGGCTGCGCGAATTCGGATTAAACTTAAAAGTTTTTTTCAATTCTTTGTACATAAACAAAAATAAAAAATCCGTTTTAAAAAAACTCCGTAAAAAAGCCAAACACAAAAAAATTAATGTGGCCTTTTATGTCTATGACGAAACAAAATGGAAATGCCAGAGCCTATATGATTTGTTTGAAAAAAGCGAGAATTTTGCAGCGCATATTTTTGTAACAAAAAACGCAGCACCCGTTGATAACTTTAACTTTCAAAAAAATGAAGAAATAAAAAAAGTTTTTGATTTTTTTGATTCACAAAATATGCGGGTATCTTATGCTTATGACTTAAAAAATGACAGGTATATTCCGTTTGAAAAAATGACACCCGAGCCCGACATAATTTTTTATCAACACCCGTGGTATGTTGAAACGTCACAGGGGCCTGTTGTGTGTTCAAAATTTGCACTGACTTTTTATGTGCCTTATTTTGTTGCGACTTCGATATCTCCCATAGAATATTCTTTGAGATTCCACCAGTATGTGCAGACACATTATGTTTTGAACGACGTAATAAAAGAATATTATTCAAAAAATCTGACATGGTATACAAATAAAGGCAGCAATTTAAAAGCAGTCGGACACACGATGCTTGATTACTTTTATGAAAATAAAGACAAACAATTTGAAAAAAAAGAGTATGTTATATATGCTCCTCACTGGTCTGTTGATGAGAACAATAATCTTTGCTGGGGAACATTTTTACAAAACGGACAATTTATCCTTGATTACGCAAAAAAACACAGAGAAATTAACTGGGTATTCAAACCCCACCCGTGTCTTAAAAATTACTTGGTTCAACATAAATATATGACAAAAAATGAAGTTGAAAACTACTGGCAAAGCTGGGAAGATATTGGCACTGTTTGCGAAACAGGGAACTACCTCGATATGTTTATGTGCTCTAGGGCAATGATAACGGATTGCGGCTCGTTTGAAACGGAATATTTTTTAACCGGCAAACCTCTTATTCACCTAAAATCAGACAACGCAGTACCTTTTAACCCTTCTGTACAAAATATTGTGGAAAACTACTACAATGTCACAAATTTGTCGGAACTTGAGCATGCTCTTGATAATGTCTTAATTAAAAACAATGACTATTTAAAAGAAAAGAGAGCGGCAGCTTTAAAGCAGTACGGATATCAGGATAATTATGCCGCACAAAATATATTGAATGATATCAAAGAAGTATTGGAGATTGACTGATGCCATTGGTTTCCGTTGTAATACCCGTTTATAATTGCGCAGAATTTTTGCACGAATGCCTTGACAGCATTTTAAATCAGTCTTTAAAAGATATCGAAGTCTTTTGCGTTGACGACGGTTCAACAGACATGTCTGTTGATATTCTTTCAGAATATCAACAAGCCGATGAAAGAGTCCGTTTACTTTATCAAAAAAATTCAGGACAGGGAGTCGCAAGAAATAACGCACTGCAATATGTTACGGGCAAATACGTGATTTTTGTTGACGCTGATGACTGGCTTGAGCCGGAGGCTCTTGAGCTTTTGTACAACAAAATTGAACAGGATAACTCGGAGATTGTGTTTTTTAATGTTTATGAAACAGGAAGCGACAATAAAAAGCACATTTTTAAGCCTGCTCAAACATATTATGAAAAATTTGGCGAGAAAGTATTTTCACCGGTTGACGCAAAAGATATTATTTACAATACAACGCCGCGCCCGTTTAGAATATATCGTCTTGACAGTATGAAAAAATACGGCTATAAATATGCTTCTCACAAACATCTTGAAGACCACAGTCCGTTTTTCTGTTTTCTTGCTAATGTTGACAGAGTCAGTGTTTTAAACAAATGCGTCTACAATTACAGATTACGCGACAACTCCTCGACAAGAACGGTGGAAAGATGTATTAATGCGTTTTACGAAGACTTTTTGCTATGCGAAAAAGAACTTTCCAAAACAAAAAACGGAAAGCTGTTTTTTGAACAATTTGTTTTAAGGAAAATAAGAAATTTTTTCTGGCATTACAAACATATTAAAACCTCTCACAAAGTAAAATTCTACAAAGTTATGCAAAAAACTTTTCGATATATTCACAAAAATATCGGAGATGATGTTGTTTGCAAAAGCGAATTTTTTAAACAATATATTGACGTATTAAAAATGCCGTATTTTATTTTTGAATATCAGGACAAAATAAAAAAGACCTGCATCGCCATCAAACAATCGATATCACTTTAGCAGCCATACTCAATTTAAAACATACAAAAGGTCGGGCGTACACCCAACCTTAAAATTATATATTACAACAGCTTAAAATTTTTAATTAATTACGCAATTGTTTAAATATTCGATTGTATTAAGTTTGTTTTCGTACAAATATTTTAAAAAATCGAGATGCTCTCTGCTTAAAGATGAAATAACCAGATTAATCTCAAAACCGTCAGAGCAAAACGGCTCATAGTCATAAATTACATAGCTGTTATATTTACTTTTCCATTCTTTTCGGTCAATTTTACAATTATTTTCAGCAGCAACATCCTCAAGCCAGGGAAGTATTTCCTTGCCCACATTATTAAATTCCAGTTGATGACGCTGATTAAGACCTTCTATATACCTTTCAGTAAGCATTACAAGACTCCTCTCTAAGATATCTATAGACAGTTTACGTTCCTTTTGCTCAAGTTAAAATACACCAATGTACAATTATTGGTTGTAAAAAAGTATTATCTTTATTTGTTTTTATTTTTCCGATTATGCAGTTTCTTTGTGATAAAATTAAAACAAATGAGCAGAGGAGAGGACGGTTTACCAAATGCCCAAAGTCTATATAGGGATGAGTGCGGATTTATTACACCCCGGACATTTAAACATTATTAACGAAGCAAGAAAAATAGCCGGAGAAACCGGAGAAATTATAGTAGGTCTGCTGACGGATAAGGCAATCGCAAGCTACAAAAGACTGCCTTATATGAATTTTGAACAGAGAAAAGTGGTTATAGAAAACGTAAAAGGCGTAACACAGGTAATTGCGCAGGAAACTTTAGACTACGTACCGAACCTGAAAAAAATAAAACCCGATTTTGTTTTGCACGGTGACGACTGGAAAGAAGGAGTTCAAGCACAAACAAGACAAAGAGTAATCGATGTCATGAAAGAATGGGGCGGAAAAGTCATTGATATTCCGTATACAAAAGGGATTTCTTCCACTCAGCTAAATAATGTTTTAAAAGAAATCGGCACCACACCCGAGATAAGATGCGCAAGACTGAGAAGACTGCTAGCAAGCAAGGATATCGTAAAAATCTGTGAGGCTCATAACGGACTGAGTGGTTTAATCGTTGAAAACACAAGCGTAGTGCAGAATAACCGGAAATACGAATTTGACGGAATCTGGATATCTTCGCTCACTCAATCCGCAGCAAAAGCAAAACCTGATATCGGTTACATAGACACTACTTCCAGACTTGAAGGTCTTAACGATATTTTAGATGCCACAACAAAACCAATTATCTATGACGGCGACAACGGAGGCCCTCAGGAGCATTTTGTGTTCACTGTAAAATCTCTCGAACGTTTAGGTGTTTCGGCTATCATTATTGAAGATAAGACAGGCTTGAAAAAGAATTCCCTTTTCGGAACAGAGGTCGCGCAAGAACAGGAAAACAAAGAGGTTTTTGCACAAAAAATACAGGCAGGCAAACAGGCTCAAGTCGGTGAAGATTTTATGATTATCGCACGTATAGAAAGCCTTATTCTCGAAAAAGGACAGCAAGATGCACTGGAAAGAGCAAAAACTTATCTTGCAGCTGGGGCTGACGGAATTATGATACACTCGCGCTCAACCTCTTTTGACGAGATAAAAGAATTTGCAAAAGAATACAATAAACTGGAAAACAGAAAACCGCTTGTTGTTGTGCCCTCGTCTTATTCACGGGTAACTGAAGATGAACTTGCTGAAAACGGAATAAACGTGGTAATCTATGCTAACCACCTTTTAAGAGCGGCTTATCCGGCTATGGTAAACGCAGCTAAATCAATTCTGGAAAACCACAGCTGTCAGAAGGCTTCCGAAAATTATTGCATGAAAATAAAAGACATAATTACATTAATACCGGGTGCAAAATGATAGAAACAAAAGACTTTTACCAAACATTACTTAAAAACGGAATCAACTTTTTCTGCGGGGTACCGGACAGCCTCTTAAAAGACCTTTGCGCATACATAACAGACAACGCACCCGCTGACAAACACATAATAACAGCTAATGAGGGCAACGCGATTGCGCTTGCGGCAGGTCATTACCTTGCAAGCCAAAAGCCTGCCGCTGTTTATATGCAAAATTCAGGCACCGGAAACTGCATAAATCCATTGCTTTCCCTGACCGATGAAGAAGTCTACAAAATTCCTCTGCTTATGATAATAGGCTGGCGCGGCGAACCGGAGGTCAAAGACGAACCTCAGCACATAAAACAGGGCAAAGTTACGGATAAAATTTTAAAAGCCTGTTCCATTGATTATGAAATCTTGCCGCAGGACAATAAAAAAGCACTCGAGGTTCTTGATAAGGCCTGCAAATACATAGAAAAAACGCAAAAGCCTTTTGCTTTAATCGTAAAAAAAGGTTCTTTTAAAGCCTACAAACTCAAAAATACAAAAAATAACGGTTACAAACTCTCAAGAGAAGATGCAGTACAGCTGGTTGCTCAAACGGTTGATAAAAACGCGCTTATTGTATCAACCACGGGACAAATATCAAGGGAGCTTTACGAATACAGAGAAGCACAGCACCAATTGCACAATCAGGACTTTTTAACGGTCGGTTCAATGGGACATGCGAGTTCAATAGCACTCGGCATAGCACTTGAACAGCCGGATAGAAATGTGTACTGCTTTGACGGTGACGGTGCTTTTATCATGCACTTAGGTGCACTGCCTGTTATAGCCAAAACAAAGGCAAAAAACTTTAAACACATTGTCTTTAACAATCAGGCACACGATTCTGTCGGAGCACAGCCGACAAGTGCAGATACAATAGATTTTAAAACACTTGCAAAATCCTGCGGCTACAAAGAAGTCTTAAGCGCAGGCAGCAAAACGGAACTTATAAAAGCCTTAAAAAAATTAAATGCCTCACAAGGCCCTGCGCTTCTTGAAGTAAAAGTAAAATGCGGCGCAAGAAAAGACCTCGGCAGACCTAAAGAAAAGCCGCAGCAAAACAAAGAAATATTTATGGAATTTGCAAAACAAAACCTTGTTTTTGACGAAAAAAACTCGTTGGAAAACATAAAAATGCTGATAAAAAGCAGAAATGCCAAAAATGTTCTTGTTTTTACCGGTAAAAAATCTTATAAAAAAATAAAATCCAAAATCGAAAAACAGCTCAGAGGCATAAAATTTAAGACTTACAGTGATATAAGCCCGAATCCTAAATCACAGGAGATAGATAAAGCGCTTAAAAAATTAAAAAAATTTGATTTTATAATAGCGGCAGGCGGCGGCAGCGTAATGGATTTTGCAAAGCTTTTCAGGTTCTGTTACGACAACAAAATCACTGTTGTTAAGGCAACTGCAACCGAAAGCGCAATAAAATCAACACCTCTTTTAGCAATACCGACAACCGCCGGCACCGGAGCCGAAGCCACAAAGTTTGCTGTTGTATACATTGACGGCAAAAAGCAATCTTTTGAACACGACTTTATAATGCCGGATTATGCAATACTTGATGCCGCTTTAGTAAAGGACAATCCTAAATATCTTAAAGCCTGCTGCGCTGCTGATGCATTGTGTCAGGCAATAGAATCTTACTGGTCGGTTAATTCAACCGCTCAAAGTAAATTTTACGCAAAAAAAGCAATGGAACTTTGCCGCGATTACCTTGAAAAATACGTTAACTCAAAAAGCGAACTATACGCACAAAAAATGATACAGGCAGCATTTCTGTCAGGCAGAGCAATAAATATTTCCAAAACCACAGCAGCTCATGCGCTGTCTTACAAAATAACGACGGATTACAATCTTGCGCACGGACACGCTGTTTCCTTAAGCATTGCCGCCCTTATGAAACAAAACGAAAAAGCCCTGAATACAACAGACACGCGCGGGTCTCAATACGTAAAAAATACGGTTAAAGAAATCAAACAAATACTCAACATAAAAAATATCGACAAATATTTTGAAAAACTTTTTAAAAATATCGCTCTTGAACAGAGTTTAAAAAAACTCGGTATAAAAGATATTGAAAACATCACAAACTCTGTCAACAAAGACAGGTTAAAAAATAATCCAGTGATAATTGAAGATTTAAAAGAATTGTTTAAACAATAACGGAGTAAATATGCAAACAGATAAAGATTTCATAGAGAAAATTCCTCAAAAAACAAGAATCGCATTTTTTGGAGCAGGTGTTGTTGCTTCGCATTTATTCAATTACATAAAAGAAAACCGTCCCGATATAAATATGGTCTGCTGCATAGATTCCTTTGCTCAAGGAGAAATGAACGGTCTAAAAATATATAATCTGACGGAAATTGAAGCAGTTAAAGACTCTTTTGATATTCTTGTTTTTACGACAAGAAAATCAATACATGAGCTTTCAGAAATTTTTACCTGTATGGATATCAAATACCTGATAATATCCAGAGAAGAAGAAAGATACTGTAGACGCAAGGATTATGTTCCAAAATTTGAAAAAGCCTGTGATGTATTAAAAACAAATGATGACAAAAAGCTGTATAAAATACTTTGCGAATTTTTACTCGGCTCAGACGATGAAAAAATAAGACAATATGTTTTGGATAGACACGGTATCAAGCTGTTTGGCCCTGTCAGAAACTACCATAAACAGTATATGGAATTTATAAACAAAGATTCAATAAAAACAATTTTTGATGCAGGTGTCTGCAACGGAGTCCAATTTTTTGTCTACAAAAAATTATTTAAAAATTTGAAAAAAATCTACGGCTTTGACCCGATGTATGACAAATTTAAAAAAGAAACTTATGACTTTTTTATACAAAAAATGCCTGAAGTTGAGATTATAGACAAAGGTTTATGGAATAAGGAAGAAGAACTTTCTTTTGTAGAAACCCCAAACAATCAGGCAGGTTCGTATGTTCAGGAAGCTAAAAACAGCAGACCTCTTAATGAAATTGATAATATTTATACAATAAAAACCACCACAATAGATAGGTTTAAACAATCGAATAGTATAGAAAAAATCGATTTTATAAAAATGGATATAGAAGGTTCCGAGCTAAATGCCCTAAAAGGCGGAGAAAAAACCATACTCTCCGACCGTCCGCAAATGGCTATTTCAATTTACCACAGCATTGACGACTTTGCTGATATACCTGTCTATTTATCAGAATTACTTAAAGGACAAAATTATACATTCCACCTAGGTCACTACAGTGCAAAAGTACATGAAACAGTTTTGTACGCAATACCTGATGAACTTATTGAACAAAAATTGTCCGAGAAAAATTTGTGATAAGGAGCAAAGCGATGTGAACGAATTTTTGGAGTGACACATTATTCACATAGTGAAGCCATTTTTCAGGCTTCACCACAGTTCAGCCGAAAAAGAAGGCAAAGGTGAGCAGTGACGGCTCGAAGGCTCGAGGCGGCAACTGCGACACTAGATTAGATAAAATGGACTACCTGAAATTTTACAACGACATAAATGCCCAAAAGCAGATAAACAAGCTGGCAAAAAAATATAAAAACAAATCCGTTGTTATTTACGGCGCGGGGCTAATGTCTTATGTTTTATTTGAAAACTTTGACCTTTCAAAGCTAAATATAACAGCCGTATGTGATGCAAAATACAAAAACGAATCTTCAGAAACCTTTTTTACCCACAAAACCATCAGTCCGCAAGAACTACAGGAAACAGAATGCAATGCAATACTTATATGCTTAAAAGAACACGAAAAAATCAGACAGTATATAAAATACAACCTGCTTGTTAACACAAAAAACGAAAACATTGAGGTTCAACGTTTGTTGAATATACCGTTATCTTTTATAATAAAACAAATATCGGGTTAAACAGAATAAAGCAATGAAAAACCATAAAAAATTATACGGCGAAATTATAAGAGAATATAAAGACTTCTATCAAACACTTGATGCAACAAAACTGGGGTGTGCAACGGGTGAGCTTAGAGAATATCAGTTAAAGACTTTTGATTTTTGCAAAAAAATTATCAAACAAATTGATACGCTTGGTTTGTCCTATTTTCCAATTGGAGGGACTTTAATCGGCGCCCTCAGACACGGCGGTTTTGTCCCCTGGGATGATGATTTTGACATAGGTATGATGAGAGAAGATTATGACAGTTTTTTGGCGTTTTGCAGAAAGAATTGTTTTCGCATTCCGCCGGAAAAAATATATTTTTCTAAAAATAACAGAGCAGAAGTCTGGAATGAATATTTAAAAAAACACCCCCAAAAAGTTATTTACTCTCAAACACCTCACCACACGCAGCTTATTTACGGAACAAATATTGATGATTGCGTCAATATCGACATCTTCCCGCACGATTACTACAGAAAAGATATAACAATGGAGTGGTACAGAGAGTACATAACCAGAATCAACAAAGAAAAATACCATAAAGATAATTACAAAGAAATTCTTTCGTTCTTTGCAAAAGAAAGAAAAACCAATACCGCATTTGTACCGCTCAGCAACCGGATTTATTACGGGCTTGACAATATTGACAATTACATACTCCGCCACAGAGATTTTTTTACATACGAGATGATTTTTCCCCTTCAAAAAATAAAATTTGAAGACTCTGAAATCACAATCCAAAATCAACCTGCGGCTTACGCACAAAGACAGTATCCGAATTTTATGTCAATGCCCTCCGATATAGAAATATCTCCGCATATAAATCTACGTAAAGAAAGCACCGGACATGCCGGAAAAACTGGACAGAACAGATTTAAAAGACTGCTCTACTGTTTACTTTTTAAACTTTGCTTTAAAAATGTAAATGACAGCAATATAGACTATAAATGTATTGCTGCAAGAGAATGCAAATTCCGGATTTTTAAAAAAAGCGAAAATGCTATGTATAAAGAACTTTATGAAACCACAAAACAGAAACTCGAGTTTTTAAAATCGATAAAAAAATAGCTCTGTTTATAATCTGCATAGACTTTTTACTTTCTGATGATTGCATCATCTCTTAACTGAATTTTAAACAATGCTCCGGAGGGAATTGTTATGGACTGTCCTTTATAAAACAAAGCCAGTACAGGCGAGGAAACAAAGTTTACTGCATAAACAACCGCACCGGTAAGGAAGGTAAACGGAGTCAGAATAATTTCAACCCCGTTGTCATTTCTGGCAAGATTAGTTGTCTTTCTCCACATTTTTTTGAAAAATCTGCTGCCGGGTTTTATAGATTTTGGAATGCTTCTCAAATACATTCTTTTGCCTTTTATGTTGTTAAAAAAGATATGTTTGTCATTTGCTACGCTTATTTTTGCATCAATTTCGTATGTTTTTCCGTTATAAACCATCTGATCAACGTTTATAACTATCAAACCGCCGTTGCCTGTAAGCTGCGGGGGATGAGAATCCGTAATACGGCCTTTAAAAACCGTACCTGCCGGAATAGTTATATACGGCGAAGTTTCAGGATATCTGCTTACAAAGCTTATCCTTGTCCCGACCGGCGAATTGCTTGAAATCGATTGTTGCAGCCTTACATTAAACTTTTTCCCTTTAGGAACAACATATGTATTTGTCGCAGTTGTTTTGGACGTATACGTTTTTTGCGGCGTGATAATTTTGTTTTTTGTTTGTAATGTTGTTTTAACAGGGGTTAAACTTGATTTTACGGGTTGCGTTTTTACGTTTGTTTGCTGCTGTGCGGGTGCAGTTTGCACCGGCTTTGCACAATAGTTTTCATTTGTCTGCTTTGTTGAGGCAGGTGTTGATACGGTTTGCTGCACCGGATTTTTAGGGGCAACTTCTGCCGGCGTTGTTGAAGGCGAAAAAACATCAACGCCCTCAGGCGGAATCACAGCATCAAATTCCGGCGGCAAATCTGGCAGGTCAGGGAGTTTTTCTCCGGCAAAGACCGGCGAAAATATTTGCACGCAAATAAAGCATACCTGAACAATCAGTGTAAGAAACTTTTTCATACTATAATTTTAACCCCTTAAATACCTGTTCGAATCCTTAATTAATAGTATTTTTTAAACATCATACGATTATAAACAACGCCGAAAACAAAGTTAATAATGACCTGTTTTAAAAATTTGAGTTTTGACTGATTGTAGTTTAACCTTTTTATTACGTTTTTCAGGCTGTATGTCTTATGCCACAGATAATCATAGCCTTTCTCCAACTCTTCTTTTGTCATTAAAGCCGGCTGTATAACACAATGACGGCAGTCATAAAAATCCCAGCAGGTATTAATAATCCTGTTTTGTCTTTTCAATTCTTCAAAATAAGGAGTCCCGGGATAAGGCGTGTTTATTGTGTAACGTACAAAATCTATGTGTGCCTCGTTTACAAAATCGAGAATTTTTTTGAAAGAATTTCCGTCATCACCGTCCAGCCCCAGCACAAAACTGCCCATTACTTTAATGTTGTTATCGTGCAATTTTTTTACACAGTTTTTATAATCTTCAACCGTATTAAATTTTTTGTTTATTGACTTTACAGACTCCTGACTTACCGATTCAAACCCTATCAAAACCTCGCAGCAGCCCGCTTTACTCAATAAAGAAAGAAGTTCATCATCATAACATACGGAAATCGTCATCGGGGCAAACCATTTTTTCTTTAACGGAATCAATGCTTTACACAGTTCTTTTAAATAATCTTTGTCTTTGGCAAGGTTGGGATCATAAAATTCCACATAACCGTCTTGTATTTGACTAATTTCTTTTACAACATCCTGCACGGGTCTTTTGTGATGCCCTAAACAGACATACGGCTGAACGCAAAATCCGCACATATTCATACAGCCGAAAGTTGCCTGCACCATATTTAGTTCATCACCGAAAAAGCTCTTTGCTTCATAGATATTTCTTGTGGGAAAAACCATATTCTCAAAAGACATACCCGAACTTTGACAATAAATGTCTTGCAATTTTCCCTCACAAAAATCCTTTATCAACGCTGGCAGTGTTTCGTTAGCAAGCCCTACAACTACGCTGTCGCAGTGTTTTTTTACTTCATCAGGGTTTAATGTTGCGTGTACTCCGCCTATAAAAACGGTTTTGTTTTTATTTTTGAAATACCTTGCGTACTCATATGCCCTGTTTATGCAGGGCGTAATTGCCGAAATCCCTATCAAATCGGCATCAATATCTTCTTTTTTTACAATTTCGACTGTCTCGTCATAAAGTTCTATTTCAATATCTTCAAAAGCGTTTTTTATGATTGCATGCAACATCCCGAGGGTCAGGCTGTCTGACATTTTATTAAAAAACATCGAGCGGTTCTTAAATGCATATACCTTAGATTTGACCATAATTAAAGCGATTTTCATAAAAACACCTTTTGTAAAGTTTTGTAAAATCGATTTTACCTCTAAAAACCAATTATATCAAGCTTTTTCGAAAATGCAAAAATTTTTCTTACGAAAAGCCTAAATTTTTTCTTAAATCTGCCGATACATATATTAGTCAGGAAAATTGGTATTACAAAAAGAAAAACAGGGAATAGGTATTATGTCAGACAGAATTGTTATTAATCCGTTTACTAACACTGCGCTATCTGCAAGTGAAATTTTACAACTGGATGCAAATCAAGACGGTATTGTGAGCTCGGATGAATTATATTCAAACGCGGAATTTATCGCAAAATACGCCTCGGAAGATGCAGAAGGAGATGTGCAGATTGAAGAAAAAGAAGGAGATTTTGATAACATCAAAAATTTTGGCTCAGGATTATGGACTATAGCACGTGCACCTTTTGAAGCTATTGCAGGTTCAGTCAAAGGAGGTATTGCTTTTGCAGGCGGGGTTTTGACTCACGTAGGAAGCGTAATAGGCGGTGCAGCCAGCGGTGGCTGGACAATATTAAAAGGCATCGGCGGATATTTCGGCCATACATTTAACGGAGCCTTAGGCGGCGTAAAAAGCTTATTCGGCGGAGTTTTTGGCGGTTTCGGACAGATATTCAAAGGTAATATCCTCGGCGGCATAGGCTCTATCTTCAAAGGTATAGGCAATTCAATATGGCAGCCTATTAAAGGTATAGGCAAAGGTATTGCCGCAGTCGGCAAAGGCATTGTAAACGGTGTTAAAAAAGTGGGCAAAGGTATTGTTAACGGCGTAAAAGCTGTAGGCGAAGGCATCGGTAAAGCAGCAAAAGCCGTAGGCAAAGGTATTGCTAATGCAGCTAAAGCAATCGGCAAAGGCATCAAGAAAATTTTTAGCGGATGGTAATAAATTTGTCCGAGAAAAATTCGCGATAAGTAGCAAAACGACGTGAACGAATTTTTGGAGTGTCACATTGTTCACATAGTGAAGTCATTTTTCAGGCTTCACCACAGTTCAGCCGAAAAAGAAGGCAAAGGTGAGCCGTGACGGCTCGAAGGCTCGAAGCGGCAACTGCGACACTAGATTAGATTACATAAAATTTATCCCCGAAACTATTAAAATTTATTGCTAACACGGTTGACTACATAATTTTATTTGTGTTTTACTATAGATATGCCACTACTAATTACTGCATTAAATCCGGCATATCAGGGAATATCTTATAACTATAAAAATAACAGGAATAAGGATTTATCCTGCGCAACTAAGCCGACTATAAAAAACACTTTTGCACTGTTTGATATGAACAGGGCAATGTTGAATAAGTCTCTGGTGTCCTTTAAAGGATATTACGGCGACCCGCAACCGTTGAAAAAGCTGTTCTGGATTTCTACCGGCAGAAACGATGTCTATGAAGACAACTGGACAAAAGACCACCTTTATCAGGTCGGGATAAAAAAATGGGTTAATGCCCACCCTGCCGAACTTTTAAAGCACACACCCGAACAAACAATTCAATCTCTATGCACGTTAATAAAACCTGATAATCAATATCCGGGAATCCCGCCTTATATACCTTCTCCTAATTTTGGGGATAAATGGGGAAGAAGAGCCAATTATATAGAAATAAATCCGCGTGTTATCGCAAAATACGACAATGACTCAAACAGGCTGACTGACGGGCTTTTAAATACAATGAAGCTTATGAGGGCAATTCCTACTTCGCCTAACTCTTTTGCCAACTGTATTGTGCTGTCACAATTATATCCCTGCATATACGGTGACGGTTACAGTGATGCCGATTCATTGTACTGCGCCAACCTTCATTCGGGAATAAGCCAGACCCTGACAGCAGACGGACTTTACGGCAAAATGGGTGCTGATGAACAGGTGAAAGCTTTTAACGATATGGCTCACCTTTTAGGCTTTAAAACAGGCTTCAGAATTCCTCTCTCTGCCGGACAATTACGGGTTCAGGGCAGGGAATTCAACTGGTACGACCACGAAAAAGCTTTTATTGATGCCTGCGTATGGGGAATAGAACTGGGATTTGACGCAATTTACTTTGACAGCGCAAAACATATCACGGATAGAAACGGCTACAGCGGTGTAGGCGATTTGCCAAACAAAAACCAGATGGGCTATATTCTCTACAAAATAAGAGAACAAACCGGCAGGCATGATTTGTCCTTTATCGGTGAAAAATGCGATAACAGATACGATTATAAAGAAATGGGCTTCACAGCAGGCACTGACTGGGGAAAAGCTGATGATTTCAACAGTGTTAAATGGGAATCAGAGCAGCAGAGCTGGTCAGGTGAATATGCAGGGGGGCCGGAAGTTTCTAACGACAATGACGACGGCGGAATATTTTACCCGCAACGACTGAACAGAATAAACTCTTGCCTGTTCGGTTACAGAAATATAGGCGAAAAATTGCCTTCATTTATGCAAATGCACGATATTTTTCCGCTTTCGCCGTATTCAAACACTCACGAGGTAATGATGCATGCAAAACAAATGAGCGGCTCAGACGCGTGGACAAAATGCGAACGTCACTACGACGGCGCGTTTAACACAAGCCCCGCAGCAACCGATTATCGAAACTGCGTGTATCACATTTTTGAAAACGTAATAAAGGCTTACGGCTAAAGCTCTATCTGTATTTATCGTAAAAAGATGCTTCGGGACGTGCGGAGTTTGAGAGTACAATTTCTCTGTACTCATTTTTGTCTATATCTACACCCATATTTTTAATTTTAATTTCCGGGCATTTTTTCTTCTGGTTGTATTTATTTTTATTTTCCATAGCTTCATTTTAATACAAAAATTTTGTATTCATAAAACAAACAGCCGGCATAAATTATTCCAAAAGATGTTAAAAATCATTAAAAGTCTTTACTAATGCTTTACAAAATTGCATATTTATATTGAAATAGTATAATAATGTTAAAAAATATACGTAGTTAATTAAAAAGAGGATGAAAAAACATGAGTACAGTTCTTGAGAGAGTAAAAAAAGTTGTAGTTGAACAATTAAGCGTAGACGAAAATTTGGTTACTCCTGAAGCTAGCTTTACAGCAGATTTAGGTGCTGATTCTTTGGATACAGTTGAATTGGTTATGGCTTTTGAAGAAGAATTCGGCTGCGAAATTCCTGATGAAGAAGCTGAAAAAATCGCTACAGTACAAGATGCAGTAAACTACATTGAATCACATTCATAGTTTATGCAAATAAATTTTGTGGGGAGCATGTTAAAATACTCCCCACTTTTTACCGTAAGTATACGGTAAATAATTCTCAGAGAAGTAAAGGTTAGAAAATGAGTAAAAGAAGAGTTGTTGTTACAGGTTTAGGGATTGTTTCACCTTTTGGTGTCGGTATTGATAAGTTTTGGAATAGCCTTTTGGAAGGCAAAAGCGGTATTTCTACCATAGAAAATATTCCTCTTGACGGGCACACCGTGCATATAGCAGGTGAGGTTAAAGACTTTAAACCGGAAGAGTACCTTGACCCGAAAGAAGCAAGGAGAATGGATAGATACACCCAGTTTGCAATGGTAGCGGCTGATGAAGCAATTAAAGATTCAGGCATTGTTGCAGGTGAAAATGTTGATCCTTACAGATACGGTGTTATTGTCGGCTCAGCAGCAGGCGGGTTTGATACTTTTGAAAAACAACACGATATTATTACGGCTAAAGGCCCGACAAAATGTTCTCCGTTTACCGTTCCGATGATTATTGCCGATATGGGTGCAGGAAGAATTTCTATCAAACACGGTGCAAAAGGCGTTAACAAAGCAGTTGTTACAGCTTGCGCAACTTCAGCTCACTCGGTAGGTGACGCATTCCGCTCAATACAATGGGATGACGCAGATGTTATCGTTGCAGGCGGTGCGGAAGCAGTTATTACAAAATTGGGTATCGGTGCATTCACAAGCGCAAGAACACTCTCAAAACGCAACGATGAACCGCAGAAAGCATCAAGACCTTATGACAAAGACCGTGACGGCTTTATTATGGCAGAAGGTGCAGCTGTTCTTATACTTGAAGAATTGGAACACGCGAAAAAACGCGGTGCTAAAATTTATGCGGAAATTGTCGGTTACGGTCAAACAGCTGATGCCTACGATATTGTTGCTCCGGCCGCAGACGGCTCAGGTGCTGCAATGGCTATGAAACTTGCCGTTAAAGATGCAGGCATTGACCCTAAAGAAGTAGATTATGTCAATGCACACGGTACAAGCACAGGCCTTGGCGACATCGCAGAATCTCAAGCAATAGCAAGAGTCTTTGGCGATATTGACAATAATCCGAATCTTAAAGTAAGCTCTACAAAATCAATGCACGGTCATATGTTAGGTGCAACAGGTGCCGCTGAATCTATCGTTTGTATAGAAGCTATCAATCACGGTATCATACCGCCTACAATAAATCTTGATAACCAGGATGAGGCTGTTGCAAAATTAAACTATGTTCCGCACAAAGCTCAAAAGGCAGACGTTAAATATGCTTTGACAAATTCTTTCGGATTTGGCGGACACAACGCTTCTATCTTGTTTAAAAAATACGAAGCTTAAAAAACTTGGATTTTAAATAAAAACGCTCTTTGTTTTCTTCAATAAAGGGCGTTTTTATTTTATCAATTTTTATGACTTAAAAAGGTTAACGATTTATCTGCGTAGGTTTTGATTTTTATAATTTCAAATTTCTGATAATCAATAACCAATTCTTTAGGGTGCTCTAAGATAAGTATGCCGTTGTTTGATAAAAGTTTTCTGTCAGATATTATATCTGCAACATTATCGTACAAACCGCTTTGATATGGAGGGTCAACGAATATAACGTCAAATTGGGATGATATATTGTTTAGAACCTTAGTTGAGTCCCCGTAAAAAAAATCAGCATTTATATTAAGTTTCTGCGCATTTTCTTTTAAAAGGAAAAATGTTTTTTTATCTTTTTCTATGAACGCAGCCTTTTTAAAACCTCTAGAAACTGCTTCAAAGCCCATAATGCCGGAACCGGCAAAAGCATCTAAAAAAGTTTTATCTTTAAAATCAATCAGCGAAAACAGTATGCTGAAAATGCTTTCACGAATTTGAGAAAGCGTCGGGCGTACATTGGTGCCTTTGGGAGAAATTATTTTTCTTGATTTTAAATATCCGCCTGTAATTTGCATATTTAGCTTTTTGCCGCATTTCTCAGCGCATAAATTTCTTCTATATCTTTTTTACTTAATTCTTTTGCACCGCCTAAAAGCATAGAGTTAAGATAAATTTGTGCGTATGTTTCAGCTGTTTCCATAAGGTAGTATGCGTTTTTAATATCTTTTGCCCCGAGTATAATACCATGATTTGCCAGAAGCACCGCAGAATGTTTTGCAAAAAACTTTGCGGTATTTTCAACAAGTTTGTCAGAACCAGGCAGAGCATAAGGTGCTACGGGAATTTCACCGAAATAAAATACATTTTCCGAGATAATTGGTTTGGAAAGTGGGATTCCGCAGACAGCAAAAGCGGAGGTATAAGGTGAGTGGCAGTGTATTATTGCGTTTATGTCAGGACGCATTGCATAAATAGCTGTATGCAGATTTTTTTCAGAAGAAGGTTTTATTTTTCCGTCAATTAAATTTGCATTTTTGTCAATGACAACCATATCCTCTTCACACAAATCAGCAAGGCAGGTTCCGGAACCCGTTATCACAATGTTGTCTTCTGTGCGCACGCTTATATTACCGGAAGTCGCCGGCGACATGTTTTTTTCGCCAAGTTTTTTGCCGTATTTTATTATCTGTTTTTTTATTTCAGAAATGTCATTTATTGTCATGAGTTTATTTTAGCAAATTTTTTATTAAAATGGTATAATAATTATTAAAACACAGAGAGGTCAGTATTTGCTAAACGTAAACTTGGTAAATTTTGAGCAGGTTGATGAATGGCTCAAAGAATACTTAAAAATGGAGAATCCTCAAAAAAAGATAAAACTCCAAAATTTGATAACAATGACGTGCATGCCCATTGTTAAAAGGATTGCGCATACACTCGCAAGAAGAAGCACTGACCCTATCGAAGACATAATACAAATAGGCAGCGTTGGTCTTATTAAAGCCATCAGGTCTTTTGACCCTTCCGTCAGCAACAATTTTAAATCTTATGCAACATATCTTGTTACAGGAGAAATAAGACATTACTTAAGAGATAAAGCCTCTGTTGTAAAAGCACCGAGAGCTATTCAAGAGCTTTGCTACCGTTTTAACAAAATAAGCACGGAAATTCTTGATGAAGTCGGAGAAAAACCTTCTGACAAAGAAGTCGCAGCAAAAATGGAAATGCCTGTTACAGAATTAAAATATGTTATTAATGAAGACAGACGAAAAAATATAATCTCACTGGATCAGCTTGATTTGCAAAGTGATGATGAATATACAAACTGGACAGACAGGATTCCTGATATAAGCTATGAAGAAATGCAAAATATTAAAGAAGACAGGCTTCTGTTATTGGATTGCTTAAACAATCTTGAACCTGATTTAAAAGAAATTATAGATATGACATATTTTCAAGATCTGAGTCAAAAAGAAATTTCGGTTAAGCTTGGCGTATCACAGATGCAGATTTCGCGTAAGCTGAAAAGAGCATTAAGCATATTATATGATATGGTGCAAGAACGTTTGAACGCAGTATAAGGTAAGAGAAAAACGGCTATGGAGTGGTTTTGGGTTTTATATGCATTAATAATAGGCCTTTGTATAGGCAGCTTTTTGAACGTTGTTATTTTAAGAGGCTTAAGCGGAGAGTCAATTGTGCTTCCGCCTTCTCACTGCACAAGCTGCAATCACAAACTGGCGTGGTATGACAACATACCGTTGTTTTCTTATCTCTTTTTAAGGGGCAAATGCCGCTATTGCGGTGAAAAAATCAGCCCTCAATACCCGCTTGTGGAACTGGCAACAGGTATTATTTTTGCAGCAATTTATTACAAGTATTCATTTGCTGCAATAAATTTAAAATTATTCTTTCTGCTTGCCGCAGCGTCCTTGTGCATAGTTATGACAGTAACAGATATTAAAGAAAAAGTTATACTCGACTTGCATGCATATATCTTAATGGGGCTCGGGCTGGTTTATAACCTGTTTAATATTGCAGGAGATACAAACACAAAACTTGTTTTCTGGCTTTACGGACATAAAATTATTATTTATCAATCTTTTATCTATTCCTTGTTAGGATTAATCGGCGGTTTTGGCGTTCTTGCCGCAATTTCCGCTATTACAAAATTCATCACAAAACGCAATTGTTTCGGAGAAGGAGATGCCTATATTTTAGGGGCTTTAGGTGCATTTTTTGGAATAGTAAATGCGATTGTTATATTGATTTTGAGCATTATTGTCTGGGGAGGGCTGTCCGTACCAGTATTTATGTATAAGTGGTTTAAAAGCAAAGAGTACAAACTGTTTTTTGGAATGCTGCTTTTTATAATAACGGTTCTTCTGTTTTTGACAGGAGAAATTTTAAATGTATTTGATTCCGTAATCTTCCAGTGGTTTGCTCTTTTGCTTATTGCAAGCCTCGGATTTTATTGCTGCAGGCATCTAATTGCATCGATAAAAAACGGAAATAATCTGACAGTAATCCCCTACGGGCCTGCTCTTATCTTTGGCGCGTTTGTTGTTATGTTTTTGCTGTAAACAATTATTTTAAAGATTAAAAAAGCGCCGTGATTTTATTTTAATCACGACGCTGAATTATTTGCAGACAAGTTTATTATTTAGAAATTCTTCCCGGAACAACAACTCCGCCTTTGAGATTCTTTTTGTAGAACTCAACATGAGGCTGCAATACGCTGTCTAAGACTTCAGGGAACTGTGTATTTGTCATAATTTTTTCAACAATTTCCTGATAAACAGTTGCATAAGCTCTCAGCATAGTCATTGCACCTGCTGCTTTAGGAGTCAATCCCATACCTTTTGTAGCAATTTTTTCTACAAAAGTGGCGCCTGTTACCTCGTAAGATTTTGTTAAAGCACCGATGTAGGCTTCTGCGTTTTCTTTGCATACACCGTTGTCAACAGGAACAGTAAGCGCAAAAACGAGTTTGTTAGCGGGGTTAAAGTGAGCTTCGGCACTGTGGTGCATAGCGTCAGGCACTTTAGCCACCTGTTTTAGGGTGTCTTTTACTGATTCGTTTTGCATTTGAGCATGCCAGTATACGGTGTTTTCAAAAATAGCACCCATGTACTGGTGTACAGAAGCTTCAATGCCGTTTAATTTCGCATCAGCCCAGAAGATACCTTCTTTAAGAGCATCATTGCTGTCAAAATCCGTGCTTAAAGACAAAGTTGACATTTCTTGAGCGGAAGCAAGCATTTCAACCATATCTTCTTTTTTCATACCTGCCCATGCGAGAGCAAACAACGCATGATCATCAAAAGCGGAAAATCTTCCGCCCACATCATCGTGGATGTACAAATCACCGAGCCAGTTGTTTTCGTTAGAAGTTCTTCTTAATTCGCTTTTTTCCGCATTAGCGTCCGTTACTGCAATAAAGTGTTTGTTTGTTGCTTCTTTGGCCTGTTGGTCAGAAAGACCTTTAGCTTTATATGCTTCTTCCAACATTGCCATAACTCTTAAGAAACCGTCTTTTGTTTCAAAAGTAGAACCTGATTTTGAAGCAATCATAAAAGCTGATTCTAAAATATTGTTGTCCAGTTTGTACAAAAATCTTTCAAGGCTTGCGGAATCAACATCGGAATAGAATTCAACAACATCGCCTTTTACGTTCAAACCGTTGATAGAGAGCATATGTTCCACAGTATGTTTAGAACCGCCGATACCCATAACACTGAGTTTTTTTACTCCTGTTTGAGCTTTCAGTTTAGAAGCAAGCTCATAAAGTTCGTCAACACGTTTAATTTGTTCCTGCGGAAGATTAACCCAGTTTAGAAACTGACCTTTCCGGTTTGCTCTTTTAGAAAATTCGTTAACAAATTCTGATACTTTAGATGTGTATTTAGAAAAATCCACACCGCTAAAAGTTGTAGTAATATCGGGATTTTTGGTAATCACTTTGTTTTCTCCTTATATTCTGTCCGTTAATAAATTTCGTTAATCACTTTCGGCAATAACTTCGACAAGAAGTTCCCCGTAGCTGTTGAAATGACCTGACGTAGATTCAACTATATATTTCAGGTCAGGTTTGCCCTCTATCGTTTTTTCCGCAAAATCAAGAGCCTCTTCAAGATCGGCAAACTCACCTACCTGCGTTTTTGTAAGGTCGGAACCGCCTTTTTTGGTATAAACCTGATACATCATAACAGTACCCCTTTTCCTTTCTGTCTGTTTAGACATAATTATCATACTACAGAATTAAAAAAGTATGAATTTTGAGAGAAAAATTGTATAATAAATTCATTATGAAAGAATTGACATTAGCGGAGAAAAAACAGTTTTTTAACTCGATAGACAGCCTCTATCGTTCGGGTTTTTCTTATACTGAATTATTTTCAACAATAGAATCTTCCTCGACAAATGCCGGCATAGTGCAGCTTGCAAGAATTTTCAGAAGCGGTATTGAAGACGGTATACCGGTGACTGATATGATGATGAGGTACAAAGACATTGTAGGCCCTCAATATGCAATGCTGTTTTGCGCGGGAGATAAAAGCGGCCAGCTTGAAGAATCCGTCAGCAGAATAAACGAAGATATAAAAAGGAACGAAAATTTAAAAACCTCGTTGATAGCGTCTTTAACATATCCCGTATTACTGTTTTTAGGATGTATAGGGGTATTAATTTTCTGCCAGTCGTTTTTCTTTAAGATTTTTGATTCGATGTACACAACAGGTGTTTGCTCCTCGTCAAAATTCATATTGTTTGTTACAACACTGGTTAAAATAGCAGTTGTTTACGGAATTATATTTTTTGGAGTGTTTTGGGTCGCAACAAATAAAAAAATATTTCAACAAACACTTGATTTTATAGTAGAGCACACATTTCTTGCACCGCTTGTTAATAACATTTATTTTATAAACTTTTTCTATGTTCTTTCAGCCTCTTACGAGGCAGGCATCCCTATCAGAGAAGCAACGGAACTTGCGTCATCCCTGTTTAAAACAAAACAATCATTGACAGGTATGTACAAAGCGAATTCTGTGTTAAAACAGGGCGGAGATGTTAAATCAGCATTTGTTTGTGCACAAATTTTCAGTCCTTATGCTCTTTCACAGATTGCAACAGGTGAAAAAACAGGACGTTTAGGGCAAGCGTTTAAAGATATTGCCAGAGATTACGAAAACCAGCTTCAAAAGTTTTTAGCGGCATTTGTTGCGATATTGCAGCCTGCAACAATTGTTATTATAGGATGTCTTGTTGCATATATTGCCGTGACTTTTTATAAAAAATTATACGGCAGTATGTTTAATATGTTTTAGGAATTAGAGTAATTATTTTCAATATTATCATTACACTTTCTCTAAACTTTCTTCCGAAGGGTGTAATAAATCACATGTTATTCTTGCGGATTAACGGGCGGGCGCCTCGTGAACGAAAGCACCGTAGGTTGGGCTTTCAGCCCAACTGTCATTCTGAAGCGCCCGTCGTTGCAGGTTTGCGATGATTGTGTGTGTTCAGAATCTGACCAATTCTGAGAGGAATCGCAAGGCTGGTAAGAATGTTTAAGAAGGTTAGCTTTTTTATTTTTACGGTAAATCTTTTTCATCTTTTTATGTCCTTTATGTAATAACTAATTCTTTTTTATTTTTTTTGTTGGGCACGTATGCCCAACCTACAGTGCTTTTTTATTTATTTGTGTTGGGCACGTATGCCCAACCTACAGTGCTGAAAGCCCAACCTACTGTGCTACGGTGCCGCGGTGCTTGTTTTTTTTACATCCGAGCTTTGTGGAATGAATTACAGAAAGTTTCACAAACAACCACAAGCGAGGTTTGTTTGAGGGCTATGTAAATATAACAAACACTTTAATTTAATGAGGGAGAGCAATTTATATAGCCCGAGTTGCCGAGCACAGGTTTGTGTTACTTTCTGTATGAATGGAACAGCAGCTCGGGAGTTTCTTGGGCTCCACCCGTTCTTTGCTCCAAAGAATGGGTGGAACATAAAACAAAAATTTGGGTTATTTTTCTTTGATACTTTTCCTTCTTCTAAAAGTTCTTTTGCAGTTTGCGAGGTGTGTTCAGATCCTGAACCAAGTTGTCTTGCTGAATCTTGCGCAGGCTCAAGTGATGCACTATATTGTGCATCTGTACAGTCTGCTAAATCATTGATTTTATACGGTTTACCCCCCCCCGAGACTCTTAAAGCCTTGTGGGACAAGGGTTTTGATTCTTTTTTTGTTATTAAAGTTTCCTATCGTTTTTAACATCCTGTGTATATACTACCTATATGCTAAGTACCCAATTTTTTGAATTTATAACACTTTTGACTCACTTTATTAAGAAATTGTTACAAACTCACCTCGCCAAAATTGGCTGCAAGACATATGTGCCAGAGGTTTTCAGGATTTTTAAATTATAAAAATTTATGCATTATTTGTTGATGGCGATTATTTACTTATCTGGAATTTGCAATTTGTCTGTTATATAATTTTTGTAGCTAAAAAGCATATTATCAGTGAAAGGCAGTGTAATGAGTAGTTCTAATACAGCAAACAAAAAAGGCCGCATTATGACAGGTATGCGCCCTACAGGTGAATTGCATCTGGGGCATTACCTCGGTGTATTAAAAAACATGGTAAAACTTCAAGACGAATATGAATGTTTCTTTTTTGTTGCTGATTGGCACGCTCTTACCACCAAATTTGATTGTACTGAAAATCTTGTGAAAGATACCCGCAATATTGTGCTGGATTGGCTTGCTGCCGGCATTGACCCTGAAAAAGCAAACATATATATACAGTCACATCTGCCGCAGACTGCGGAATTGCACATTTATCTCAGTATGATTACCCCGCAAAACTGGGTAGAGCGCGACCCTACCTTAAAAGATTTAACAAAAATGCTGCGCACAGGTGATGACGAGTCAAAACCTAATGTATCTTACGGATTTTTAGGTTATCCCGTCTTGATGTCAGCTGATATTTTATCTTTTAACGTTGATTATGTGCCTGTTGGCATCGATCAGGTTGCTCATATTGAAATTACAAGAGATATTGCAAGAAGATTCAATAACATCTATAAGACGGAACTCTTTAAAGAGGCAAAGCCTTTATTGACAAATGTCCCCATGTTAAAAGGCGTTGACGGGCAAAAGATGGGTAAGTCTTTCCATAATGACATAAAAATTTGTGATGATGAAGAAACAACTACAAAACAAATAATGAAGTCAATAACAGACAGAAGCCGCGCAAGACGTGACGACCCCGGGCATCCGGACAAATGCGAAGTAGCTTTTGAATACTGGAAAGCTTTTGCTCCGGAAGAAAAAATCAAACAGGTTCAGCAGGAATGTATAGCCGGCAAACGCGGTTGCGTTGACTGCAAACGCGAACTCGCCGCAATGATTAACGAATACTTAAAACCTATCAGAGAAAAAAGAAAATACTACGAGCAACACCCCGAAATCGTTGATGAAATTATTAAAAGGGGCGATGAGCAAGCACGTATTGCAGCTGACGAAGTAATACAACAGGTAAGAAAAGCTGTAGGCATGTTCAAATAAAAAAACAGGACACCTTAAGTGACAATTGAAAACAAAAATATTTTAATAGGGATAACAGGTGGAATCGCCGCATACAAAATATGCGAGCTTATAAGACTGTTCAAAAAAAACAACGCAAATGTCAAAACGGTTGTCACAAAAAATGCTGTGGAATTTGTTACCCCTTTGACATTACAAACTCTTTCGCAAGAAACAGTTTATACTGAGCAGTTTGTAACAGAAAACCAAAAACCGGAACACATTGCTCTTTGCGATTGGGCGGACATTTTTGTTATTGCTCCCGCAAGCGCCAACACTATCGGCAAAATAGCAAATGGCATATGCGACAATCTGCTTACTTCTCTGGCTTGCGCTTATCAAAAGCAAATGATTTTTGCACCTGCGATGAATACCGGTATGTGGAATAACAAAGCAGTACAAAATAATATCCAAAAGCTAAAAGATTTCGGTGCTGTTTTTGTTGAACCCGAAGAAGGGTTCCTTGCCTGCGGAACGGAAGGCAAAGGCAGACTTGCGGATATAAACAAGATTTATGAACAAACCTGTGATTGCCTGAATCAAAAACAGTTTTTAAAAGGTAAAAAAATTGTTATAACAGCAGGCGGAACAAAGGAAAACTTTGACCCCGTAAGATACATAGGCAACTACAGCTCAGGCAAAATGGGTACAGCTCTTGCGGACAGAGCTTACGGGGCAGGAGCTCAGGTATGCCTTATCAAAACCTTTCCGCTACAGAGAGATTACAAAACAATTGATGTAAAAAGCGCGCAGCAGATGTTTGATGCGGTAAAAAAAGAGTTTGACACTGCCGATGTACTGATTATGGCTGCTGCTGTTGCAGATTACAGACCGGAAAAAGAGGCGGAAATAAAATTTAAAAAAGATTCCGCGGAAGAATTAGTATTAAAACTTGTAAAAAATCCTGATATTTTATCAGAAATGTGTAAAATAAAAAAAGACGGACAAAAAGTTATCGGTTTTTGCGCAGAAAGCAACAACCTTATTGAATTTGCAAAACAAAAAATTCAAAAAAAGAACTGCGACTATCTTATAGCAAACGATATTTCGAGAAAAGATACCGGTTTTTCAAGCGATTACAATGAAGTTTTTATTCTGGATAGAAATTTGAATATAACAAAAATTGATAAAAACACAAAAGATAACATTGCACAAAAAATATTGGAGCACTTATGGCCAAAACAGCCGATATAATTAAAATACTCGAAGATTACGCTCCGCCTGAGCTTGCAGAAAACTGGGACAACTCGGGCTGGCAGGTGTTTTTAGGCAACGACAACACAACAAAAGTACTTGTCTGCTTAACAGTGACAAATGATGTTATAAATCAGGCGGTCGAGCTGGGATGCAATTTGATTGTGTCACACCATCCGGTTATTTTTAAACCGTTAAAAGTACTAAAAGATGTCAAACTGATAAAAGCCGTACAAAGAGGGATTCAGATTTATTCTCTGCACACAAACTGTGATAAAACAAACAAAGGCACAAGCGATATACTGGCTCAAAAACTTAACCTGAAAAAAGTTGCAGTGATGAACGACTTTGTAAGAGCAGGCTTTGCACCTTACGACATGACGATAGAAGAGTTTATCTCTTATGTAAAACTGGCTTGCAATGTGACAAAAGTAAAATTCGTCAACAACGGCAACAAATCACGTGTAAAAACCGTTGCCGTGTGTGCAGGTGCTGGGGCTGAATTTATTGAAGACGTAGACAAATACAACCTTGATGCATACGTAACGGCAGATATAAAATATCACGATGCAATAGATTCCAGACGCAGCGCAATTTTAGATATAGGTCATTTTGATTCCGAAAAACCGTTTGTCGAAGAAATTAAGAATGTGCTGGAATCCCATAAACATAGTGAAATAGACGTTGTACTCGCAAAAGAAAAACAAGCCTGGGAATATGTCTAAGATAAAATATTTTATAATATTTATCCTGTTTTTTAATGTGTTTGCAAATACTGCAAACGCATATGAAACCGCACTTATCACCTACCCCGACTACAACAAAAACTGGAAACAGATATACAGAGCAAAACAGTATGACGAAGTTCTTTCGCAATGGATTCCGTCATACGAAGACAACAAAAAATGGACAGAATCGGTTGTGTTCCATTCTTACAAATGGGCAAAAGGAAATTCGAGCTACAGATTTATGTCCAATCTTCTGGCAAACGTTTACAACAGAAACCGGACAATGAAAAGCCGTATACTAAAAGACAGAGCCGAAGATTCAATAGCTGTATGGTGTGCGGACAAAACCCAAAATATGGAAGCACAATGCGAAATTTTGAGGGTTACTGCTTCTTATGAAGGTCTTGTTTCCATACACTACATCAACAAAAACCCGAAAGCTTTCAGAGAATACCAGCTCGATAACTGGCTTCCGATTATACGCAACGTAAGAATATACTACAGCTATTTCCGCTGGGACAGAGTCAACGGAAAAGAAACCTCAATCCAGCTGCAATAAAAGATTATTTATCAAAATTTGTTAACTCGGAAACACTAATATTCAAAGCCTCTGCTATATCAATCACTGTATCAAGTGACGGTCGTGAAAAGTTAACCTCAATCTTTCCGATAAAATTAAGAGATTTGCCTACTTTGTCAGCAAGACCCTGTTGAGTCATTTTAGCAGACTCACGATATTTTTTGATATTCTTGCCAAGACTCTGATAAAAAGCATCTCTCATATGTACAATCTATACGTAAATTTTTATTAAATATACGGTCTGGCAATACGTAAATAGATATAATTAAGTTATGAAAAAAATAATAATGAATAAAGAAACTAAACTGGCAATTTATCAAGCTTTAAAAAATGATTTGATAAATATTCTGGACGAAATAGAAACTTTAATTTCCGAAGATTATATCTATATAAAAAAAGACATATCAGACATAAAAAAACAATAACAAATCTTTTATTTTGTACAAAGCCGGTTAAAAAAGACTCTGCTGTGACGTATAGCCGGAAGGAATTTTATACCCGAGCAGTCTGTAACCCTCAGGCGACACTCTGCGTCCGCGGGGGGTTCTTTGTATAAAACCTTCCTGCAAGAGATATGGCTCATAAACATCTTCTATTGTTCTTGAGTCTTCACCGAGAGCTGCCGCAATTGTTTCCAGACCGACAGGACCGCCGTCGTATTTTTCTATAATAAGTTTCATCATTTCACGGTCGGTGGAATCAAGCCCGCTTTCGTCAATATGCAGGTTATCCAGTGCATCTTTTGCGACCTGTTTTGTTATTTTTCCGTTTGCTTTAACAAGTGCATAGTCAGCAACCCTTTTTACAAGGCGGTTTGCAATTCTCGGAGTTCCTCTTGAACGTCCTGCAATGATTTGAGCACCTTCAACATCAATATCAATCTCAAGAATTTTGGCTGTTCTTGATATAACCTGCGACAGTTCTTCAATCGTGTAAAACTGCAATCTGTGTATTATTCCGAATCTGTCACGAAGCGGCCCTGACAAAGCTCCCGCTTTAGTCGTAGCCCCGATGAGCGTAAACTTAGGCAGGGGAACTCTCAAAGTTTTGACTGTCTGAGCTTTACCTGTTGTCATATCAAGGAAAAAGTCTTCCATTGCAGGATACAGGATTTCTTCCGTGACTTTATTCAAGCGGTGGATTTCGTCAATGAACAATATTTCTCCGTTTTTTAAAGACATAAGTATGCCGATGATGTCTCTTGGGCGTTCAAGCGCCGGAGCAGAGGTTATTTTTATTTTTGTTTTTAATTCATTTGCAATTACCGAAGCAAGAGTCGTTTTTCCAAGCCCCGGCGGGCCGTAAAACAACATGTGGTCAATTTGTTTATTTCTTTTTTGAGAAGCTTCAATAGAAATTTTAAGCGTACTTTTCAGCGCAGTCTGGCCAATATACTCTTCAAGAGTCTGCGGACGGATATTGTTTTCAAAAGCTCTATCATAGCCTATCTCTTTAGATTCCAGATTCTCGCTTTTTTTCTCTCTGTCGATTTTTAACGTTTTTTGAATATTTTCATTGTCTGAAAAAATTGCCACGTATTTATTCCTTTAGCCTCTCCCTTGGTTTTGTAATATAATTATATCAGAATTTAAAATAAAAAAAATGAAAGTGTGAGATAATGTCGAAAACATCAATTATAATTCCTTCAAGATACGCATCTACAAGACTGCATGCAAAACCGTTGATAGAAGTAGACGGAAAACCTATTATCCAATGGGTTTACGAAAAAGCTTCCGCAGCAAAACAGGCCGATTGTGTTATTGTTGCAACTGACCATGAAGCAATTTATGATTGCGTAAAATCTTTTGGCGGTAATGTCGAAATGACAAGCCCTAATCACAAATGCGGTTCTGACAGAATAGCAGAAGTAGCCTCCCGTCACGAGGATATGGAATACATAATAAATCTTCAGGGTGACGAACCCATGATTACCCCCGAGGCTATAGACGGAGTTATAACAGCTTTAAAGAACACAAAAGACGCTGATATCGCAACTCTATTGAGAGTTATCACCGACAAAAACGAAGTCGAAAATCCTAACCTTGTAAAATGTGTTATCGACAACAACAATTATGCGCTTTATTTTTCACGCTCAAAAATACCTTATGAAAGAAACGAAGGCGAAGCTGTTTTCTACGGACATATCGGGTTGTACGGCTACACCAGAGATGCTCTGTTTAAAATGACCTCGCTTAATCAAACTATGCTTGAAAAAGCAGAAAGCTTAGAGCAGCTCAGAGCTTTGCAATCCGGCATGAGAATAATTACATCTATAGTTAATATCAAACCTATCGGTATTGATACAAAAGAAGATGTGGAAGAATTCAAAAAAGCGCTAACTTCAATGCATTAATAATTAAATTCTTTTATCATCTGTTCAATCCAGTTAAATACGCCCAAAAGCTCGTACGGTTTTGGCAAATACAGGTCTGCACCTGTATTTAAAACCATCTTTTTATCATGGATTATAGTAGACAGAATTATCTTTTTGTTTTTAAATTTTTTGTCTTTTTTAATCTTTTTACAAAGCTCCAGACCTTTTAAAGTGTCGGCATCACCCGCATCAAGCACAATAAGCGCAGGGTCAAAAGTTTTAATAAGGTTTTGCGCCGTTGTATAATTTTGAGCGGATGCAACCTCATACCCCTGCATTTGTGCGGTGGTTTTTAAAAGATAATTAAGAGCCTCATCTGGTTCCACAATAAGTATTTTGTTATTGTATTCTTTGTTCAAAACAGCGTTATCCGCGCTTAGTTTGGTTCTTTCAACAAGATAAGAAGAATCAGTGCCGGAGGTTGAATATCTCGCAAGTTTGCAGGCTGCATAGAGTGCGGTTAATGCCGCATTCACACTAATATACGGCTGGTATTCGCTCGAGATAATACCTATACTTGTTGAAACAAGATTGACTCTTTTTCCTGCATTATCATCCCCGTCTAAAGTAATATAGCCGCACTTTGCGTCTTCTTCGCTGTAAAATTTCGCTACAATCGACTCAAAAGCGTAAACAAGAAATGAAGCTACATGCTCTGCTTTGATAGGGTTTGTCAAAATCAAAAATTCGCCCTCCGAAAGCTCTCCGAGAAAATCTTTTTCATCTAAAGCAGAGCTGATTATGGCTGTATAGGTTTGCAGCATTTTATCGGAAGCGAGTTCTCCGTATATTTCTTTATACGCATCAAATTCATTGATTTTTACAAGCATGCCGGCCCATTTATTGTTTTCTATTATGGTTCTTTTTAAAGTTTTAAGAGAAAATTTTGTATCCGGCAAACGGGTTATGTCATCTAACATAGTTTCAAAATGTCTTCTCAAGTGAGCGTTTATTCTTGCTTTGAACTCCTCTGATTCAATAGGTTCACTCAACAAATCATCGGCTCCGGCATCAAGCACGGCAAGCTTGTCCTGTAAGTCATCGGATTTTGAAACCGCAATAATGCAAGGTCTTGACGGATAACTCAGCATTCTTAATTTTCTTACATTGTCCGGCAGCGGTGTATCAATGCTGTCGGAAATAAGTATCATATCAGGCTCGTAACCCGTCAAAATCTCGAGTCCTTCTTCGAAATTATCAGTCAAAATAGCGCTTACCCCGTTATTTTCGATAAGCTTTTTGTATTTTGCAGGCAATTCTTTTCTTTTATCAATAATCAATACAAGTTTGGATAACATTATTTGTCCTCCAATTTTTTCTTGCTCTGGCTTGTATATGAAGCAACCGGCAGCAGCACTTCAAAAACAGAACCGCTGTTTGGCAGTTCCGTAGAACTTTCTACAAAAATTTGACCGCCCATTTTTTCTATCAAATCTTTTACGATATAAAGCCCTAGCCCGCTGCCTTGTGTTTTTCTTGTAAGGTGATTTTCAATCCTTGTGAATTTTTCAAAAATTTTGCTCATGTTTTCGGGTTCAATTCCGACTCCGTGGTCTTTCACCTTTATGCTGACAAAATTGTCCTTTGCCGCATTGTCTATAGAGATAGTAATCGAACCTTTTTCATAAGAATATTTTGCAGCATTATCCATTAAGTTTATCATTATTTGCTGGAATTTGCTCTCATCAACAAGTACATTCGGCACCTCGAGAGAAGATTTTATCTCAAACGGGTGTGTCGGGTACTGGTTTTTTAAAATTTCAGCGACCTGTTCTATCAGTGCTTTTGCATTAACCGATTTAAAAACGAGGTTGCTGTGTTGAACCTGAATTTTTGAAATTGACAAAAGGTTTTCCACAAGCTTTATCAGCCTGTTAGATTGTTCCTTTATAATCGTCAAAAACTTTTGTATCTGTGCTTTATCAAGTTTGTCAAAAGACATAAGCATGGTATCCGCAAAGCCCCTTATACTTGTAAGAGGTGTTCTGAGTTCATGGCTTACGGTCGAGATAAAATCTGAATAGATTTTTTCCATCTGACTGTTTGCGACAGAAAGATAATAGTAAGAAAAATACGCATCATCGTATTTTATAATTTTATAAGAACAGTCCTTAATAACTGTTGTGTCTTGTTTCTCTGGTAAAAATTCATAAATATTTTTACCGCAGAGTATTTCACAGCCTGTATTAAAGAGCGAACAAAAGTATTTATTTGCATATACTATTTTGTTGTCATAATCAACAGCCGCAACAGCCTCGTTTAAATTTTCTATAATACTTTTAAAATCAATTTCCTGCTTTTCCATACTCTTATTATATCAATTCCGGAACATAATCGTTAAAATTTAAGTTTTTCTTAATTTTGTTTGTCATGCCAAATAAGCTTTAATTATTGAAAATTCCTTTATCAAGGTGATTTATTCGCTTATAAATTTTGTCAAAATGATAATATCCACCCCAACGTATTATACCCGACTATTAATAGAGAGAGTTTAAGAACAATGAATTTGAATGAAGAATGCCTTTTAAAGTATTTGCAAAACCCTGAAGAACTTGTTGATTTGACTGCAATTTTACTTGAATTTAATCAGGGCTACACATTAACAACAGCATTAGAAGTATAAAATTTGCACTACAATTATTATACAGATAATCACCGTTTAAATCCCCATTACAGGTGTTAATTTCCCTATATAAATACGGAGAATTTTTTCTATGGATAAAATTAAAGAATATTTAAAAAACAAAACCTTTTTAAAATATCTTTTATACAGCATTTACATTGTTATAACAACAGGTCTTTTGTTCGCTTTTTTAGGACAACCGTCAATTAGAAATTTTTTCAGCATTATTGAAAATAAAACTTTTGATGTCAGACAAAATATACTGGCCTCTTACAAAAAAGCAGATAAAGATATAGTCATACTCTCTGTTGACGAAGAAAGCTATGAATATTTTCTCGGCAAATACGGTGAATGGCCGATATCGCGCAACATTTACGCAGATATTGTGACATATCTTGAAAAACAAAAGCCTGCCGTTGTCGCTTTTGACCTTATGTTTGTAAAATCTTTAAAAAGCAGCAACAACGCCGATAACAAACTTGCCGGAAACATAGCAAAATATGATAACGTTTTTACTTCAATAAATTTTGATAACCAGTCATATGCTTTAAGAAAACCTGTTGACCTTCCGCAGGCTTTAAAGGCAAAAGTGGTTAATGATTCTGATATTAATTTAAAAAGTGATTATTTCACCTTTAAAAACTGTCGTGCGATTATTGACCAAATTCTTTATGCAACCCCCAACATCGGTCACATAAATCTTGTCCGCGACGAGGACGGTATCGCAAGAAACCTTGCCCCGTTTGTTGCTTACAAAAATGATTTATACCCTCACCTTGCATTAAAAGTTGCCGTTAAGTATCTTCAAAAAACAGAAAATCTTAATCTTGACGAATATAAAATAAATTCTCACGGTGATTTGCTTATAGGTACAAGAAAAATCCCCTTAAACGGTAACGGGAACGCAATATTGAACTGGTACGGCCCCAGCGGAATGAACAGTCACAAAACTTTTGAATATATTCCTATGTGGAAAGTCGAAAAAGAAATATATGAAGGTGCAAAACTTTTACACAACAACTATTTTAAAGATAAAATCGTATACATCGGCACAAGCGCTACTTCTCTTTTCGACTTAAAAAGCGTTCCTACTGACAGGATTTTCCCAGGGGTAGAAATACATACAACATTTGTAAATAACATTCTTGATAACAACTTTATTAAAAAAGTACCGCCTGTATTTGATATTCTTATAAGCCTTTTATTAAGTTTGTTTGTAGGTTTGATTGTTATAAGAAGCGAATCAACAGTAATTTCTTCACTGGTAGCAATTTTAACCGGCATTATATATACAATTATCTCTACTGCACTGATGTTTTATTTCAACCTGTGGACGGGTATTGTGTTTGAGTTGACCGCTATATTACTCGTATTTATCGCGTGTTATCTGGCAAAATACATTCTTAAATCAAGAGATTTGGAATACACATACGCTCTTGCAACTACCGATGGTCTGACAGAGCTGTATAACCACAGATACTTTCAAGAACAAATGCTTCAAAACATAGAAACCGGCAAAAGATACGAAAAACCGTTTTCTTTGATAATGATAGATATTGACTTCTTTAAAAAGTTTAATGACACATACGGTCACCAGTCGGGCGATGCAGTTTTAAGGCAGGTGGCACAGATTCTCAAAAAGAACGTAAGAAGTTCCGATATTGTTTGCCGCTACGGCGGAGAAGAGATGTCTATTATCCTCACAAATACAGACAACGAAAGCGCGTTATTTACTGCCGAAAAAATCTGCAAAGCGGTAAGCGAACACCCGCTGAAACTGGTCAACGGCAACGATGTACAGGTAACTATAAGCCTCGGGGTCGCTACCTATCCTCAGGATGGACAAACCCCGCAGGAAATGATTAAATATGCCGATGATTGTCTTTATATAGCAAAAGAAAACGGCAGAAATCAGGTCGGCAAAAAACCTAAAAACTAAAAATTAACAAACCTGAACAATTTTTTTATAAAACCCTTAAGACCCGAATCGTAAGATATCGGGTCGTCTTCTTTGTAATACGGTTTGTATGCGTCAATTATATTTTGAGCTAAAGGTTCACCGTCTTTGAACGTGAAGGCAATAAATTCCAAAAGTTCAACCTGCTGGTTGTTATAATCCAAATCTTTGAGTTTTATATCTTCGTCCGCCTCATAATGGCACAATGCATGCCATGCAGCATGAATCGAAGGATCATTACAGCCTTTTGGAAAATGTAAAAGGCCGTCTTTAACACTTATTCTTTCGGTTAAAACTGCAATGATTATATTTCCGACTAATTGTCGTTGTTTTACTATATCAGCACCGGTGTCTTGCATTCTTTTTGTACGGAACTCATGCTGGAGATTGTTCTTGCAAGAGATTCCATATCGTTGTTAAAATACTGGCTTGCAAGTTTTTTAATGGCTTCCTGAGCCATTTCGTCACGGGAAGAAACTGTTTTGTAAAAGAATTTCTTACCCTGTTTATATCTGACAAGCATGTTTTTTTCTACTAATCTATCCATAACCGTTTTAACGGTAGTATATGCGCGGGATACGGAAGAATTTCCGTTGATAATCTCCTGCACTTCTGTAACAGAAACATCAGAACTTTCAATTTCTTCAAGCATCCAAATAGTTTTCAAAATTTCATTTTCGAGGCTTCCGTGTGTATAATTCATTGTTGTTCCTTTTTTCATAATAATAGCGACAACTCCTATCGTAATATAAAAGTAAATAAATTAAAATATAAAAACATAAAAAAATTCGTTTTTTTTATATGATAATTTATCTACATTTTAGTAGTATCATCAGGTTTTAAATCCAATTCAATTTTTTCGTAACCGTCACCAAGACGTATTACGTTTGAATCGCCTACAGCATCTTTACTGCTGCCTCCCGTAAAATCTTCACTGTGTATAACAATTCCGCTTCTTGTGTTTATTACCTGATTGCTCACTTTGCTACAGCCGTATGCAACAACTGTCAGAGCACAAATCATGCAAATTAAAATATAATTTGAAAGCTTCATTACTGCTCCTTGCTTATAACAAACACAATTGCGGGATATTATTCAATTAAAATTTTACTACTACTATTATAGCATATGACTAATAAATGTGCTATATTTTATAAAAAAATCACAGCAAATATATATCAATAATGTTACATATAGAGTATTACTATTTAAAGTAAATCTGAATGAATAAACCAAAGCAAATTTTATGCTTAATTATAGCCCTATTTATTTGTATTCAATATGTGAAACCAAATAACGGAAAGTATAATATCACAACAGAACCCCCTATCAAGCAAAAGAGTTATACTAAAAGGTAATTTTATAGTCTCTAATTAAGAGTCGTTAAAATAAACAAAAAAATTCTTGTTAGTGTATAACCGAGATATCCGCCCAGAAAAACAGCTAAAATTAATCTTTTTATAAAATAAAATACAAGCCATAACTTATCATCAACAATCAATGCCGTGTTGCATTTTTCGCGAGAATTTAACTCATTTGATAATTGACTTACACAAACTTTATTTCCGTTTAATTTATCAACTAAAAATTGAATCAACTCATCAGGTTCTGTTTTTTCATTTTTGGCAGCTTTATAACTTTTTAGAGCATAGTTGAAGGTGTTTTCTTTATCAAAATGCATAAGGTAGAAATAACAACAAGCAGTTAAAATATCACGGCTTTTGTCTTGAGTATATATTATTTCGTCAATAAGTTCTTTAGCGGTTTCCTCTCGATTTAATTCAATACTGCTGTATAATAAAACTGCACGCAAACTTTTTTCTTGGTTATATGACAAAGCCGGATACGCTTCAAGAATTTGGCTGTATTTTTTTAAATTGTATAAAGTAAGATATTTATAATAAACAGCATTATCGTACAGATAAGAAGCTTCCGGAACTTTTTCAAAACATTGCAATGCTTTTTTATATTTAGCGGTGTTGTAGTATATAAGCCCCTGCGAAAAATATGTGTCCGGTTCATCAGGATATTTTGGGCTCATAAGCTCCGTATATTTTTGAGAGGTTTTAAAATCAGTATCAATTAACGAATGTACTATAAAATAATACATATAACTTTCCGCATAATCTGCGTCTATTGCTTTTTTAAAATTTTCTATTGCAAGAGAATCCTTTTTTAAACCTAAAAGCGCATAACCCATACGCCTGTATCCTTCTCCGTATTCAGAATCCGTATCAAGCATTTTTTGAGCATAAACACGCGATTGCTCATAATTTTCAAGTATATAGTATATTCTTGAAACCTCTTCGTACATATAAATATCTGTTTTATACCCGAGCTCTTCTCCATGCAAAATAAACTCCAGCGCAAGTTCGTATTTTTCCTGTTTGGAATACACTGCACCGATAAAAATATTAATATCGGGGTCATCAGGCTCTTTTTCATAAGCTTTTATAAAGAACGTCAACGCCGTATCGTAATCATCTTCGTAATAATATATAAACCCGAGGCTAATAAACAACCATACATTTTCATATTTTTCCTCAAGCAGAGTTTCATATATTTCCTTTGCGTAATTTTTGTAGCCGGAATAATAATACGCATCAGCAATACGCTGCTGTAGTTCATTTTTTCCATAATCAACAAAAGATTTTGATTCTTCGATTTTTAACAGTGTTTGCAAACAACTCAGGCATTTAGGGTAATCCTCAAGAACATAATAAACATGAGCACATTCATACAGGGCATAAATATTTCCGGGCTCTTTTTTTAATGCCATTTCAAAGAGTTTTTGGGCTTTTTCATAATCTTTTTCTCTGGCGAATCTACACCCCTCGTCAATCAGTTGAATAACCGTGTAATCTTCATATTTTACGGCAAAATTTTTATCAACGGGTTTGAAGGGTTTTATCTCCTGCCGTTTTTTTATGTTATCCAGAAAAGATTTAGCTTTTTGTTTGTTGTTTTCTTGTTCGTCCATTAATTTTATATTAATAAATTTTTAAATTTTGTCTATTATGTTGCACTAAATATAGTATATACTTATATAATAGAAAAAATTATCTGATTTTTACAGAGGAGTTTATCTTGGACAGATTTGATATTTTTGAAACAAAAGTAAATACGCAGACAGAGGATATTATAAAAACAGCAAAAGGTGAAATTCCGGCGGATTTAGTGCTAAAAAACGCAAAGCTTATTAATGTGCTTTCTGAAGAAATTTATGACGCTGATATTGCTGTTTCAAACGGAGTAATTGCCGGCATCGGAAAAAATTACAACGGCAAAGAAGAAATTGACATAAAAGGGGCTTATGTATCTCCATCTTTTATTGACGGACATGTTCATCTGGAAAGCTCAATGCTTATGCCTTCGGAATTTGCAAAACTCGTGGTTCCGTCAGGCACAACCAGCGTCGTTGCAGACCCGCATGAAATTTCTAACGTTATGGGGCTGCAAGGGATAAGTTTTATGAGAGAAGCTACTAAAAGACTGCCTCTTGACGTTTATATGACCCTGCCTTCCTGCGTGCCTGCGACAAATCTGGAAACCTCGGGCGTGGACTTAAACAGTTATGACCTTGCTTTGTTAATTGATGCCCCGTGGGTGCTGGGAATAGCAGAGATGATGAATTTCCCCGGTGTAATCAATTGCGACGGAAGTGTGCTGAGCAAAATACAGTTGGGGCTTGAAAAACACAAATGTATAGACGGACACGCTCCGCATTTAAGCGGAAAAGATTTGTGTGCTTATGTAGCATCAGGCATACGCTCCGATCATGAATGCACAACCTGTGAAGAAGCTATAGAAAAACTGCGGCTGGGGATGTATTTGATGATTAGAGAAGCCACTGGCGCAAGAGATTTGGAAGCGTTGATGCCGGTACTTAAAACAAGCAATACCAGAAAATGTATGTTCGTAACCGATGACAGACACCCCAAACATCTGGCAAAACATATTTCTCGAATGGTCAAAAAAGCGGTTGCAAACGGTGTTGAACCGATTAAAGCAATACAGATGGCCAGCTTAAACACGGCAGAATATTTTAAGCTGAATAATCTTGGTGCTATTGCCCCCGGATACAAAGCAGATATGCTTGTTTTAAAAGACCTTGTTGATTTTGAGCCGGAAATGGTATTTAAAAACGGAAAACTGGCTGCACAAAACGGAAAATTGCTTATTGATACGGATATATTAAAAGCCCCTCCGATAAGAGGCTCCGTTAACATTAAATATTTATACAAAGAAGACTTGCAAATTAAAGCAGCAACAAACACAGTTAAGGTCATAAATGTTATCCCTAAACAGCTTATAACCAAACGCAGCGATGAAAAAATCACAGTAGAAAACGGACTTGCTTTGCCGGATACAAAAAATGACATTCTAAAAATTGCAGTAATCGAAAGACACAAAGCAACGGGAAATATTGGGCTCGGGTTTGTAAAAGGTTTCGGCTTAAAATCTGGAGCAATTGCGTCTACGGTTGCTCACGACTCTCACAATATGATTGTCATAGGTACAAATGACGATGATATGTACTATGCAGCAGTAGAACTCGTAAAGTCACAGGGCGGAAAAATTATTGTCGAAAATCAAAAGACGTTAGCACATCTAAAACTTCCAATTGCCGGATTGATGTCTGACAAATCCGCACAAGAAGTCCAAAAGACGATAAAAGAACTTGAAGACGCCGCTCAAAAACTGGGATGCACCATAGAGGATCCTTTTATGAGTATGGCATTTTTGTCTTTGTCGGTTATACCTGAGCTAAAAATTACAGATAAAGGACTTATTGATGTAACAAAGTTTGAGGTTACAAATCTTTTTGTATAGTAAAAATACTGCATGGTAAAAATGCAGTGTGAGTTTTGGCTTCATTGCACGATAACAAATTAACAATTTTTCTGATAATGTATTTTGCAAAAATAATCTTTGTGGTAATATAGAGAGGCACAAAACAAAGTTGAATAAATGGGCGGTTGGCACTCTGCCGATGCAAAAGTGACTAAATGTCACTTTTGAGGAGAGGGTGGTAGCGCATCACAAAGCCGAAGGCTTTGATAAAAACTTAATAAATGGGCGGTTGGCACTCTGCCGAACAAAAGCTGACTAAATGTCAGGTTTTGAGAGAGGGTGGTAGCGCATCTCAAAGCCGGAGGCTTTGATAAAAACTTAATAAATGGGCGGTTGGCACTCTGCCGACGCAAAAGTGACTAAATGTCACTTTTGAGGAGAGGGTGGTAGCGCATCTCAAAGCCGGAGGCTTTGATAAAAACTTAATAAATGGGCGGTTGGCACTCTGCCGATG
>CALUTJ010000020.1 GCA_944323685.1 Candidatus Gastranaerophilales bacterium | reverse complement strand
CGCAAGCAAAAATTTGCACACTAATCCTTACTTTTTTTATTTCGACCAGGTTATGAAAAAACTTTAGGGAAAAATCATACTTTTTTACAAAAGTTAATATTGTGTTGTTTAAAATAATTATTGGTGTCTTTTCTTTTTAACAAGATATCTTTTGTTTTTATAATAATAAAATAATTAAAACTTTAACAAAAATTTACATAAAATCCCGAAATCCTTATAATAAGCTTGAATCTGACATGTTCGATTCTATTAAATAAGCCCTTAGTTTAAATAAACAAATATTATAAACCCAACAAAAACACGTGTGAAGTTTAATAAAATCAACGTAAATGACTTGCTTAAGAATTTTGAGCATGTAAGATAAAAATACAGGGCGTATTATGTCTTGAAAGGAATGGCTTTTAGGCCTGATACACCTGAGTTTACGAACTTTGAAAAGTGAGTTATCTGCCGAAACATCACACCAGTTTTTATGAAAACGGGTCGGCATAAGGTGTGCAAATACCGTATTTACAAATAACAAAATATTTAAAGAAGGTACAATGTCAAAAGATGTAATAGAATTTGAAGGCAAGATACTGGAATCGCTTCCGAACGCGATGTTTCGAGTAGAGCTCGAAAACGGACACGAAATTCTTGCCCACATATCAGGAAAAATAAGAAAGAATTTTATAAAAATTCTTCCGGGTGACAAAGTCAAAGTCGAAATGACCCCATACGACTTAACAAGAGGCAGAATCACCTACAGGCTTAAATAAGTCATTGTCGGGCACTTTCTCGTCATCTCACGACGGTTGCTCTAAGAATGGTACCGGCAAAGATATAAATATATATTATTGTTCCGCCTCTCGGAACATACGCGGCAAATAATTAAATACTAGATAAGGAAAAAACAATGAAAGTAAGAGCATCAGTTAAAAAAATGTGCAAAGACTGTAAATTCATCAGAAGAAGAGGAAGAATAACAGTTATCTGCAAAAACCCTAAACACAAACAAAGACAAGGCTAATTTGGGTTTAGGCCGGTTTTTTAGAGGCTGCACAGATAACAAGGTTATTTTCAGCTTTTAAAATGACGGTGAAATTATAAGTTCAGCTTAAAAACTAAAACAATCACAAAATACATAAGGAGACAAAATGGCAAGATTGGCTGGGGTAGATTTACCCCGTAACAAAAGAATGATAATCGCATTAACCTATATCTACGGTATAGGGCCGACTCGTTCTGCTAAAATTCTTGAAGCTTGCGGAATTTCTCAAGACTTAAGAACAGACGATTTGACAGATGACGATATCAAAAAACTCAGAAACGAACTTACTAACTATCACATCGAAGGTGACTTGAGAAGAGAAGAATCTCTTAATATCAAACGCCTCTCTGAAATCAACTCTTACAGAGGTATGAGACACAGAAGAAAATTACCTGTAAGAGGTCAGAGAACAAAAACTAACGCCAGAACAAGACGCGGTAAAAAAACCGGGCCTGTAAGTAAGAAGAAGTAACGGATTTCCGGACGGGTGAAACGAAGTGAACCCGGAAAGCGAAGCACGTAGTGAGCAAAAGCAAAGCGCAGCGAATGACAGTGTTGAGCGGTAAGGAAATTCAAGACGCGATTATTTTGTAAAATTTAATATTTCGCAACAAAACAACAAAGAGTAATAAATTTAAAGGAAATAAAAATGGCAAGACCAGTAAAAACTAAAAAGAAAGAAAAAAAGAATGTATTGCAGGGTGTTGTACACATCCAGTCAACATTTAACAATACAATCGTAACTTCTTGCGATACTCAGGGTAATGCTATTGCCTGGGCATCAGCAGGCGGATGCGGTTTTAAAGGGGCAAGAAAAGGTACCCCGTTTGCAGCCCAATCAGCAGCAGCTCAAGTAGCTAAAAAATCTGTTGATCAGGGTATGAAAAAAGTTGAAGTCTATATCAAAGGCCCGGGTTCAGGCCGTGAAACAGCTATCAGAGCTATTCAGGCTGCGGGTTTGGAAATCACTTTAATCAAGGACGTTACACCGATTCCACACAACGGCTGCCGTCCGCCTAAGAAGAGAAGAGTGTAGCGGATTTTCGGACGGGCGCCGCGTGAAGGCAAAGCCTGAACCCAGCCCGGAAAGCGAAGCACGTAGTGAGCAAAAGCAAAGCGCAGCGAACGACAGTGCTGAGCGATAAGAAAATACAAGACAGGGCTTTTTGCTGATAGAGCTTGTAAAAATAAAGTAAATCCGAATACTCAAAGTTAAGTAAATTTAAAAAGAACAAAGGAGTCAAAATTGGCTAAATATACAGGACCTTCAAATAAATTATTCCGTAACTACGGCGTTACGGACTTATCAAACAGAAAGTTGGTTTCTTCTTTGAGACAGACTGCTTCAGGTCAGCATGGTGCTGCAAGAAAAAAACTTTCTGATTATGCAATTCACTTAAACGAAAAACAAAAAATCAGACTTACATATTTAGTAAGCGAAAAACAGTTTGCAAAATACTACAACAAAGCTGCAAGAACAAAAGGCGTTACAGGTACAGTTCTTTTACAATTGTTAGAAAGAAGAGCTGACAACGTATTGTTCAGAGCAGGTTTTGCAACAACAAGAAAACAAGCAAGACAAATCGTTAACCACGGCCACGTGCTTGTTAACGGTAAAAAAGTTGATATTCCATCATACCTAGTTAAACCGGGCGATGAAATCACCATCAAAACAAGAAGCGCTGATTTTGTTAAGTCCGTAATGGAACCGTTGGATGTTGCTGCTCCTCAGTGGATGACAGTTGACGCTAACGCCCAGAAAATTGTATTTGACAGAATACCGGAAAGAGAAGAACTCGATCCCGAATTCAAAGAACAACTCGTTATTGAGTACTATTCAAAATAATCCACATAATGTCCGAATAACTTACAATTAGGAGAAAAACAGATGGAATTAAAAATTAAAAACGTAACAACAACAACCGGTTCTGACGGTTCACAATACGGTAAATTTGTAATCGAACCTTTGGAAAGAGGTTTCGGTAACACAATCGGTAACGCTTTAAGACGCGTATTGTTATCTTCTTTGGAAGGTGCTGCCGTTACTGCCGTAAGAATCGAAGGTATTACTCACGAATACACTGCGGTTCCCGGTATTGTTGAAGACGTTATTGATATAATGTTGAATCTCAAAGGTATGGTAGTAAAAACAGAATCTGCTGAACCCGTACAATTGAGATTAGACGTAGACAAACCCGGCCCGGTGCTCGCTTCTGACATTGATTTGCCAGCAGGGGTTAAAATTGTTAACCCTGATTGGTTGATTTGTACAGTAGCTGAAGGCGGCTCTATCCACGCTGATATTGTGGTAGAAACCGGCAAAGGTTATATTGCTCATGACGTTTTGAAAAACAATGATTCTATGCCGATTGATATGTTGCCTATCGATGCAACATTCATGCCTATCAAACGTGTTAGCTACAATGTAGAAAACACACGTGTAGGCGACGTTACAGACTTTGACAAATTAAATCTCGAAATCTGGTCTAACGGTTCGGTTGATGTAAATGTTGCTTTATCACAGGCAGCTAATATCTTGATTGAACACTTTATGCAGATTGCTTCAATTACCGGTGTTACACCTGTATTAACAGCACCTGCTCCGGTTTCTGCTTCAGCAGTTATCGAAGAAGAGGAAGTTGTTGACAGTGCTGCTCCTTCTATTTCAATTGAAGATTTAGAATTGTCAGTCAGAGCTTACAACTGCTTAAAAAGAGCAAGCATTAACAACATGGCGGAATTATTGAAAAAATCTGAACATGATTTGTTAAGTATCAAAAATTTCGGTAAAAAATCATCTGATGAAGTTATCGAAAAATTACACCAGTTCGGGTTAGACCTTATGCCTAATCCGGAAGGCGTAGATATGGACGAACTTGTATAGTCCGTATTTAATGACAGAAATAATTAAGAAAAAGGACAAATAAAATGAGACACCAGTCTAAAAAACACACATTAGGAAAAGCACAAGATCAAAGAAATGCTTTGTTGCGTTCTTTAGCTACTGAACTTATTTTGCACGGTGAAATTAAAACGACTATGGCAAGAGCAAAAGCTCTTAAACCTTATGCAGAAAGAATTATCTCGCTTGCAAAACAAGGTACATTGCACTCAAGAAGATTGGCTGCTAAGTTCATATTTGACAGAGAAACCGGCAAATTTATGAACTTTGAAACAGGTGAAGTTCTTGAAAACGTAACAAAAGCTGATAAAGAGCAAAAAGCTGTTGCTCAAACTGTTTTGAGAAAATTATTTGCGGAAACAGGCAAAAAATACTCAAACAGAAACGGCGGTTACACAAGAATCTACAGAATGCCCCCAAGACGCGGTGACGCTTCTGAAATGGCATTGATTCAACTCGTTTAGGCGAGGGTGTAATGCCGAAGTATTCAATGATAGTTGAATATATCGGAACTAATTATTCGGGCTCACAAGTTCAGCCTGAGGCGGTTACAATTCAGTCTGAACTTAACAAAGCCCTTAGCACATTGATATCGAAATATGACGGCTCAGCACAGGAGTGTGAAGACTCACCTGATTGTGATGAGCATCGTTGTTTCAAAACAGTAAAAACAATTTTCTCAGGCAGAACAGATGCCGGGGTACACTCAAAGGGTCAGGTCGTCCATTTTGAAAGTGATATGCCGATTGTTGCTTCAAGGTTTATTAACTCGATGAACGGATTGTTACCTGAAGACATAAGCGTAAAATCAGTCAAGCAGGTTGAAGATACGTTTCATGCCCAGTTGAGTGCTAAATACCGCGTGTATCAGTACAAAATCATCAACAGATGTCAGCGTTCTGTTTGGGACGGTCATTCGCTTCTGATTCGAGAACCCTTAGATTTGGAAAGAATGAACAAAGCGCTGGAATATTTGATAGGTGAACACGATTTCACTTCTTTTAAGTCTTCCGGCACGCAAAACCCCGCAAAGTATTGTGTTGTATACAGGGCACAATGCACAAAATCAAAAGAGGGTGATGTCATCACTTTTGAAATTGCAGCAAACCGGTTTTTGTATAACATGGTGCGTACGATAGTCGGTACTTTGCTTTTGATAGAGCATAAAAAACTTGAACCCGAGTTTATGAAATATGTTCTTGATGCAAAGGACAGAACAAAGGCGGGGCCGACAATCAGTCCTGACGGGCTGACACTTATGGAAGTAGGGTACGAACCTTACGACCAAAATAATAAACAGAAGTAACAATCAATTTAATAAAGGAAACTGAAAGATGAAAACATATTCAGCAAAACCTCTTGAAGTTGAAAGAAAATGGTATTTAATCGATGCAGAAGGCAAAACTCTGGGTCGTTTGGCTACTGTTTGCGCAAACTTGTTAAGAGGCAAATTAAAACCTGAATATACACCTAACGTAGATACAGGTGACTTTGTTATCGTTATCAACGCTGACAAAGTTCAGGTTACAGGCAATAAGGAAACTGACAAAATTTATTTGCACCACACCGGATATCCAGGTGGTTTAAAAACAGCATCATTCAAAGAAATGATGGAAAAAGACCCCAGAAAAGTTATTGAAAAAGCTGTTAAAGGTATGCTTCCGCATAACACTTTAGGTGCACAACAGTTTACAAAACTCAAAGTATATGTTGGTTCAGAGCACCCGCACGAAGCTCAAAAACCTGTAGTATATGAAATGGAGGTTAAATAATGGCTGATAACAAAATTTATATGGCAACAGGCAGAAGAAAGACCTCTATCGCAGTTGTAAAACTGGTTAAAGGTAAAGGCAGAATTTTCATCAACGGTAAAACTCTTGACAATTACCTTGGCAACAGACCGGCTATGAAAATTTTGGTTTACAAACCTCTTGCACTTACAGACAATATGGAAAACTTTGACGTAAGAGTTAAAGCAGTTGGCGGCGGCTTGTGCTCACAGGCAGGTGCTGTAAGACACGGTATTTCAAGAGCATTATTGGAATACAATCCCGAATTAAGAAGCGTTCTCAAAGCAGAAGGCTTGTTAACAAGAGATGCACGTGTTAAAGAACGTAAAAAATACGGCAGAAAAAGAGCAAGAAAAAGATTCCAGTTCTCAAAACGTTAGAGAACAAAGCACATACAGTGCAAAAATCTTTTACTTATACAAAAAGAGCGGTTGTTTTACAACCGCTTTTTTGTTTGCTATTTATATTTTTAAATGGTAAATATTAACACTGCTTGGCTACTCATTTTGTTGTGAATCGCTTATTATTTTTGCAACTTCCTTTGCAATCTTTTTATGAGCGTCAATATCATAATGCAATCCGTCAATATCAGAGGGGGTGACAATAGTGTTTAAATCAAGAAACAAGCACCCCTGATTATCTGTAATTTTTTTATAAATATCACAAATAATTTTTGATTTTTCTATTGAAGTTTCGTCAAACATTTGTGCAAAAAAGCTGTTTAAAATAGTCTTTTTTATAACAGACGGGCCTAAAACAAGAATTTGTGCACTGCTAAAAAATTTGCGGCTGTCTGATATTAAGGCTGATAAACCTTTTTGAAAAGTTGATTCATCAGCGTTATACAAAAACTGTGTATCGTTTAGCCCGAGTGCTAGTATCACAAAATCAATGTTATCGTACTTTTTTAAACATTTAGTAAAATATTTACATCCGCTTGTAATTAAGCCAGCAGTGTTTTCGAAATACAAGGTTCTGTTATTGCAACCCTCTTCAATCACTCTGTATTGTGAACCTAAAAGGTCAACAAGCATTCCGCTCCAGCGCTGAGTTTTTTGATAACGCGAACCGTCAGCCGGATTAAAACCGAAAGTATTGCTGTCGCCGTAACAAAGAACTTTTTTCATCTATACTTCCATATATTTTAAGTCAGGAGCTACTTTAAAATCAGCCTCTACTGTATTTTTTATGTCATCAATGCTGAACATCGGATTGATTTCTATTAATACCAATCCGTCATTTGAAATATCAAAAACGCATCTTTCTGTGATGATAGTATCCACTTCTTTATATGCGGTTAAAGGAAGCGTACATTTTTTAACTATTTTTATCTGTCCCTTGGAAAGATGTTCCATTGCAACAATCACTTTTTTGGCACCGACAACAAGATCCATAGACCCGCCCATACCCGGAACCATTTTTCCAGGAATCATCCAGCTGGCAAGACTTCCGTCCTCATCTACCTGCAATGCCCCGAGCACCGTAGCGTCAATGTGACCGCCTCTCATCATTGTAAAAGCCATTTGAGAGTCGTAAAAGCAAGCACCTTTTTTAGCTTCTACATATCCGCCGCCTGCGTTTATAATACGCGTATCTATATTACCCTCTTTTTGTTTTTTGCCTACGCCTAATAAACCGTTTTCCGATTGAAAAATTACGTGCATATCTTCGGGAACATAATTTGCAACCTCTGTTGGCAAACCGATACCCAGAGTGACAATATCGCCTTCTTTAAACTCTTTTGCTGCCCTGCGGGCAATGATTTCTCTGATTTTTTCTTTTGTAAGTTCTGTTTCAAATTCTTTTTGCATAGTAACAGTCATTGACATTCTCCAAAATTTAAGAGTTTTCTTTTACAACGATATAATCGATAAATAATCCGGGGATAACAACATCATTGGGGTCAAGACAATCCACAAGCTCATCAGCCTGTACAATTACAGTATCGGCAGCTGTCGCCATAACGGTATTTAGATTTCTTGTAGTACCATAATACGCAACATTGCCGAATTTATCAACCCTTGTGCCGTATATTAAAGCAAAATCAGCCCCTATCGGCTCTTCAAAAATAAACTTTTTACCGCCGATTTCCATAGTCTGCTTGCTGTCTTCAAGGATTGTACCAACACCGGTCGGGGTTAATACACCGCCAAGCCCTGTACCTTTTGCTCTGATTTTTTCAATAAGAGTCCCCATCGGTACAAGCTCAACGTCAAGTTCGCCGGTGTTCATCTGCCTGCCTGTTTCAGGGTTTGTTCCAATGTGAGAAGTGATAAGTCTTTTTACCTGCTTGTTGACAATAAGTTTGCCTTTATCAACATCGGGGTACGAGGTGTCGTTTGATATAACCGTTAATTTTGAAATATGACTGTCAGCCAGTTCATCAATCAATTTGTCAGGCGCACCGCAGCTTAAAAAGCCGCCTATCATCACGGTAGAGCCTTCTTCTATTAAACTTATTGCCTGTTGTGCAGATAAAATTTGTTTCATAATTCTAATACGATTCTATTATAAATATCTGCTTTATTATATAAAAAATCGAGAAAATAATAAAATTATTTACAATCACGACTATTTTTTTGAATATTTCTATACCCGATGCCTGCTCTGTAACCGGATATTGAATACAAAACAGGCAAGGCAGGCTCTATCCATTTTAAGCCTGACAACACGGCGACAGTTGCAATATCATCAACGTGAAGCCCTATATCAAGAGCCTCAGGTTTTCTGCCGGAGTGGGAAGAGTTTTTAAACAGAGGGTCTATGCATTTTTTGCCAATAAAATTGGCTATAAAATTTCCGCCGACAATCCCTGTCAATACAATTCCGCAAATCATGCCCGCTGCTCTTGCCGACTTGCTTTTTATGTTGTATTTTTCCATAATCCCTAAAGCTGCACCGGCTCCGATGTTGCACAAAAATATATTGGCAAGAAACTGATAAGCGCCTTCTTTTATTTTGTCGGGGAATTTCTTTTTCCAGTGTCTGTCAGTAAGTTTATCTCCTATTACCCCGCCGGCTACTCCGCCTGCAACCGGTAAAAAGCCCATTAAAGAGAGGTATTTTATTTCTTTAAAAATTTCTTTTGCGCTGATATTTTCCGGCTCAGGAATAAGTTTACTAAAAAAGACTCTGCCCTGTTTGGTTTTGTTTAAATTTTCGTCTAAAAGTTTTATATCTTTCGGCGATAAAATTTTATTTTTAGCTTTTTCAAGCACACCTGATATTTTTGAAGTAACTTTTGGGTCAGAGTTTTTTAAAAAATTGTCAATTAAAGCTGATTGTTTAAGCTTGTCAAAAGAGGGTTTTCTTCTTAACAACAAAGCTGATGCCCCCGTTAAAGATAAGACGGACATGAGCCTTATGGCGGTATTTTTCTTTTTACCTTGCGGAGCGTCACAAACCTGCTTTGCTCCGTATAAACCCATGCCCGTTGTTAATAGTAAGGGTACTTTATCAGCAAATTCCGAAACCAGCTTTGGCTGATCCAGATATTTTCCGGCTATGCGTAAAATTTTCATTTATGTTTCCTGTGTTTTGTGTATTTAACAATGTTGTGCTCAACAAACATTTGTCGCAAAAAAATCTAGCTGCTGTTTCCAACAAAATTAATCAAAGCCTGAAATGCCTTTTCCGATAACACATGTTCTACTCGGCAGGCATTTTCCTGTGCTTCGTTTTCATCGAGATTAAGCGTGTTTTTAAAAAAGTTGTACAAAGTTTTGTGTCTTTCTATAACATTTTTGGCAGCTTCTTCTCCTGCCGCGGTCAAGGATAAAACGCCGTAGCGGCTGTAGTTGACCAGATGTTTTTGTGCAAGAGTTTTTAGTGCTTCCGTAACGGAAGAACGCCCTACACCGAGTTTTTTGGAGATATCAATAGCTTTTACTCCGTTTTTTTGGGTGTATATTTCATATATAGCCTCAAGATAATCTTCAAGGCTAGAGGATATATTTTTGCCTTTAATTTCTTGCATGAAATTATTGTACGGTTAGCCGAACATTTTGTCAAGTAAATATTGTTTATCCCTTAAAAAGTCACCTCTGCGCTGTGAATAAGTATCCTGTTTAAAAGTTTGTTATATGAATTTTATATGAATAATTGTTATGATTTGATATCTGCAATATTTGAAAAAACTTTTTTGTATTATAATTAAAAAAACATCAGAGGTATTTTACAGGGTTATTATGAAACAAAATTTGGTTGTAGGTGCTGGTTTTTCGGGTGCTGTAATCGCAAGGCTTGTTGCGGAGAATTTTAATGAACAGGTTTTAGTCATAGACAAAAAAGAACATATTGCCGGTAACAGCTATGATTATACAGACGAAAACGGTATTAAAATCCATAAATACGGCTCTCATATTTTTCATACCAACGATGAAAAAGTTTGGGATTTTATAAAAAAATTCACTGATTTTAATACTTACATGCACAAAGTTGTTGCCGTTATTGACGGAATAGAAACTACGATTCCGTTCAATATAAATACGCTTTATGATGTGTTCCCTAAATCTCTTGCAACAAGGCTGGAAGAAAAGCTGTTAAAAACTTTTGAATACAACAAAAAAGTTCCTATTCTCGAATTTCAAAAACAGGCTGATAACGACTTAAAATTCCTTGCAAATTATGTATACGAAAAAGTATTTTTACATTACACAAACAAACAGTGGGGCAATACTCCGGATGAGGTTGACAGTGCTGTAACTGCAAGAGTGCCTGTTTATATAAGCTGCGATGACAGATATTTTCAGGATAAATATCAGGGAATCCCGACAGGCGGTTATACAAAAGTTGTTGAAAGAATATTAAGACACCCTAATATTACAATAAAACTAAACACGGATTATAAGGATTTGTCAGGACGCTTTGACAGAATATTTTACACAGGCTCCATTGATGAATTTTTTGATTACAAGTACGGTGAGTTGCCGTATAGGAGCGTAAACTTTAAAATGGAAACCCACAACCACGAGCACTATCAGTCAAACGCCGTTGTAAACTATCCTTGCAATTATGATTTTACAAGAATTCACGAGTACAAATATTATCTCAACGATATTTCGCCCAAAACGGTTATCGCAAAAGAGTACTCAGAAGCTTTTGATAACGGAAAAAATGAAAGATATTATCCTATACCTAAACCGCAGAATACCGAGCTGTATAACAAATACCTTGATGACGCAAAAAAACTCGCCAATGTTTATTTTTTAGGCAGGCTCGGGGATTACAAATACTATAATATGGATCAGGCAATAGCAAGATCCATAGAATTGTTTGAGGAGATTAGCAAATGATTTTGATAACAGGCGGTGCAGGATACATAGGCAGTCATACCGTATTGAATTTTTTAAAGGATAATTATGAGGTGCTTGTTTTTGACAATTTGGAAACAGGGCACATAGAAACAATAAAAGAACTCCAAAAGGCCGGCAGTGTAACGTTTGAAAAAGGGGATTTAAGAAATATCGAAGACATTGACCGTGTTTTTGAAAAATACACAATAGAAGCGGTTATACATTTTGCCGCATTTTCTCTTGTCGGAGAAAGTGTTACAAACCCGGCTAAGTATTACAGAAACAACACCTTGGGTACTCTTAATCTTTTAGACACAATGGTTAAGCACAACGTAAAAAAGATAATTTTTTCTTCCACCTGTGCAACATACGGAGAGCCGGAATATACCCCTATTGACGAAAAACATCCTCAAAAACCGATTAATCCTTACGGCGCGTCTAAATTAATGGTAGAAAGAATCATGGAAGATTATGATTCCGCTTACGGGTTAAAATCCGTAAAACTCAGATATTTTAATGTTGCAGGCTGCGACTCGCAAAACAGAGTTGGCGAATGGCATGATATAGAAACCCACCTTATACCGAATATTTTAAAATCCGTGTTTGAAAAAGGAAAGACCTTTAAAATTTTTGGTAATGATTATCCTACGCCTGACGGCACCTGTATCAGAGATTACGTAAATGTGGAAGACCTTGCACAGGCTCATAAGCTGGCTTATCTGTGGCTTGAAAAAGCAAACCGTTCCGAGGTATTCAATCTCGGTACGGAAAACGGTAACAGCGTAAAAGAAGTTTTTGACACCTGTGAAAAAGTCTTAAACAAAAAAATAGATGTCGAAATAACTCAAAGAAGACCCGGTGACCCCGCAACCCTTTTTGCAAATGCAAACAAAGCAAAAACTGTACTTGGCTGGAGGCCGGAAAATTCTCTGGAACAAAGTATACAAACAGCTTACAAATTTGAACAGAAACTGCAAAGTTTGAAATAAGTATGGAAAAAGAACAGACTCAAAAAACAATAAAACCGGAAATAAAGAGTATTGCAATATCCTGCAATACGTTTTTGAGGCCTGAACTTTTAGAAAAAAACTTAGAAAGTATTGCTGCTTTAAACATACCGGAAGGTATTGAAATTAAGGTTCTTGTTGTTGACAACGATAAGAATGCAAGTGCAAAACCTGTCATTGAAAAGCTGCAAAACACTTATCCGTATAAAATAAATTACTTTGTAGAAAAAGAACGGGGATTGTCCAGCGCCAGAAACAGACTTTTGCAGGAAGCAATTAATCTTGAGGTTACGCATGTTGCAATATTAGACGATGACGATATAGCCGATGAAAACTGGATAAAAAACCTTGTTGACCTGTATAATACGCAAGAAAACGCCTATATAGTTTCAGGGCCCGAGTTTTGCTGTTTTGAAGAAAATTTCCCAAAATACTTAACCAACAATAACATATTTGTTAAAAAAACCAGCAAAAAGAAAGGTGAAGTCCGTATAGTTTGCTCAACGCACAACGCCTTTTTCCCTTTAACAATAGTAAAAGATGAGGGCATATGGTTTGACAGGTCTTTTGTCTTTATGGGCGGTGAAGACGGGGACTTCTTTTATCGCGCGGGCAAAGCCGGATACACTATAGTCTTTACTCCGGATGCAATAGTCAGAGAGCTCAACGGTAAAGACAGAGTTAACATAAAATGGATTTTGAGCAGAAATTATTATAATGGATATTCCGGCTCTTATTTGCAATACAAAGATAAATCAAAAAGATTAAAAAGATTTTTGTACCTTTTAAAGATGCTTCTTGTGTGCTTTACGAATCTGTTAATCACCCCGTTGACACTTGTTTGCGGACTTACTGTCTTTTTTAACATGCTCGGGCTGTTATGCAAAAATTTTGGCAAACTGATGGGCACAATAAAATTGCAGCCGCTCAATTATTACGAGCACCTGAACGGAGGCATTAACAAGTGACCAAAATCTCGGTGATTGTGCCTGTATGCAATGTGGAAAAATACCTCAGTCAGTGTCTGGAAAGCATTATAAAACAGACTCTGAAAGATATTGAAATCATTTGTATCAATGACGGATCTAAAGACAATTCATTAGAAATACTAAAGGATTTTGCCCAAAAAGATACCCGTATAAAAATTATTGACAAACCAAACTCAGGCTACGGAGATTCGATGAACAAAGGTGTCGAAGCAGCAACGGGAGATTACATCGGCATTGTGGAATCAGACGATTTTATTGAGCCTGACATGTTCGAAAACTTGTACAAAATTGCAGCGGAAAATGACTGCGATATTGTAAAAAGCGACTGGTACAACTATTGGACACAGGGAAATCGTAAAGAAAAAAACGGACGGGTAAATGATTACGGCGGGAAAATAACAAATGTTTATGAAACTCCGGAAATTGTCACGCTTCAGCCTACGCTATGGAGTGCAATTTACAAAAGAAAACTCTTTGACGGTATAAAATTTTTGACTACTCCGGGGGCAAGTTATCAGGATACATCAGTTTCTTTCAAGCTTTTTGCTAACGCACAAAAAGTTGTGTTTACAAACAAAGCTTATCTTTATTACAGGCAGGATAATGTTAATTCTTCAATAAACAGCTCTGACAAAGCCTTTTTTGTATGCAAGGAATATGATGAAATTGATAAATTTTTGAATCAACACAAGGAAATAAAAGAAAAAGTAAACACCCAAAAGCTCATAGCACAATACAAGGCCTGCCGCTGGGCGTGGAAAAGACTGTCACCCGAGCTACGACCGGAGTTTATTGAGAAGATTTCAAAAGAGTTTGCAAAATATAAAGAACAGGGGGAGTTCTCGCCCGAGTTTTTGAAAAAAGTAAAAGAAAAAAATATACTGCTGCTTATTAACGACCCTCAAAAATTTTTGAAAAAAACAGAAAAAGACTTACAAAAAGAAAAGTGGCAAAAACTCAGACGCAGTTTGTTTTCCGTAAAAATAAACAGCTCACGTATTTCTATAACGATTTTGGGAAAACAAATAGTTAATGTTGGTTAAATCCAAATTTCTAAGCTTATCAGCGAAAAATTTATTGCAGGTTATTTAAGTACTCAATAATTGCGCTTCTAAAGTTTTTATCTTCAACATTTGCACTTTTTGTTCTTACAAGATGGTTGATAAGGTTTTTGCAGGTTTCTTGCGGTATTTTTTTATCAATAGTTACAGTTATACAGTCCCAGTCGCTTTTTGTTGACGGAATCAAAATAGCAGTGATATCTTTTGTATAACCGTCTTTTTGAATTTGGTCATAAACAACTGTCATTTTTTTATTGTTTTTAAGAAACTCTCTGAGGTAATCTTTTACCTCTCTCTGGTTTTCGGGGTCAAATTTTCTGCCGATATTAACAATATTGATGTCTGAGGTTTTGATATTTTTATTGGCCGCTTCAGCTTCTTCAGCCTGTTGAACTTCTTTTTGCTTAAAAAAGTTTGCAATACAGGGTTTGATTTTGGGGTTAGACATAAAAGCATACGGCTCTTTTGAGTTTACATAATATTGTATTCCAAAAAGCGGGGCTGCGTTCAGTATACCTGCTTTTGCCATATAAGAAACAAGCTCGTTCAACGTTTCTTTCGAAACATTCCCGTTTAAAAGCAGTGTCATATTATCTTGACCCCTTAAACCGTTTGATTGCGGATGTAACGGAATAACGAGCGCGGTGGTTTCACCGTTTCTTTTTTCGTCAAGGTTTCCATTGTGTACGATATGGGGCTTTGTGAAATTTTTTGACCAATCAAATCCATAACGGCTATTCATTATGCATCTAAAATCGTAGACATTACGGGTGTTGCCTTTTATTTCAGAATGTCCAAGACAGGTTACCGCAATATTTATATCTTTTTCCGTAATATGAGGGATTTTTTGAGATTCGCTGCCTTTAAAACTGACACGCTGTGCTGACATAGCTTGAGCTTGTTCAAAAGATAGATGCTGCGTTACATTTTGAGTAAAATCGCGTGTTGTTTGTTCTTTTGTGTTTTGATTTTTATACGGAGTTTTGGTGTTTACAATACTTGTAAAATTACTTGCGCCTTGAGCAATAATCATTGAGAAAATCTCCTTGTTACAAGTTATTTAAGTATGATGAAAGAAAAAATTTTCTATTTAGAATTTATTATTAAATAAAATTTACAAAAATAATGAACCTAAAAAAGTTTTTGTCGTTCTTATTATTGAAACGGAAATTTAAAAGAGAAGAGAAAAGGAGATTATATGAAAAAGAAATTTTTATCATTGTTTATTATTGGTTGTTTATTTGCAGGCATGGGGTTGTGTGCGGAATGTTTGGCAGCGCCGCATCATCGTGACATAAAAAATAACCAGCACAAGGAATTAAGACACAAACCGGCACATAAAAAGTCTGTCAAAAAAGCTCCGGCCAAAAAGCATCAGGCAATCAAAAAACATAAGCAGTCAAAATTCAAAGCACAAAAACAGCACCAAAAAAACGTTAAAAAGTTCAACAAAAATCAACAGAAAATAAATAAAAAACAAAACAACAAACACAATTTTCACAAAAAATACAGCAGACACAATAACAAGAGCAGAAACCACAGAAAATAAAAAAGAAAACCACGCTTAGCCCAAAGCGTGGTTTTTGGTATTTAAAAACATAATATATTTATAATCAACAAGCCACCTTATTTCTAATCTGGTGTCGCAGTTGCCGCCTCGAGCCTTCGAGCCGTCACTGCTCACCTTTGCCTTCTTTTTCGGCTGAACTGTGGTGAAGCCTGAAAAATGGCTTCACTATGTGAACAATGTGACACTCCAAAAATTCGTTCACGTCGCTTTGCTCCTTATCACGAATTTTTTTCGGACAAACTATTGCATATTAAGATAATATAAGGGTTTTTTAGCCCGAAAACAGTTTATGCTATTATATTTTTATAAAGGCTTTTACGCAAAGTTTTTAACCCGTAATTGAATAAAAAAGAAATAAAATTCGGGTTTAGTCATAGCAATTAATGAGGCTGGAATATGATAAGAAATGCGGTTACGGTAATTATGTTGTTTGCGGCACAATGCTTTTTTTATTCTGCGTTTGCACAGGGACAAACAACTGTTGATGAACAGCAAATAATAAAAACGCAAACAATCCAATCCCGTGTAAACGATATAGGTTCAAAGCTGTTGAATGCCAATAAAATAGAGCAGAGGATTGTTTTTGTATATAACGAAAAGGAAAAAGAATCTCTTTTAACCATTGATCCTTCCGTTATGAGCAGAGAAGTTATATTGTACGATGGTTATTACCAATTTATTCAAAATGACGATGAACTTGCAGCTTATCTTGCAAGAGGGATTTTGACCGCGATGAAATCTTATCACGGCTTTTTTAAAGGTTATTTAACCGCTTTGCAGATTAAAGCCGCACCTAAAAAGTTTGAGATTGTGGCTGACAAACGTGCTGTTGATTTTATGGTTAATGCCGGTTACAATCCGCTGGGGCTTATTACGTTTATTCAAAAAAGCTGCCCTCAAAAAAGATTTGATACTATTTCAACCAAAAATCTGGCTTCAAGAAGGCTTGCAATTATTTACGAATACATTTATACAAAATATCCGTATTATCTGCAAAACAACACTTATTTAGAAAACGAGCACTATCAGAATTTTTTGCTTTCTTCAACTGAAAACAGAAGACTGCTTATGGAAAAAATAAAAACACAATCTAAAGAAGATTTAAAGTATGACTAAATTTGTTAAAATTTTTACACTTATAACCATGGCTGTTATATTATCCGGTACTGCTGCGCAAGCCGTGGTAAACGATGAACTTGTTGAAACAACATTAAAAGGCAAGGAACTGAAAAATCCTTATCAGCCGTACAAATATAACTATGAAGACCTCAAGCGGGTTCCGATAGAGCTTCGTGTTATGGTAAATATAAAATCCGAAAAAGACATTGAAGAAGGCGAACGAATCGTTTTTTTAGCCTGCCATGATGTTTACGAGCACGGACGCAAAATACTCAAAAGAAATGATCCGGTCTATGCTAAGGTGGAAACTATTATCAAAAGCGGTATGAACGGAATCCCAGCAAGTATAATTTTCGGTGATTTCCGTTTTGACAACATAGATTCCGCCAAAGTAACAGATACCTACGAGGTGTACGGTCAGGATAGAAGCCTGTGGGTTTTCCCTCTGAAATGGGCATTGACATTTTTGCCGCCTACAGGGTCTTTGACTAATTTTATCAAAGGCGGGCATGCAAAATTAAAAGACCACGAAACAATAACTCTCTATTATCACCCTAACTGGTAAACTACAGTATAAATTGTGTGCCGACCATCAGCCTGTGAGAGTCGTCCGCTGCGTCATTTTTGCAAAAAACATAGTTAAAAATAAGCTTTAGCGCCTGTCCTTTTAGATAATAGTTTGTGCCCAGAGTGATTTCTTTTCGGTTATTGTTCGAGGTATCTCTGTCGGGGTCAAAGTGGTCATATCTTGCCAGAAGCTCAAGCTTTTTGGTTAAAAAATACCCCGCAGTTACAAACAACCCCTGTGCCCTGGCATTTGTCAACCCCGAACCGCCGTTAGAACCGTTTGCACGGGCGTATTCAAATTTTGTCCAGAATTTTTTATAAGAATATCCTGCATATGCACCGGTTAAATAATAGCTTGTTCCGTGTTTTTCACCTGATTGGATACCGGCGCCTGTCACAAGTTTGCCGTATTTGCCGTCAGTTTTTCCCAGCGGCTTAAGGTTGAGCCACGCGTCAAACTCATGTCCCGGAAAAAACGAAGTGAAGTTGGTAGAAGAACTGTATACCCCGAGGTCATAGTCGGCAAGTGAATAATCCCCTTTTAACCTTACCCCGAATTTACGCATGTTTGAAAAATTTCTTGAAATCTGCGAACGATTTATAAAAGACAGGGTATAAGGAGATTGTGCCCCTTCTATACCGACTCCCGGACGGGAATTGCCTATCAATATTTTGTGGTGAGGTATTCTTGTTGATTCTACGTACAAATCCTGAAAAAATGTCTGCATAAAAGCCGGATGGCTGCTTCTGTGTGTCGGATCAAGCATTACCCTGAAATTTTCTTTTCCGCCTTTAAATTTCCCGTCAAAAAGAATATTTATCAACCCGACATTAAAGTTTGAATCTGTATCGCCGGACTCCGGTATATTTGTTGAAAAATCCATCTGATACGCAGACCACAGATGCAAACTCTCTAACGGCCCTTTTTCAAAATTAAAAGTCAATTTATCTTTTAACAGCTGCGATGGGACGTCTGTTCTTTCCACCTCGAGTTCTTTTATGTCTTTTGCCGAGTCTTTCAAAATATTTAGCAAAAACATGCCGGGATATGCGCTTGCTGTTTCAGGGTTGTAGTCAGCAATTCCGCTTTTTAGCCTTAATTGCGATTCTTCTTGTTTATAAATTGTGCTGTCCTCTATTTTTACAACAGGGTTGTCGTCAGATTCTTCGTTATCAAGAACAGTTGAGCTAAAAGACGGTTTTGTTTCTGTTTCCAGCGCAATTATTTCTTCAAATGCCTCAGCTGACGGGGTAAAAAATAGTGTACAAAATAGTATTGTAAGAAACTTTTTCATTTGATTATAAAATTACCTCAGTAAGAAATATGATATAAAGAAAACGAATGTTTTTTTAGATTTTTTTAGTTTTATTTTACACTTATACACACTCTTTTAAGAAAAGAGCGAATAAAAATGGTAAAACTGAAGCGGGTCGTGCACTGTTATTTGCTCTATAAATTCCACGTATTCGTGTTCCATTTTTTGCAGCGTTTCTTTTTTGGTTGAAACCGCAGAGAATTTTTTTAGATAAACCTTGTAAGAGTCATTTTTTTCTTTAAGCGCACAAATAAAATACACAGGTGTTTCCATCAGCTGTGCCATTTTGAAAGTGCCTGCGGGAAATTCAATTTCCTTGCCGAAAAATTTGTGTTTAAAAGTCAAATTAGATGTGCCTGATGACAGCCTGTCGCCGGCCATAAAAGCAATTTCACCTTTGTCGAGTTTTTCTTTCAATTCTATTGAAGTTTCAATGTCTATTTCTTCAACAGGATACAGCGAGACGGTATTGTGCATTTTCTTTTTGCCGGTTTCATAAACTTTTTTCAAAAAAGTGTTAAACACCTTGCACTGTTGTTGACTTAAAAATACGTTAACGTCTGAACGTTCGTAAGGGTCTTGGTTTTTAAAAAACATTCTCAAGACATTTATATTGCCTGTGTGGGAACAAATAAAGAAAATACCTTTGCGGGCTCTTATGTCATCATAAAACATTTTTTTGTCGTTTTCGCTGTCAAAAAATATGTTTTCTACGTTAAAATCACCGGCAAATATTTGCATATTATCAACAAGGGACAGAGCGTAGTTAAAAACATTTTTAAAGCAGTTAATCAGTGAAGGTTTAACAGTTTTATAACCGTTTTGTAAACAGTAATCAAAAATTGTTTTTAGATTGTTTTTTGCGTAATTTCTTACCTGTTTAGCTGCAAGAAAAGTGCATAAACAGACAAAAAACGTCAAAAAACAAACTGCCTTTTTACCGATAAATTTATAGACATACCACATAAACAACAGTCGTTTTTCTCCTGCGGCACGCTCTTTCATTTGATACCACTTTTGTTTTTCAGACATTTTAAAACTCCGTGATATCTAAGCTTTTATGCACTCAAGCAGTGTGTAATCATATTTTCCGATATTATAAAAAGCTCTGTTTACTTTCAGGTTGGATTTTTTAATTATATCTTTCATATCCGCTTCGTTGTACATTTTGCTGCATCCGTTGGCCATACAGGTAAAGTAAAGCGATATATGAGCGAGTGAATATGCGGCACCGGTGAATAATTGATTATCAATAAACGGCTCGAGAATATACACTCTTGTATACTCGTTAATTTTTTCGCCCACCTTGTTTAAAATATGAAGAATCTGCTCTTCTGAAAAGCAATCTAAAAACTGACTCATTAAAACAATCGTGTTCTTGGCGTCAGAACCGGTCATATCCGGAAGATTATTTTCTTGTTTTAATATGTCAAGCGCATGGAATTTGAGTCTGTTAAAATCAGCTTTTTCTTGTTCAAATTTTGCCTTTGCAACTTCAATATTGGGCGGCAAATCAATCATGTTAACAATACAATCACCGTCAAAAGCAAGACATGCCCGCTCAAACTTGCCTGTATTTCCGCCTATGTCAAAAACCTTTGCGGGTTTCGGATTGAACATGATTTTTAAAACCTCGCCAAAACAGTCATCAGAATAGTAATGGTCGAACTCGTACCAGCTTTTTAACATCTGCTGCGGCAATTGTGGCAAAATTTCATAAATTGTTTTTGAATCAATATAGTGTTTTTGAAGCCCGACCGGAGTGTTTTTTGCAAACGATTCTTTAAGCTCGTGTGCACCTAAGTAGCATACATCTTTTATAAAATTAAAATTTGCCTTTGTCATCGGGTCAAGCAAGAAAGCCTCACCGAGGTCTGTTGCACTGTATGCACCCTGTTCATCTTTTTTTATCAATCCTGCGTACAGTGCTGCATCAAAAAGTGTATACACAGTGTATTTTGACAGGTTGCATTTTTGCATAACTTCTTCTCTTGTCAGCGGAGTTTGGCTTATTGTTTGCAGTATATTAAAATCTATCAACGCAGCAAGTGCCTGAAATGTCATCGGCGCAAATGCTATTTTTTGAGCCTCTGTAAGCACCTCTACTTTTGATTTTTTATTTTTTCGCTGTCTTCTGTAGGTTTCACGCTCTGATTGCATTGCTTTTTGCTCCATAATTGCTTAAGATTATACCATGGAAATTTATTTCATAAAAATTGACGAATTTTTAAAAAACATTGATAAATCATCGCTTTATGCTTTTTTAGAGTGGAACAATTTTGCCTCTGATAAACGTAAAACAGAGTTTTGTCTCGGCCGCTTTTTGATACAATATGTATTAAAAAATCGTTTTGGCATTGATAACCCTAAAATTTTACTCAAAAACAAAAAACCGTATATTGAAAATAATGATATTTGTTTTAGTCTGACTCATTCACACAGTTATGTTATGGCTGTTTTTGACAAATCAAATGTTTCAATAGATTTGGAATTAATGAAACAAAGAGATTTTAAAAAACTTTTTGAACACTACAATCTTGAAGTTGAAAATCCTGACAGAATAGGGTTTTATAAGTTCTGGACGGGTTATGAAGCAGGAATAAAATTGCAATCTGATGTAAAATCAAAGATGAATGCGTTGTTTCAAAAAGACTACTGTCTTTGTGTTTGTTCGCAAGAAGACTGTGATATAAGTAAAACGCTTAAAATATATGAGCTTAAAAGCCCAACCCAGAGAATAAAACCAAGCGAACTTATTAATTTAAAGCTTGTCATTGAAAGCAAAAAGAACGAAAATACGCTTGTTGCGCAAGATATCAATACAGCAGCTTTTGAGTTTGAACTGCTTGAGCCGTTAAAACGGAAAATTGAATAATCCATTGTAAAACCTATTATCAAAAACAAAGCAAGCACATGAAACAGATTCAACCCCTTGCCCGACAGACCTATTAACCCTATTGAAAACATTGCGCCGAAAAATGAAGGAAATATTATTTTTAAGGCGTTTTTAGGTTTATATATAAATGCTAAAATCAAAAATAATACAATAACAGCCGGTGCAAAAAGGATAAGACAGGCTTTGCGGCAGCTGCCGACTTTTTGAGAAATATCTTCTTTTAAGTTAATCAAAGTTGCAGCTGATTTGTTCGCAATTTGTTTTATAACTTTTTCTTTTTCACTTTCAGCGTTAACAACAATTACAGAGGTTGTATCATTGTATAAAAAGTCTTTTAACATTGAAAGATTTGTATTGTCGGGTGTGAGGAAATTTTGTTCTTGTTTTGTATTTAAAATATCTTTAATCGTTTTTTCACTCAAAAAAGGACCTGCATAAGATTTTAAAGAATTTTTATAAAGTTTTTTTACCAGTGATTTATTTTCTTTCTGCGTTTTTATTGACGGAACAAAACGGCTCAGGGCATAGTATTCTATATTGTTTTCAAATAGTTTTTGAGTTATTGTTTCTTCTTTTTCAAGCAGGCTCTGTGTATCTTTTGCATTAACTATTATAAAATCAGGGTTGAATCCGCTGCCTGACAATTGTGCATACAGCTTCTCAGCGGAAGCAAGAGATTTTGGCGGGATATACATATCTTTAATGTCATCGTTAAATTTTATGTTGAACAACCCGCTTATTGCAACAATCGCCATAACAGTGATAATTGTGTATTTTATTTTGTCCGCTATAGCCGGAAATTTTAGTGTTTTCATTTTTGTGAGTTCAATATCTTTGCATAACAACGGGTAAAAAAGCACAACTACAAGATAAACGCACACAAGTCCGGTGATTGTGTATATTGAAATCTGTTTTAAAAGTTCCATGTTTGAAAACAGCAAAATTGCAAAAGCACAAACCGTTGTTAGAAGGCTTTGTGTGAGGCTGGGTAAAATTCGGATTAAATCTTTGTTATGTGCAAAATAATGCAAACAGTAATCTACGCAAATGCCAATCAGTGTGGATGCAAAAACAAAGGTTAATATGTGTATTGAATCAAAGAACATACAGGTGACAAGATACCCTAAATACATTGCAAGAGCCAGACTTGCTCCGATTGGCAAAAGAATCTTAAACGAATTAAAATAAAATTTGCAAAGCAATATAATAAACAAAGATGACAGCATACATATAAGATTAATTTCTTTCATTGATTTGGAACTTGCATAATACGTATGCACGGGAGCACCGGCTATATAGATTTTCACGTCTTCGTCCGATACGGAGTCTTTTAACGCAACAAGCTCCGTCATCCGCTCATTAAGCAGAGTCGGAGAAAGCGCCAGTTCTTTTTTTATATAAAAGCTTGCTGTTTTATAATCTTTACCGTCAATTTCGCCATCCTGTGCACTATTTGGTGCAGAGAGGCCGATTATATAATCCGTAAGCAGAAGAAATGCGTCTTTTTCCAGAGGTAAAAGTGTAAGCCCGATAGGGTTATACAATCTTTCGTAAGACTGTTGTACGATTGCATCATAGTTTTTTTCTTTAAGAAGTTTGCGGGTGTTATCTGAAAGAAAGTTGTCAGGATATTTCTTGTAGGTGTCAAGCACGCCAGTAATCTCTGTTTCGTTAAGATAAAAAGAGTTTTTATCCAGCCTGTCAAAAAAATCTTTGTAAGCGTTGTCAAGGTTGTCAAAATTATCGCTTTCAAAAATAATATTGATTTTATTGGAATTACGTTTGCTCAAATCAACAAGAATCCTGTCGTTTTGATTGTCCGTAAGCACTGCTTTAAGTATGTTTGTTTCTGTCTTTTTAGGGTTGAAAAAAACAACAACTGACAGTACTAAAATTACTGCAACAAATAATACTCTTAATATATCAAGTATGCGGCTTTTCATTATTTGCAATCCGTGTAGTTTATTGTTGTTTTGCTGTTTTGGGTGTCTATTATCATTTTATCTATTTTACTTTTGCCGTGAATATTTATGACCTTTAGTGCGGCTGCGGCTTTAGAATCTTTTTTCGGTTTCAGGGCAAGTTCCCAGAGTTTGTCTTGAGTTTGTAAAAAATAAATATCAAAGTTTTTTTCAAGATATGTGTAGTTTTTGTTAGCAAGTGCTTTTACAATGGAGCTTACGTGTTTGTTTTGCGAAGAAGTATAAGAGGTTACCGATTTTACGGGATATGTGGTTTCAAACGTAACTCCTTTATCTTTTTCAAATTTGAAGTTGCCTTTGGATTTTAAGGTGACGCATTCTGATGCACTGCTTTTAATTATTTTGTCCTGAGAAAATTTGCATGAAGTATCGCTAAATTCCGGCAAGTTTTTTGCTGCTTCTTTAGCAGTTATCTTGTGGTTAAAAATACTGTCTGCGTCTGCTCTCAGTGTGACTAAACCCGTTACAAGAAGCAAAAATACAATGCATAAAATATTTTTAATTTTCATAGCTATCTATTCTCTCTTTCAAAATATCAGGTACGGTGTATACTGTTTTTCTTGTTGCTATTTCAATGCAGATTTGCATTGTCTTTGCGCTGAAAAGTTTTGCCCCGGTTTTTTCGTCAAGAATTGTGTATTTAAAATTCAAAGACGGTTCAATAGATTCCAGCTCGGTTTTAATAAGGAGTTTTTGCATAAATTCGCATGGAGTTATAAATTTCATCTCCATTTTTGCGACAGGATAAGCATAACCTGCATTTTTTATATCATCATAGGTGCAGCCGACTTTAGCAAGAAAATCACAACGTGCAGCCTCTAGATATTTTACATAGTTTCCGTGCCAGACAACATTCATCGGGTCAAGGTCATAAAATTCTACCTGTGTTTTATAAGTTGTTTCAATCTTTTTCATTTATTGTCATCACTCCGCTTGAACAAATTTGTTCATCTCGTTTATACATATAATTTATCAAATTATTTTTTCTTTCAAATACAAGCTTAAGTTTTTCATCAGGCTTAATAATTTTTGAAAACTTAATTTTTTTTACACAATCATTTGAAACACCGTTTCCAAAAGCGTCTGATGCAAAGAAATGCGCAAAATACAGCTGTACAACCCCCGGCAATACAGGGAATCCGTTAAAATGCCCCGTAAAGAAATTGCAGCTAAAAGGGAATGTTAAGTCATACACAGCACTGTGAGAATCTTTTTGTACTTCGAAAACAAACGGCATTGAAATATTGGTTTTAAAAATTCTTTCAAGTTTTTCTGTATCAATTTTACCCGTCTTGGTTTTTGGAAGCTCGTGCAAAAATTTCCATTTTTGCGGAACAATTTCCACTCTGTCTTTTAAAGTGTTTTTAAAAAATGAGGTAAGTTTTAATATTGAATTACCTTTATCAAAAAACAAATCGATTCCTTTTACTGTCAGCACAACTGCACACGCAAGTTTTTCACCTGACTTAAAACAGCAGCAGGATTGAATCAAATGAGGCACAGAGTTTATAAGTTCTGTTTCCACCTCCGGAGCTGATACTCTTTTTTCCTGAATTTTAAAAACTCTGTCAGCCCTGCCACGCAGTACAAAATGTTTGTCATCTTTTATCTGTACAATATCGCCGAGCGTAACAGAATCCTGAATAAAAAACGGAGAAGATACAACAAGCTGAGAGTTATTATCCGTTGATATTTTTACTCTGTTCAAAACAGTCAAGTCTTTATCATCACTACAGCTTCTGTAAGCTATTGTACCTGTTTCAGTACTTCCGTAAATATCAACAACATTACCGGACTGATTAAGATATTTAAAAAGTCCGTTATTTAATTTTGCACCTGCACTAAAAATAAGAAAAGGCGAGTAACTGTTTTTTACTTCATATTTTTGAAATTTTTCAAGAAACGATGGTGTAGAAATAAAAACGCTGTCTTTAAAATCCGCGTCATCAGGATAGCAGACTTCTGTTGTATCAAGCACAAAAGAACCCCAAAAGCATAGTGGAAGCATAAAATAAAAAGAAAAAGCAAACATATGCTGCGGATGTGTTGAAGTTAAAAATCTGAACTGTGTATTATCACATTTTGATAAAGCAAAAAACTCTTCATAAAGACAATTAGCTTCTGTTATCACATTAGCAAGAGTTTTTTGCACATTTTTTGGCTGCGAAGTTGAACCTGATGTATAAAAGTTTATTAAAACATTTTCAGGCTCTATCCTAAAAAAATCCGGCTGTTCAGCAGGTGGAAGTGATTTGTCAACAACAATGTATTCAAAGTCAAGATACTTCAGCTTGGAATTGTCTGTGAGAAGAAATATGTTTTTTTTAGCAAAAATACACGAGAAAAACCACACGCAAAAATCAAACGCACACCTGCTTAAAATAACTACGTTATCTGCTTTTTGAGTGTTTAAAAACGCAACACCCGAAGCAACAAAGTTTTTAAATTCTTTTAATAAAAATTTTTTTTCTTTGTGTATGAACAGAGTTTTGTCATCAAATTGTTTTGTATGAAATATATCAAACAGATTCATTTTTATTACAAATTATGTTTCTTTTTAAAACGGATTCTGACAATATATTCTATCGCAAAAAACAGCCCCAGTAAAATATAAGATACGCAGCCGTTAAAAATCATCCAAATTTTATCGGACAAAAAGAGTGTTGCAACAGACGCAAAAAATTGTATGAGTAAATATATACACCAGATGTAGGTCAGATTTTTTGTATAAGCTTTTGTTTTTGGGTGCAGCTCTCCCCCTCCCTCTGAAATACGCGCAAATTTTTGTATAACGGTTTCTTTGTCAAAAAGCGAGGAAAAAAATATCAGAAAAATACAAAAGTTCATTATCACAGGGTACAATTTCAACTCTCTCAACCCTGTAAAATAAAAAAGTGCAATAACAAAAAAAGTAAACAGCGTTGAAAAAACAAATCCGAACTTTTGAAAAATATTACGAAGCTTTTTCATTGAGCAAGAAGCTTTTCTACCGCATCAACAACATCGTCAACGGTTCTGATTTCTTTAAAATTGTCAGGCGAAATTTTTTTGTTTGTATATTCCTGTAGTCTAACAGCGAGGTCAACGGCATCAATACTGTCGAACTCTAAATCTTCAAACAAATTTGCATCAGCTGAAATTTTTTCCTGTTCAATTTCAAAATCATTGACAAGAATGTCTTTTAATACGTTAAAAATTTCATCTCTTGAATATTCTGCCATATTTACAATACCTTATGCCTGAGTGTTTCTGATAAAATCAGCCAATGTTTTTACAGAATAGAAATGTTTTTTGTTTTCTTCTTTGTCGCTGCCCAAAGAAAGTTTATATTCTTTCTTTAAAGCCATACCGAGTTCCAGAGCATCAATAGAATCTAACCCCAAACCGTCAATAAATAAAGGGGCATCAGTATCGATGTCAGAAGGCTTGATATCCTCCAGCTCCAATGATTCTACTATAAAAGTTTTTAATTCGTCTTCCAGACTCAAATTTTGATTATCCATAAAAACATTATTGCGTAATAGATAATTAAAGTCAATTCAAAGTTATACACACTGTTTTAAGAGAAAATGCTGCCTGTGGTATAATAAAAATGATGAAACAACATTCGATGATTATATTTTTTAATATAGGTTCTTTGCTGATGCTGATTGTAGGCAGCAATCTTGGGATTGATACGAGTAAGTATTGTCTGTTCTGGGCACTGGGAAATATCGCAATATACCAATTTGAGAAGAAATATAAAGGTTGAAGAGTTTTTATAATAACCCGATTCTACGCTTCACTTTAATATGTTGTAATCAAAAAGCTGAAAAACTTTTACCCTGTAATGCTTTTGATTTTTATATCTGTATTGAAAAGTGTTTAAAAATTTGTCATAATATGTGTATAAGATGTTTTGACATACAGAAAGTCGCCTCTGCTGTATCTTTGAATGTGAGATTGGCGCCTCACCAAAACATCTTATTTTTATGTTTTTTTCGTTTGTTTTGATTTTCTCTTAATATAATTTTTTAGCAGGCGTTTTTAACCTATAATGTATTCAGGGTAGTACCACACTCCCGCCGCACACGCATTTTACTAAGAAATCTGCGGAAAGGGGGTGAAAATAATATGACCAAGATAATAATAAAGACCGTTATAACGGTTCTTATAACGGTCTTACAAATTATCATTTATTGGTTATAGGGTACTAAGCGAAGCTCTAAGGAAGTAGCATTTCTTTAGGGCTTCCCCCTACATTTATAGTATAACATATTTGGCTTAAATATCAACTTTGCCAACTTTGTGTTTTTGGGCTTATATTAATTTAGAATATGTTATAATCTTGTTTTACAAAGATAAATGGGCAGATGTGTTTTGATTTTCTCTTAATTTAAAATATGTTATAATGTTTCATCACCCCTGCCATGCAGCAGAATGGTTTTGATTTTCTCTTAATTTAAAATATGTTATAATAACAACATTAGACTCATGGCACTACGCAGAGTTTTGATTTTCTCTTAATTTAAAATATGTTATAATTTACCTTCTGTGTGTTGCAAAGAAGATGCAGTTTTGATTTTCTCTTAATTTAAAATATGTTATAATAGGAGATTTTATAAAATGGATAAATTACCAGGTTTTGATTTTCTCTTAATTTAAAATATGTTATAATGAAGCCTTGATGGTTGCAGGCGACTTTACGTTTTGATTTTCTCTTAATTTAAAATATGTTATAATTCCGGAACCTGCCGGAACTTCGGCTTGTATGTTTTGATTTTCTCTTAATTTAAAATATGTTATAATTAACTATAACATCATCAATGTTAAGCTCCCGTTTTGATTTTCTCTTAATTTAAAATATGTTATAATTCCAACAATATACTGTCGGTGATTTGTGGGGTTTTGATTTTCTCTTAATTTAAAATATGTTATAATGATAGTATTCCTGCAACTCTTTAAAAGAGTGTTTTGATTTTCTCTTAATTTAAAATATGTTATAATGAATGTTTAGTGAACTACCCCTAGCTAAAGCGTTTTGATTTTCTCTTAATTTAAAATATGTTATAATATCATAAAGTTTTTTGATTTCATCTATCCTGTTTTGATTTTCTCTTAATTTAAAATATGTTATAATCAAAATTTTTATTGTTTTGTAGCGTGATTTTGTTTTGATTTTCTCTTAATTTAAAATATGTTATAATTAGCTCAGGCAATGCAAGACGCTGCAAGCGTTTTGATTTTCTCTTAATTTAAAATATGTTATAATCCTGTTGAATATGTGTACCGTCTGGTATTGGTTTTGATTTTCTCTTAATTTAAAATATGTTATAATATCTTGAAACGCTCAAGAAAAATGGCTAATGTTTTGATTTTCTCTTAATTTAAAATATGTTATAATTAATGAGTGGATATATCACAATAACAGATTGTTTTGATTTTCTCTTAATTTAAAATATGTTATAATTTCCCATTCTTAAACCATGGAAGGAATTCAGTTTTGATTTTCTCTTAATTTAAAATATGTTATAATGTGACTTTATATTGTACAAAATTGGTAATAGTTTTGATTTTCTCTTAATTTAAAATATGTTATAATAAATTTTTAGAAGAAATAGACCAAAAATTAGTTTTGATTTTCTCTTAATTTAAAATATGTTATAATAGGATATACAAAATTGAATAAATGATATATAATACAAATGTAATATATTTTAAGTTAAGAGACCAATCATAATTGACAAGAGAATAGTTTGCTCCTCTGCTTAATTGTACGAATAGACTCATTCTCTAAACCTCAACAAAATACACTACAATGATATTCTACCTTAAAATTACCAGAATGTCATCTGTTTTTCTGCATTTTCGCCTGCTTTTTTCTTGTATTTTGATTGTTTATAATCATACTTGTCTATACAAACAGCAAGCCCCCACTGTTTGTCCGTTATATAAAAAGCCACTATTGAACCTGTTGAGGGTGCTATGAGTTTTAAATTTCTTATGTGCTGTTCTGTTTTGTCATAAGTTACGCAAGACCTTACATATATTGAGTTTTGCAGCATAAAATACCCTTGATTCAACAAAGATTTTCTGAACGCATTTGCCTGCCTCTGGTTTTCTTTTTCCACAACAGGCAAATCAAAACACACAACAAGCCAGCCCATACGATATTTACTCCTCATATTCCCTGTTCCTGTGTTTGTCTATGTGCAGATATTGTTCGTTTATGTCAGGCAAAAATATCTTTGAACAATCAAATTTTGTATAAGCATCAACTATTTTTTCCACGTAAATATTTATTGTGTCAATGAGCTTGTAGCTTATGTTATCTATTTTTATTCTGTAATTTTTTATACATTCTGACAGGTATTTAAACCAGGCTTTGTAATTTTCCTGTTCGTAATCAAATTCGCACTCTTGAACAAATTGATAAAAATAATGATCGATAAAAGCCCTGTACGGCTCCATTAAGTCATAAACAAGCGGCGTACTTTTGTATTTGCCTTTGTGGTGAATACCGAGGCTTGCAATTAGACCGTGAACTATAACAGAGCGGTAAATCAGAGAATTTATTACAGCATAGCCGTAATTAAGACAGCCGTTTTCAAAGGTTTCCGCTGCCAGATGTTCTCTTTTCATAGGGTTGCCGATTTCGACAAAATAATTCTGCCAGTACTGTTTTGCTATGTTTGCTTCATTCATAAGCGGACGGTTTATCAGGTTATACAGGTTGTGTTCGCTGTAGCCCATAAGGTCAAGATTTTTTGCCTGATTTGTTACTTTAGCCAGCAGTATCTTTTTCCACAACTTAGTTTCAAAATCTATGTTTTGCTCTATCTGGCAATAAAAAACTTTAGGACGCACAATCCTTTCTAAAGGTACGCTCCAACCTACGGGACGGTATGAAGTGTTGCAGTGCAGTATAACCACGTTATTTTCTAAAAGCCGTGCCAAACAGTTGTTGGAAAAAGCTATGCCCTGTGCTGCAACAATAATGGCACGTATGTCCGCTAAGGCAATTGATTTTATTTCGCCTTCTTTATTTTTGCAAAACAACAGCCCCCTCTCAACTGAGAGGTAACAATCGGGTGTAGTGATATGCAGAATATGATAACTCATATTCTGTTTTTAATAATCATTTTTTAAAAATCAATGTTTAAGAACTATGTTTTTTGAAATTTGCATCAGTAAGGTTTTTTACACTTGAATCAATTTCAATTCCGTTATTACTTTCTAATTTTAAAACCCCATTTGTTTTAATTGTTCTCAACTTATACACACCAGCAGGATGTGTAACAGTGCCGGCTTTAAAGTCATTCGGAATATTAACAAGACAGCCGGAGTAGAACATTTGACCGCCAGCGTACAGTTTGCAGCCCATTTCAACAAGCTTGTCTCTCACTTCCTGTGTCTTTTTGTTGGAATACACAGGCATAACTTTTACAGCACCTTTGTCGTTGTAGTAGAGTATTTGCCCTTTATGTCCTTTTGAGCATTTAAACTGTCCCTTAGTGCCTTTTGTTCCGTAGTCGCAGTGTTCTCCGATTCTGTCACGTCCGTTTGAGTCTTGCTCAAGTGTACCTTCTGAAACGACAATCATAACTTTTTTTACTTTTGTTTTCTTTTTTGGGTGGATATAGTCTTTAAGGTAGTTATACCACTCATCCGTTGAAGGTTTTTGTTCGAGCTTGTTTAAGAGGTCTGTTTTTATAGCCTCATCAACTATATTTCTTACCTTTTTGTCTTTGGGTTCAAGCGTTTCCAGCGTAACCCTGTTTGTTATACAGGCTTTGCCGTTGATTATTCGTTTTCCGTATATTGTTTCAAGAGGTCTTGTGTTGCTTTTTAAGGCTTTTTTATTTGCATAAGGATAAGGTATTATGCCGTCTATAACCTTTTTTACAACATCAGGATTAAAGCCTTCTATAACGTCTTTGTTCAGAGTTTTGTCATACTTAAATTCTCTTGCGTAACTTATACAAATAGCATCGAGAGCGTGGTGTTTGTCGTTCTGGCGGTTTTTCTTTTCCGCATCGCCGAGTATTGCATTAAGCCCGTATCTTTTTCGGATTGCAAAAGTTGAAGCACCGTTATTTACATAGATATGTCTGCTTTCGCCTTCCACCTGCAAGCCCCAGCCGAAAGTAAACGCTGTAATTTGCTGTGCAATTTTGGCAATATGACTTGTTTCTGCCAGTCCGTTATAACTTTCAATAAGTTTTTCACAATCTTGCGGTTTGCTTGTTAACAGTTCGTATTTTTTCTTACCGAGTTGTTTTTTTATGTCATTAAGTCTGTTAACGTAATTTGCCCAGATTTCCTTGTCTTTGGAAAGCCATTCATAAGGAGTACGTCCCTGTTTTTTCTGGTTCTCTGCCCTGAAACATAGCACCTTGTTATATAAGGCATCATTGCCGCCCATTGTCCGCGGATAAATGTGGTCAATCTCGCATTTATCAAAGTCGGAAATTGCAATAGGCTGCCCGCTATAGATACATTTTCCGCCCTGAATCTTTAATAGTTTTGCTTTTTCAAAATTTGTCGGACTCAAAGCGTTTGCGTCAACGAGTTCCTGTTTTATCTGGTTGTTTTCTTTTTCCTGATTTTTCATATAAGATTCGGCACTCTGGGCTTTGATTCTGCCAAACAGTGAGTTATCCGCACCTTCTCTTACAAATTCAAAGATAACTTCATCGGGTTTTCCGTATTTTTCTGCAAGATAGAACAGCAAATCTCTGAAAATTTGCAGACGATTTCTTACAACAGGATTGGTTATACCCCCTATCATTAGATCTGTTTTCTCTCTTGTGTTTTCTCCGACAGCCGCATTTTCATTTCTGTTGTCAGGTATATACAGATTATTCCAATCCCCTATTTTAGACAGCATTGTGCGGATTTCTTCTTCCGTTATTCCGTCTTTTGTGTTTGGTGGGTCTATGTATTTTGAAACCTCCATATTTTGAGGATACAATTCGCCCGAGAGGATTATATCTGTCATAATTTGACAGGCTCTGCGGCAAAAAGATGAACGCCCGCTGATATCAGCTTTCATAGGTTCAATTTTGTCTATAATTTTTTGTCCGATTACGTCTTCAATTTCTTTTTTAGTAATTGTTGTATCGAGTTTATTGGCTCTGCCTTCTGTTTTAACAAGCCAGTTTTGATAAATTGTATTTATATCAGACGGACTGAGTCTGACTTTATCACCGCTGCCGTTTGTTATTCTCAAATTTTTTAATTTTAACAAGAGCACCAGAGTAACGTTTTCGAGAGTATTTGCTTTGCAAACATTTCTTTTCGGCAGAAGTTTGCATTTGCTGATAATTCTGTTGTCGAATCTCGGAATTTTCTGCCCTAACACACCCTGCCAATCATGCTCACTGCCGAGATATTTGCGATAATCAGGGTTTACATAAGAGCCGTAGGCTTCTCTGTATTCGCCGTACAAAAATTCTTCAGGAGTATATTTATTCAATTCCGGCAATTGTTTTTGAGCGTTTGTCCAAAGAGCAGTTAATTCTTTTTCAACAAGGTTTCTCGGTGCTACATAGTTTGTTGCACGTACTTTGTTAAAATTTTGCTGTGGATTGAACGGTTTAAATTCGTCCGGTGAGTCCTCTGACCACATGCCGAGTCTTAATGCTTCATAGTAGCAGGGGTATTTGTAGTTTTCGTTTTGAATTAATTCTTCGCCGCTTTCCTGTGTGTATTTTTTAGCAAGTTCGAGATTTTCTTTGTCATCATCTGTCTGGGCTGATTTCCATGCTAAATTCGGGTCATACCCTCTGCGCTGCATTGCGTTATGCAGTGCTTTATATATCTGCCAGATTTCAAGTTTTCTGTTTTGAAGAAGTGCGATTCTTAAAAGACAGGAATTATAAATCGTAGAATCCCCTTTTGCGGCAAATTCTTTTGTGAATTTTTTGTCATCTTTGCTTAAAATCTCAAGATTGCAATCCTGCCATATTTTATCAAAATATTTTTCACGTGCTTTATGAGCATTAAGGGTTCTGAAGATTCGTCTTCTGTCCCTTAATGAAGCGGCATCAGCGTGATCAATATCAATGATTACTGATTCCGCCTCTTGTATATCATGCCCGCAGCGCGCACAATAGCCGATACTTGTTTTACCTAAATCGAATGCAAATACTTTTTTATTTTCCATACAACCCCCTGTGTGATGAGGTAAGTATAACACATTGAGTTTTTAAATTCTATCTTTTATTACGGAATTTATACGGCGGCGAAGCTTGATATCATTGATGTCCGGAGTTTTAAAGTCATCAATGTTTATTGTTTCGTTGATTTTCAGGTAATAGTTAACCGGCTTTTCGCCTGCATCGTATATTTTTTGGTGTTTTGCAAGGAATTTATAATCACAGGTTATGTGCACGGGCACAATAGGCGCATTTGCGTATATTGCAACTGAGGCTGCTCCGCTGTGGAGTTTTAGGTCTTCTCCTTCAACACTGCGTGTGCCTGTCGGGAAAATTATTACATTATATCCTTCTGAAAGTGCGTGTTTTGCTTCTTCTTTAAGTGTGTCGTTATTTTCATCATTTATAAGGTAGGTGGATTTTACGATGTTGCTCATAATCGGGTTTTTCTTTATTTCATTTTTTACAACACATAAGGTGTCGGGTATTAATCCGATTAAAAGCACGATATCTATGTAGCTGGGGTGGTTTGCAACAATTACGCTGCCTTTGAGTTGTGTTAAAAAATTTTTCTGTTCGTCTGTTACGTTAAATTTTATAGAACCTGTTTTTTGCATAAAATCGCTGAAAAAAGCCCAGAGGTTATGCACAACACGACAAAAAACTTTGCGTCTGTTTTCTTTTTTTATAAACAAACTCATCAATGGTATTACAACAAGCCCGAGCACAAGCGAACCTGCACCGAAAAAAGCGAACGAAAAAACAACCACAAACGCACGGAAAAACCTTTTCATTTATGATTGACTCCTGACAATAGAAAAAACATTATCGCTGCTTGAAAAGCTGTCTGTTTTGCTTTCGCAAAAATTTTTAAAGTTTTCAAATTCGTTTCCGGCATCAATTGCAGCGCTGCATGTGTTTGTACTTAATTCGATTTTTACTGAGTCTTTTATCGGAGTTGCAGAAATTACACAGCCGCAGGCTTTTAGTTCCTTGTAAGCATCCGCAAAACAGTACAAGACTTCACGGCCTTTTTGTGTACACATAAGACTTTCCAAAAGCCCCGCACTAAAGGTGTTTTCTCCGGCAGCAAGCGCGTTATAACTCTTTTTTATTTTGTTGAGCAAAGAAAACTGTCCTGCCACGCAGTTGTGAACAGATGTGCTGAAAGTGAATGGCGAAACTTCGTTGTCCTCCTGATACTGGGCTATTATTTTATCCAACCTGTCCAGTTCTCCGTATTGAGAGGCAAAAACAATTTCTGTTTCATTGCCGTTGTATGCTTTGTGCATAACACTGAGCGCAGCTTTATCCACAAGGCTGAGTTTTCTCCTTGTCATAGGCGGCATAAAGGATAAATCAATAAGATTTTCTGCGTTTTGCCCGTCAATAAAATTTATGTTAGATATATAAAATACACTTTTTTCATTCATGGTAGTATTATATCAAATATGGCAAATATTTCTATCACATCATACAGCGCAATTTGTGACCTCGGCACAAACGTAAAAGAAATTTTTGAAAACTCGCTTTTGGCGGGCAAAAATTTTTTTACGCCGGATGAAAATATTATAAAAGGTAAAAAACTTTATCTTGGCAAAGTTAGTGCTGCGCTGCCAAAAATTGAAGAAGCAAAATTTGATACAAGGACAAATGCACTGCTGTTGCATTGCTGCAATGCAATACAAAATGAGATTGATACTGTTATTAAAGAATACGGCAAAGACAGAATCGGCGTTGTTATTGGTACAACCAATGCCGGCGTTAACGAATATGAAAAAAGCCACGAGGTTTTCCATTCTCAAATCGGTTCTCCCGCTATATTTTTAAAGGAGCATCTCGGGCTTAAGGGCTATTGCAGCGGAGTTTCTACAGCCTGCACCTCGGGAATAAAAGCCTTTTCAACGGGTGTAAAACTTCTTGAAAACGGAATCTGTGATGCTGTTTTATGCGGGGCGGCGGATGCTGTGTCTAAAGTTCCTGTATTCGGCTTTAGCGCGCTTGAAGTTATGTCTCAATCAAACTGCAAACCGTTTTCTAAGAACAGAGACGGTATTAATATAGGCGAGGGCGCTGCTCTTTTTATACTTGAAAAAGACGTGAACAAAGGCATAAGAATACTCGGTATCGGAGAAACCTCTGACGCATACCACGGTGCAACCCCTGACCCTGAAGGCACTCAGGCTGCGGCAGCAATTACACAGGCGCTTGAGCAGGCTGGGTTAAAGCCTGATGAAATAGACTATATAAATCTTCACGGTACAGGCACTGTTTCAAACGATATTATGGAAGCTAATGCCGTGTACAAGGTTTTCAAAGATAAAGTGCCGGTCAGTTCTACAAAATCTTTGACCGGACATTGCCTCGGTGCATCATCCGGAGTGGAAAGCGCATTGTGCCTTGCTTTTCTTGAGGACGAAATTAACAAAGAAAAATTTCTTATTCCTCACAATTTTGACGGGGTTTATGATGATACCCTGCCGGAGCTAAAACTCGTCAAACACAATGAAAAGGCTGAAAATAACCGTTATGTTATGTGCAATGCTTTCGGGTTCGGCGGTTCTAACGCTGTTATCATATTCGGCAAAAATCAAGCATCAGAGCAGCAGAACGATTGTTTTGAAACAGACCTGTCCAAAATTTTGCCGCATGACGCACCGATGATACTTATTGATAAAATTTTGGATGTGAATCTTAAAGAAAATTACGTAAAAACGCAAGTTGAAATCAATAAAGACAAGGTCTTTTATGATGCCGCCATGGACGGAGTTTCTCCGCTTGCCGGTATCGAGTTTATGGCTCAAACAATTGGATGTTATTCGTATTTTAAACGCGGCGGCAGTGACCCCAAAATAGGTTTTCTTCTTGGCAGCCGCTCTTACAATTGTTCGCTCGAAAAATTTGAGAACGGAAAAAACTATGAAGTTATTGTAAGAGAAGTGTTTGGCGACAATGAACTTGTTTCGTTCGAGTGTTTTATCTATAATGATGGTATAGAATGTGCAAAAGCAGTGGTTAACGCATATCAGCCCGAAAATTTTGATAATTCAAAAATTGAACTTTAGCGGGTTTTGCGGGGGAGAATTAAATGAGTAAAGAGATACTTGTAACCGGCTCGTCCAGAGGCATAGGCAAAGAAATAGCGCTTTATCTTGCAAACAACGGCTATGACATTGTTTTGCACTGTAGAAATAACATTGAAAAAGCACAGGAGGTTCAAAAACAAATTGAAGCTGTCGGACAAAAAGCAAGGATTCTGCAATTTGACGTAAAAGACCGCAAAAAAAGTTTTGAAGCTCTTGAAAATGATATTAAACAAAACGGCGTTTATTTTGGGGTCGTACTCAACGCCGGCATTGCAAGAGATAACGTCTTTCCGATTATGACAGAAACAGAGTGGGATGACGTTATAGACACAAACCTCGGCAGTTTTTATAACGTGCTAAAACCGGTTATTATGCCAATGATTGAAGAAAGAGTTAAAGGAAGAATCGTTACTTTATCATCAATTTCGGGTTTAAGAGGCAATCGCGGACAGGTAAACTACAGTGCCTCTAAAGCCGGTATTATCGGTGCAACCAAAGCATTGAGCCTTGAACTTGCCAAAAGAGGAATAACTGTTAACTGTGTTGCTCCCGGTGTTATAGAATCTGATATGACAAAAGATTTACCCGTTGATGAAGTCAAAAAGCTCATCCCGATGCGCCGTATGGGCACTTGTAAGGAAGTTGCAAGCCTTGTTAACTACCTTATGTGTGATGATGCATCATACATTACGGGTCAGGTAATTTCTGTCAACGGGGGGCTTTATTCGTGAAAAGAGTTGTTGTTACCGGCATGGCGCTGGCAAGCCCTCTTGGCTGTAGCGTAAAAAATGCTTATGAAAGGCTTAAGCATTTGAAAAACTGTATTGAATATGAACCTGCCTATGAGGTATATCAACATCTAAACGCAAAGTTGTGCTCTAAAGTGCACGATTTTGTTGTGCCCGAACATTTTACCCGTAAGGTAACAAGGACAATGGGACGCGTAGCTCTGATGAGTACAGTTGTCAGTGAACAGGCTCTTGATGATGCAGGACTTCTCGGCAATGAAATTATTTCGTCTGAAAATACGGGGGTAAGCTACGGGTCGTCGTCAGGTTCTTTAGATTCCATAATTGATTTTTACACAATGGAGGTTGAAAAAAAGGTCAAAGGCATAAACTCCGGCTCTTACATAAAAATGATGCCTCAGACAACGAGTGTCAATATTTCTCTGTATTTTAAAACAAAGGGAAGACTTATTCCTTCTTCTACTGCTTGCACTTCCGGTTCAATGGGGATAGGTTATGCCTACGAAACTATAAAAAACGGGTATGAAACCGTTATGATAGCAGGCGGAGCGGAAGAACTGCATCCCACACAAATAGCTGTTTTTGATACTCTGTATGCAACAAGCCAGAAAAATGACTGTCCTGAACTTACCCCGAGACCATTTGACAGAGACCGCGACGGTCTTGTTATAGGAGAAGGTGCGGGTACGTTGATACTGGAAGAATACGAGCACGCAAAAAAACGCGGTGCAAAAATATATGCAGAAGTTATCGGTTTTGGCACAACAACAGACGGCACGCACATAACTAACCCGAACCATGAAACAATGGGTAGTGCAATAAAAAGAGCGTTAAATGATGCTTGTATAAATCCAGATGAAATAGGATACATAAACGCACACGGTACGGCAACCCACAACGGAGATATTGCAGAAAGTATTGCGACTTATGATGTATTTAAAAGGAACGTCCCCATCAGTTCTATCAAAAGCTATACAGGGCACACTCTCGGTGCCTGCGGGGCAATAGAGGCAATTCTATCTATTAAAATGATGAACAACGGCTGGTTTTGTCCGACCTTAAATCTTGATAATGTCGATGATGAATGTGCGCCTCTTGATTATATAACCCAGAAGCAAAACGGCAGAGAAATATTAACTGATACTGTTATGTCGAATAACTTTGCTTTTGGCGGAATTAACACTTCTTTGATATTTAGAAAAGTATAAATTGTTCCGGCTTTATTAAAAGCCGCTTTGTGCAATAAGGTTTGTTAATTGCAAATAAAAAAATACGGGTGATTTGTTTCACCCGTATTTTTTTATTTTTTTAATTTATTAAGCTTTTGTAGTATTTGCAAGCTTTTCGGCTTTAGGGCCTTCACCGTCAAGAGTAAATGTGTGGTCTACAAACTGTGCACGGTCTAAATATTTTTGTTCAATCTTACCTTTGTTATATGTTCTGACAAGCAAGCTAAGACCGATTAAGGCGCCTGCGGCAATTTTTACCGGTTTAGGTGCGGCATTGATATATTTTGCAATTTTAGTCAAAATACCTTTGCCTTCAAGTTGTTTAGCAAGTTCCGGTGCTTTTTTAACTGCAGAATTAAATACTCCGCGTCCGATTAACGCTGTAGCACCTGCGACTGCACCGATTTGCACGTTTGATACAGTTGAATTTTTAAAGTGTTGAAAAGCACAGTCAATCTTGTTGCCTGTTGTACCTTTTCTTCTATCCACAAAAGAGTTTAGCGTAGGTGATACTAAAAATAAAACTTTAGACATAACACTTCCTTATCTTTCACACGTTTCTTATATATAAGATAAAACATCGTAAATTAAATATTTGATAAATAAATTTCCATTTTTTACAAATGTTAATATTCTATATGGAGTATTTTGAAATATCTTCAAAATATCTTTCAAGCGCAATGTAGCCGTTGTAGATTTCGTTTGTAATAAGTGTATAACGGCACGCTGCGAGATATTTTAGCTCTTTTAATCTGATATCAATAATGTTATCTGCGTCTTCTTTTAGTTTTTTATCAAGAGAAGAAGACCATTTTTTTAACAAATTGAGTTCTTCGTTTATCTGATTTACTGTTGTGTACTCAAGCTGGTTAAAATCGTATTTTCCAAGCAGAGCTTTGTCTTTATTTGTGATTCTGCTTTTTACAACAGGTGTACCGTAAATCTTTTTTACAAACATGTAATTATCAGCCGCAACTATATGAGAAATAGGCACTCCTGCTTTTGACAATAAGGATGATGCACTCAAATTGCTTTTGTCGTTATCGACAAAGGTAGACGGGTTTGTTTGTGTTATAGGACTTGTCATGTTTTCCCCTTTTGAATTTGTCTTAGAATCAGAATTTGCGCCGGTATTCAAGTTCGGTTTCCGGCTTTGTTGTGCAGTCTTTTCCTCCTTATTAAAACCGGAGTTGTCGGAAAGTTTGTCGTTTATATCCCTGTTCCTCATTAGTCTGACTTATATTTTTATATTAACGCAGCCTGATAGTTTTGTCATGGTTCTTTATAGAATTGTTAAGGTTATTTGTATTTGAATATGTCCGAGAAAAATTCGTGATAAGGAGCAAAGCGACGTGAACGAATTTTTGTAGTGACACATTGTTCACATAGTGAAGCCATTTTTCAGGCTTCACCACAGTTCAGCCGAAAAAGAAGGCAAAGGTGAGCAGTGACGGCTCGAATGCTCGATGCGGCAACTGCGACACTAGATTAGAATAAAAGAGATATAGACGTATTTATATTAAAAATGTTATACTGTTTGAATTAATAAAGACAAAGGCAACAAAATGTCTGATGACAGATACAACCCAAAAAAATCTCATATACAAAATGCAAATGCAGCAAGAGCAAATGCATCGAAGCTTCAGTTTTCGTACGACACGGATAAACTGAAAAAGGAAAATCGTTATCGTGTACAAGGACAGGCTTTCCCTAAAACAATAAACGGTTTTAACTGGGGTGCCTGCTTGCTTACACCGCTATGGGGGTTGTGCAACAATACTCCTGTTGCATGTTTGTGGATAGTGTTTGCTTTTATACCTGTTATAGGCGTTATATTGACTTCAATATTCTCATTATACTGCGGCTTAAAAGGCAACGAATGGGCGTGGGCCAATAACGATTGGCAAAGTATTGACCATATGCATTACATTCAAAAAAAATGGGCGACAGCAGGTGTAATTGTTGAGATAATAGCAATACTGGCTTTTTGCGTTTATGCAATGCAGCATATAAATTCACTGCAAAGAGCAGGTATACTCTAAATTAAACAAATGATGTCTGATTTATTATACGGTGTTAATATTCTTATAAACTAGATTAGGTTTACTAAAAGGAGATACAAAATATGGTATTGATGATAATTATAGGTGTGGCGTTTGTCTGTGCAATCTGGCTTTATTCACTCTATGCAGCCGTTATCAGAAACAAAAACTCTGTTCGGGAAGCTCTCTCAGGGATTGATGTTCAATTAAAAAAACGTCACGATTTGGTTCCAAATATTTTGACTATTGCAAAAAGGTTTATGGAACATGAAAACGAAATATTTACCAAAGTTACAGAGCTGAGAACGCAGGCGATGAATGCGCCTTCTGGTTCAAAAGAAAAATTTGCGGCAGAGGGTTTGCTGGATAAACTTATGGGCAGATTGATTGTATCTGTGGAAAATTATCCGCAGCTTAAATCGGATGCAACAATGGTTCAAGCTATGCAAACCTATAACGAGGTAGAGGAACACATCTCTGCTGCCAGAAGATTTTATAATTCTGCTTTAACCCAGTTGAGAAATTCTGTTATGATTTTTCCCGGTTCATTGTTTGCAGGTCTGGCCTCGGAAGAAATGGGCTACAGCTACTTTGAAGCATCAGAATCCGACAAAGCACCGGTTGATGCGTCTGCTTATCTGTAAAAATATTTATAAATAATAAAAAAGAACCTTCCTTGAATGTAAATTCAGGAAGGTCTTTTTTCGGGTTGCGAATATTTTATAAATTAGAAGTCTAAGCCTGCTTCTCTGGCTGCGTCAGCAAGAGCGGATACTCTGCCGTGATAAAGGAATCCGCCTCTGTCAAAGACGCATTCTTTAACGCCTGCTTTTAAAGCTTTCTTAGCAATAGCTTCACCAACTACTTTTGCTGCTTCTACGTTACCGCCGTGAGCGAGTTTTTCTCTCAGGTCTTTGTCAATAGAAGAAGCAGAGCAAAGTGTAACTTTATTTACGTCGTCAATCAACTGAGCGTAAATGTGTTTTGTACTTCTGTAAACAGCCAATCTCGGAGATTCAGCAGTACCGAAGATTTTTGTTCTTACACGCTGGTGTCTTTTTCTAACTTGTTCTTTTCTGTTTCTTGTTTTAATCATTTTTCTTTCCTTTCACCGAAGCCTTCTTACTTGGAATTTTGATTTCATTCAAAATATCTATAAGGGCTTATGCCGGCTTTTACTAATTATACTTCAATAAATAAACGAATTGCTTCTTTGTCTGCATATTGTTCTGCAGCACTTTCGCTAATTCTTTTAAGCATTGAGTATTCCTTGTATGAGTTATCGGTAAAAAATCTTATTCCGTTTTGAGATATACGCAAACGGGCATCAGGACACAATTCGTTGCTGGTTTCGATTTTTTTGATTGTTTTATCATGGTTACCGTTAAACAATTTACGTGTGTCTACGGCCATACGATTATCGAGCTGTTCCTGAGTTGTATTATCACCTTTTTTGTAGCGAATTACAACTATTTTACCGAATGATACAGGATTTATACTCATTTACTTAGCCTTACTTCTTACCTGTTTTACCGGCTTTACGTCTTACGTATTCGCCTTCGTATCTAACACCTTTTCCTTTGTAAACTTCAGGCGGACGTTTGCCTCTGATTTCGGCTGCAACGTCACCAACGAGTTGTTTGTTAGAACCTGATACAGTGATTTTTGTGTTAGCTTCAACAGCGATTTTAATGCCTTCCGGAGGAGTAATCAAAATCGGGTGAGAATAACCTAATACTAAGTTAAGGTTAGAACCTTCCATGTTAGCTCTGTAGCCGACGCCCTGGATTTCTAATTTTTTAGTGAATCCTGTTTTTACGCCGTCAACAGCATTGTGGATTAATGTTCTTGTTAAGCCCCAGAGTGCTCTGGATTTTCTGTCTTCGTGATTGTGAACATCAACGATGATTTCATTATTTTCGATTTTTACTGAAATTTCCGGACGAAACTCAACTGTTTCTGTACCCAAAGGTCCTTTAGCAGTTAAAACGTGATCTTCAATTTTTACTTCAACGCCGTCCGGTATAATAACAGGTTTTTTACCTATACGTGACATTTTTTTATCTCCAATTTTAATTATTAATATCTTTTTATTTATAATCCGTTAAAAATAAAAATTTAAGGATTACCATACATAGCAAAGAACTTCGCCGCCGAGGTTTTCTTTTCTTGCTTTTCTGTCAGTCATAAGACCTTTGCTTGTAGAAATGATTGCGATACCTAAGCCGCCGAATACCTGCGGAAGATCTTTTGCTTTTGAATATACTCTCAAACCTGTTTTAGAAATTCTTTTTAAGTTAGAAATAACGGGTTTGTTTCTTTCATCATATTTCAAAGTGATTGACAAAACTTTGAATTTGCCGACTTCTTTTTCTGTGTAATCGGTGATGTAACCTTCTTCTTTAAGAACTTTAGCGAGTTCCAGTTTCAATTTGGAAGAGGGCATTTCAACTTCCGGATGAGAAACGATGTTAGCGTTTCTGATTCTTGTCAGCATATCTGCTATTGGATCTGTAAACATATTTATTTTCCTTTACTACTTACTTGAACAATTTATATTTTCCGGCGCTTCAGCTAATTTTGCCCGGCTTAAGCGCCTTGGCTTTTTATAAAGATTGTCAGGCAGTATAGTAAAAGCATTTGGCAATTAGGAAATTACCAGCTTGCTTTAACTACACCGGGTAACAAACCTTCATGAGCCATTTTTCTCAAACAGATTCTGCAAAGACCGAAATCTCTGTGGTATCCGTGAGGACGTCCGCATATAGAACATCTGTTATGGAGTCTTACTTTAGGGTATTTACCTTTTGATACAAGTAATTCTCTTCTTTGTTCTTTAGCTATCATTGATTTTTTAGCCACGATTATCTCCTTTTTATGCAAATTGCATTGATTTTTTTCGTTTTAATTTATTAAGCGTGTGATTTTTTCTTAAACGGCATACCCAAATCAGCAAGCAACGCTCTTGCTTCTTCGTCTGTTTTTGCAGTAGTGATGATAGAAATGTTCATGCCGAATACTGCATCAACTTCGTCGTAAGAAATTTCAGGAAACAGTGTCTGTTCCTTCAAACCTAATGTGTAGTTGCCTCTGCCGTCGAAACTTTTAGATGAAATACCTCTGAAGTCACGGATTCTGGGTAAAACTACGCAGATGAGTTTTTGCAAAAAGTCATACATTCTTTCGCCGCGGAGTGTAACCATACAACCAACCGGCATACCTTCTCTCAATTTGAAAGAAGAAATTGAATGTTTAGCCTTAGTGATAACAGCTTTTTGACCTGCAATTTTTGTCAACTGTTTTACGATTGTTTCAGCTAATTTTGAGTTGTGGCAAGCTTCGCCAACACCCATATTGATAACGATTTTATTCAATTTAGGAATCTGGTTAACGTTTTCGTAACCGAATTGTGATTTTAAAGATTCTTTTACTTCTTCTTCGTATCTTACTTTTAAGTCTTTAGTTAATGTTGTCATTTTTCTTTCCTTTTCGCAGAATGTACCTTCATTATGCCACAAACATATTATTTATGTATAACAAGGCACCCATACTTTAGTAATTAGTCGTCAATTTGTTCGCCGCATTTTTTGCAAACGCGTACTTTTTTTCCGTCTACAATTTCATGTTTTACTCTTGTAGCTTTTTCGCAAGCCATACAATAAACCATAACTTTTGATGCATCAACAGGAGCTTCGATTTTATTCAAACCGCCCTGTATACCTGCCATCGGGTTAGGTTTTTGCGCTTTTGTTACCATATTTGCACCTTCAACGATGATTTTGTTTTCAGATGCAATGACTTTTTTGACGTTGCCGATTTTGCCTTTATCTTTACCTGATGTCAAGATAACACGGTCACCGGCTTTAACGTGCAAGTCATGTTTTTCTATTTGTTTTTTAGTGTTTCTCATTGTTCTTTCCTTAATTAAGTTGTTTATCCGCCTGTCAAATCAAAGATTTGTTCGTTCCTTCGCTTGCGCTCCGTCACAACGGCGGGTTGGAACGGTTACACCCTCCGGACTTCGAGTTTTCGAACCCCGACGGGTTTCACACACCTTAAATAACTTCCGGTGCAAGAGAGATAATCTTCATGAAGTTTTTATCTCTTAACTCACGTGCAACAGGCCCGAATACACGGGTTCCTCTCGGGTTGCCGTCTTTGTTGATAATTACGGCTGCATTTTCATCAAATCTGATTACGGAACCGTCAGCACGTTTAATATCAGCTTTTGTTCTGACAATAACCGCTTTAACTACATCAGATTTTTTAACAGCCATATTAGGTGTAGCATCTTTTACAGCTGCAACAACAACGTCACCCACGTGAGCATATTTTTTGTTTGAACTGCCCATTACACGGATAACAAGAAGCTCTTTTGCCCCTGTATTGTCAGCCACTACTAATCTGGTTTCATTTTGTATCATTGTCTTTTCCTTTATTTCTATTGTTTAAGAAATCCCGTCAAAAAATTTTTTTGACAGTTAAGTCCCTTAAATAAGAACCTGACCCTAAACTAGTTAGCCTTTTCAACTATTTCTGAGATAACCCAGCGTTTGTCTGAAGAAATTGGTTTAGATTCAACGATTCTTACAACATCACCAACTGCACATTCGTTTTGAGCATCATGTGCTTTGTATTTTTTGTGAGTTTCGATGATTTTGTGGTATTTAGGGTGTTTATTATATTCAGCTACTTGAATAACAGCTGTTTTGTCCATTTTGTTGCTTACAACAACACCTTGTTTTTCTTTCTTCGGCATCTTATTTTACCTCTGACTTTTCTTTAATTAACGTTTTAGCTTGAGCTATAACGGTTTTTAACTTACGAATTTGAGCAGTGTTTTCAAGTTTCTGCAAAGATTTTTGCAATCTTAAATCAAAAAGCTGCTTTTTAGTGTCGTTAATCAACGTATTAAGCTCATCTATTGATTTTTCTTTAAGTTCTTGTAATTTCATTGTTTTTTCCTTTAATTACGATTGGTAATTATTCACTTTCTTAAGCTTCAGAAGCTTCTTTTTCAATAATTTTAACTCTGATAGGAAGCTTTTGTGCTGCTAATTTAAGTGATTCGACAGCAACATCTCTTTGAGGGAATTCAAGTTCAAAGAGAACTCTGCCCGGTTTAACAACCGCAACCCAGTATTCGGGGTTACCTTTACCTTTACCCATACGAGTTTCGGCAGGTTTTGCAGTGATAGGTTTATCCGGGAAGATTTTAATCCAAACATTACCGCCTCTTTTGATGTTACGAGTCATCGCACGTCTTGCGGCTTCTATTTGTCTTGATGTAATCCAGGCAGGATCGCAGGCGATAAGACCGAAGTTACCAAATTCGAGTTTGGTGCCTCTTGTTTCATGGCCTTTCATTCTGCCTTTCATTTTTTTACGATATTTTGTTTTTTTGGGCATTAACATTTTAGTGTCGCTCCTAATTATTGTTTTGTATTAATTAACTATTATTCTGCTGCGGCTTCAGCGTTTCTTTTTCTTCTTCTGCCGCCTACAGGTTTTTCTTCATGGTTAGCAGCTGCTTTTTTGGATTTGATATTCATATCAGCTTTTTCGCCCGGCATCAAGTTGCCTTTGAAAATCCAAACTTTTACGCCGATTTTACCCATGATAGTGTCTGCTTCAGCAAAGCCGTAATCAACATCAGCTCTGAGTGTTTGAAGAGGAATTCTGCCTTCTTTAACCCATTCGCTTCTTGCAATTTCGGCACCGCCCAAACGACCTGATACCATAATTTTGATACCTTGAACGCCTGAACGCATTGTTCTCTGAATAGACTGTTTCATGGCTCTTCTGAAAGCGATACGTTTTTCTAATTGAAGAGCGATGTTTTCTGCTACCAATTGAGCATCAGCATCTGTTCTTGCAACTTCAACCACGTCTATAGAAACTGTTCTGTTAACGAGTTTTGCAATGTCAGCTCTCAATTCTTCGATACCCTGACCGCCTCTGCCTACAACGATACCGGGTTTTGCTGTTACAACGGTGATGTTGAGGTTTTGTGCTTTTCTGTCGATTAATATCTTAGAAATGCCTGCTGCATACAGTCTTTTCTTGATATATTTTCTTAATTTATCGTCTTCTTTTACGAATTCGGGATAATCTTTTCTCTTAGCGTACCATGTGCTTTCCCAAGGTTCGATTATACCTACTCTGAATCCTTTTGGATGTGTCTTTTGTCCCAAGGTCAGCCTCCTTAATTCTTACTACTTGCTAATTTAACTGTTAAATGAGAAGTTCTTTTGAGTCTTCTGTAGATTCTGCCTTGAGCTCTCGGTTTACCTCTCTTATATGTTTTACTTTCATCAGCAAAAATTTCTGAAATTTTAAGGTCTTCAGCATTTGCACCGAATTTTTCATTAGCATTAGCAATTGCTGCAACCAAGTTTTTTTCAACAACTCTTGCTGCGAAGTATGGCATAAATTTTAAGATTTTAGCTGCTTCTAAAGCAGATTTGCCTCTTAACTCGTTGATTACTCTGCGTAATTTGCGAGCCGGCATGCTTATATTAGTTTGTTTTGCCACTGATTCTTGCATAGTTTACTTCCTTTTAGCTGTTTTATCTTGACCTGCATGGCCTCTGAATAACCTTGTAGGTGCAAATTCACCTAATTTATGACCAACCATTTGTTCCGTAACATAAACCGGTACGTGGCTTTTGCCGTTGTGAACAGCGATTGTGTGTCCGAGCATATCGGGTACAATCATTGATGCTCTTGACCAAGTTTTTATTACTTTTTTCTCTCCAGCTTCGTTCATTTTAGCGATTTTTTTCTGGAGTGATTCTTGTACAAATGGACCTTTTTTTAGCGAACGAGCCATTCATTATCTCCTTACTTATTACGTTTTCTGCCTCTTACAATATATTTGTCAGAGTGCTTGTTAGATTTTCTAGTTTTATAACCAAGAGCCGGTTTACCCCATGGAGTTTTCGGGTGTCCGCCGGGACCTGTTTTACCTTCACCACCGCCGTGAGGGTGATCGCAAGGGTTCATTGTTACACCGCGGACTGTAGGTCTGATACCCATGTATCTTTTACGTCCGGCTTTACCGATTTTCATGTTTTTCTGTTCGGCATTGCCTAAAACGCCTACTGTTGCGATGCATTCTTTTCTTATCATTCTCATTTCTGAGCTCGGTAACTTGATTGTTACGTAGTTGCCTTCTTTAGCCATTAATTGGGCAGCAGCACCTGCTGTTCTGACTAATTTTGCACCACGTCCCGGAATCATTTCTACGTTATGCACCATTGTACCTAACGGAATCATTTCCAGCGGCAACGCATTACCTGTAATGATGTCTGCATTTGGGCCTGAAACAATTGTGTCGCCAACGTTCAAACCTTGAGGTGTTAAGATATATCTTTTTTCACCGTCTGCATAAAATACTAAAGAAATTCTTACATTTCTGTTAGGATCGTATTCGATTGTTTTAACTGTAGCAGGAATACCGAATTTTTCGCGTTTGAAGTCGATTACACGGTAAGCTTTTTTAACCCCGCCGCCTTTGTGACGACAAGTAATACGACCTGTATTATTTCTTCCTGCTGTTTTTCTTATTGGCTTCAACAAGGATTTTTCGGGTTTTGACGCTGTGATTTCTTCAAAATCACTTTTTGTCATCCCTCTTTGTCCCGGAGAAGTCGGATTTATTATTTTTATACCCATTTTCTTTGCTCCTGTTTTCTAGGGTTTACATAACCATCGGCTGATTTAACTGTTGCCACCGTTATGTCTTGTGTGTTACTTTGCAACCGGAAACGATTATGCTCCGATTAATTCTTGGATAGGTTCGCCCTCAATGGTAACAATTGCTTTTTTACCTGATTGAGTTCTGCCTGCGCTATAACCTACACGTCTTGCGTGAGAAGGCATATAGACTGTTCTTACTTTTTTTACTTTTCTGCCGGGGAAAGCGAGTTCGACAGCTTGAGCAATTTCTACTTTAGTAGCGTCTTTTACAACTTCGAAAGTGTATTGCTGCAAAGTAGTTGCTTCCATAGACTTTTCAGTGATGATAGGTCTTTTAATGATGTCGTACAATCTTTCCGTATTGTTTTTCATGCTGCTCATTATTTAGACAACCTTTCAGTAATTTCTTTTATTGCTGCTTCTGTAATAATTACATTGTCTGCTTCTAACAGATCTTTAACGTTCAGGTTAGAAGGTAATATAATTTTTACATTCGGTAAATTTCTTGCGCTTAATTCAAGGTAAGCGTTTTCTGCTGCTTTAACGTCAGCGATGATTAAAACTTTACCTTCAACTTTAAGAGCTTTAAGAGTTTCAGCCATCAATTTTGTTTTAGGTTCGTTGATTTCAGAGAAATCTTTAACTAAAACAGTATTTTCGATTCTTGCTGATAAAGCTGATTTAAGAGCTAATCTTCTTGCTTTGGAAGGCATTGAGAAGCTGTAATCTCTTGGTTTGGGTCCAAAGATAACGCCGCCGCCTGCAAACAAAGGTGATCTTAATGAACCGGCTCTTGCACGGCCTGTACCTTTTTGTTTCCAGGGTTTTCTTCCGCCGCCTGATACTTCGGCTCTTGTTTTAGTGCTTGCAGTGCCTGCTCTGCCGTTATTCAACTGGCGTCTTAAGGCTAAGTGCATAACATGCAGGTTAGGTTCAACGCCGAAGACTTTTTCGTCAAGGGCGATTTGTCCTACTGCACTTCCTTTTGTATTTAATATTGAAACTTCTTTTGTCATTTTTCTTTAACCTCAATTAATTGTTATGTTTGAGTTGTTTATTATAAAAGCGAAGATTCCGCTAATTCCATTTAACTCTTGAAGGAACTATTGTAACCATTTTGCCTTCCGGACCCGGTACGGAACCTTTAACCAGAAGCAGGTTGCTGTCTTTATCTACCTGAACAACCGTTAATTTAGTAACAGTTACTTTTTCGTTCCCCATGTTTCCGGCCATTCTTTTACCTTTGATTACACGGCTCGGAGTAGTACCTGCACCGATTGAACCGGGTTCTCTGTGGTTTTTAGAACCGTGGCCCATTGGTCCTCTTGAGAAGTTCCATCTCTTAACGGTACCCTGGAAACCTTTACCTACTGATTTGCCTGTTACGTCAACTTTGGCAACATTTTCGAGTACTGACAAATCAATTTGTTGTCCGATTGTATATTCTGATGAGTTTTCAACTCTGAATTCCTGCAAATGTCTGAAGTTATCAAGACCGTTTTTAGCAAAATGACCGATTTGTGCTTTAGAAAGATGTTTTTCTTTAGCAGGTTCAAAACCGACCTGAATTGCATTGTAACCGTCAGAGTCAACAGTTTTAACCTGAGTGACTGTCATCGGGTCAACTTTGATAACTGTTACAGGAATTGCAAGTCCGTGTTCATTAAAGACTTGAGTCATTCCTAATTTTTTACCGATAACGCCTAATCTGTTTTTTCCGGCAGATTTTTGGGCGCTTTTAGCGTTTGTAGTCATATTCTACCTTTCTCCTTGTGAGCGCTACTCTTCTTACTTCGGGCGGATGTCCCTGCCGCCTCTTTTTTGTTACGGACTGTAGATCACATTAAATCATATTCAATTGTAATGTGTTATT
>CALUTJ010000019.1 GCA_944323685.1 Candidatus Gastranaerophilales bacterium | reverse complement strand
AGGCGATGATACACAACGGCGGACGTAACGGTGTGTCATTATCCGCAGGCCTTCGCTGGAAAATCGGCAGAGAATAAAGAATTATGTAGCGTTGGGCTGAAAGCCCAACCTACCTGCTCTTTTAATCTTATCAACCCTCACCCCATCCCTCTCCCGTCGGAGAGGGTGAATAAATTTGCTGTCATCCTGAATTTATTTCAGGATCTTACCAGCCTTTGAATTACACACCCAGCCGGTAAGATTCTGAACATACACAATCAACGCAAACCTTCAAAGACGGGTGCTTCAGAATGACAGTTGGGCTGAAAGCCCAACCTACGTTCTTTATGATGGTGGGCACGCCTTAGTGCTTTGCCCACCCTACTTTTTGCCAACCCTCACCCTACCCTCTGTCTTGAAATTGGACGTTTCGGCAAAGCGTGGTTTGCCTACACGTGGGCACTGGGTCTTCGACACGGCGTGCCCGTCCAATTTCGCTCCCAAAGAGAGGGAAGATTCTGTGTCATCGAATTACGTAACATATACAAGAATGACAGGGATTTGTTTGCAGCATACTGCTGTCAATTTAATGCGGGCTGTAGACAGCTGTTCTGCAAATCTTTCTCAAACTTTTTAGAGTTCGTATTGTATCTGTATATAAAATAAGAATCCCCGTTACTTGTTATTTTTATTGCGTTATCGATATCGGTTCTGTATACTTTTACATCGTTTCGCTCAAAGGTTTTCAGCGTTTGCTTGGTCGGATGTCCGTAGGGGTTAAGTCCTGTGGAAAGGATTGCAGCATCAGGATTTATTGTTTTAATCATACCTCTTGAAACAGTGTTGTTTGCACCGTGATGACCTGATTTTAAAATTTCTATATCGTTATTATCTAAATTATTTTTTATATTTTCAAAACTTTTTACTCCCGCGTCTGCCATAAACAACATATCAAAATTTTTGTATGACAACAGTGTAATTATAGATGTATCATTATCATTTTTATTTTGAACATTTGGAGTATATGTCTTAATTTTAAGATTGTTTTCTTCAAATACCACTGTATTATTTTTAGCAATCGTATTGTTAATCCGGTTACTTTGAATGTATTTAAAGATAGCTTTTGTAGTTTTGGAATCATCTTTGTTCTTATTAAGCACAAGCTTTTTGACCTTTACAGCCCTCATTACATCAACTGCCCCGCCTGAATGGTCAGAATCAAAATGTGTAAGCAGTAAAATATCGAGAGTTTTTATTCCATGGTCTTTCAGATACTTGTTCATTATTGAATCGGCTTGAGAAAAACTTGAGGAAGAACCCTCATAAGTTCCGTGCGCAGTATCAATCATAATGTATTTATTCCCGGGTGTTTTTATCAAAAAGCTGTCCGCATTACCGACATCAAATGCAATAATTTCCAGATACTTTTTATCAACTTTTTTGAAAGATACAACAAAAAGCATAAGCAAAATTAAAAGAAAACTCCACGTTTTACGGTTGTTAAACCGCGTTCGTAGTGCGAAACCTAATATAACAAGCATTGAATAATAAACTATTATTTTGAATATATCAGGATGAGTTGTTGTCAGTAATGCATCAGGCAGGTTCGCAAAATAATCGGATATTTTGATTAATATTGTTACAACAGGATTCAAAATTACTGCAAAAATCATACAAACTTTATCCGCAAAAACCTCAAAAGGTATCATCGCCAAAATTGAAGACACAAACCCCAAAAAACTCAACACTGAAATAAAAGGCGCAATCAAAAAATTAGCAAGTATTGAATACGTTGCAAAAGTGTTGAAATAAAACATCTGTATCGGCGCAGCCCACAGCTGTGCAACAACAGGAATAAATATCGCACCGAGCACAACTTCCGCAATTCTGTTTTTCACTTTTTCCAACACAGGCTGGGCATAAAATATAAGAGCAAACGTTACTACAAAAGAAAGTTGAAATCCGACATCATTAATCATTGCAGGGTTATATAAAAGCATCAAAAAGGCTACAAGAAATATTAACGATACACTGTTTGCACTGCGGTCAATGAGTTTGCCCAAAATTATAAACTCAATCATAATCGCAGCACGTAAAACAGACGCACCCATCCCTGTCATAAGTGTATAAAAAGCAACAAGTAATGCGCCCAAAATAATAACGACACGATGGTTTATTCTCAGCCGGCATCCGATAAAATACCAGATTCCAAAGATAATCGACACATTCATGCCTGATGCCGCCAGAATATGAAGCAGCCCTGAATTTATAAAAGAATTTTTGATTTCATCCGGCGGATTTATAGCATCATCACCAAAAACAATTCCGCCTAAAACTTCAATATTAGGGCTTTTTATGTACTTTTTGTGATGATTAAGTATGCTGTTTCTCGTGTCATTGAGGTTTTGCAAAAACCTCCCGCTCAATTTTTCAGGTTTACAAATAATTTTCCAATCCCCGCTTTGAACATAAAAAACAGAAAAAATCTTTTTGTTTTTTAGATAGTTTGAATAATCAAACTGTGAAGGATTTTTGGCTTTTATTGGACTTCTTAATTTTCCTTTTAATTCTAGTTTATCCGCAATTTTTATTTTAGATATATTTTCAGGCGTATCATAAAGAGTGACAATTGTATTGCCTCTTAATTTATCCGCTTTAACCCCATCGAAAATTCCGGAGTCAACTTTTAAGTAAAACTTTGTTTTATCAGGATTATTTGTTGTAGGTATAGAAGTAACCGTACCGGTTATACTTGCTTTAGACGGGATAAACTTTGAGAAGTCATCATGATTTTTAATCTGTATACTACAGTTTAAAATAGCCAGAGCAAATGCAAGATAATAAATTATCGCCGCTTTATTTGATACAAAGTTTTTTAACAGTGCAAATACGGCAAGCAAAAACAAACCTATCGCAATATACGCCGTGCAGCCCGTAAAAAATCCGACAACACCGAGTATATAAAACGAAGAAAAAATAGCAATTTTATTTAAATCAGCTCTTATAGCACTCTCATCCTTTTCCATTCTCTAATCATATATAAAAAGCCCTTCAATTAAAATCTTTTATGATTCTTTTATGAAGGGCCTGTATAACAATTATATTTATTTTCAATTATAAGTTTCGGTTAGTTATTATTTTCCCCAAGTTTTGCTTTTTGTTCTTCAATAACCTTTCTCTGGGCATCGATGATTGTATCTCTTGAGTCAATAATCTCTCTTTGTATACCAATAAAGTCTTTTAATTCTTTATTATTTTGTTTTTCCGTAGCAACAAATTTTGCAAGGATTTTGTTTACTTTTTTAGTTTCAATATAATCTTTTATGCCTTTAACTATGCCAACACCGGCAGCAACAATAGCGGTAGCAATCGCAGCGTATTTTCCGATTTTTTTAGGATTCCTTTTAACAAAGTTAACAGTATCTTTAGACATTTTTTTTGCATATTTATACTGTTCTTTTACAAAAGGTTTTACAGTGTTGTCATAAGTTGCATGTACATCTTTTGTGTATTTTTTTGCTTTGTCAGAAATATTATTTGCAATAGCAGATAATTTCATTTTCACACCTCACTATAGTTACAATACTATAAAGTACGTAAAACATAAATTGTTGCTAATTTTTCAAAAGATATTTACAAAATTACACAATTGTAAACTTATGTAAATAATATATAAAAAGTATATACTGTTTTGTCAATTAATTGTGCTGCAAGGTTTTTATTTATATATAGAGAGTAAATTTAAGTAAAGTAAGAAAGAGAGCATTAAAATGGGTGAATTTAAAGTTCAACAAAAAAGAGATATACCAAAACTGGATATAAACCCAACTTTTACAATCCCCACAAGCAAACCCACAACTCCTGAAATCAAAATGGAAGGTGAGGGCAACTGGGGTAAAATTGGTGACGGTTTTGAACATTCTGTTCAAAATAATGGCAATACCCCACCTGCTACTGATGTACCTGCTGTTTCTACAACACAAACAAAAACAGAAACAGATACAGAAATACAAGAAGGTAATTCTGCTTTAAGCAGCACTGATATTAACGTAGTACGAACCGCAAAGTCTGGTGTTGATTCAATTGTTTCATCACCGGATAGCTCAGCTTCCGTTCAGGCATTAAAAGCTGAATCTGATGCTGCTGCACAAACAGTAACAGAAAAAGAAGCAAATACGGAAGCAGCCACCGAAGAACAAGAAGCTGCTCAAGGAACTTATGATCAAGCCAGTGAAAGCAGAGATGCTGCTCAGAAAAATGTTGATAACCAAACAGAGGATTTGAACAATAAAGAACAAGCCTTGACTACTGCAAAAGATAATGAAACACAAGCAAAAAACAGGGTAAGTACGGCAGAAACAAGAGTTTCCACAGCACAGGCTAATGTTTCAAGTGCACAAGCCAGTGTTCAGTCTGCTCAAGCAGCAGTTTCTTCTGCACAAGCAGGACTTCCTTATACAGCCGCAGCTCTGGCTGCAGCAGAGGCTCAGCTTGCAGCAGCACAGGCTCAGCTTGCTCAGGCACAAGCGGAACTGCAAGCAGCAAAAACTGAGCTACAGACAGCTAAAAATGAATTGACAAAAGCAACCGCTGAAAAAGAGAAAGCTCAAACAGAACGTGATAAATCTGAACAAAAGCTTAATGAATATAAAAAGGAACTTGAATCAGCAGAAAAAAACTTTAAAGAAGCTGAGAACAAACTTAATACAGCTAATGAAAATCTTGAGAAAGCAAAAAGCGAGTTAGAAACAGCAAGAGCAACTGCAAGTGAAAAACAGGCAGCTTATGAAGCAGGAAAACAGAATGTTCAATCACAGGCGTCCGAATTAAGCAAAAAGTTGGAAGAAAAATTAAAAGAACTCGGAGATAAAGGTTCTGCAAATGGTTTACAAAAAGCTCAAGCCGGCTTTAATCTCTTCAATCAGGGTGCAAACGCTCTTAACAGTTTGACTCAGGGCAATGCAGCTGCTCAGGAAGAAGAAGGCTCTTCTAAACGTCCTATGACCGCAGAAGAAAAAGCAAGAATATATGCCTTCACAGCAAACCTTGAACAGTCTTTAAACAACGGTTTCGGGCAGATTAACTACAACGGTCAAATGCTTTCTTCCTTGAACAACAATACAACAAACACTACTTCTACAACAAATCCTTTTTCTAACCTGAAAAAAGTAGAGGAACAGGTATAAGTTGATGCAACAAAGCTGCAAAATCAAATGTAAGCAGCTGAGCTGACGGCATTAAGCTAAAACTAATCGGGCACGTTACTGACAAAATAGTACAAACAAAGAGAAGATTTATTGGGCATTAGTGTCAGACTTAAACAGACACCGACAAAAATAACTTCTGCTTAGATTGTCCGAGAAAAATTCGTGATAAGGAGCAAAGCGACGTGAACGAATTTTGGTAGTGTCACATTGTTCACATAGTGAAGCCATTTTTCAGGTTTCACCACAGTTCAGCCGAAAAAGAAGGCAAAGGTGAGCAGTGACGGCTCGAAGGCTCGAGACGGCAACTGCGACACTAGATTAGATTAACTGTTAACTAAAAAGAATCTTTATAAAAAGTTATAATTGCTATTTGATACAGCTAAAAAAAATAGAACCCGACTAAAATATCGGGTTCTATTTTTTTATATAGTCTGCTTGATTATTATGCAATGAGATCCTGAAACATATTTCTGATTTCTTGTTTGTTATTATTTGTTACTGTTCTTGCTTCGGAAACAGATTGTTCGTTACCAGTAGCAATTGCTTCTAATGCTTCAGTCATATTTGAATAATTACCTAAGTCATAAGAAATTGCAAGGAACGGATTTGTTATTTTTTGAGGTTGTGTTTGAGCAGCCTCGCATTCTACCGCAACAGGTGTATAGTTCGTTATACTATTATCTTTAGAACCACAGTTTTTGTAATCAATAATACCGTAATCATCGTATACATCTGTGTTGTTTGTACCGTTAAGTTGATTTTCTACGGATTGAATGCTTGATTGTTTTGCGCTGATTTGTTGATCAATCTTTGCAATATCACTGTCAGTTGTTGCAATTTCATTATTAACATCAGCTATTTGCTTGTCAACAGAATTCAATTGTTTTTGCAACGGAGCATTTTTAGCTTGTAATTGTTCATTTGCAGAACATGATGCAGAAATATTTGCCTGATAAGAAGTGATATTGCTTTTTCTTGAATTCATTTCAGCAACACAGTTGTTAGCTTCTTGAATCAATGATTTAACTTGTGTCATCAATGCGCTGATTGCTTCAAATTCCTGATTGCAAGTTGCAATAGAGGGATTGCCGACTTTGTCTGCAACATATTGAGCAACTTCGTCTTCTTCTAATTCGCCTGATTCAACTTTAGCATTAGCTTCTTCAGTTGCTTCACGAATTTTCTTGCTTTCTTCATCAACATTTTTAGCAGAATTTTCAAGAATTTTGGCAATTTTTTCGCTGATTTGTCTGTTTAATTCTTCAGCTTCTTTGTTCTTTTTGTCATATTCTTCTTGTAATTTTTCGATTTGTTCTTGTTCTTTTTCGATATTTTCTTCGTTTTTAGTAATATCTTCTTCGTTAGCTTTCATTGCATCTTCGTTAGCTTTAATTTGAGCTTCAAGATTTTGTTTTTGAACTTGCAATGCTCTTTTTTGAGCTTCTAATTCTCTTTTATAAGCTTCTTTTTCAGCTTTTTGAGCTTCAAGAGCCTCAAGTTCAGCATTTAAACTTGCCAATTCAGCTTCTAACATAGATGTATCTTTGCTGCCTTTAGTTTCGGTAGTCTCTTCTGCACCGAACAAACCTGTTGTATCTTCAGCAGGAGCAGTAGAACCGTTTGTTCTCGGAGCTCCTTGAGGGTTATTTACACCATTGATACCAGTAATTGTCATTGCTTACACCTTTTTTATAATACACACATATATATAAAAACATTTTTTTATATACGATTTCAATATTTGTTATATCTGTTACAATTCTTTACAATTCATCTTAAACTAAACACTCAGGACGTACAGGGTTCTTTTACTTGCAAACAAAATTAAAAAATACTAGAATAATTTATCACTTTATCGTTAAGGTTAAACATGATTGCTAACAAACCTGTGTTGATAAAAACTGTTTCTGTATTCGTTCTGACGCTAATACTCATAAGCCAGCTTATCCTTGTAGTGTTCAAACCCTATATCAGCGCAAAAGCAATCAATTTTGCTAAAAAATATACAAGAGGCAGGTTTGTCTGCACTATAAATAAAAACGGAGAACATGTAGGCAGGCTGTACAAAATCAGCGGGAAAGAAGAAAAACTTATACATACCGCAACAGGTAACAGCTGTATATTTTCACGTCCTAAAGTAAATGCGGGCTTCTTTGTGTTTGCCTCCGGCGGGGGTGGCGGAGCAACACCTTTTGAAAGCGGGCAAAACGGTCAAATTATATCAAAACACAGACAAATAACAACTCCAGTACTTGTAATAAAAGTTGGTAAAGGAGGAGAAGGAACACATATTGACGAAAACGGCAACTTTATAGATGCAAAAAACGGTGAACCTACAATAATAAAAGATTTAAAAATAATAGCCTCAGGCGGTTCAAAATCGACAAGGATGACCCCTCTCGGCACAAAACAAAAAACTGATGAATATCATATTCCGGAAAAATATTACTATCTGTACAATATTTCAAAAAGCACAAAATACGGTCTTGGCGGACAATATGACGACAAGACGGCAAAAACAAGCGCAAAAGCCCAAAACGGACACGCGGGAGCAGTTATTATTCAATGGTAATAAAATTAACTTTCTTTTAAATGTTTAAAGTGTTTATAAAGATAAGCAACCCCGAGTACAAAACAAACGGAAACAATTGCTATATCAAATTTATGCCATATATGTTTAAAGGCTTCCATATTCTGCCCCATTTTCACCCCGACAAACACAAGCAAATAGCTCCATACAAGAGAACCTAAAAACGTGAGTGTAAAAAATATACGTTTTTTAGCTCTCAATATTCCTGCTGGGAAAGAAATAAAAGTTCTCACAACGGGCAGCATTCTGCATATAAAGAAAGCCCAATCCCCGTATTTTTGCACCCATTTGTCCGCATCTTCCAAATCTTTTTTGCTTATTAAAAACCACTTGCCATATTTTTCCACAAACGGACGTCCGCCAAAATAGCCAAGATAATACGAAGGAATTGAACCAAGCACACAGCCCAGTGCACCGGCAAAAGCAGCAACATGAATACTGAACACCCCTTTTGTAACCATATATCCTGCAAACGGTAATATTGCTTCACTTGGCAGAGGAATATTACAAGATTCTACTGCCATAAGAAACATTATTCCCCATGCCCCTGTTTTTGAAATAACTCCTTCAATAAAAGCTATTAAATGCCCTAAAATTACATCCAACATAAATTTTTATCCCCTGTAAACAAATCTCATTTACAATTTTATCAAAAAATCAATAAAACTGTACGATATATTGTTTTTGTTGCAAATCAAACATTTTGAGGCAAACTCAAGCTCATTTTATCAAGTCCCAAAACTGATTCAAAAACACCTTCTGAATATGTAGGGTGCGCAAAAACGGTATTTAAAACATCTTCGACTTTTAGACCGTTACCAATCATCAATGCAAACTGATGTATCAGAGATGAAGCCTCGGGGCAGACAATATGTGCACCGGCTATTTTTTCATTAACCGACAAAACTTTTATAAATCCGTCAATTTCGTCATCGGCAATAGCTTTACCAAGTGCCGACACAGGAAAGTTTGACACTTTATAATTTTGCCCCTCAAGCATTTTTTCAGTTTTCCCTACCCAGGCAATCTCTGGGTTTCCGTAAATTACGGAAGGCACTTTCTGCGCACAAAAATGTACATTTTTCCCCTCAGCTATATAATCAACAACCCCGATAGCCTGATGCAGCGCACTATGAGCGAGCTGAACTTTACCGTTAACATCACCGAGCGCAAAAATGTCGGGTTCATTTGTTTGAAAATTTTCATTAACTTTAATAAATTTGCCGTCCATCACTAATTTTACTGATGTTTGAGGCAATACAGGCTCTCTTCCGACAGCCAAAAGGACAATGTCAGGCATTATCACCTGTCCGTCAGAAAGCGTAACGTATTTTTCTTTAATACTTTCTATTTTGGTTCCCGTAAAAAATTTTATTCTGTTTTTCTTAAACAGTCTTTCAAGTCTTTTAGATACATCCATATCAGCCAGCGGCAAAAGCCTTGGTGCAAATTCAATAACCGTAACATTTTTATCCAGAGATGAAAATATCCTTGCCCATTCAACGCCGATAGCACCGGAGCCGACAATTAAAATATTTTGCGGAATTTCAGAGAGGTTTAATATGTGGTCAGAATTTAAAACAAACCTCCCGTCTGTTTCAATACCTCTAAGTGATGCTGGTTTTGAACCTGTAGATATAATTATATTTTTACATAAATACGTGTTATCCTGTGCTTCAATTTTGCCTTTGTCTAAAATTTTTGCTTCTGCATTAACAATGTTTACCCCGTAACTTTGAACCAGCTTGGTCAGGGATTTTTGAAGCTTTTGAACGAGTTCATCCTTGCGGTTAAGAATTTTTGTGTAATCAATAGATATTTCCGCGGCACTTATTCCGAATTTATCTGCCTTTTTCAAATTTTTGTATAAATCAGTACAGTGAAGAATCGTTTTTGTTGGAATACAGCCGCAATTAAGGCAAACTCCGCCCATTGCCGTTTTTTCAAACAAAACTACCTTTAAGCCTTTTTGGGCTGCACGTATAGCAGCACTATAGCCCGCAGGGCCACCGCCGATTATCCCGAGGTCAAAACAATTTTCCATAAATAATCCTTAAAAACATATCTCATCTTCTTTTTATTATATTACGGCACCCGTTTTTAGGACATTATGTAAAATAGAAAGTTTTTTACTTGACTATCTGATTATATATGGTGTAAACATACAATGTTCAGGCGCTTTTGCTGCCATACGTGCCTTATAGTCAGCCCTGTAATTTGTCCATTTTGTTTTTATATTATCCATCATTCGCGAAAAAACGTTTTTTCCGCTTTTAGACTTTGCAACTGTTGCTGATTTTTTAGGAGAAAGAAGCATAATCAAAATTGCGGCAAGTGAAACAACAGTACCCGTAATAATTGCAGCCCTGTCACTTTTTATAATATCCCACAGAGAATTACCATGTTTTTTAGGTTCTGTAGGTGTTTGAGGCTTAGGCTGTTGCGGTTGCTGAACCGGCGGTACAGGCTGTGTTTGAGGCTGCTGCGCTAAAGTGTTGCGTACTGAAGTATTGTATGATTGATGAGAAATATTCATCTGAGGCGGCTGCGGATAAAATCCGATATTCGGTGCAGCAGGCGGCATAGGCATTGCATTGCCGTATTGCATATAACTTGAACGAAATCTTGAATTATAACCGTTAACCATAGCGTTGTCACACTCCTGAATTGTTACACTTCCGTATTACCCCTAAGAAAACAACTCAAACTTTAAAATTGACTTTATCTTAATAAAAATAAAGAAATGTAAACAAAGTAAAAAAAGACCCTTTGAATCTAACCAAAGAGTCTTTTTATTTTATGAATAAATTGTTTTTATTTATTCGGTTCTTTTAAGAAGCTTTCATAATTTCTGGCAAGAAGCTGGGTCTTAATCTGGTTGATAAAGTCAAGAGCAACACCGACCATGATGATTAAAGACGTAGCCCCGATACCTTGCAGGGTTGTGATGTTTGTAATAAATGATGCACCTGACGGAATCAGAGCAACTACACCCAAACAAAGCGCACCGAGCAAAGTGAGTCTGGAAATTATCTTATCAAGAGCTTCAGCCGTCGGTTTACCGGGTTTTATACCGGGGATAGACGAACCGTACTTTTTAAGGTTGTTTGCAATTTCTTTCGGCTGCATATTAGGCATAATTGAAGCGTAAAAGAAAGTTAAAAATACAATCAACAAAAAGTACAATACATAATGTACCCAGCCTGACGGATTCAAGAAATTAGCCAGCCATGTGATTGTGTCTTTCAACGCCCCCGGCGGCAAATTTGCCTGACCGATAATGCTTATAACCGTTGTCGGGAACAGTAAAATTGCAATCGCAAAGATGATAGGCATAACCCCGCCCGGGTTCATCTTAAACGGAATGTAAGTATTTACACCGCCATATATCTTATTACCAACCTGACGTTTCGGGTTAACGATAAGCACTTTTCTTATTGCTTCCTGCATTACAACAATCAAAACCATTGTTGCAAAGAATATTGCCAGCAATACGAGCAAACCGAGCTGCAAAGAAGAATCATTTGCAACAAGCTGACCGGTCTTCTCGCAATAGAACGGAATTCTTGAAATAATACCGACAAAAATCAACATAGAACCGCCGTTGCCTATGCCTCTTTCTGTCATCAATTCAGCCAGCCACATTACAAATACTGAGCCCGCAGTAAGTATAATAGCCGAACCTATAAAGAAAGCAACATGCGATACACCCGGCAAAATCGCAGCCGGAGCCTGATGAAGCAAATACAAAAGAAATATACATGCCTGAAAGAAAGATATAAATACCGTAAAATATCTTGTGTATTGAGAAATCTTTCTTCTGCCGGCTTCGCCTTCTTCTTTTTGCAATTGTTCAAGATGCGGTATTATAACCGTTAAAAGCTGCATGATAATTGACGCGGTAATGTAAGGCCCGATACCTAACGCAAGTATTGATACGTTAGCGAGCGCACCGCCGGAGAACAAATCGATAAAACCGATTATGTTGTTGCCCTGTGCAAGTTTAGAAAAAACTTCGTTGTTGATACCGTATAAAGGCAGTGCAACCCCGAGTCTGAATATCACAATCATTGCAAAAGTAAATATTAATTTAGATTTCAAGCCCGAAGCCTGAAACATAGAGACCACATCGTCCATTGACGGCGGTTTCATTTTTGCATTTTGCATTTATTTTCTCTCCATATTAATCCGCCCCAAAACATTGTGCGGTAAGTATAAGTTAACTGCAAGCCGTAATTTTCGGCTTGCAGTAACAACATTTTTAAACTAATTCAGCTTTGCCGCCTGCTTTTTCAATTTTTTCTTTAGCCGACGGAGTGAAGTATCTTGCCTTAACAGTTACAGCTTTAGATATTTCACCGTTACCGAGTACTCTCAAGATTTCTGAGCTCGGGTGAGCTTTGCCGTTTTCGATTAACCAAGTTAAATCAACTTCTTTAGTGTCGAATTTTTCGAGGTCTTTAACGTTGATTTCTGCACAGTTAAGAGCAGCAAAATTTGTAAAGCCTTTTAATTTAGGCATTTGTCTGTAAGACGGCATCTGTCCGCCTTCAAAACCTCTCTTTTGAGAGCTGCCTGAACGTTGACCTTCACCGTTATGACCGCGGCAAGAAGTTTTGCCGTGACCTGATGATCTGCCTCTGCCTACTCTTTTAGTCTTACGGGTAGCTCCTTCAGCAGGTCTTAAATCTTCTAATGTTATTCTTTCTGCCATTTTATATTGTCCTTATTATAATTATGTACTTGTATGTGACTACTTAATTACCGTAACGAGGTGCGGAACTTTGTTTACCATACCCATAATTGTAGGGCTGGCAACGTGTTCAACAACATCGTTAGTTTTTTTAAGACCGAGAGCTCTTACAACTTTTATCTGGTCTTTTGTTGAACCGATTAAACTTCTTGTAAGCTTAATCGAAACTTTTTCCATTTTATCTTTTGCCATTTCAATTATTTCCTTTTCTTATTTGTTCTGATTAAAACTTACGATTATTATGCATTAAGCATTTGTTTAAGTGTCAAACCTCTTACCTTAGCAACGTCATTGAAGGTTCTCAATTCTTTTAAAGCTTCCATTGTAGCGTTAGCTGCATTAAGCGGAGATTTTGAACCTAAAGATTTGCTCAAAATGTTTTCGATACCTGCAAGCTCTAATACTGCACGAACAGCACCGCCTGCGATAACACCTGTACCTTGAGAAGCAGGTTTCAACATAACAGCACCCGCACCTGAACGGCCTGTAATCGGGTGAGGAATTGTTGTTTTGAAAATAGGTACGGTAATAAGATTTTTTCTGCCTTCTGCAATAGCTTTTTGAATAGCAATGATAACTTCAGAAGCTTTAGCACAGCCAACGCCGACTTGACCTTTGCCGTTACCTACAATAACGATAGCTCTGAAACTTAATTTTTTACCGCCCTTAACTACTTTTGTTACACGGCTGATTTGAACAACTCTTTCTTTCCATTCGGATTGAGGAGCGTTTTCAACTGTTTCTACTTTTTTTCTGCCTTTGCCTTTAGCCTGACCTCTACCTTTTTTGGCCGGAGCCGGTTTTTCTTCCGCAGGTTGTTCAGTTGCTTCTACAGTTTCAACAGCTTCTGCTGTTTCAGTTGTTTGTTCTGTTTCAACTGTTTCAACTTCTTGAATTTCTTTTTCTTCCACTTTATTACCTTTCTTTAGTGTAATTAATTAACCTCTGGGTAAATGTTTTAGCAATATTAAGACAATTTAACAACAAAAATAAGGCAGAAACATATCCGCCGGAAGTCTATTAAATTGTCGGGTAACTTTTCTGACAATATTTATCATACATGGTAATTTTTTTTATGCAATACAAACGGTAATATTTTGTAACGTAAAACCTCTATTTTGTCCCAATTTTTAAATTTGACTTATAATATATACAAGATTTTGTTTCGCAAAAACGGAAAGGCGGCAATATGCAAAAAAAAGCCATGGCTAAAAGAATTTTTACTTTGTTTTTTTTATTGGCAATGATGAACGTTTCAACTGTTTTTGCTCAAGAAACCACTGTAAATGTCAGTTATGATGATACAAATTATTCCGCACAGGGCTCTGTTTATTACAATCAGGGAGTGGAGTTTTTAAAAGCAAAAAAATACCCCGAAGCAATTACTGAATTCAGAAAAGCTTTAAGAGAAAACCCCACGGACAAATCCGCCAGAATCCAGCTTGTTAATACTTACCTTGAAAGAGCGCAGTATTACAACAACAAAGCAATGGATTATAACAAAGCGGCAAATGATATTCGCTCGGCAATCTTTTATATGAAATATTACAATAACGAACCTGCCGAGGCCAAATACATTGCCGATATAAATACAATGGAAGAAAATCTTGAAACGATTTTATACGCAATAAATGCCGACCAGACACCTAAAGGACACCTCACAATGGGTAAGTCTTTAAGGGCTCAGGGAGAATTTGCCGCGGCTATGACGGAATTTCAAAAAGCCGTCAATGACACTGAATGCAGAAAAGATGCGCTGGCAAATATCGGCTCCATTTATTACATTTTAAATTTAAATACACAGGCTGTTGATAATCTGAAAGAAGCAATTGCTCTTGATTCTAAAAACAGCGACCTGCATTTAAAACTGGCCGGTGCATATGAAAGACTGGGCAAAATTGACCTCGCTGCGGAAGAATACAATCTTGCGCTGTCTAAAACCGGCAGCAATGATGAGATTTTAATGTCTTTAGAAAACATATGGCGCCAAAAAGTCAATGACAACCCGCAGGACGCAGAAGCACACGCAAACCTCGGTGCTGTTTTACAAAAGAAAAAAGATTACGAAGGCGCGCTTGCCCAGTACCATAAAGCGGAATCAATAAATCCTTCAAATACCAATACACGTTTGAATATGGGCACCTTGTATCAAGAGCAGAAAGATTACGAAACTGCTATTGAAGCATACGACACAATAACAAATTTCAACCCTAATTTTATGCTTGCTTACCTGTACAAAGCCCAATGTTACAAGGCGCTTGGCAAAAAAGATGCCGCTATAGAAAACTATAAACTGGCGCTCAATCTTGATCCTTCCAATCAGGATATTAAAAACGAGCTGTACAATATGTATGAAACCAGTATGACTCCGGAAGAAAAACTGGCTTACCTGAAAAAACAGACAGAAGAAGAGCCTAATAATGCGGGGCTTTTATACAATTATGCTTATGAACTTCATAAAGCAAACCGGATAGCAGAAGCAATTCCTTATTACAATCAGGTAATAAAACTTACCCCTAAAAACGAAAACGCTTACATAAACCTTGCTCAGGCGTATACTCAACAAAGCAGCTATGACAAAGCCCGTTCCGTACTCAATGACGCACAGGGTCTTTTTCCGGAAAATAAAACAATAAAAAAACAGCTTGCCTCAATAGATGCGGAAACGGTGTCGCTTTTATACAATGACGCATCAAAGCTTTATGCGGAAAAAAAATATCAGGAAGCAATAAATATTTATAACAAAATCGTTCCTATAACACCAGAAGCACTCTTAGGCATAGGCGCCTGCTATCAGGCAATGAATAACAACAAAATGGCCGCACAGTCTTATGCAAAATCATTGCAACTTGACCCTAAAAATGTGGAAACAGCCTATTTTACGGCTCTTGCTTATGCAAACGCGAATGACTATGAGAACGCCAAAACTTATGCCAAAAAAGCTCTTGCACTAAATCCGGATCACAAATCAACAAAAGATTTGATAGCTTATGTTACAGAGCAGGAATCAACTGCTCTTATGGATAAAGCTCTTTCTATGATTGACAAGCAGCAATACACGGAAGCAATGAATGTATTAAATAACGTAATCAAATCCGACCAGCAAAACGCTGACGCATATTATTACAGAGCAACAGTATACGATGCGCAAAAAAAATACCAGCTTGCAATCAACGATTATAAAAAAGCTTTGCAATACAATCCAAAACTTACAATCACAAACTATTCAATTGCAATAGACTATGATTATCTTGCACAATATACAAATGCGTTAAATTATTATAAAAAATACCTTGCCGAAACAAAAAAAGTAGGCGAAACAAACGACTACACAAGGTATTCCGCAAAAAGAATACAGGAACTGAAAGCCTATGACAAACCCGCAGTCAAACCGGCAGCAAACAAATCCGCCGCAGCAGCTGCTTCAACAAAAAAATAGCAATGATATACTTATAAAAATCGGCAATGTTGAGCTTAAAAGCAGGATAACACTGGCTCCGATGGCAGGCATTACAGATTTGCCCTACAGGCAAATGATAAGAATGTTTTCTTCAAACAGCCTGCTCACTACAGAAATGATAAGCTCTGAAATGCTTATGCAAAACAGAAAAGACGGGAATATAATTCTTGAAAACAAAGAAAACGAATTTCCGCTTGCTTATCAGCTTTCGGGGCACAAGCCTAAAATGATGGCAGATGCCGCTAAAAAACTTTTAAAATTGGAAAGAAAACCTTCGGTTATAGATATTAATATGGGCTGTCCCGTGCGCAAGGTAGTATGCGGCGGTGACGGTTCCGCGCTTATGCGCACTCCTGAGCTTGCTTCCGACATAGTTAAAGCGCTAAAAGATGTGCTGCAAGAAATTCCGTTAAGTGTAAAATTCCGGCTCGGATACACCGCAGCAGAGATGAATTTTTTGGAATTTGCACGACTTATGCAGGATTCAGGAGCCGACGCCATGACAATCCATTGCAGAACCCGCTCGCAAATGTACTCAGGCAATGCAGACTGGAGCAAAATAGCCGGTATAAAAAAAGAAATAACCGTTCCTGTTTTCGCTAACGGTGACATAACTTCACCGCAAAGCGCAAAAGAATGTCTTGAAACCACAGGGGTGGACGGTGTTGCAATAGGGAGAGGAACCCTGGGCGCTCCGGATTTAATACACAGGACAGAACACTTTCTAGCTACGGGTGAAATTCCGGAAGAAGCAGGAATATCAACCAAAATAAAATGGGCAAAACAGCATCTCGATGCAGAAGTAAAACTAAGGGGTGAAAAAAACGCTGTTCCTTTTATGCGAAAATTCTATCCGTATTACATAAAGGGAATTCAAAATGCTGCCGCCTCAAGAGGCAAGCTCATGAGTGCAACGGATTACAGTGTTATTGTCGAAGAATTAAATAAAATATTGGACGCAGCACAGGTTTTGTAAAATGAAAAACGCTGACAAAAAATTTTACACATACCTTATTTTAACCGTAGACAACAAGCTGTACTGCGGTTATACAGATGACCCCGAAAAACGTTTTGAAAAACACAAGGCAGGACTTGCCGCAAAATACACACGAACGCACAAACCTTTAAAAATGGTTTATATAAAAGAATTTGATACAAAATCAGAAGCAATGAAAGAAGAATGCCGCATAAAAACCTTAACCCGAAAACAAAAAGAAGAGTTGTGTTGTCTAAATTGTCCGAGAAAAATTCGTGATAAGGAGCAAAGCGACGTAAACGAATTTTTGGAGTGTCACATTGAAAAGGTGAGCAGTGACGGCTATAAGGCTCGAGGCGGCAACTGCGACACTAGATTAGAAAAAAAAAACACCCTGAACGGGCAATGAAAATATTTTTAACATGGTTAATAATCTCCTTAACACGGAAAGGAGAAAACAATGAGTGTAAATGTTCTTAACCGGATTTATAAAGCAATTGATATGGCAGGCGGAGTCACGGATATTGTGATTTTTACCGAAAGCTTTAAAGCATACGGCAGCGTTGTAAAAGACGACAGAGAAAATCTTAAAGACATACTCACACTGAAAAACGCAACAATCTGCCACCATTTTGACGAATGCAGCTGCAATATCGAAAGCCCTAAATACGAATGGCTTAATATAAATGAAGAAAAAGTGATTGCCTTTAGCATTTTAGGCTATATGACCTGCCAAAATTAATCTTGGAGTTAATATAAAACTTTAAAAAATTCTTTTTATACGATAAACTTAAGTAATGGAAAGAAAACGACTACCTGAATATTTAAAGCGAGGCATAGTAGACACGGAAAAAACCAAACTCGTGCGCACTATTTTGAAAAACAAATGCCTTAACACTGTTTGCGAAGCTGCACGATGTCCGAACAAGGCTGAATGTTACGCCAAAAATACCGCTACTTTTTTGATTTTAGGCAGCATCTGCACACGAAACTGCCGCTTTTGCAATATTTCAGGCGGCAAGCCCGAACCGTTAGACAGAAATGAGCCGTTTAAAGTCGCACAGGCAATAAAGGAATTAGGGTTAAAATATGCGGTTATAACCTCGGTCACCCGCGATGACCTGCCGCTGCAAGGGGCTGATATGTTTTCTTCAGTAATAACCGAAACAAAAAAACTTGTGCCGGATATAAAAATTGAAGTTTTAACCCCGGATTTTGAAGGGGTTGAAGACCTCATTGATATTGTAGTTGATGCAAAACCCGACGTATTCAATCATAACATTGAAACCGTAAAAAGAATTTACCCGAAAGCACGTCCGCTGGCGAATTACGAACGTTCTTTAAACTTTTTAAAGCATATAAAAGAACGCAATCCCAAAATGATTACAAAATCAGGGCTAATGGTTGGTCTTGGCGAAACTTTTGAAGAACTTGAAACAACTTTCAAAGATTTAAAAGCTGTAGATTGCGATATTGTAACTGTCGGGCAGTACATGCAGCCCTCTAAAAAACATCTTGAGGTAGAAAAATACTACACGCCGGATGAATTTAAAAAAGTGGAAAACCTTGCGCACAAGGCGGGAATAAAACAGGTCGTTGCATCAGGGCTTGTAAGAAGTTCTTACAAAGCTTTTGAAACTTATGAAACAATTTAATTTCTGTAATTTTTGATACTTTCAAATATTCCGTCAATCAAAAGATTTTTAAAATCTCTTGAATTCAGATTTGCAACATCAGATTTATGTTTAAGGTCGCCTGTTTCTATTAAAACACCGGGAACAGGAGATGTGGCATATCTGCTTGCAGAAAGCACGCCTAATGATTTTGATTTTTGCTCGGTTATGCCTCTGAACCAGCTGTGTTGATTGAGTTTATTAACGATTGCTTCAGCCAGAGCTTTGTCTTTTTCATCAATACCGCCTCTGTTGTTTGCATAAACGTGTATGCCTCTTTTGCCGCCGCTGGAGTTGCTGTGCAGGCTGACAATCATATCTATTTTATTCTGTTTCTGAATCTTTCTTATTGCATCCATTGCACTGTAGACAGAGCCTTGGACGTAAATGACTTTGCCGCCTTCTTTATTGATTTTTTTGACAAGTTCATCAGCAATTCTCTGATTTACAACCCATTCTTCAAGAGATTTACCGCCATTGCCGATAAATTGATTTGTTTCTACATTAGGGTTCTTTTTGCTCATAACGGCATTGCTTGTGCCGGGGTCAAAGTTTAGATTTACTTTGCCGTTTTTATCGATATAGTTCATAGCTCCGCCATGACCCGGGTTTATGATAATTGTTTTGCCTGAGAGTTTACCTTTGCCTGAAGGTGCAAAAGTTTTTACGTAAGCAGTAATATTGCCGTTTTTATCAATTTCAGGAAGAGGACGTTTTACGTATCTTAACTGTCTTTTGGCTGTTTTTTGCCAGTCTGCATAAAGGGAACTTACATTCCAGTTTGTTTTTTGGCCGTTGACATAAATTGCGCTTTTATCGGTAACTGTTGCCGCAGAAGGAGCTGTGACATTAGCTTTTGATTTAGCTGTTTGTACTTTGCCTTCTTTACCTATACGTCCGTCTGTCCATTCGTGGGCAAGTGCTTGATATTCTTTAACAACATTTTCATAAGCGTCTGCGGAAATATCACCTTTATTTTTTTCGGCCTCAAGATAATTTAACCCTCTTTGATAAACCGCCTGAGCAGAGTCTGCTACAACATCGGGCATTCCGTTTTTGAAGATTTCAGACGCATTTGCAATATTGTATATACGGCGTTTACTGAGTCCTGCGGCAGGTCTGTGTACTTTTTCACCTTTTGCGTTTGTCACAACCGAATAATCCTGGGTTAAATTGGCTACGGCATTGACATAATCTTCATTATTCAAGGCTGATAACAATTTTTCATTATCGCTTATTGCCCCGATACCTTTATTGAATGCAAGGTCAAAGACTGATTCTTTAAGGTGTGCGGGCATGTTGTCGTAAGCGTCTTTGTTTATAACAGTTTTTAAATCCGCTTCAATATCAAGTATATCCTGTGCCAGTAAAGTATAAACCTCTTCATCACTGAGAGTTCTGCCTCTGTAAAGTGCTCTTTCTTCAGGTTTTACAAGGTGCCCTACCCCTATTGTTTCATTACCGTTACGGTCTTTGTATGTTTTATTGTGGAATTGTTCAAAGTCAATAAGGGTTTCTAAATACTCTTTGCTGATACCCGACATTTTAACAATATCTTTGAGGGTTTTGATATTTATTGCCTCGTAAGACTCAGGAATCAAAATAGTATCATTAGGATAAATTACGGATTTTGAATCCATGTCGTTTAGCGCAAGAAGTCTTCTTGTGGAAACACCATGTTCTTTAGCTATTCTGGCGGGAGAGTCACCGCTTTTTATTACATACATTGATGCAGGAGTTGTTTTAACATATTTTGCACGATTTGTTGTGTCTACAGGTTCATCCACGATGACAATTTTATTAGGGTCGTTATCCGTTGAACAATGTTTTACTATACCTAATGTAGGAAGTAAAAACAGCCCGACAATAGCACCTGTTTTTGCTTTTGTCAGTGCTTTTTGGGCCGGAGTTTGAACCACATTTTTATCAGAGTTTTGTTTATTATTTTTACCGGATTTCTGAGATTTAAAATCTATACTTTTAAATGAAACCTTCATTATTGGACCTTTCCATTGTCAACAAGTTATTTTTAATCTTTAACACTTGCACCTGTTAAAAACAAAAAAATATAAAAAAAAATATTGCTAGTTTTCTATTAATTAATTACAAAAGTTTATAAATATTTTACAGTTTTTTATTTTTAATTTAGAATATAGTTAGCGAATGTTTGACTAAATTCTATGACCGAAAAGCGAGAAGAAATGGACATTAGTACCAGGGCTGCTATAAGAAAAAGTTTGTTAGAGTACAACGAACTTATAGAAACCATCGCCAAAATTGAGTTTAAAAAGCTCTCTTCATCTTATCTTATAGATTTTTCGGAACTCGTTAATATAGGTACACAGGTTGTACATCATCTGTGTTCAACTTCTGATATTACAAATTACAACAACTCATATATTTCAACTGCCATAAAATGGGCAATAAGAAACGAAGTTAGAAGAAGATACAAATGGTACTCTCAAAAAACACTGAAAGAAACCTCTGTTCAAGTTGAACATGATGAAGAAGAGGCAATCCACGATGACATAAGAGAGGCTGTATACAAAACTATACTTTCCATAGATGAAATGGCGGAAGCAGAAAACCCGACCCAAATTAAAGATACAGCCAAAACACCTGCTGAACTCGCTGATTTTCATGAGATGAGCGCTGCAATTAAGGAAGCTATGAAAAAACTTCCGCAAAGAGAACGTGACCTTATAGAAGCTAAATTCTTTCAAGATAAAAAATTGAGAGAACTCTCAGAAGATTTCAATATTTCTCCGTCACGTATATCAAGAATTATTCAGGCAGGTTTAAATAAAATAAGAAAAGAACTCGAAAAAAACAACCTGACTTAAAAAATTTTGTTACTGCTTTTTATAAATATTATAAATACTTCAGGCATGGTATTAGCTTGACAAATCAGAATGAGCATATAAGATTGTATAATGGATGGGCATATCTTTGCCCTAAATGCCGACTTAGGCTCCACCTATTTGAAATATAATAGACGTAGTAGATATTATTTAAACAAAAAGGAGATTACTCTCATGGCACGCGAAAAGTATGAACGTACGAAACCGCACGTTAACATTGGTACAGTAGGCCACGTTGACCACGGTAAAACTACATTGACAGCAGCTATCACTTCAGTTTTGGCAGCAGCAGGTCAAGCTCAAGCTAAAAAATTCGATGAAATCGATGCTGCTCCGGAAGAAAAAGCAAGAGGTATTACTATCTCTACTGCTCACGTAGAATACGAAACAGAAACAAGACACTATGCACACGTTGACTGCCCCGGCCACGCTGACTATGTTAAAAACATGATTACAGGTGCTGCACAGATGGATGGCGGTATCCTCGTTATCGCTGCTACAGATGGTCCGATGCCTCAAACTCGTGAACACATCTTGTTAGCAAGACAGGTTGGTGTACCTAGATTGGTTGTATTCTTGAACAAATGCGATATGGTTGACGATGAAGAACTTCTCGAACTCGTTGAAATGGAAACAAGAGAATTGTTAACATCTTACGAATTCGATGGTGACGGCATCCCTGTTATCAAAGGTTCTGCATTGAAAGCATTAGAAGCTGTTCAAGCTAATCCTTCAATCAAAAGAGGCGAAGATAAATGGGTTGACAAAATTTGGGAACTTATGGATGCAGTTGACTCTTACATCCCGACTCCTGAACGTGACTTAGACAAACCGTTCCTTATGCCGATTGAAGACGTATTCTCTATCACAGGTCGTGGTACAGTTGCTACAGGCCGTGTTGAAAGAGGTAGAGTTAAAGTTGGTCAGGAAGTTGAAATCGTTGGTTTCGGCGAAACTAAGAAAACAACAGTTACAGGTGTTGAAATGTTCAGAAAACTGTTAGACGAAGGTCTTGCAGGTGATAACATCGGTGCATTGCTCCGTGGTATCGATAAAACTGAAGTTCAGAGAGGTCAAGTATTGGCTGCTCCCGGTTCTATCACACCTCACACTAAATTCACAGCTAACGTTTACGTTTTGACAAAAGAAGAAGGCGGACGTCATACTCCGTTCTTCCCCGGTTACAGACCTCAGTTCTATATCAGAACTACTGACGTTACCGGTTCTATCAAATTTGACGGCGAAATGGTTATGCCTGGTGACAACGTTGTTATGGACGTTGAATTGATTGCTCCTGTAGCTATCGAACAAGGTATGAGATTCGCTATCAGAGAAGGCGGACGTACAGTTGGCGCCGGCGTTGTAGACAAAATCATCGCATAGCGGATTTTGGAGGCTGTGGAGTCGAGTCTGTGAAACAGATGAGCGAACAGCCATTTGAACGCAAATAAACTTAAAACAGCTTCGAGTGAAAACCCGAAGCTGTTTAATTTATACAATAATAAACAGAAAAGAGCCTTGTTAAAAAGCTCTTTCCTGTTTATTATTGTATGAATCTTTTTATTTGTTTAAGGCTTCGCCGAGCAATTTGTTAATAACCTGCGGGTTTGCTCTGCCTTTAGTTTCTTTCATAATTTGACCAACGAAAAAGCCCATAAGGTTTGTTTTTCCGTTTTTATAAGCCTGAACCTGTGCAGGATTTGCTTCAATAACTTTATCAACAAGAGCCTTTATTGCACTTTCGTCAGAAATTACGCTCAAACCTTCTTTTTCAATAATTTCTTGAGGGTTGGTTCCTTTTTCAAGCATTTGCGGAAGAATTTTCTTAGCAATATTATTTGAAATTGTACCTTTGCTAATTAAGTTAACTAGCTGTGCAAGGTGCTCCGGCGTAAGTTTAGTCTGATTTATATTTATATTGTGTTCTTTTAAATAAGCAGTGATATCACCAACAAGAAGATTGTTGGCTATTCTGTAATCAGCACCCAGCTCTAATGTTTTGTCGTAAAACAAAGCTGTTTCCATTTGTTCAACCATAACATTGGCATCGTATGCACTCAAACCGAGACTTTCATATCTTTTACGTTTAGCTTCCGGCAGTTCCGGCATTTTTTGTCTGATTTCTTCGACCCATTCTCTTGAAATTTCAACAGGCATTAAATCAGGCTCGGGGAAGTAACGATAATCATTTGCATCTTCCTTGCTTCTCATAGTTTTTGTGACTTTCTGGTTATCATCCCAGAGTCTTGTTTCCTGATCGACTTCTCCGCCTTCCTCAACTATTTCAATCTGTCTGTCTATTTCATATTCAATAGCTCTTTGCAAAGCCGAAAAACTGTTAATGTTTTTAATTTCGGCACGTGTACCGAATTTGTCCGAACCTTTTGGCATAACTGAAACGTTTGCGTCACATCTCATTGAACCTTCTTCAAGGTTTCCGTCACAAACCCCGATGTAGCGGACTATGTTTCTGAGTTCTTCCATATAAGCTCTTGCTTCTTCCGAAGATCTCATATCAGGTTCGGAAACAATTTCCAAAAGCGGAGTACCTGCTCTGTTCAGGTCAACTAAAGAATACAACGAACCGGCAAGCCCGTCAGCACCTGCGTGAACTAACTTTCCGGCATCTTCTTCAAGGTGAGCACGGGTAATACCGATTTTTTTGCCGTTAATATTTATGTAACCGTTTACACAAATCGGCTGGTCGTATTGTGAAATCTGATACCCTTTCGGCAAATCAGGATAAAAATACTGTTTTCTGTCAAATTTGCATCTTGCAGGTATTTCACAGTTAAGAGCCAGCCCGAGAAGAATACCCATGTTAACGCATTCTTTATTTAGAACCGGCAAAACACCCGGCATACCAAGTGTAATAGTACTTGTATGAGTGTTAGGCTCTGCGCCGAACTCTGTAGAGTCGGGTGCAAATATTTTTGACTTTGTTTTCAGCTGGGCATGTACCTCCAGCCCGATAACTACCTCGTATTTATCTCTTATTGCTTGTGAAACCATATTTCAACTTCCTTAATACTGTTTTCCGTCTAAAATTTTAACACAAACCTGCTCAGATTATTTTGCTGCCTGAGCAAGCTCCATTTCTTTTTTTCTTTTACGTCTTCTCATAAGGTCTACAAATGCCTCAAGACGGGTTATATATCCGGCTTTTCCTGTTTGTTCGTCAAGAATCAGCGGCAAAATAGGTATCTCGCAATTTTCTCTGATAGCCGGAAAGAAATTTTGTGACATAATTTCGGGCATACAGGTAAACGGACTTACGTGAATAATACCGTCTTTGCCTTTTTCGTTCGCATAAATAATATCAGAAACACACTCTAACGAGTCACCGCCTATATCTCTTGCAAGATACGGTTTTGCCAGTCTAAAAGCTCTTTCAAGGTGAGTTTCTCCCTTAACAAACATTTTAGGTATAATAGCGTCTTTTAAAAAGCTTGATACAGTGAGTGTTCTTCTTGTTTGGACACCCATTTTCCCGAGTTCTCTTTCTATATTCTGGTTAGAGAAAGGGTCCTGTACAAGATAAATCTCACCGGTCAAATCAACATGCAAAACATCGCGTTTGGGGTCGATTTGTACTTTTTTTATTTCCGCCGTAGTCTGTTTTTCTGCCTTTTTAAGGTCTTTATAATGATTTGCTTCGTAAATAAGCTTCATACCTTTTTTAAAGGCTTTTTCCGCATCTCCGGGGTGGATTTCTCTTGCTCTGTAATAAGAAAGCAAATTTTCCAGTCTGTCTGTGGCAAAAACCTTTCTGAATGCAAAAACTATTGCTCTGATGATAGTTATAGGGTTTTTTACGCCGGTTAATTGGGTCAAAAATCTGAACATACCCTTAATACCGTCATAGAGCTGCAATTCGATATAGTTAGCATGATAGCCCATATCTTCAAGAGTGTTTTGAATACCCGCACCGTATTCACCGAGACGGCAAATACCCGGAGAAGATATCATTGCAACGTAATCTGCACCGCCTTCGATAGCTTCGATAAAGTTGCCCAAAATCAACTTATACGGCAAACATATAGACTCGGGGCTGTTTTTTGTACCGAGAGAAAGTGTTCTTTTACTTGAATAAGGCGGGATAAAAGGTTCAACGCCCAGCCTTTTCAAGGCTGCTGCCCAGGCTATATAAATATTCCCCATATGAGGGAACGCAACTTTAATTTTTTTCTTTACTTTTTTGTCTGCCATACTTCTCCTGACCCTTGTCTAAAATATTCAGTATTCTTACTAATTATATATTAAAGAAAAATTTTTAGTGCGGAATTATTAAGCAATATAAACGTGCCATGTTTTCTTATAATTTGTTTAGGTTATAATTTTTATTGTAGTACAGTAATTGGACTTTAAACGGAACCAGTCGGGGCCGAGAAATAATTTTTCAAAGCACAATACCCTTCCTAGTATGTTAAAGCCCGCAAGAAAAGGAGAAAAAGATGCCGGTAGCATCAATGATTGATTTACTTGAAGCCGGAGTTCACTTCGGACACCAGACACAAAGATGGAACCCCAAAATGAAACCGTATATTTACGGTGCAAGAAACGGAATCTATGTAATAGATTTAAGAAAAACATCCGATAAGTTAGACGAAGCTTACGAAATTGTTAAAGAATTTGCTGCAAGAGGCAAAAACGTACTTTTCGTAGGTACAAAAAAACAGGCTACTGAAGTTGTTGCACAGGAAGCTCAAAGATGCGGAATGTATTACATCAACAGAAGATGGCTCGGCGGTTTGTTAACTAACTTTGAAACTATCAGAGGCAGAGTTAACAAGTTAAGAGAACTCGAAGACTTCGTAAATTCAGGTCATATCGACAAACTTCCGAAAAAAGAAGTTGTTCAAATGACTAAAAAACTCGAAAAATTGTCTAAAACTTTAGGCGGTATCAAAGAAATGCGCGGTATGCCCGACATTATCTTTGTTGTTGACCAGAAGAAAGAAGACATTGCTATTGCAGAAGCTAACAAATTGCACATACCCGTAATTTGTCTTGCTGATACAAATGCAAACCCTGACGGAATTGACTACATCATCCCCGGTAATGATGATGCAATCCGTTCAATCAGATTAATTGCCGCTAAATTGGCTGATGCTGTTTTAGAAGGCAAACAGTTAAGAGAGAACAAAGCCGTAGGCGCTAAAGCAGAAACTATCAAAGCAGAAGACGCAGGCGTCAGCGCTGAAGAAGTAAAAGCTGAAGAAACTCCGGCTGAAGCTTAATTAAACTTTTAAAAGCAGGTCGGAAAACATCCTGCCTGCTTTTTTTAATACCGAAACTTAAGGTTAATACAAACAGAGAGGATTACATTATGACAATAACCGCTGCTATGGTAAAAGAACTCAGAGAAAAAACCGGTGCAGGTATTCTTGATGCAAAAAAAGCGCTTGTTGAAAGCGACGGCGATATGGAAAAAGCTACAGAATTTCTCCGCCAGAAAGGTATTGCATCTGCTGAAAAGAAAATGGGCAGAATCGCTGCTGAAGGTTTAGTCGGTTCTTATATTGAAGGCAATGTAGGTGCGATGATTGAAGTTAACTGCGAAACTGACTTCGTTGCAAAAAATGACGAATTTAAAGAACTTGTTAATCATCTTGCAAAACAAATTGTTGCAACAAAACCTGCAAACGTAGACGAATTACTTGCTTCTACTTGTACTGTTTGCGGCTGCGGCAGAAAAATAGAAGACATCATTAAAGAAAAAGTTGCAACAATCGGTGAAAAAATCACTGTAAGAAGATTTGTTCTTGTTGAAGGCAATCCTGCAACATACATCCACAACGGCAAAATCGGTGTACTCTTAAACACTGACAAAGCTGATGAAACTTTAGAAAAAGATATTTGCTTGCATATTGCTTCTAACGCTCCGGAATTTGTTTCAAGAGAAGAAATTCCTCAATCGGTAATCGATGAAGAAACAAGAATCGAAATGGGTAAAGAAGATCTTGCTAAAAAACCTGAAAACATCAGAGCAAAAATCGTTGAAGGTAGAATTAACAAATTAATGGCTTCTAAATGCTTATTAGAACAACCGTTTGTTAAAAATCCGGATGAAACAGTTGCTCAGTTGATTGAAGGTAAATTGCAAATCAAATCATTTGTACGTTACGTACTGGGTGAAGGTCTTGAAAAAAGACAGGATAACTTTGCTGAAGAAGTAGCAAGCCAGATGGCAGGCAACTAATTCAAATTAACTTTTCAAAAAGCCTCCGGCTAAAGCAGATGCCGGAGGCTTTTTATTTATGAAAATTACAACTTCAAAAACAATTTACTCTTTACAAATCTTTTCACAAAGTGCAAGATATTTGATATCATAAAAATAATAATTAATAATATTAACTGGTACACTCAAAGACAGGTAAGGATTATTGGATAAGAAAAAGATTTCGGCAATTTTGTTAGCTGGCGGTATGTTTGTTTTTTCAATGCAGGCAGAAACATCTGCTGCTACTGCCCCGCAGCTAAAACCCAAAGTACGTATTGAAAGCGCAGGAAATTACAAACCTGCTGCCAGATCAGCTGTTCAACAACAAACAACAAAAAGACAACAACAACAAAATACTAATATTCCGACAAAAACAAATTCTGTTTCTTCAAACAAAACCGTAAAAACAGAAACCAAAACTACGGCAAAAGAACCAAAAATATACAAAGACAGCGAAGGCAACCCGATTTCCGAACAACAAAAGGAACGCTCTAAAAATTTAAAAAAGACCTACAAAAAAGTTACAAAAGACGAACATATCATGGAAGCTCTTGAGCTGTTGAAAGGCGGACTCGGCGAATTTTCCAGACGTGCGATTCTAGGGAACAATCTTTCCGAAAAACCTATGCAGGTTAACTTTGAAGATTTAAGCAAATTCGGGCAGGCATATATGAATTTTGACGCTCTGGGGTGGAAGAAAAAAGACAGATTGTATATCTATATAAATAAAAAGCATCAAGATGCCCCCAGGCCTGCTCTTGCAGCTATTCTCGCTCACGAAGCATTGCATCAGGACGATTTCAATTCTTTAAATGAAGAAACTTATGCCTGGACAATGGAAGCTGCCGTATGGACTCAGTTGTCTGAGAAATATCCTGAATACAATAACAGTATGCACCCGCTTGTTGTAAGAGAAAATACACTAAAAAAATTGTTTATTAAAGGGAATTATACAAGTAAATATATAAGAAAAACCGTCTTTGCAAATCCCGGATATTCTAATCTGCCATCCCGTTCACCGGGGTTTGAAGATGACAACTTGTAAATCCCAAAAGAGATGTATAAACATCTCTTTTTTATTGGTTGAATTTTTGCTAAAATAATAAAACTATGAGATTAGATAAATTTTTAAAAGTTTCAAGGCTTATTAAAAGGAGAACGGTTGCTAATGATGTTTCCGATCAAGGGCGTGTACTTGTTAACGATACTCCTGCAAAACCTTCCAAACAGCTTAAAGAAGGCGATATAATAACAATAGTGCACTTCAACAAAAGTGTAAGCGTTAAAGTGGTAAAAATTCCTACCGGCAATGTGTCTGTTCAGGAAGCTTCTGCACTTTATGAAGAAGTCAAATAGTCTTGCATTTATTTTAACAAATACTTACAATATACTTAGCGGATACATTATAGGAGAGGTTTACAATGAAAAAATATATCTCATATTTCCTGTTGTTTGCAGGACTTTTTATAGGTTTTAGTTCCGCGGCTTTTGCCGATAAAGCAATGTACGGAAAAGCTCAAACAGTCAGTCTTCCGGCCGGCACGGTAATGAAGCTTGAATTGCTTGATTCAGTTTCTTCAAGAATGTGCGATATGGGTGATGAATTTTCTGCAATGCTTAAAGAAGACAAAATTGTTGACGGACAAATTGCATTGCCGGCAGGCTCGGTTGTGAGAGGAACAATAAATAAAATTGTCCCCTCAAAAAGACTTTCCCGCAGTGCTGTTGTTTATTTCAGTTTTGATCACATAGTTACACCTAACGGAAAACAGGTTCCCATATCAGCAGGCTTGTACGGATACAGCGAAATGACACTTGATGCAGGTATATATTCAGGCGGAAATTACGGCTATGCAATTAAAGAAAACTGGTCTAACGCAAAAAATATCCTTGGCAAAGCAATTAACTGGGGTAAAGGTACAGGCGAAAATATGCAGTATGTTTGTGTACCTATCGGTGCTGTAGGCGGTGTCTTCGGCGGCGCAATATATTATGTCGGAGCAGATATTGTTGACCTGTTCAAAAAAGGCAACGAGGTTAACCTTCCGCAGGGAACTGAAATCCAGATTCTGTTAACAAGACAGCTTGATATTCCTTTGCATTAATTTGGAATTTGGTTGAATATATTAAAAATTGAAAACGTAAGTGGAGATGAAAGATTTATGAACGAAAATATTTTTACACATTTAAAGTTGTTTAATCTTCTCTCCAGTTTTAATGAGCAATATACGGCAGGCAAATTGCTTTTAGAAAAACAAAAAACGTTATCAATTGCAGAATCCTGTACAGGCGGGCTTGTAAGTTCTTTAATGACAGATGTTTCAGGCAGCTCTGCTTATATTCACTCAAATTTTGTAACTTATGCAAACGAAGCAAAAGAACAATACCTGCACGTTAAAAAAGAAACACTTGAACACTACGGTGCTGTGAGCGTTCAAACGGCTGATGAGATGATAAAAGGGCTGCTTGAAGTCACGGGCAGCGACTATGCCCTTGCAACAACAGGCATAGCAGGCCCGACAGGAGGAACCGAAGAAAAACCCGTGGGGCTTGTATACATCGGTGTAGGAACAAAAGACGAAATGCATGTGCATAAATATAATGTTAATCCCAAACTACCGAGGGTTATTATAAAATATTTGTTTGCCAGACAGGCAATAAAACTGTTAATCGATGTTCTAAAAGAAAAGGAAAATTAAATGAGAAGAATTACTCTTATCCCCGGTGACGGAATAGGGCCTGAAATTTCAGACGCGGTAGTTTGTATACTGGAAGAAGCCGGTGCAAAAATAGACTGGGATATTCAAACAGCAGGTGCTGATGTTGTTGCAACGGAAGGCTGTGTTCTGCCACAAAGAGTTATAGAATCCATAAAACTCAACAAAGTGGCGCTTAAAGCCCCTGTTACAACTCCGATAGGCAAAGGCTTTCGCAGCGTAAACGTAGCTTTGAGAAAAGAACTAGATCTTTATGCAAATTTAAGACCCTGCAAAAACATAAAGGGCATAAAAACTCCGTTTGAAGGGGTAGATATTGTTGTTGTAAGAGAAAATACCGAAGATCTCTATGCCGGCATAGAAAGAAAAATAGACAACGACACGGCTGAGTCAATAAAAATTATTACAAGAGCTGCCTCTGAAAGAATAGCAAAATATGCATTTGAATATGCAACAAAAAATAACAGAAAACAAATCCACGCTGTAACAAAAGCAAATATCTGCAAACTTTCTGACGGTTTATTTCTTGAAGCAGCAAGAAATATTGCTCAGAATTATCCTGAGATAAAATACAAGGAAATTCTCGTTGATAACCTTTGTATGCAGCTTGTACAAAAGCCTCAGCAGTTTGATATGTTATTGCTGCCTAATTTGTACGGAGATATAGTGTCCGATCTTACTGCCGGATTAATCGGCGGGCTTGGTGTTGCACAGGGGGCAAATATCGGTGACGGTTGTGCTGTTTTTGAACCTGTCCACGGCTCTGCACCTGATATAAAAGGGCAGAACAAAGCTAACCCTGCCGCGCTTTTGCTTTGTGCAATAAATATGCTTAAATACATCGGTGAAGATGAAAAAGCCCAGAATATAGAACAAGCTCTGTATTCTGTAATTGAACAGGGTAAAGTTCTAACCTGCGACCTTGGCGGTAACGCTACAACAACAGAATTTACGCAGGAAATTATAAGACATCTGAAATAATTTAACTTTGCTTATTATCGGCAAAATCTGCTTATTTTATACCGGCAGCCGCAAGAACCTTTTGATGTCTATTTGCCGGTGTTTTCATACGTCGGGCGTGTAAAAGCATGCCATCTGTTAAGCGGCCAGAAAATAAATATAGCTTTGCCTATAAATCTTTCTTTTGGTAAAAATCCCCAAAAACGGGAATCTTGAGAGTTACCTCTGTTGTCACCCATCATAAAATAATTGCCTGCCGGTATTTGCATAGGTCCGCAAAACATATCATTCGAACACGGAATATAATCATCAGGACTCATTATGTATGGCTCATTTAACGGTTTGTCGTTTATATAAACTTTAAACGTTCCGTCAGCAAATTCTTTTACTTCAAGCTTATCTCCAGGAACCCCGACGACTCTTTTTATGTATGCAATATCTTTGCACCAAAAACCCGTTAACCTTGCCATAATTGAAATCGGATCGGTTTTGATTTCTTCTTCAGGCGGATAAAATACCATTATATCGCCTCGTTTTGGTTCCGAGTAAAAGCGGGAAAATCTTTCAACAAAAATTCTGTCGCCTTCAATAAGCGTAGGACGCATTGAGGCTGAAGGAATCCAGCGAATTTCACCTATAAAAAATCTTATTATAATAACCATTACCACAACAAAAACAACGGTTTCAACGAGGTCTTGCAAACCGGCAACTATTTTTTCTTTAGCCGTTAAATTATGTTTGGACTCCTGTGTCTGGTTTTGTTCTTCTCTATCCATTTTGCTCTTCTTCACCTGATATTAAATTACAAAGGCTTATAATTGCTCTTTTATATTGATTATCCTCAAGAAATGATATATTTTCAATAGCCAAATTAATGTAGTGTTTTGCAAGTTTGCGTGTCTTGTCAATGGCATCGGAGTTTTTAATCTGCTTGAAAACCAACCCCGTATTTTGAATTTTTGAAATATCACCGCCGTATTTTTCATGTACATAAAAAATAAACGGTGCAGAATAATCTCCGTTTTTTATATCTTCATCCAGCCTTTTTGTATCGTTGAAGTTATCTATATCATTAATAATCTGAAACGCAGTACCAAAATTTAGCGCAAAATTTTTAACTTCTTCAAGATACCCTGGATTATTGTTGTTGAACAGATACACAGATACAATACCTGCCTCAAACAATCTTGCAGTTTTGTTTTTTGATTTTTCCAGATATTTATCCATACTCAGCAGCTTGTATCTGCTGAAATACTGGTGCAATTCTCCGGCTATAAGCTTTGATACAGCCTGCGAGTGAATTTTTCTTATCGAAGAATCTTCTATATCAAAAAGCAGTTTTAAAACTTTAGCAATCAAAAAATCACCCGCAAGCACGGCCAGTTTATTGTCGTAGTCAAAATTTAAAGTCTTTTTCCCCCGCCTCAGAAGAGAACAATCTATTATGTCGTCGTGGATAAGTGTTGCGTTGTGCAAAAGCTCGTTAGCAAGTGCAATTTTGTTAATAAACTCTTTGTTGTTTTGCGATATTGCTCCGGCAAAAAGGAATATCAATGCAGGGCGGATTCTTTTGCCGCAGCAGCAGAGAAAATCCTTTATTATCGGAACAATTTGTAAATCTTTATCTGTATCATTGTCTATAAATTCAGCTAATAAATTTTGAAAATTATCAAAATCAGATTGTATAACTTCTAAAATCTTTTTATATTTTGTATTAAAAGCAGAATTTGTCAAAACAGACCCCTCTAATCTAAAAAAATTATAACAAAAAAACTCTTTTATTAATGTGTCCGAGAAAAATTCGTGATAAGTAGCAAAGCGACGTGAACGAATTTTTGGAGTGTCACATTTAAAAGGTGAGCAGTGACGGCTCGAAGGCTCGAGGCGGCAACTGCGACACTATATTAGATAATAAAAGAGTTTTTATCAACTTGTTATAACAACTGGATTTAAGCCAGACTGTTGTATTTGTCCATCATGCTGGCGACATTTTTACCCCAGCCCCCGTTCATTCCCGTCGGGTCATTAGATGCACCTATAGGACAGTATTTAGCGTGGATTTGTGATACGGTGACAAGCCCTTTGTCCACATAGTTCTTTTTGATATTTTTAGCTAAGGCTTCAAGACATTCGTCAACACTGTTAAATGTTGCAAGTTTTGTAAAACCGCTGGATTTACTCATAATACCTGCGACATTGTTTTTCGTTCGAGCCGCATTGCTTGTTCCGTGCCCGCTTTCATTGTTTACAACAGCCGCTAAGAAAGCCGCGCTTATACCGTATTTATTTTGTAATTCAAGAAGCTTGGCACCTTTCCCTGCCAGAACACCTTTCAAGTGTTTATTCAGGTCAGCAGCAGTACCCTGATACAGGTCTGTAGCCTTCTGGTTGTAATTTCCGTAGCCTCCGCCACCCGAGCCTGCTTGATTCAAGTTAAAATTAAAGTTAAATTGAGGCATTTTGTAATTTTTTACAAGTTCCATGAAACTGCCCCACATTTGAGATATCATATTTTGCTGCTGCTGCGCTTCAAAAAATTCTTGCATGTAGTTAAATCCGGGTGTTGAAAACCCGAAAGGATCAAAACCGCCAACGGAGCCTAATTGCGGCATCGAAAAACTCGTTATATCCATCGGAAATAACGCATTGGCAGAGTTAAAGAAATTAGGGAAACCATATGAAGAAGCCGATGCAGGGCTAAAAAGGTTTGTACCTGTGTCAAACGAATACAATCCTCCCGAGTTGTAATCAGGAAGGTAATTCAGATTCAAACTGTTTAAACCTATTTTGTATTCCGACATAATATTCCCTTATAAATATCCTATATATAAATAAAAACATTTTCTGAAGAAAAATTGCCTGATTTTCTCAAAAAAACATAATATTTTTAGCAAACAAAAAAATCCTGCTTATTGTACAATAAGAAAGAACATAACGAGGTGGTAATTTTGGACAGAGAAGACATTTTAAATAAAGCTAATGAACTTATAGGCGAAAAAAATTTTAAAGAAGCTAAAGAAGTTATTGAAACATACATAAAAGATACAAGCGATACATCAGTAGAAGTTGAAAAAACTCTCGGACTTTGTAACGTTAATCTCGGAATCAACAAAGAAGCCAGAGAAAACTTCGAAAAAGTTGTGGAGCAAAACAATGACGATGCCACCTCGTGGTTTTATCTCGGCATGATTTATGAGGACTTTAACGAGCTGGAAAAAGCACAAGACGCATACGAAAGGGTTGTAATCTTAAGAGAAGACTATAAAGACGCTTACAAAAACCTTGCCGTACTGCATTTAAAACTTAAAAATAACGATACGGCGATTGAATTTGCGCAAAAAACACTTACCTTTGATGATGAAGATTATCAGGTTTATTACATAATCGGTACAGCCTATACTTCTAAAAAGGAATACGAAAAAGCCGTTGAATATTTAAAAAAAGGTATTGCCTTAAGACCCGAACATCCGTTAATGTACAACAATCTCGGCTCATGTTATTTAGCTTTAAAAAAGATAAAAGATGCACAAAAAACTTTTGAAAAGGCAATAGAATTAGACCCTAAAAATTCTACAAGCTACTACAATCTGGCCACAACACTACAGCTTCAGCAGCAGCACAAAGAAGCCTTTGAAATTTTTGAAAAAGCTTATAATCTCGAGCCGAAAGAATTCAATCTTTCTGCCGTTGCTGTTGCAGCAATTAACGCTGACGAATGGGAAAAGGCAGTTACGTACTATCAAAAACTTATAGTGCTGCATCCGGAAAAACAAAATTTTCAATACAATCTGGCCTGTGCATACCATTCGCTTGGAAAATACAACGAAGCAATAAGACTGCTGGCTCAGCTTGTTACATTAAATCCAAAATCTATATCAATGGGCAAAATGCTCGCTGACTGTTATGAAAAAACAGGCAACAACGAACTTGCGAAAAAAGTCTACACAAATATGATAAGACTCGGTAAAATCCCGCCCGAGGTTTATTACAGATACGCGCTTTTATGTATGAAAACAGGTGACAAAGACAAAGCTGAAAATATATTTAAAAAAGTCATCCAGCTAGACCCTAAAAATGCGGCGGCACATAAAGATTTAGGCGTTGTTTATCTGTCACAAAGATTATTTGATTACGCCAAAGACGAGTTCGAAACCGCCTATTCTCTTGAGCAGGAAAACCCGTCTGTTGTATTTGAGCTGGCAAATTTTTATCAGGTGATGAATGACTACAAGACTGCCGCACAATACTACGAACAGGCTTACAAGCTCGATGAAAATTCGATGGATATCAGTATATTCAGAGCCTTAAATTACCTTAAAATGAATGACACGGATAAGGCATTAAAATTATTTTTAGAGGCAATGAAAAAATTCCCCTCACAGTATTTGATTTTGTTCAATATCGGCTTAATCTATTACGGCAAAGGGAATTATGACGCGGCTAAGGAGTTTTTGTCGGACGCCTACAGCCTGTATCAGGACCCTGAGATTATGAACGTTCTTGCTCTGACCTTCTTTGAACTTAAAGAATACGACAACGCACGCAATCTGGCTCTTAAGCTTGAGCAAATGTATCCTGAAAACATAAACATATTGCTTTTGCTTGCAAAAATATATATTGAAACAGGCGATGCCAAAAATTCGGTTGAATATCTTGAAAAAGTCTTAAAAATCTTCCCCGAACAGCCGGAAGCAAAAGAATTGTACGCAAAAATTGAGGGAGTAAATAAATAATGTACGAACTAAAAGTAATAGGCTCGTTTTCAGCAGCACACCACCTTTTAAACTACGAAGGCGAATGCGAAAACCAGCACGGACATAACTGGAAAGTTGAAGTTTTTATAAAAGGCGAAAACCTTGATAAATCAAATATTCTTGTTGATTTTAAAGTCTTAAAACGCGAACTTAAAAAAGTACTCGACAGACTTGATCATAAAGATATAAATGAACTTGAGGAGTTTAAAAATATAAGCCCGAGCAGCGAAATTCTGGCAAAATTTATTTATGAACAGATGAACAAAACATTCCCTCAGGTATCAAAGGTTGGTGTTTGGGAAAACGAAAACTCCTGCTCAATGTATTATGAAAATTGGAATTAGAACTAAAATATAAAGGCGAGATAGGATAATGAATTTAATACAGGCAATAATTATGGGATTTATACAGGGTTTGACGGAATTTTTACCGGTTTCAAGCTCAGGGCACCTTGTTTTAACCTCAAGTTTGTACAAATTTTTTACTCACAAGGATTTTGTAACGGGCAGCAGCGAAGAGGTAGTATTTGATATAGTTTTGCACCTCGGCACTTTACTCGCTGTTTGTTTGTTTTTTAAAGACGACATTATAAAAATTACAAAGGCTTTTTTTATAGCTTGCTTTAAAAAAGATTTTTCCGACCCTGATGCAAAACTGGCGGCATTTATACTCTTAGGCACAGTATTTACCGTCATTGTGGCATATCCGTTAAAAATTGTGTCAGAAAGCCTTATCAGTCTGCCTTATATAGTTGGTATATTTATTTTCTTAACGGGCTGGATTCTGTTCCTTGGCGAGTGGGCTGCAGAAAAAAAGAAAACCAAAATTGATAAAGTCGATTTAAAAACTGCGATAATCATCGGTCTTGCTCAGGGTATTGCCTCAATACCAGGAATCTCCCGTTCCGGTTCAACAATTTCTACCGGCATATTTTTAGGGTTGGACAGAGTTGCTTGTGCAAGATACTCTTTTCTGTTAAGTTTGCCGATTATTGTCGGGGCATCAATTTTTTATCCTGTATTGGAGCTTGATTTACATCAGATGATGAATTTTAACTGGCTTGCTTTTGGTGTAGGTTTTGTTATCTCATTTATTTCAGGTTATTTTTGTATAAAATATTTTCTGAAATTTCTGGGTAAACACTCGATGAAAATTTTTGCATACTACTGCTGGGCAGCAGGTTTGTTTATGTTTGTATTTTTCAAGTTTTTTGTGTAAATAATACAAAACAAAAAGCCGAAATTATTTTCGGCTTTTTGAAAATTCAAGTTTTTTAATTTATTATACTCTGATTTTTGAGGCCCATTTTTGTACAAAATTCCAGGCTCTTTGAATATTCTTTTCTGCTGTTGCAAGTGGAATTTCTCCGCTTTTTGCATATTTTGTTGCAAGATCCTGAATTTTGGAAAATTTGGACAGTTTATCAAATACCGCTTTTCCCGCAGCATCTACGGGTTTGTTTTTCTTTAACAGTGTTTTTAAAGGCGGAGTGTAAGTACCGAGCGCATCCTGTGCTATAACCATGCCGGGTTTAAGTTTTATCGGAGCCGTTCCTGCTTTTGCAGCTTCTGAGGTCAGCACGTGTGTCATACCTTTTGTCGGGATTGTTACACCAATATTTGCATCTTTGATTGCGGTATATTTTGCTCCCGGTTTTCTTAATTTGCCTATAAGGTATTCTCCTGTTTTTGCATCTCTGTGAGTGCTTTCCATTAGGGCAACATCAACGCTTCCCGCCTGGTCAAGCAGGGTTGTTCTTCCCATTTTCTTTGCGGCATCCTGCCATCTTTTGTCCATATAATCTATAGGCTGCTGTCCATAGGTCATTCTAAGCTCACCGGGCTGCATTTTATAATCCGTACCTGCTCCGCCCCAACGGTTAGGGATAGTTGTCGGTTTGTCCAAAACCTCTATTAAAGTCGTTGTTTTGCCGTCACCGGCATGAAAATTAACCGCTTTATCCAGAGCCTCTTTACTGCCCGGACCGATTACACCGTTACCATACTTGTTGTATCCCTGATTCGGGATTGCCTGCCATAAATATTGGGACATAAAACCTCCTAGCTGTTACACCTACTTTTTTAATAAAGTCATTTTTTCGAAATATTTTGCTAATAATTGGAAAATTGAGGGTATCCTTCTTACCTGTTAACCGTGTTTATTTAGTAATAATAAGCCGCTACGTTGGTTTACATTTCTTAACAAAATCCTCTCTTTATACGATGTAAAACGGCAAAATTTTTTGCAAAATATAATTACTTAATAAGACTTAAAAAGTCGGGAGAGGTTAAAAATGGTAGGAGCAATAGGTTCGATATCAAGCAGTATCTATCAATACCAGCTTACAATGCCTGATGTAACCCAAACATCACAGGCATCAAGTTTTGAAGAGCTTGTATCCAACGGGAAAGTAGAAAATCCCTCGGCAGAAAGCTCATCTGCTTCAGTTTCTGCAGCTGGCGGCTCATCTTCCTCGAGCAGTTCAAACAGCGAGATGGACTTGAACAACGACGGGCAGGTTACATCGGACGAGGTTATCCGCTACATGCAGATGCAAATGCTTGATAAAATGTCCGAGCAAATGAGTTCCGAAGACGGAGCTTTTGAGATGGGACAGCAGGCTAATCAGCAGCAAACAGCCGGTATTGAAGAATTTCAAACAAAACAGGCAGAAAGCGCATATCGTGCAAATCAAGATTCTGTGATTGATATGATTACATCAAGCTTTATGGTATAAAAAGCCGAATAATCGGCTGCTAGACTTGGTTAGGCGGTCTAAACAGGAATGATTTATATTTTACAGAGTGACCCCATGCACTTGTTGCCGGTGTCCAAGTTATATAGCCAATATTGTACTTGTTTATTGCACCGGTTCAATAAATTGTCGGAGTCAGTTGACTTATGAAAAACAAAAAAAAAGACCTTTCGGTCTTAAACATTGTGTGATTCCTCGTGTGTGGTAGATTTTCTCGTCTCTAATTTTTATCCTCGTATATATATAAAGTATAGACAAGAAATATAATTGCCATACAAGGAGTACATTATTAAGAAATATTAAGAACTATTCTTCAACGATTTCTACTTCGTCAATGTCATCAAGAGTATTGATATAATCTAAAACTCTGTTAAATTCATCATCATCTTCAATCATTTCAAAAGAATATTCTTCGCCTTCTTTTGTTAAACGCATAAGGACGACTTCTTTATCTTCTTCGGAGTCGTCATTTTCTTGCGGAAGCAAAAGGGCATATTCTTTCCCGTCTGTTTCAATAAAATCAATGACTTGAAAGTTAATGATGTTGCCTTCTTCATCAACTGTTTCTATCATTTGATCTTCTAAATCTTCAAGTTCTGGATTGTGTTTTGTCATTGTTTTTTCCTTTTTGTTATGTAATTTTAATTATTTCTGTCCAAATACTGCTGTAGTATTATGCAGGCACTTTTTAAGTCAACGAGTCCTTTATTCTTTGTATACTTTTTACCCTGCATAGCCAGAATATTTTCCGCCTGTCTGCTTGTCAGACGTTCATCTTCGAATATTATTTCACAGTCGGGTATATTCAGTTTTATCAGATTTGCAAAATTTTCGCAATCATGCGCCTGTTCCCCGATAGTACCGTTCATATTTTTAGGCAGACCTACCACTATTTTTTGTACATTATTTTGAGTGCAAATGTCAGTAATTTTTTCTATTGCTTTATCTTCCGGCTCACGGTTTATTGTTTCGCACGGCTGGGCTGTCAAAAGCAAAAAATCACTCAGCGCAATTCCGATTCTTTTTGTACCTATGTCCAAACCCATTACCTTATGCATTTATTTACATCCAGTTTTGTTCTATTTCTTTTATGCAGTTTTCAATATATTTAATATCAACATTTTGCAAGTCTTTATTGGCTCTTCTTGTAAATATTGATGTAGCATTTTTTAGATTTTCGTATCTTTCTTTTTGTGTAAGAAAGTACTCATACACGCTGCGTTTTAAAATATCAGAGGTAAACTCGTCTTTTGTTTTTGAAGGTGCAATCAACGAGTATAACAAATCGGCAAATGTTTGTTCATCGGACAGTTTTGCCAGATATGCGCTTAAAAGCAGCCTGTGGTCAAAAATTTTCATAAAGCCGTTGCAAAATACTGTATTTTTTTCTTCTTCAAGTATTTTTTCAATATCAGAGATGCCGCAAAGTTTATTATCTGCTATTTTATCGACTATTGTTGCAAAATTTTCGTTATGAGCCGTATCAAAGAACCATTTATTAAAATACCCTTTGTTATACAGTTGTTTTAAAAGCTCGCTGTTCAATTCAACAGAAGAAAGCCCCTGTTTTAAATCGATTTCCTCATAGTCGATATCTTTGGTAATCATTGACCATGCAGCGTATTCGTAGGGGATTTCCTGATATTTTAAACGTGAGATTTTTTCGGCATTTTGCATAAGGTATTTGCAAAAAATTTCATCTGTTTCAACAACATTATCATTTTGATAGAATTTGTTAACAATGCGGTCAAATTCCTCTTCCGTAATTTCGTTAAATCCAAAGCAGTCTACTATGCCGTCGATGTCGTTTGTAACCAGTGTAAACATCTGTATAAAAGAAGCCTGATTTTTTCTGGAAAAAATTATACCGACATTACCATGCCCGTCTGGAAAATTCACAAAGCATTTGTATACGGGAGTATCCGCAAGCAGCTTTTTGTAATAGTCACCGGTAACGTCTTCTTTTACGCCTGAAAGTTTTAAAAGGCTCATGCTTTTTTGCGCATTAGCTTTAACTCCGAGGTCGTCAATATTTTCAAGCAGCGAGGCCAATACCGGATACGCAAGATTTGATTTGCTTTCACCCAGTGATTTTATTGCAAGCTGAGAAATTTTGTTATAAGGGTTTGTCAACACCAGCGGTATAAGTATATTGGCAAGGTTATCGCCGTCATAATCATTTGTCAAAGACTCTATAAGCATTTCTTTTTCGGGTTCGGCCAGCGCATTTATAAAATCAAGAAAATCGATTTGTGCCTCAGGATTAATTTTCGCGTTTTCTAAAAGTTTTACCGTATCAATATCTATTATTTCGTCAGGATTTTCAAAATAGGTAAGATACTGTTCATAGTTTACGTGTTTGCCGATTTCCCGTAAAAAAGACACAATTTTGGCTTTGATTGAGTCTTTAATTTTGGGGTTTGCAAGTGTTTCAAAAAACAGTTTTTCGGTTTTTTCCTTATCCACAAGCTCGTTAATTAAAAAAGAGATTGTATAATCTCTCATTTCGGAGTTTTCTTTGAGAAGTTCTTTATGCAAAATCTCTAACACCGCATCTTTATCAGGTATAGTGTTTAAGTCATCAATCGTATTGCCTACAAAAGACAAATCAGATGTGTTATTTTGCAAATTAATGATTGCAGATAAAAGTCTGGCTCTGATTTGTAATTTATTTTCGGTTTTTCTATTTTCAGGCATGGGGATTTATTACTCCAGTTTTGTCCAGAAGGCATCGAGAATTTTTTGAGCTTCGCCCGAAGGCATTTTGTCTTCTAAAATCAAATATTGCACGGCAATCATAGTACATTCCGAGCAAATGTTGACACCAGGGCCTTTTACCATTTTGACAACCTGTGTATTTGGTCTGCCGCAAAAGCTGCAATATACAGGTTCAAAGCCTTTGGCATTGTTTTCTTCATGTTTTGACTGACTATCGTGCTTAGCTTTGCTGAGGGATACAACTTTTTCATCATTTGACATATTATTAAAATCCTTATGTAACGCTTTTGCCTGTTAACAAGCAACTGATTGATGTTTTGAGGAGGCCGGGCAATTTTATGAAAACCAAAGTTATACAAAAATTATTCGGACGTACACTGTTTATTGTATCTTATTTTGGCGCTGTTGCCAAATATTTTTATTTTGATTATTATGTGGAAAAGTATTATAGAGTTAATAAACCGTTTATGAAAAAAATTGTTCTATTAATTACTGTATTATTTGTTTCTGTTATCTCCACAGCCTGCATAAACAACCTTGCAGTGCAGGAGTTGAATAACAAAGCGCAAGAGTATATGGCTAACGGCGAAACCGATAAAGCAATCAGCCGCCTGCGTTCCAGCATAGACCTTGACTCCAGTATATTTGAAACACACTACAACCTTGGTGTGGCACTTATTGCCGCACAGGAATATAAAGAAGCTCAAGAAGCTCTTCAAAATGCGCTTAAACTCAAACCTGATTATGCGGACGCTTATTACTCTCTTGCAATGGCTTATGAAGAAGAAGGATTTGCAATCATTAATGCGGGTAATGAAGAACTAAAAGACAATGATGATGCAGAAAACATTGACCCCGCCCAAAAAAGAGAGCTGTCTGACGCACAAAAATCTCAAATCGTTGAACTTTTTAACTCTGCAATAGATAATTACAACACTTATCTTACTAAAAAACCGGAAGATCCCGATAAAGAAAAAATAGAATCTCAGGTTACATACCTTAATCATCAAATACAGGAATATAACGGACTAAAAACAACAGGTATTGAAGATTTAAGACAGATGGCACCATCCTCAAGCAATCAAAACGAATTGGGTGATGAAGAATAATGCAATCCCCGCCGTCATCTGTTCTTGTAAGCATTAACGGTTTTGATATTCATTATTACGGTTTGATAATGTTCTGCGCTATCGCAGCAGGAATTTTCGTTATGCATGCGATAGCAAAAAAATTCTACAAAGATATTGATACGGAAATTATTGTAGACATTCTGCCCGTTATAATTTTATGCTCAATACTCGGAGCCAGGCTTTATTACGTGTTTATGGATTGGCCTTATTTCAGCCGGCATGCCCCGGAAATTTTGGCACTCTGGCATGGAGGAATGTCTATACACGGCGGAATATTAGGCGGTGTAATAAGCGGATTAATTTATTCCAAAATTAAAAATATAAATTTTTTAAAATATTCCGATATTTTTGCTTACGGTCTTTGCGTAGGACAGGCAATAGGCAGGTTCGGCAATTATTTTAACTGTGAAGCCTTCGGCAAACCCTGTTCAATCCCCTTTATAAAATTATTTATACCTGCTGCGTACAGACCCTGCGGATATGAAAATTTTGAGTATTTTCACCCGACATTTTTGTATGAATCTATATGGGACATACTGGTATTTTTCGTACTTCTTTTTGTAATCAGAAAAATTTGTCCGGGAAAAATTCGCGATAAGGAGCAAAGCGACGTGAACGAATTTTTGGAGTGTCCCATTGAAAAGGTGAGCAGTGACGGCTCGAAGACTCGAGGCTACAACGGCGACACTAGATTAGAAAAAAACACAAAAGACGGCGTAATTTTTTTCGCTTATCTGATTTTGTACTCTGCGGGACGAATTTTTATAGAAACCTGCCGTTTAGACAGCGTACGTAATTTTTATGGGTTAGAAGTTGCACATATTGCTTCTGCTGTAATGATTCTAATTGGTATTATCGGTCTACTGGTAATTTGCCAAAAGAAAAGACAAGATTCTTAGTCTTGTCTTTTGTAATTAATAGATGATGTATATAGTTAAGTTTTGTAGATTGTTTTTATTAGTACATCGGAGGATACGGAGAAACATACAGGTCTTCGAATCCTAAGCCTGACCCCATTGGAGGCTGGGGTAATGTTGATGCGTACATCCCGGTATTATAGGGGTTTGTTGCATATTGTTGTGTTTGTTGTGATGAAAGAAATTCATCTGCGTTGCTCAAAGCCTGCTGACTGCTGTTCATTGCATTTATGTAATCCTGCATTGCCTGTGCTGACTCAAAACCGTATTGTTGTGCTATCAAATCAGCTTCGCTCAATTCCTGACCTGCTACTTGAGGTGCAGGATTAGCCAGATAGTATGTGCCGTAAGCAAGGCCTACATTTGGCAGGTGAGCTTGTGCAGCAACTCTGTAGTTTGCATTTCTCAAGATTTGTTTGTCTTTTGCTATTAATTTTTCAATTTTTTCAATTCTTGCTGTGATATTTTGTTTTTGTGCATCAGTTGTAGCTGTTCTTAACTGGTCGTTGAGTCTTACAATATCAGCTTCTGCTTTTTGTACGTTGTGTTGAGCAACTTCAACCTGCTGTTGTTTTTTAATACCTTTTAACAGTTGTTCGTTTAATTTCAATTCAGCTTCTATAGCCGGTTTTTCATCTGCGGTTGCTGTTTTTAAACGTTCCTGCAATGATTTTATGTACTGTTGTTTGCTTTCTATTGATTTGTTAAAGCCGATTTTGTATTTTGAGTCAATTACATCTGCCATCTGATACAGTTGTTCTCTTTGAGCATTTAATCTTACTTTGTCAGCTGCGGAAGTTGCAGGGTCAGCAAGTTTAGCTTCTACATCGACTATTTCTTTTTCAATTGTGTTAAGAGCCTTGTTTTTGCCGTCATTAACGTTTAATCTTGTTTCATTGATTAGTTTTTCGTTATTTAGTTTGGCAATTTCTTTGTTGATTTCAACTGTTCTTTTGGCGTCAGCACCTGCGGTCAGTTCATCATTCAATTTTTGAATTTTTGCATCAATATCCTTGATATTTTTGTTGAATTTTTGTTCCATTGCTTCGGTGTAATTTTTGTGACCGTTTTTGTAAGAGAAGGCCTGCTGCATATTCGGTTTTACAGTATTCTGGTAATATGATTTTACTGCTCTTGCCGACTGCATCGGATGTAGAATTGCTGCTTTTGAACCTTTGGCTATGCCTGAACCGGCAATCTTGAAGCAATCGCGGGTTGCTCTCAGCGAACTTGTTATGGCGTTGCCTTTTGGTATTGGAGCTCCTGCTGCTTTTAGCGCACCTTTTGCACCTGCTACGGAACCGACTAAAGCTGTTGTGCCGGAACCGATTTCTTGCCAGGCTGCTTCGGCCTCTGCATCCGTTTTCGCGGTAGCTGCTCTGTAAACACCTTTACCTGTTTGTACTGCCGCCATTGTAGCACCTGCTGCAACCAAAAACGGAGTAGCTGCACCGCCGGTTGCTACTGTCAGAGCAACAGCACCTGCTGCAACACCGACTGTAGTAAGCGTACGTTTCAGGCTGAATTTGCCGTTTTCATCGCAAACCATTCCTTTAAAGAAATTGCCTACGCCTTTAAAGAAGTTTTTACATTTTTTACCAAAACTTATTTTACCATCGTCTTTTCCGTCGCCATCGACTTGAGCCGGCACGGTGACTGTTTGCTGCTGAGTTGTTGTCATTGTATCAACGGGAGCTTGAGCTTGTGTTTGAGCAAGAGCCTGTTGCTGCATAATTTGCTGTTGCTGCAATTGCTGCTGCTGTAATTGTTGCTGCTGCATTTGCAGTTCTTGTTGCTGCTGCATCTGCTGCATTCTTTGTTCATATAATGCCTGCTGGGCTTGTTGTGCCTGCTGCATTGATTGCATCAGATACATCCAGTACAAATTATTTTGATAATTTGATGGCAAGCCTGCGCCAAAACTCATTCCGTATCCCATATAATACCTTTCTCTAAATAAATAAATTCCCGTGTATATATAATCTCTAAATTTCCCTTATTTAAATAAAGTTTTTTTTAGTTTGAAAATTGATAAAATCTGGAAGTATATTAAGAAATGTTACAAACATCAAACAACAGCATAATTTTTCAAAAAATCATCTGTTTAAAGCGTCAAAATTATGTATAATCTGCAATAATATAAATTATGCCTAAGATTTCAGTTATTGTACCGGTTTATAATGTTGAAGAGTACCTTGATGTTTGCTTGGATACAATTATTATGCAAACTTTCAAGGATTTTGAGGTGATATGTGTTGACGACGGTACACAGGACTCCAGCGGAGAAATTCTTGATAAGTATGCGTTATTCGATAAAAGAATAAAAGTAATACATCAAGAAAACAAAGGCCTCTCCGGCGCAAGAAATACAGGTGTTGAAGCAGCAAACGGCGAATATATTATGTTTGTGGATTCCGATGATTATATTTCGCCCTTAATGCTCGAAAATTTGTATAAAAATGTAAAACAAAACAAAAGTGATTTTGTTTTTTGTAACCTTTGCATTGTAAGAAGCGATACTTTTCAAACGGAAGTATGGGACTTTCTGGATAAGGAAAAATTTTTTGCAAATGTTCACGGTACATATTTTTGTGAAGAAGATATGCCGCCGGAGCTTTATTTTAATTTTCACGTTTGCGCATATGCAAAACTGTACCGGCATGATTTTATAAAAGATTTTAAATTTCCGCAGGGCTTAATTTTTGAAGATATGCCTTATTTTGCACAGTGTTATTTAAATGCAAAAAGAATATCTTTTGATTTTAATCCTTACTATTTTTACAGAGTTTTGAGAGAGGGTTCTATTATTCAATCCGCAGATAAACGGTTTGTTGATATCTTTAAAACGCAACGATTAAGACGAGATATATTCAAACAGTCCGGCAAATACGACAAATATAAAAATATTATTTTAATAACCCAGATTAAAGATTTAATACAAAAACTTGCCTCCACAAAAGGCCAAGTGCGGCAACTAATGTTTAACAATCTCAAAGAATACTACGGGGATATTGATTATACGGAATTTGATTCCGGTATTTTAGAAAAAGAGAAATCATACCATTTTTTAAGAACAATTTTAACAATGGAATACGATGAATTTAATACAATGTTTGAATCTCTGATAAAAAACGGAGGGAATAACAATGCCTAAAATTTCCGTAATTATTCCCGTTTATAACTGCGAAAAATACCTGTCGGTTTGTTTGGATTCTGTTGTTTTACAGACATACAACAATCTTGAAATAATCTGTGTAGACGACGGTTCAAATGATAATTCCCTTAAAATTTTAAAAAAATATGAACAAAAAGATTGCAGAATAAAAGTAATAACACAAAAAAATCAAGGCCAGAGTGCTGCAAGAAATACGGGCTTGAAACAGGCGACCGGTGATTATATCTCTTTCATTGACGCTGATGACTGGGTATCTTTGTCCTTATATAAAAAATTTGTTGAAAAAATAAAAAAAACCGGCACAGATATTGATATCTTTTTGTTTAATGCGTGCAGCTGGTTTGATAAACCAAATTCAATCTATCTGTCTAAATTCTTTGAAATGCCTGTTTGGAAAAACTTTCAACAAAAAGATTACATACATACTTTTGATGACTGTATGAACCCTTTCAGCGGAAATATGTCTGCCGTAAACAAGATATATAACAAAAAGTTTTTGGATAAAAATAATCTGCAATTTACAACAGGTTTGATATTTGAAGACCAGCTCTTTTATCTCGAAACATTTATTTTAGCCGATAAAATCCTTATCGATGACAGTATGATGTATTTTTACAGAAGACACAATACTTCGTCCACAATGAATTCTCTCGGAGATAAAGTGTTTGATATCTTTAAAGTAATCAATAAGATGGAAACATTTTTGAAAAAAACAAACAATTATGAAGATTATAAATATGCGTTTTTTCAGCATAAATACACCCAGTATTCTTTTTTATTTTTCGAAACTCCGTTTTTTAAAAGAGAAAAATTTTATGACTGGATGAAAGCCCGACTGTTGATGACAAAAGAAGAAAATTTTAACAAAGATATATGCAAAAAACTGGTAGGCTATGATGTTTTTGAGGACATATTAAAGCTCAACCACAAAGAATTTTACAAAAAATATAAAGACAAAAGAATCTAGTTATATGTAACATTATTATAAAGTTTGTACAAAATGATATAGAAAATATAACCTTTTGATGTATAATATTAGGGTGAATGTTGCTACACTCAGATAGGGAAATCATCAAAAGGAGAAAATATGGCAAGAATTCTGGTATCAATGCCTGATGAATTTTTGAATAAAATTGACCAGGTTGCAGACAGCGAACAAAGAACAAGAAGCGAACTCGTAAGAGAAGCTTTAAGAAGTTATATAAAACGTACAAAACTGCCCAGCCCTCAAAAAGCTTTGAGCAATGCAAAAATTCTTGAAGAAATTTTAGACTAAACATGGAAATACTTGCAATTATACCGGTAAGAGGGGGTTCAAAGGGTATTCCCGGTAAAAACATAAAACCTCTTGCCAATCGTCCGCTTGTGGCTTACTCAATAGACGCAGCCAAAAACTCAAAATATGTCACAAGGACAGTCGTTTCAACGGAAAGTGCAAAAATCAAACAGGTTGCACAAGACCTCGGAGCGGAAGTTATTGACAGACCCCTTGAACTGGCTCAGGACGAAACAAAAACCGCACCCGTTCTGCTTCAAGTTTTGGATTATTTAAAACAAAACGAGGATTACGAACCCGATATTGTTGTTTTACTACAGGCTACATGCCCGTTGAGAGATTCCAAAGAGCTTGATGAAGCATTTGAGTTGTTTTTTGAGTGCGAAAAAGACGGTTGTGACTCTGTCTTTGCCGGAAAAATTCTGGGCACTACCCATGCAAAATGGCGTCAAAATCCTGACAGCGGCGAATATGAATGTCTTTATGACTACAGAAACCGACCAAGACGTCAGGACAAAGACAGACATTTCCCGATGTTGAGAGAAACAGGCGCCACCTATATTGTAAAAACCTCCGTTATGAAAGAAGTCAAAGACTTTATAGGCAAAAATCCACGGGTCTATTTCGGCGGAACATGTGTGGATATAGATACGGTCGAAGATTTTGAAAATGCAGCCAGAATCATTGAACAAAGACGCGCGCAACAGGGTACCGTATAAAATGGAAAACCAAAATAAAGAAATTTTATACACTGATTTTACAAGTCTTGGCAATGTTGTGTCAGATGTTTTAAAAGATAAAAAACTTCAGCAGGGAATAAAGAGAGCATCTTTGTTTAAGTTCTGGGGAAAAATTGTTGGAAAAAAGTTTGAAAAATACTCCAAACCCGATTCCATAACACCTTCAAATGTACTTGTTATTGCCTGTGCAAATGCTGCCGTATGCTCTGAATTGACAATGTTTAAACAAACAATATTAAAAAAGACAAAGACTTATGCGGACGCACTGGGAATAGAAATCGAGGACATAAATTTTTCGCATAAAATATGGAAATCTCAAGAAAAAGAAGAAATTAACGAATATAAAGAACCCGAAAATCCGTATAAAAAAGATTTAACAGGCTTTAATCCTGATGATATAGCGCTTGACCCCGATGAAGTAGAAGCAATAAAAAGGAGCGTCAACAATAACACTTTTGCTACGCCTGAACAGCGTAAAAAAATGTTTGATGCGATAATTCTTGATTTAAAGATTCAAAAGTTTGACAAACAAAGAAAAAATTCTTAACCCATAGAAACCCAGAGTATCTGTCTTACCGGTTTGGCAAGAAGTATAGCAAGATATCCGAAAACAAAATCATAAACCATCTTTGTGGTGCTTTGCATTACAATCCAGTTTGAAACTTCGGAAAACGGATCACGATGAATTATAGCCATAAGTATCAGATAAAAAACGCCGATAATGTGTATTGTCAAAACACCTAATATTGTGGCTTTAGCAGTATTTACAAAGCTGAATTTGTCTTTCAGCATAAATGATACGATAAACACAGCCGGTATAAATGCCAGAATGTAGCCGAAATTGTTTTGAAATAAGTACTCTATCCCCCCGCCCAGCGCAAAAATCGGACAGCAGGTCAGACCGAGTAAAATATATATGATAACGGAGGTTATACCGAATCTGCATCCGATTAATGCCGCAATAAAAAGAATTGTCGGTATCTGGGGTATATAAATACAGTGTTTAAGCTTTAAAAATGCCGGGTCTGCCGGATTCCACGAGCCAAAAATATAATGATTAAAGTCAAGCTGAGTAAATGTGGAAATAATAATTAAAAACACGCACCAGCCCATAACAACGAGAGTCCCCATTGTTATGCGGAGCTTTTTATTCTCTGCGTTAAAGGTATCAAGTTCGTCTTTCAGGCGTTTTGTGTTCATTTTTGTTTTAGAGGCTCCTTAGGTGCTTTCAAGTTATTATACAACGTTTTGAACTTTTCGTGCCATATGTTTTCCGTAAACATTATTAAAGCGTTCTCGTTGTTATCCTGATAGTAGCCTTTGCGCGTACCGATTGATTTAAAGCCGTTTTTTTCATATAAAGAAATGGCGGGAATATTTGATTCTCTGACTTCAAGCGTTATGTATTTTATCATATTTTTGTAACAGTCATCGATTATCGCAAACAACAAATGCTGTGCAACACCTTGCTTTCTGAAATCAGGATTAACCGAAAGGGTTGTTATATGGGCTTCTTCAAATATATGCCAGCAGCCGGCATAGCCCATAAGTGTATTGTCGTCATTTAAGGCGCAGTAATAGTGTGCAAGGTTGTTTTCCAGTTCATTATAAAATGATTCTTTAGACCAGTGATGCTCACCGTAAGAAAGAGCTTCCAGCCTTACAACTTCTTCAACATCGGATTTTTGCATTTGTCTGATTGTTATGTTCATAGCAAAATTTTATCAAAACAGATTTTTATAGTCCAGAAATAAGCCTAAAATTTGTATTTATATATTTTATTTGTTAGAATACAGCTATATGTTTGATTTAACGGATTAGTAGAAATGTCAGAGTTTGAAATGCCTAAAAAATTTAAAAATCCTAAAAAAAACGGCCCTTTTAAACAGCTGTTTATAATGTTATTTTCATTTATGCTGGCAGGGTTTATCGGAGTAAATATGTACCTTGCTTCACAGCCGCCGATTCAACATCTTGAAGATTTCAAGCCAAATGTTGTAACAAAAATTTATTCCGCTGATGATGAAGTTATCAAAACTTTCACCGCATATAAGTTTGAAAAAGTAGATATAGAAAATGTTCCGGATAATATTAAAAACGCAATTATAGCAACCGAGGACAAAAACTTTTATCATCACCACGGATATGACCCTATAGGTGTTGCTCGTTCCATGGTGGTAAACATTATGACTGGTGACCTTAAACAGGGCGCCAGCACAATCACCCAGCAGCTCGCAAGAATCCTTTTCTTGAGCAACGAAAAAACTTTTGACAGAAAAATAAAAGAATTTATTGTTGCTGCAAGGATAGAAAAAACAATTTCAAAAGACCAGATACTTGAAATGTATCTCAATAACGTATATTTAGGCTCAGGTGCATACGGCGTTGCCGGAGCTGCCCAAATTTATTTTAACAAACCGTTAAAAGATTTAACCCTTGCAGAATGCGCGCTTATTGCAGGTTTGCCGCAGGCTCCGTCTGTATATTCGCCATATAACAATAAAAAGCTTGCTCTGCAAAGAAGAGATCAGGTTCTCGGCAGAATGCTAAAAATGCGCTATATCACACCAGAACAATACGAAGCGGCTAAAAACGAAAAATTACATTTGAACCCTAACCCGAGTGTATACTCGCTTAACCGCGCCCCGTATTTTGTTGATTATGCAATGAATGAGCTTGAAGAACTCGGATTTGACGAAACCGAAATTTCTCAGGGCGGTTATAAAATAGTTACCACTCTTAATTATAAAGCACAACAAGCTGCCGAAGATGCAGTCGTAAGAGCATTAGGCTCGGGCGGAAACCGTCAGGCAGCAGTGTTCTCTTTCTCTCCTATTACCGGTGAAATATACGTTTATGTAGGCGGAAAGAACTATTACAAAAGCCAGTACGACCGTGTAACTCAATCCATAAGACCTCCGGGGTCTGCTTTTAAACCGTTTGTTTATGCCGCAGCTATAGAAAAAGGCTGGGGACCTAACGATATGCTCGAAGACACCCCCGTTAATATCAACGGCTGGCGTCCGCACAACTACAACAACAAATACAGAGGTAAATTACCTTTGTATATGGGCTTGACACTGTCTTCAAACGTAATGGCAGCAAGACTTATAAAAGATGTCGGGGTACGTTCGGTAATCGGGGTTGCACGTTCATTAGGCATAACAACCCCTCTTGAATACGATATGACAATTGCGCTCGGTTCTAACGGCGTAAAACTGTACGAGATGACAGTAGCCTACGGGGCACTGGCTAACGGCGGTTTCAAGGTAAAACCTTATGCCGTTGAAAGGGTAGAAACTTCCCGCGGCAAAGTTATTTATCAGGCTCCAAAAACAAGGGTTATGAAGGTACTTAATCTTAACACCGCAGCAGTTGTTACAGCAATGTTGAAAACTGTTATCGAAAGAGGTACGGCGCGTGCGGCAAATATAGGTGTTCCCTCGGCAGGTAAAACAGGTACAACCGATGACAGTAAAGACGCTTCATTCTATGGATATACACCTGACGTTGTAACAGGTGTATGGGTAGGGAACGATGATAACTCAAAAATGGGCAGCGTTTACGGAAGCACCATCCCTGCTTCTGTATGGAAGGCAACAATGAAGATTCTCGTTGAAAAATTCGGCAAATCCGATTTCGATTATCCGGAAATTGAACTTAAACGCTACGGTGCTGTTGATGTAAAAACAATTACCGATGAGGAAGCCCTTGAAGCAGAAAAGAAAAACGAACAAAACGTTCCCGATATTGTCGGAGATGTTCTTGAAAAAGAACAGGCACAACAGACAGCGCCTAATCCCGTATCTTTTAATAATACGTTTTTAGAACCCAAACAGCAGCCTGTCAAACAACAGGTTCAAAAACCGGTATTAAAACCTGTTGAACCGCTGAATCCGCCTGTTCCGCCGTTACCGAGAATGGGTAATTAACAAAATTAAAAAATAAATTAACATTTGTTTAAATATAATTTTGAAACTAGCAAAAATTTTTATATAGCCGTGTTTATGCTACAAAAGGTGTAACACGGCTATGTTGAATAAAGTAAATAACAATATATCTTTTAAAGGTGTATATTTCTTCCCGAATATCAATAATATGAGCGATGAAAATAAAGCAAAGGCCGGAGCTTTTGCCAAAGTTGCAAAACAGGCTTTTCCTCAGAACGATATATTTCTTGCTTCTGACAATACGGGCGAATTGTACATGAGAGTACACAAAGCAAATCCTTTGCGTTTGCTTTTGGATCAAGAAATAGCTGCAATGATGGGTATGACAACAATCCAGCTTGCTGAATTGATTAACCTTGTAATCTCTTATAAATCAGCCCATGACGAACTCTGGGGAAAAGAAGACCCGTATGTTGTTGATAAAACCGAAAATATAAACGATATGGATGCAATGGATATATCTTTCCAGTTTTGCAGAATAATTGATTTGTTTAACAAAACTCACAGAGATATTGAAAACTGATAAAAAGCCCCGTATTAATATATACGGGGCTTTTTGATATTAAAAGATTCAAAATTAAAGCGATTTATGTTTTTCAATAATCTGGTTAGCCAGAACATCAATTTTGTCAAAATCTTCTTTTCTCGGCTGACCTTTAACTATAACGTAGTCCAGTTTTTCAGGCTTAATTATTGTAAACATTTTTTCGATTGTACCTTCAAGGTTTCCGCCCCAGCCGTAAGAACCGATTATTGAATAGTATCTTAATTTCGGTCTTAAAGCGTTAACAAGATATGCTGCGGTAACAGCAGCGGGATGCGGGCCTGCCAGAACCATTGAAGAGCCTAAAACAACAGTAGCACAATCAACAAGCTCCATTGAAAGCGCCCCCTCGTCACAGTGGACAAGGTCAAAGAGTTTCACTTCGATACCTGCGTTTGTAAGTTTTTCGCTCAATCTGTCAACGAGCATTGTTGTGCTATCATACATTGATACATAAGGTATAACAACTTTGTTTTCTACCCTGTCTGATGTCCAGTCAGCGTACAAATCCAAAATCCATTCGGGTTTGTCATAAACAGGACCGTGGCTTGGCAGAATAATTTCTACATCCATTGATTTAACTTTGTCTGTATATTTTTTAGCAAAGTTTCTAAACGGCATGATAATTTCAGCATAATATCTTTTTGCAGCTTCTTTAAGCTCGTCTGTATAATCTGCAAAGAGCTCGTGTTTTGTGTAATGTGAGCCTAAAAAGTCACATGTAAATAGCATTTTGTCTTCTTTTAAATAAGAAAACATTGTGTCAGGCCAGTGAACAAAAGGCGCAATAATGAATTGGAAAGTTTTGTCGCCTAAGGAAAGTTCATCGCCGTCATTTATTACAATGAATCTGGATTCGTCAACGTGGAGCATGTTGATAACGTTTTCTTTAACCTTTGCGTTTGTGACAACTTTAGCCTCCGGGAACATTTCCAAAAGCATGGGGATTCCGCCGGAGTGATCCTGTTCTGCGTGGTTAGAGATGATGTAATCAACTTTTGTTATGTTGTTTTCTTCGAGTCTTTTTTTGTATTCATCAAGTTTTTTAGGATAATCGGTATCGACAATCGCAGTCTTTTCGCTGCCTTTAACAAGGTAAGAGTTGTACGTAGTACCCTGCGGGAGCGGTATAAGCTGGTCAAAGAGCTTTCTGTTTCCGTCTTTTGAACCGATGAAAAAGACATTGTTTTTTATAGGTTTGATTTTTAAATCCATAATGCTATCTCCTTATTTGATAAGGGGATTTCACTGCCAAAAATCCTGTCAACTAAATTTCTGCGGGTTAAGCTCTGGAAAATTCGTCTTTTCCGACACCGCAAAGCGGGCAAACCCAATCAGCAGGCAAATCTTCAAAAGGTATATTATCATGTTCGGCGGGGTCATAAACATAACCGCATACGTTACAAATGTATTCGTCCATCAAAAATGCTCCTTTTTAATTTTACCTGAGCAGTATAAATTATTATGCGACAAAAATAAATTGCCGTACAGATTAGGTTAAACTTTGTAAATGTTATAATCTAGTGTCGCAGTTGCCGCCTCGAGCCTTCGAGCCGTCACTGCTCACCTTTGCCTTCTTTTTCGGCTGAACTG